>CAZTTY010000025.1:0-48926 GCA_964616815.1 uncultured Gemmatimonadaceae bacterium | reverse complement strand
CTAAGCGGTGGCCTGGAAGGCACTTCGTCCATGAGACGCTCGCGAGACGGTGGGCAGGAGACGGGGTGGAGACGGAGTAAGTGTTTCCTGATCCCGGCATTTCTGCAAGATGGTCTGCTCGATGGACCTCATACCGTTTCCGGAGGAGGCGATGCGGATAGCTCTGGTCTCTCTGACGATAGTCGCAGGTGGGATGCTGGCAGGATGTAAACCGCAGGTGACGGCGGCGCCCGCACCGGCGCCGAGCGTACTCAATTTCAGCTACAGCCCGCCCAATACGGCGCGTGCGGGTTCGGCGGGAGTGACGCTTGCGCTCGTGCAGCCGAGGTGGAGCCAGCCCGGGGCATCGGGGAACATTCTCGAATTCAGCACCGCCATGAAGAACGACTTCATGGCGCTGCTCAACGCCCGCGGCTTCACCACACGCGGCCCGTTCGACAGCTATCAGGCGATGGTCTACCCAGATAAGACTGGTTCCGACCTGGTGCTCGCACCGGAGCTGGCGATGAAGATGGAATTCACCGACTTGCGGGAGGAGACTTCTGGCGGCTTTCTGGGCGCGCTTCAAGATGCCGTCACTCTCGACGGCACCGCCACGCTCCGAGGCCGCATCAATCTCGTGCTGTCGGAGAGTATGACGAACGAGCGGATGTGGTCCAAGAGCATAGCCGTCGACCCGATCATCGTACAGTGGACAGGAACCAAGCGTTACAAGAAGGGGGGGGCTGGCCGCCCTGCAGAGCAACCCCGCAGCGGTGCAGAACTTCATCATGGATGATCCGGGTTTTCAGAAAGAGATGTACCCGCAACTGGAGGCGATGTACACGGCCGTGCTGCAGAAGGCCTGGGACTACATGGATCCGCGCGAAGTTGCCCACGTCAAGGCACAGGCGGCGAGTCTCAAGGCGAAGGTCGGGACGTGATGCGCGCCCGCCATACCAACCCATGCACCAAGTAGTTGCGTAAGAGCATGAACCGCGACGCATCGGCGGATGGGCAGATCAGGACGAGTGACGTTCCCGCCAATCCAGCTCGTCGGGAAGCGATGCGACTCATGCTGTCGATCTCCCTCGTACTGGCCGGAGCTGGCTGCGGCCGCGACGGTGGCGGGCCAACGGACCCCGGATCGAGCAGCTCCGAGGTGGCGGCCGCGAGCGTCGTCATCACGCTGGATTCCGCGGCACTCGCCATCGGCGACTCGGTGCAGCTCACGGCAACCGTGCGCAACGCGAGCGGCGACGCTCTGGCCGGACGCGCGGTCGCGTGGTCCAGTCCGGATCCTGCTCTCGTCGAGCTGTCGCAGAGCGGCTGGGTGCGCGCGACGGGGGCCGGATCGGCGCGAGTCGTCGCGAGGAGCGACGACAAATCCGATACGGCAGTGGTAACGATCGGCGCCCCGGACGACGCCACGTTGCTGTCGGCGGACGCCGTGGTCGTGGACTCCACCAAGGCGCGCCTGGTCTCCGACAGCGTGGAGCGGGCGAGCGGTGTGTTCACTTTCCGGGTCGCCCCTGGATTGCCGCCGTTCGAGGTGGGGCAGGTAATCGTTGGCGCACAGGGAGGGGGGTTCATCCGTCGCGTCACGGAGGTTCACTCGAGCGATACGCTGACGGTGCTCAATACTGTAGCCGCGGCGTTCACGGATGCAGTCGAGGAGGGATCATTCCAGGCATCGATTCCTTTATCGCTCGGCGCCAGCCTGATGCGCGGCAGTAGATCCGGAACCGTCGACCCCCGAGGTGCGGTCCCTAAGGTGATGCTCGAGTACGCGCTTGCGGGCGTCTCGGCAAGCTCTGAAGTCATTTCCTTGAACGGGGTGACGCTCGTCGATCGACAGCTATGCAGCGTATCGACTCCCGATGCTTGTACCAACGTCACCGTTCGCATCCCAACCGGCGTGGTCCGATTCGATCCCACTCTGGACGTTGGCGGAAGGATTCGATTGTTCGAGCCCGATGAGTTCCACGCGGTCTTCAAAGGAGCTCTCGACGTGGATGCTACCAGCGAAGCCGAGATCGCGGGGACGTATACGCCGCCGCCTCAGTCGGTTCGGGTGGCCACGCTGTCGGCAACCGTCCCGTGCGGATCGCTGGGTCCACTGCCCGTCATGTGCGTCGTGCGGACCGAGCTCATCGCCACGATCGAGTTCGACGCTTCGCTCGAAGCGGCCGTGCAGTCCGGATTCGCCAGTACCGCGTCGCTCCTGGCGGGCATCACCTACCAGGGTGGGCAGTTGAAGCCTGTGTCGTCGGGAGGCCGGTCGTTCGAGGCGCAGCCGATCACGGGAAGGGCCAGCGGAGCGATCAACGCAAAGTTGACGATACATCCCGAGCTGCACCTGAGCCTCGACGGAGTCGCGGGCCCTTTCGTGGCCCTCGATCCCTACACGCGCGTCAGGCTGACGGCCGATGCCGCAACGGGAGATGTCACCGCGGAGGCGTTCTACGGACTCGATGCGAGGCTTGGTGCCGAGATAGCGGTAATGGGGATCGACAGGGATGCCGCCTGGAAGCTGACGCTGGTGCCGGAGGCCGAATACTTCCGCGGGATCATACACTCGGGAAGCGCGGCCGACGTCGCCTCGGTAGCCGTGTCGCCTCCGTCGGGGTCCGTAAACGTCGGAGAAACGCTCCGCTTCACCGCCACGGCTCAGGACGATGCCGGCAACGAGCTTGCCGGACGCCAGATCGTTTGGTCGTCTAGCGATCCGAGCGTCGCGCGTATCGATCCGGCGAGCGGCGTCGCCACGGGAGTGTCGGTAGGCGGTCCGGTAACGGTGACCGCTACGAGCGACGGCAAGAGCGGGACCGCTCAACTCATGGTCGGTGCCGGAGCCAGTTCCGGACTCGTCGCTCTCTTCCTCGGGCCGCGCAACTCCTGCGGGCGGACGGCGTCGAGCGTGGTGTTCTGCTGGGGCCACAACGTGTACGGCTCGTTGTTTCCCACGATCGGGCCGTGGTCCGGCATCGCAGTCACACCGGTGACTGTCGAAGGCGGCGCACGCTTCGCCGAACTGGCGCTGGGGCTGGATCACATATGCGGCCTCGCCGATTCGGGGGAGGCGTACTGCTGGGGAGACAACAGATATGGTCAACTTGGCGACGACACTGACGAGTCCAGCGACACTCCCGTGCTCGTGAGTGGTGGCCACCACTTCATCGAGCTCACCGCCGGCTCCGAGCACACGTGCGGACTGACGTTGGCAGGCGAGGCTTATTGCTGGGGCGACAACCAGGTTCACCAGATGGGCAACGGTGAGAGGAGTTACGCCAGCTATGTGCCTACCCCAGTCGGCGGCGGTCACGAGTTCGTCCAACTTGCTGCGGGCGGCAAACACACGTGCGGAGTGACTTCCGAGAGCGCCATCTACTGCTGGGGATACAGTTTGTATGGCGCTCTAGGCAGTGGCGGAGAGGGGAACGGCGAGACGCCCGTGCGCGTAGCCGGCGACTTCTCGTTCGTCCAGGTCGTGGCGGGCACGGAGCACACGTGCGCGCTCACGACGACGAATGCGACTTACTGCTGGGGGAACAACTCCTCGTGGCGTCTGGGTAACGACACACACACCATTGGCTGGTCCTCTGACACCGCCGTCCTTGTAAAGGGAGAGCAGAAGTTCGTGACTCTCGCGGCCGGCGGCAAACACACCTGCGGCATCACCGCCGACGGTGTCGCGTTCTGCTGGGGCGACAACCAGTGGGGACAACTCGGCAATGGGACATATGCCGACCCCGACCGGGCAGGACCGCTGCGGGTGAGTGGGGATCTCGTTTTCGCTCAATTGGCCGGTGGCCTGGAGCACACTTGTGGGCGCGCGGCATACAGCGTCGTTTACTGTTGGGGAAGGAACGGTCGGGGGCAGCTAGGAGACGGAAGTGGCGAGAACCACGCTGTTCCACAGGCTATACAGCTACCCTGAAGCTCATTTCTCCCGCTCGCCGGCCCCGCCGCCCCACACTAGCTCGTGCACCAGGATGGTCTGCCTCACGTTGCCTTCGGCGTAGCGCCAGCTCTCCACCGATGCCACCATCAGCCCGCGCGCCTCGCATTCACGGAGGAACTCGGTGATGGCGGTACGTCCGGGATCCGCCACTAGCGCGGTTCCACACGGCGAGAGAGTACGAGCGAGCGCATCGGCCACTATGGTGGTGTAGCGCCTCTCGTAGAGCACGTCCGCCGCCACCACTCTGTCGAACGTCCCGAGGTCGGCGGGGAGGGAACGCCAATCCACCAGGCGCACCGGCGCATCGGCTCCGAGTACCCGCCAGGAGTTGGCGCGAGTGAAGAGGAGCGCATCGGCGTAGTAGTCCGTCGCGAGCACATCGAAGCCCGCGGTGAGGGCGGCGATGGTCACGAGCCCGAGTCCGCACCCGAGCTCCAGGAGCCGGAGCGGCGCGCCCGCCACGCGCCCGCTCTCGCTCGCCAGGCGGTCCGCGAGCGCGTACGACGACGGCCAGAGGTCGGCCCAGTAGGGGAGCCGTTCGTCGCGGTCGAAGTCCTCTTCACTGAGGAGATCTTCCGCGCTGCGCGGAGCCATCAGATCCAGCGTGCGGCTGAACGCGGTGACCTCGAGCGGTTCCACGACGAAACGACGCTCGAGATCGTCGACGACGGCAAGCGGCGTGTGCAGAGCCTCCGGCCCGTTCAATCGCCGCTCGTTTCGAGCCGCGTCCCCCGCCTCGTCCGCTCGCGGCTCTCCGGGCGCTGTTCCCTCGCTCACAGCTCCAGGCGTGACACCGGGTGGCCGTCGTCGAGTGGGATCGCGTTGAGCTTCTCACCCGCCTCGAAACGCTGGCGATCGTGCGGAAGCACGAGCAGCGCGTTGGCGAGCGCCATCGAGGTGAGGATCCCGGAGCCCTGCGCGCCGGTGAGCCGGGCGGTGAGCGCGCCGTCGGCGCCGGCGCTCACCCTGGCGCGCAAGAAGTGCGTGCGCGGCACTCTGGTCTGCACCGGCTCGGCAAGCAGCACGGGCACGGGCTTCCTGAAGATCCGGGAGTGTCCGAGCATTCTGCGAAGCATGGGGCGCACGAACAGCTCGAAGGTCACCATGGTCGATACCGGATTTCCCGGGAGTCCTATCCAGGGCATGTTCCCCAGCCGGCCGAAGCCGAGCGGCGCGCCGGGGCGCATCCGCACCCGCCATACGTCGAGCTTCACGCCCAGCTCCGCGAGCACCGGACGTATATAGTCGTACTCGCCCGCCGAGATACCCGCCGAGGTGATGAGCAGGTCGGATCCCACGGCGCTCTCGATGCGCGCGCGGAGCTCCACCGGATCGTCGCGCGCGATGCCGAGGTCGAGAGGCACGCCACCCGACGCGCGGATCATCGCATGCAGCGTGTAACTGTTCGACGTCACGATCTTGCGGCCAGCCAACACTTCGCCGAAGCGATCGAGATCCACGACCTCATCGCCCGTCGCGAGGAAGGCCACCCGGGGCCTGCGGTGCACATCCACGGTAGCGGCGCCGACTGCCGCGAGAAGTCCGATCTGCGCGGGCCCGACGGCAGTGCCGGCTTCCACGGCCGCGGCCCCACTCCCGATGTCCTCACCGCGGTGGCGGATGTTGCGATGCGCGTCGCGCGCACTGGTGATGGTGACGCGGGACTCGCCAGCGTCGGTGTCCTCCACGCGTACGACGCTGTCGGCGCCTTCCGGGATCGGCGCACCGGTCATGATCCGGGTGGCCGTTCCCGCCGACAGGGCCCGCGAAGGGAAGGCACCCGCCGCCACAGTCTCCAACACCTCGAGTGTCACCGGACGCGTCTCGCTCGCGCCTTCCACATCTGCCGCGCGCACGGCGTAGCCGTCCATGCCGGAGTTGTCCCACGCCGGTATCGTGACCGGCGATGTCACGGGCGAGGCGAGCACGCGCCCCAGCGCGTCGAGGAGCGCGACGCGCTCGCTCGCCAGCGGTTCGATCCCGGCGAGGATGCGCGCGCTCGCCTCCGCCACCGGGAGCATTCAGCCGCCCAACGGCGTGGTCAGCTCGGCGAGGCGCGCCGCTATCGCATCCTGTACGGCCAGCACTTCTCTCGCGGGCACCGTCCAGTTGTTGCAGAGGAGGGAGAAGATCAGCTCGCGGCCGTCCGCGGTGGTCACATAGCCCGAAAGCGATCTGGCGTTCGCGATGGAGCCGGTCTTGGCGTGTACGTTACCCTCGGCGGCGGTGCCCCTCATCCGGTACTCGATCGTCCCGTCGATCCCGGCGATGGGGAGCGCATCGTAGAAGGCGTGAAAGGCGGTGTCCCGCTGGATGGCGGCGAGTATGTGAACGATCGTCTCCGGCGAGAGATAGTCGTAGCGCGACAGCCCGCTCCCATCGCGGATCACGAAGCCATCGGGTTCCGCGCCCCACGCCAGGAGCTGCCGCTCCACCACGCTGGCGCCGCTGTCCGGACGGCCGACTCCCGCGCGCTCGAGGCCGAGGGTGCGGAGCAGGATCTCGGCGATCTGGTTCTGCGACGGCTTCTCCATCGCGTGCAGTACGTCGCGCAGCGGTGCCGACTGATACACGAAGAGCGTGTCGAGAGCCCGCGCGGTGGTCGCGCCGGCGCACCCGCCGAGCTCCCGCGTGCGGTCCTGGACTTCGATTCCACGGTCGTCCATCGCGCCACGCAGCGTGGCGAGATAGGCGGCGGTCTGATCGGGGAATACGACGTCGATGGTGTCTACGGTCCCCGGCGTTATCCACCCCGTGAGCACTAGGCCGTGGCCCAGGCTGTCGGGACGCACGACGAGGTCCGATCCGCTGCGGCGATGGCGTGAGATGCCGATCGCGCCGCCGCCGGCATCGGGAGTCGGCGTGAGAGTGTCGGGCGCCCAGCCCGTGCGCGCCGTGACGCTGAGCGGCGGATAGTGCGCCGACGTGAGCGGAGTGACGCGAACGGGAGAGGCCGCGCGCTGCCCGCCGCGCACGACCACGCGGCCGTAGCCTTCGTTGAAGAAGAGCTCGTCCACGCCGGCGCTATAGGTGGCTCCGAGATCGCTCCACGACCAGCCGTAGCCGAGCTCCGAGCCGGGGAAGGCGTCGAAGCCGGAGATCACGCGACCCCGCACGGTGCGGATGCCGCGTGCGGCGAGCGAGTCGGCCATCTCGCGCATGGGGATCATGGCATCCTCGCGCATCGCGTCGCTCATGCTCGGATCGCCGCGGCCCATGACCAGGAGGTCGCCGTGCAGCACGCCGCCGCACACCGGGCCGGCGGTCACGAACGCCGTGTTGAAGCGGTAGTCGGGACCGAGCTGCGCGAGCGCCACGGAGCCCGTGACGATCTTCATGTTCGATGCCGGCATGAACAGCTTGCCGGCGTTGAGCGAGTAGAGCGTATCGCCCTGTGCTGGGTCGACGACGAGAATCCCCCAGTGCGCGTTGCGAAACTGCGGTTGGGCGACCATGGAGTCGATGGCGCCTCGCAGTTCGCCGAGGGCGTCGGTCGGAGAGGAGCCAAGGAGCGGCGACTGCGTCGACTGTGCCGCCGTGGACCCGGCGTCGGCGGTGCGCGCCGGCGGTGGAGCGCTCTGACCGGGGGACGGTTCCGGCGCGGCCGGCGGCGCACCGCCGCGCGAAGCGCAGCCGGCCGCGAGCGTCGTGAAAACGAGGAGCGCGATGCGCCCACGCGAAGTGAGGAGCGCGCTCATTTCGCGCCTCCCGCGATTCGGAGATGGAGGATGTTTGCCACGGATGGAAGCCAGGTGGGATCGGCGAAGGGGATCAACGGGATACCTCCGGGGGGAACTCTACGATGTCGGCGACTCCGGCAAGGTAGCGGAAAGCGAGGCCCGATCGCCACCATCCGCCGACACGGCGTAACGTTCCGCGAGCGCCAGATCCTCCGGCGCGTTGACATTCATGAACATGAAGGCCGGATTTCCGAGAACGGCGACTTCGCGCGCGGCGAGGCGGGCCACTCGCACGTCGGGGAAGAAGCTCATGACCCGCCGCTCGTTCGCATCGAGGCGCCGCTCGATGGGTGCGAGGCATCGTTCGGAGTAATACGCACAGAGCGGCTCCACGCCGCGTCGGGACTCGCTCTCCGGTACGGCGACGTCGGCGTCCCGGCCGAGCGCACGGAGCGCACTCACCAGGCGCGAAGGGATGAATGGCATGTCCCACGCGAGCACGACGATGTCCGTTCCGGCGTGAACGAGACCCGCGTGGATCCCGCCCAGACTTCCGCACCCCACGCGCACGTCGGAGGCAAGGCGCACGCCGCCGAGCCAGTCGGCGGCCGACGGGTCGTTGGCAATCAGGAGGATCTCATCCGTGGCCGGGGTGAGCGCCGCGACCACCCTGTCGATCACTCGCCGCCCGCCCACGCGCTCGAGACCCTTGGGGCGCCCTCCGTAGCGCCTCGCCTCGCCTCCCGCCAGTATCACTCCCGTGACGCGCCGCTGCATCGTTTCGTATGATGGGTCTAGCTTCGGGTGCAGGGAAGGGCGTTCCCTGGTCGGGGCCGCGCCTCCATCGTCTACCGCGACCCGGTCGCTTCCGCGCCGAGTGTCTCGCTCTCGCGGACGATTACGCTCTCCACGACCACGCGGCCGCCGAGCGCCGACCGGAGCTTCTCGAAGAGGAATGCGGCCAGCATCTCGCAGCTCGGCACCAGGGCGCCGTCCCGGAACTCGGGTACGTCGAGATTGATGCGGCGACCGTGGAAGCGCTCCACGATCTCGCGGTGCAGCACGGCGTCGAGCGCGTCGAGGTCGACGAGCATTCCCGTGGACGCGTTCACGACGCCGCTGACCCTCACGTCGCAGCGGTAGTCGTGGCCGTGAAATAGGGGGCTCGCCGCGCTTCCGAAGGCGGCGGCGTTCTCCGCGGGAGACCAGTCGTCCCGGTAGTACCGATGCTCGGCGCTGAAGCCGGTGCCGCGCGTGAGCGTGATGTGCGGCGCGCTGCCCCGTGCCACGCCCGTCGCGACCTCAGACTCTGTCTTCTCCACTCTCCGGAGTAGGCGAATCGGGTGGTTCGTACGACGTACCCTGTTCTATCGCGCGCTGGACATCGTGCGTGCCGTAGAGGTCCGCTTCGAGGTCGTCTTCCTCGCGCAGGGCCGCCGGGTCGGTGGTCATGTCGGCATCGCCCCCGAGCTGGTCCTCGCCGCGCTCCCGGGCGTCGGCGATCGCGTCGTCGGCAGCTTCGGGCTCCTCGTCGCGGCGTACTTCGTCCACGACGAGATCGTTCTGGTAGCTCGTCAAGCCGATCACGTCGGAGAGAATGTGATCGGCGATCTCGCGCTCCGAGACGGTGCCCACCCGCCCGGAGAGCCGCGCTTCGCCACCCTGCACCTTCACGAGGATGTTGTCGGCATCGAGCGTGTCGTAGTCATCGAGCTGCGAGCGGACGAGCTCCTGCAGCTCCTGGTCGCTCAGGTCCTCGAGGTCGAAGGTGTCCTCGTAATCGTCCGCCATGGCTCGCTCCCGTGTCTATCGTGAGAACATGTACGAGATGCCCAGCGTCAGCACCCGGTGGTGCGTCCACTGGCTGTTGCCCACGGACCGGTCCAGTATCGGCGTTCCGTCCCCGATGGGAGGCGATCTGAAGTAGCCCGATGGGTACGAGAGCTGGAACATGTTGTCCGACAGCTCGAGCCGCGCCGAGATGTTCCCTCTGGGGATGAACCTCAGCGCCGCGCGAAAGTTGAGTGCAAAGGGAGTGCCCACCTTGAAGCCGCCCACATCGGGAGTGTTGCTCCCGCTCACGACGCCGAGCCCGGCGCCCACCACCGGCACGAAGCGATGGAAGCTCTTCTGTCCGGTGAGATTGAGCGCGAACCCCACGTCCGCCATGTACAGGCCGAACGACTGCTCGCCGACCATGCGTGCATCGCCGATCTTGAGCGGGTCCTTCACCATCCTGGATGTCGACACCCTGGCCACGTGCGCAGCGGCCTCCACGGGGCCGCCGAGCCGGATGGAATAGCGCGCGCCGATGATGGGACCCCCCGTGGGACCCACGCCCGCCTTCCCGATGGCTCCCTGGTAGGTGCCGCCGTACAGAGTCACTTCCTGCTTGAACGGCACGTCCTGGTAGGGGCTCTCGGAAGGGAGATGTCCCACCTGTGCGGCTGCCGTAGCGGCGGGCGCCGCGGCCAGCGTCAGCAACGCCACGAACGACGCTGGCTTCACTGGCGTGCTCCGTTCTCTCTGAGGTCGATTCCGGTCATCTCGTCGGGGCGCTCCACGCCGAGCATGGAGAGCACTGTAGGGCCCACGTCGCGCAATGCGCCACCGCCGCGAAGCGGGCGGTCGCCATCGGGATCCACTATCACGAGTGGGACCGGGTTGGTGGTGTGAGCGGTGTGCGGTCCGCCCGTTTCGGGATCGAGCATCATCTCGCAGTTACCGTGGTCTGCCGTGACGATGAGTCGCGCACCTGCCTTGCCCGCCGCCTCGAGCACGCGGGCGAGAGACTGGTCCACCGTCTCCACCGCCTTGATGGCGGCGGGTATCACACCGGTGTGCCCCACCATGTCGCCGTTGGCGTAGTTGCAGAGTATGAAATCGTGGTCGCGATCGTGAATCGCCCGGCAGAGCACTTCCGTGAGGGCCGGCGCGCTCATCTCCGGCTGAAGGTCGTACGTCGCCACCTTCGGGCTGGGCACGAGCTCGCGCACCTCCCCGCGGTACGGCGTCTCGAAGCCGCCGTTGAAGAAGTAGGTGACGTGCGCGTACTTCTCCGTCTCCGCCGTGCGGAACTGGGTCTTGCCATGCTCGGCCAGCACCTCGGCCACTATCCGCGCGAGAGTGAATGGCTGGAAGGCCACTGGGACAGTGAAGGTCTCGTCGTACATCGTCATCGTCACGGCGCGAACGTCCGGCCTGGGAGCGGCGTCGAAGCCCCCGAATTCCGATTCCGTGAGCGCCCGCACGATCTGCCGCATGCGGTCGGCGCGGAAATTAAAGAAGACCACGCCGTCGCCGTCGCGAACCGGCGCCACCGGGGCGCCGTCTTCCTCGATCACCACGGGCGGGATGAACTCGTCGGTCTCGCCCCGGTCGTACGCCGAGCGGATCGCCGTCACGGGGGCGTTGGCCGTGGGGCCGGCGCCGTGGACCATCGCGTCGTACCAGCGCTTCGTCCGCTCCCAGCGCTTGTCGCGATCCATGCCGAAATACCTGCCGCCGAGCGAGGCGACCACTGCGCGACCATGCGCGTACTCGATCGTCTGCTCCATGAAGCCGAGCGCGGAGCGGGGAAGCGTATCGCGCCCGTCGAGCAGGAGGTGCAGCGCCACGCGCGGCATCCGCTGGCGCTCGGCCAGGTCGATGAGCGCGAAGAGGTGGCGGTCGACGGCGTGCACGCCGCCATTTCCCAGAAGACCCGTGAGATGCAGCGTACCACCACCGTCACGCACGCGCCGACAGAGCGCCAGGAACGCTTCGTTGTCGAAGAAGGAGCCGTCTTTGATCGCGTCGTCGATGCGCACCAGGTCTTGTGGCACCACGCGCCCGGCGCCAAGGTTGAGGTGCCCCACCTCGCTGTTGCCCATCTGGCCGCAGGGAAGGCCGACGGCCAGCCCCGAGGCCTCGAGGAGCGTATGCGGGTGGCGCGAGATGAGCGTGTCCCACGTGGGAGTCTCGGCGAGCGCGATGGCATTACCCTCGCGTTCGGCGCGGTAACCCCACCCATCCAGTACCAGAAGGACCACGGAACGTTTCCCGCTACTCGGCATCTTCGACCCGGCTTAACGTGCGATACCTTACACTTCGGCGCCTCGCGCGCCGACCACAATGTATCCGCCCTCACACCCGCCATCCAGCGATGCGCCTCCTGACGCTGCTCTCGCTCTCACTGCTGGTACCCGGCGCCGCACTCGCGCAGGCTACACTCACCACCAACGCGCAGTTCCGCGCGACTCCCGGCGGAGTGCTGATCGCCACCCTGCACGAGGGCGCCAGCGTGGAGCGCGGGACCGCGCGCGGCGAGTGGACGCGCGTCACGCTCCACGGCTTCGTGTACAGGACGGGGGTGGGCGGGAAGCGCGACACCTTCCGGATCTCGGCTGCCTCCGACGGTGTGCTGCTGCGCGCCAGCGCGAACCCGAAAGGGAAGCAGCTCGCGTCGCTGAAGGAAGGGATGGGGCTCGTGCGCGTGGGAAGCCGGGGAGACTGGCTCGAGGTGCGGCGCACCGCGTGGGTACACAGCTCGGCGCTCTCGAAGCCCGAGCGCGAGACGCTCGCGGCAAAAACCGAGCGCCCGGCGCGCCGGGCGCCCGAAGGCGAGATGCGGCCTGAGAGCGATGCGCCCACAGTCGCGGGAGATTCGGGCGACGCCACCAGCACCGCCCATGGCGAGATCGCCGACCTCGCGGATTCCGCCAGCGGCGGTGCCAACACCATGGTAGCGCATCGGCTCACCGAGCTGCTGCGGGCTCCGGCGGGCCGCCGGGTAGCCGCGCTGGACTCCAACGCCAGCGTCACGGTCGTCGCGCACGAGCGCGGCTGGACGCTGGTGCGCGTGGAGGGCTGGGTACCCGACAGCACCCTGGCGCCTGTCGAGGGCTCCGTGCTCACCGCGATGAGCGCGGCCGATCTGCGCGCGGAGCCCGATCGCTATCGCGGCGAGATGGTGCGCTGGGAAGTACAGAAGATCGCCTTTCAGACGGCGGACCCGCTGCGCAAGGAGATGGCGCCAGAGGAGCCGTACCTCCTGGCGCGCGGTCCGGGCGAGGAGCGCGCGCTCCTCTATCTGGCGCTACCGCCATCGCTGGTGCAGCAGGCTCGCCGCATCGAGCCGCTCACACGGCTCGTGATCACCGCGCGGGTCCGTACGGGACGAAGCGAGGCATCCGGTGTACCATTGCTCGATGTCCTGAGCATTGCGGAGAGATGAGCTGGCCGGTCCACCGATGAACACCAGGGAGTTCCTGCGGCGCCACGCACGATTCGTGTGGGCGCTCGTCGGGATAGTGCTCGCCGCTCTGATCTTCGACGGTCTCGTGTTGCAGCGGCGCGCGCGCTACGTCGCCGAGACGGCGCGCCTGCGCGCGGGAATGAGCGACTTCGAGAGGGCACGCACCGATGCCATCCTGGGATCGGGCGAGAAGCGCTTCGAGATGATGATGGAGCTGCTGCGGCGCCAGGCGAAGGGCGACAAGGAGATACACCTCGCGATCTCGGTGGACAGCGCGCGCATGTACCTGGAGCGCGAAGGCGCGCTGCTGCGAAGCATCCCCGTGGAGGTGGGGCCGGGGCGCAGGATAGGGATCGCGCCCGACACCGTGCGCCTGGCCGTGCCGAGAGGTACGCGGTCCGTGCAGGCGGTGCTCGATGCGAAGGACGCATGGGAGATCCCCGCGTGGGTGTACGCGGATCGAGGTCTCAAACCGCCCGGGAATTCGCGTCTGGCGGGAGCGCTCGGGCCGCGCGCCATAGTGCTCGACGGCGGGACTGTGATCTACTCGCTTCCCACTGCCGGTCCGCTGAACGACTCGTCGTACGTGCTCCCCGGGAGCGTCCGCGCGAGCGCGGCCGACCTCGAGGCGATCGCGCCGAACCTGTCGGCCGGCATGGCAGTCTATTTCTACTGAGTCCGTATTCCATAGCATGCGCTTCACCGCGTTCCGCGATGCGCCGCGTCAGGCATGGGCGCTGGTCGGCTTCACGATCGTCGTCCTGGCGGCGAGCACCTGGTTCGCGTACTCGACGATGCAGGTTCGCTTCCGCCGCGACGTCAACCGTATCGTCTTCAACCGCAACTGGGATCTGCTGGAGCGCGTGAAGCGCGAAGCGGGGATCGTGAACGACTCGCTCCAGCGGGTGCTGGCCTCCAGCCCGGCGCCGTCGGCGGGCGGGCCGTACCTGGTGGTGAGCATAGCCGATCGCCGCCTCTGGTACCGACAGGCCGACGCCACGCTCTACACCACCCGGGTCGCGGTGGGGAGTGGTAAGACACTCGTCAAACACGGCGGGCGAAGCGAGTACAAGTTCGATACGCCGCGCGGTCGGCTGGTGGTGCAGAGCAAGGAGGCGGATCCGGTATGGGTACCGCCCGACTGGCACTACCTCGAGCTGGCGCGCCGGAGGGGACTCGGCGTGGTGAAACTCGCGCGCGGTCAGAGCATCCCCACACCCGACGGCGCCGTGGTGACAGTGAGCGGGAACGACGTGGTCAAACGCTTCCCCGACGGTCGCGAGGTGGCTTACGGATCCGGAGAGGAAGGGAAGGAGGTCATCGCCGGCGGCAACGTGATAGTGCCTCCGTTCGGAACGAACCAGCGCAAGTACGCTGGCGTGCTCGGCACCCACCGGCTGAACCTGGGCGACGGCTACGCGCTGCATGGTACGAACGTGCCGAGCTCGATCGGCCAGGCGGTGAGCCACGGGTGCATCCGTCTTCGGAACGAGGACATCGACTACCTGTACGGCATGGTTGCGCCCGGGACGCCGGTGTACATCTACTGACCCCGTCGGTTACCACGGCAGACCTCGTTTGACCAGCTAGTCAGTCAAAAAACGGGAAAATCCGCCGTGGGCGATCCCGCCGGGTTTGGCCGCAGCTTAGCTTTTTCCCCGGTCGCGGCCCGACGCGGGGCCAGCGTTGCCGTACCGATGCGGGGGCTCGGCCCTCAGCGACGCGGGCGGCACGCGATACGCAACACCGCAGTCGGGCACGCTCCGTGGCTGAGCGCGCCATAGATGATCTTGGACATGAGGAGACGTCTGTGAATCACACGGAGGACGGCGGCCCGGCCGGGCAGGTCCGGCGCCCGTTCCGCCGCCGGCTCGCCCGCGGTGCATTTACATGTATCACCGTCCTGGCTGCGGTGGCTTTCATTTCGGCCTACCAGCCGCCGCGCAGCTTCGAGCACGCCCCGTTCGCCGCGGACAGCGCGTTTGGCGATGTGCTTCCCGCCCTCCGGGTGGATCCGGTGCCCGTCGGGCTCAGCGGCGCGGTGCGCATGGAGTTCGCGCTCCCCGGGGCGCGCGTGGCACAGCCCGTGGAAGTGCACGTGACCGGGCGGCCCGCGGCCACGCTCGCTTACACGTGGGAGGCGGTGGACGATACCATCGCGATCGCACCCCTCCGCGCGCTCACCGGCGATTCGCTCGTGACTCCCACCCGGCCCGGTCTCTACCGCCTGGCGCTGGTGGGCGATGGTCTGAGCCGGGTGGTGGAGAGCCTCACGCTCGCCGTGCTCGTCCCCTTCGACGAGAAAAAGGGGTCGATGCTCGACGGCTACCGGATCGGGATGTACGTGGGAGAGCGCCACCGGAATGTCGACGATGCGCTGCCGGTGGGCTTCGTGCGGGTCATGGAGGGCGACGTAGACCTGCCGATGAGCGAGCACTTGCGGCTCGGCGACCTGCTCACACATGACGGGCAGCAGGGGTGGCCGCGCTTCATCGCCGTGAACCCGCGCCTGGTGGACAAGCTCGAACTGGTGATGGCGCGGATCGCCGGCACGGTACGCAAGGCGGACGTCGACGTCACGGTCAACGTGCACTCCGGGTTCCGTACTCCGGCGCACAACCGCCGCGTGCCGCTGGCGGCCACCGACAGCCGCCACCAGTATGGAGATGCCGTGGACGTGGCGATCGACGCCAATGGCGACGGCAGAATCGACGCGCGCGATGCGCGGCTGGTCGCCGACGCGGTGGATTCGGTGGAGGCCCAGTTCCCGGAGCTTGTCGGGGGGGTGGGGGTATATACCAGCAAGCGTTATCATCAGCCTTATGTTCATATAGACGTGCGCGGCAGTCGAGTGCGCTGGCGTGGCTGACGATGACCGAGCGAGGTGGGGAAGATGAACGACTCGTTGCGCGATCGAATTCTCCGGAGGCTCGACACCCTCTCGGATGAGCGTGGCTACCAGGTGCTCGACTATGTCGAGTTCCTGGAGTCGAAGTACGCGGACAAGACGGCGCAGGTACCGAACCTCTTTCAACGTTTCACCGAAGGAGTCGAGGACAGCCTGCGGGCCGGCCGGGTGTCGGCCAGCACCGTCGCGGAGACGATGGGGTTGTTGAACAAGGCGATGGGGGTGCTTTCCGGGGTCGCCGCCGCCGGGAAGTCGGTCGCCAACGACGTCATGGGCGCGGCGACACGCACCGTTTCTTCCACGCCTGGCTCCGCTCCCGCCGCTGAGCAGCCGCACGAGCCGGCGAGGCACTCGCCCGAGCCCGCGGCGCCGCCACCGCCGGCGCCCGAGCCGCCGCGGGAGCCGTGGGAGGCCGCGCCGCCGCGCGAGGCCCCGCCGCGGCACGAGCCTCCGCCGCCCCACTACTCCCCGCAGCCTCCGCACGCCCCCCCGCCGCCGCACGCGCCCCCGCCCCCAGGGCCGCCATCGGGGTCGCCGCCGCGCCCCGAGGAGCATCGTAGCGCGTGGCCGGCCGATGCCCCTCCGGGTCTCGGAGAGTGATGGCGCGGAACACGAAAGGTGGACCGCGCGCGCAGGTGCGCCGCGGGACCGCCAACGGAATCGAGGGCCGATCGTCCACCGCCAGAACGCGGGAGCGCGCGGCTGCACGGCGCACGCTCGCGGGTACCATTCGCCAGATACCGGCCTATCTGCGCCTGCTCGCCGGTCTCCTTTCGGATGGCCGGGTATCCCGCCTCGACAAGCTGATGGTGGTGGGATCGATCGCCTACATCGTGGCGCCGATCGACCTGATTCCCGACTTCATCCCCTTCCTCGGGCAGGTGGATGACGTGTATCTGCTGGTGCTCTCCCTCACCCGTCTGATCTCCAACGCGGGGCTTCCGGTACTGAGCGCGCACTGGTCCGGCGAGATCGCCGACCTCGCGCCCGGCCGGCTCCGCTCGGTTCTCCTAGCCGCATCGCTGTTCCTCCCGAGGCGGATCAGGCGGAGGCTTCGGAGGTAGACGGCTGGGCGGCCATCGGCCCCTTTCGCGCTTCCGAAGGAAAGTCTAGCTTTCGCCATGGCTACCAGTACTCGAACGAACAGACGGCCCGCCATGTCCACTGAAGTGGATGGCGGGCCTTCGCGCATCGGTGAGCAGCGAGGGGAGCGGACGGTGGAGCACAACGGCGCCTCGCGCGTGCGGGCCGGGAGCGGCCTGACCTTCGACGACGTCCTGCTCTCGCCGAGCCACTCTACGACGCATCCGAAGGACGTTCGCATCAGCTCGCGATTCTCCGCCGGAATCACGCTCAACGTTCCCTTCGTTTCGGCGGCCATGGATACCGTCACCGAATCGGAGATGGCGATCGCTCTCGCCCGTGCCGGCGGAATCGGTGTGGTCCACAAGAACATGTCCGTCGACCGCCAATCCGCCGAGGTAGACCGGGTGAAGCGTTCGGAGAGCGGGATGATTCTGAACCCGATCACACTCGCGCCGGATGCGACACTGCGCGAGGCCAACGCGCTCATGATGCGCTTCAAGATCTCGGGCGTGCCGATAGTGGACCGGGAAGGGAAGCTCGTCGGGATCATCACCAATCGCGATCTGCAGTTCGAGCGCGACCTCGACCGCCCGCTCGAGCAGGTGATGACGCGCGACAGGCTGGTCACCGCGGCCGTCGGCACCACGCTCGACGAAGCCGAGCGCATCCTCGGCGAGCATCGGATCGAGAAGCTTCCGGTGGTGGACCAGTCCGGGAAGCTTCGTGGACTGATCACCGTCAAGGACATCCACAAGCGCAGGCAGTACCCCGATGCGAACAAGGACGAGCATGGCCGCCTGCGCGTGGCCGCGGCGATCGGGGCAGCGGGTGACTTCCTCGACCGCGCTGCGGCGCTCGTGGCCGCGGGGGTGGACGCGCTGGTCGTGGACACAGCGCACGGCCACAGCGACGGAGTGCTGCGAGCCACCGCGCGCGTGCGCGAGCGATTCCCCGATGTGCAGCTCATCGCCGGCAACATCGCCACTCGAGCGGGTGCCGCCGCCCTGGTGGAGCGCGGCGTCAATGCCGTGAAGGTTGGCGTGGGGCCCGGCTCCATCTGTACCACTCGAGTGGTCACGGGCGTGGGCGTCCCGCAGCTCACCGCGATCTTCGACGCGGTGGAGGGTGCCGGCGACGTGCCCGTGATCGCCGACGGTGGGATCAAGTATTCGGGCGACGCCGTGAAGGCGCTGGCCGCTGGCGCCTCGAGCGTGATGATGGGATCGATGCTCGCCGGCACCGAGGAGAGTCCCGGCGAGTCGTTCCTCCTCGAAGGACGCCGGTTCAAGATGATCCGCGGGATGGGCAGCCTCTCCGCGATGCAGGACGGCAGCGCCGACCGCTACTTCCAGGAAGGCGAGCTCTCACCGCGCAAGCTCGTTCCGGAGGGGATCGAGGGGCGTGTGCCCTACAAGGGGCCCGTGGCCGACGTTCTGTACCAGATGGTCGGCGGCCTACGGAGCGGCATGGGGTACGTGGGCTGCGCCACGATCGAAGAGCTGCGCACCCGCACCGAGTTCGTCCAGATCTCCTCCGCCGGCCTCCGCGAATCCCACCCGCACGACGTGACCATCACGCGCGAGGCGCCGAACTATTCGTGGTGAGGGGGGAGGGTAAGGGAGCAGGAAACAGGAAACAGGAAACAGGAAACAGGAACTGCACACGTTCCATGGTCAGGCCCGCGGAAGTGGGCATCCATGTTACTCTACCGAACATGGATTCCCGCTTTTGCGGGCATGACATCGACTCCCCGCTTTCGCGGGGACGACAGTGACTCGTGTGCGGTTCCTGCTTCCTGCTTCCTGCTCCCTTCCCCTTCCATGAACGACGATCACGACCCCCGCTCCTCCTCCCTTGCCGCCTGGTTCCTCGGACCGAGGGCGGAGAACGCGGCGCTGCTGGAGCGGCTCGTCACGGAGGCGCTGAGGGATCACGTCTTCTGGCGGCGCAACTTTCATCCCGAGGATGGGATCACCATCCGCGAGACGGAGAAGCGGAAGGAGGGGTACGAGGATGCCGTCGCCACGCTCACGCAGGAGCTCATGGGGCTGCTGGCGGAGCTCAAGCGTGGTGTGCCCTTCTTCAGTGGGCGCTACAAGGGGCACATGAGCTTCGAGCAGACGATCGCTTCGCAGATCGGCTACTTCGCGGCCATGCTCTACAACCCGAACAACGTCTCCATCGAGGCTTCGCCGGTCACAACGCGTCTCGAGCTCGAAGTGGCGGCGCAGCTCGGAGCCATGATCGGTTACGACCCCGCCGGCTCGTGGGGACACCTGACTTCGGGTGGAACGGTGGCCAACTTCGAGGCGCTCTGGATCGCGCGCAACGTGATCTACCTGCCTCTGGCGGCCGCCGGGGCGGCGGAGGAACTGGGAGCGAGCATCGAGATCGAGCGGCTCGATGGTTCCATGGCGCCGCTCGCGGAGCTCTCGTTGTGGGAGCTGGAGAACGTGCGCGACTCCGCCGTTCTGGACCTCTGGGGGAGGCTCTGGAGCGTGGCGCCGCGTTCCGAAGTGCAGCGCGCGCTGAGCGCGCACTCCCTCTCGACCGTGGGCTATCAGGACTACGCCAGGCGGCTCGCTCGCGCGTACGACGACACTCTTCCGGCCGGCGTGGTCCTCGTGGCGGCCACGGCACACTACTCGTGGGAGAAGATCGTCCGCGCGCTCGGCATCGGTTCCAATCAGTTGGTGTTCATCCCCGTGGACGATCACTACCGGATGGACCCCGAGGCGCTCTGGCGCACGGTACGCGATCTCACGGCGAGCCGCACGCCTGTGATGGCGTGCGTGAGCGTATGCGGGTCGACCGAGGAGAGCGCGATCGACCGTCTCGACGAGGTGCTGGCCGTTCGCGAGCGCGCCGAGCGGGAGCTGGGCGCCACTTTTCACATCCACGCGGATGCCTGCTACGGCGGCTACGCGGCGTCGGTGACGCGCCGCGCCGACGGGGCGCGGCGCAGCGCCGCCGAGATCCGCGACTCGATGGGAAGCGGAGGAGCGTGGCCGGACGACGACTGGGTCCGCGCCATCTCGGCGCTCGAGCGCGCGGACTCCGTGACCATCGATCCGCACAAGCTCGGCTACGTGCCGTATCCCGCTGGCGCGTTGCTCCTGCGCGACCGCCGCGCTCGCGAGCTGGTGGCGGTCGATCCGCCATATCTGCTCCCCACACAGGGACTGGACTCGGCGGAAGATCTGTTTCTGGGGCGCTTCATCCTCGAGGGGTCGAAGCCCGGCGCGGCGGCGGCGGCGGTGTGGCTGAGCCACAAAGTGCTGCCGCTGGACGAGCGCGGGTACGGCTACCTCATCGAGCGGACCATGGTGGGTGCGCGTCGCATGCATGCGGCGCTGGCGGAGGCGGACTTCGGAGAGCTTCGCATCGTCCTCCTTCCCGCGCCCGACATCAACATCGTGTGCTACGTGATGCATCACCCGTCGCTCTCAACGCTCGCGGCGGTGAATGCGTTCAATGAAAGTATCTACGCACGGATGAGTCTCGGCGAACCCGGTTCGGCGCCCCCCTACATCATCACGCGCACGCGGCTGCAGGCTCCGATGTACAGTGGAGCCGTGGAACCACTCCTCGAGAGGTTGGGCGTGTGCGACGTGGCGGAGTGGGAGGCGAGCGGCACCGACGGTCTCGTGGTGCTGCGCTCGACCGTGATGGATCCGTTCCTGGTGGCGTCGCCGCCGGCACCCGATCACATAGCGGGATTCGTGAGCGCACTTCGCGCCGCAGCGCTCTCATCCCTTGACAAAGCGGCGTCCGCCTAAGAACGTAATCGGGCTCCGGGACCAGCAACGCGCTTCCCACCAGACACCTCCGCGGCACCCTGCACCCGGGCAATCCCCCACCACATCCGTATCTAATTCGGAGAATCGCATGAGTCTGTTCGCGACCAAGAGCATGGCCGTACTCCAGGCGGAGGCGGGCGAAGAGAACACGCTGCGCCGAACGCTCGGTGCCGTGAATCTCGTCACGCTGGGAATCGGTGCCATCATCGGAGCGGGCATTTTCGTTCTCACCGGTACTGCCGCCGCGCAGTACGCCGGCCCGGCAATAGCCATCTCCTTCGTCGTGGCCGGCATCGGCTGCCTCTTCGCGGGGCTCTGCTACGCGGAGTTCGCGTCGATGATCCCGATCGCCGGCAGCGCGTACACCTACGGCTATGCGACTCTCGGCGAGTTCATCGCATGGATCATCGGCTGGGACCTCATCCTCGAATACCTCTTCGGCGCCGCTACGGTGGCGGTGGGATGGTCAGGCTACTTCACGGAGTTCATGCGCGAGATCGGGGTACACATTCCGGAGGCGCTCTCCAACGCGCCGTTCGATGTGGAGGGGACCCACAACCTCGTGCGGACGGGCGCGCTGGTGAACCTCCCGGCCGCGTTCCTGGTGCTCTTCATGACCGTGCTCCTGGTGATCGGCATCAAGGAGTCGGCACGCTTCAACAACATCATCGTATTCGTGAAGCTGGCGATCGTCTTCCTGGTGATCGGCTTCGGCTTCATGTTCGTGAAGCCGGAGAACTGGCAGCCGTTCATCCCGCCCAACGAGGGGAGCGGCGCCTTCGGCGTGAGTGGCATCTTCCGCGCCGCGGGCGTGATCTTCTTCGCGTACATCGGCTTCGACGCCGTGTCCACCACGGCGCAGGAAGCCAAGAATCCGCAGCGCGACATGCCGATAGGGATTCTGGGATCGCTGGTGGTCTGTACGATCCTCTACATCCTGATGTCGCTCGTGATGACGGGGCTGGCGCACTACACCACGCTCAACGTTCCGCACCCGGTATTCGTGGCGGTGGCCGCCGGTGGTCCGGGGCTCGCCTGGCTCGGTCCGATCGTGAACATCGGTGCCATCGCGGGGCTCGCCTCGGTCGTGCTGGTGATGCTCATGGCGCAGCCGCGAATCTTCTACTCCATGTCGCGCGACGGCCTCCTGCCGCCGATCTTCGCCAAGGTGCACCCGAAGTTCCGCACCCCGTACATCACCACCATCGCCACCGGCATCGTAGCCGCCGTGGTGGCCGCGCTCTTCCCGATCGCGCTTCTCGGCGAGCTGGTCAGCATCGGTACGCTGCTCGCGTTCGTGATCGTGTGCGCCGGCGTTCTCGTGCTGCGGAAGACGCGTCCCGACATGCCGCGTCCCTTCCGCACTCCGCTGGTACCGCTGGTGCCCATCCTGGGAATCATCACGTGCGGACTCCTGATGTACTCGCTGCCGGAGGACACCTGGCTGCGACTCATCATCTGGATGGGGCTCGGCATGATCATCTACTTCCTGTACGGCCGTAGACACTCCAAGCTGGCGCGCGGCGAGTCGTCGGTCGGCAGCCAGTCGTCCTGACCGCACGCGGAGGCACGCGGTATTCAGGGCGTGACCGACGCGTAGAGCGAGCCCGGCTCGCATAGCGATTATGTTTGTGAAGCGGCGTCCGCGCATTCGCGGGCGCCGTTTCCCATTGAATCCCGTCATGGCCGCAACTCTTCCCGACCTCCTGGCAACCGCTCCACACCGCAGCGAGGCGATTCAGCGAATCGCCGCCGAACTGGTACCCGGCCGCACAGCGGTCCTCTCGACGCACATAAACGCGGACGGCGACGGCTGCGGCTCCGAGACGGCGCTTGCGCGACTGCTCGCGCAGCGGGGCGTGCACGCGCGCATCGTGAATCCCACGCCGTGGCCCGCCATGTTCGACTTCCTCCTCGAGGGAATCGAGGAGCGCAGCGCCGACGGGCCGCGCGGCTTCGATGGCGCCGACATGCTGATCGTCCTCGACATAAGCGACGTGGCGCGCCTCGGCGCGCTCGCCGATACGGTACGCGGCCTCGAGATACCGCGCATGGTGATCGACCACCATGTGCCATCCGACGAGCCGCCCGGCGAGACGATCGTGAGCGACATCGCGGCCTGCGCGACGGGCGAGCTGGTGTACGACTTCGCCCGCGTCCTCGGGCTCGAGATCACGCCGTCGATCGCACGGTCGCTGTACACCGCGATACTCACCGACACGGGCGGGTTCAGGTTCAGCAACACGTCGCCGCGCTGTCATGCCATCGCGGGGCAGTTGCTCGCGGCCGGTGTGGATCCGGAGGAGATGTACCGCAGGATCTACGCGTCGGTCTCGGTGGGGAGGCTGCATCTCCTGCGCGATGCACTCGCGACGCTGGAGGTGGACGGTGAGAACGGCGTCTCGTGGATCGCGCTTCCGGCGGGTGCGCTCGAGCGCTACGGCGTTCGGGCCGAGGAGCTGGACGGCCTCGCCGAGCATCCACGCTCGGTGGCGGGGACGCGGATGGCGATCTTCTTCCGCGATCTCGGACACGGAAAGGTGAAGGTGTCCTTCCGCAGCACGGGCGAAGTGGACGTCAATCGCTTCGCCCGCACCTTCGGCGGCGGCGGCCACGCGAAGGCGTCCGGCGCGCTGATCAAGGGTGAGCTCGACGAAGTCACCGGACGCGTCGTAGAGGCTGCGCGCGAGTACCTGCGCACAGGGGCGAGGGAGACGACGTGAATGGCGTGCGGCGCTCCGGCGTAGATGGCGCAGCCGCGACGCGGCAGCGCCATCTACACCAGAGCGCCGCCCCCGTTGTTTGACCACTCTCTTCCGCCTAGCTTCCCAGAGATGGGTCTCTTCAAACGCACCAGGGAGGCCGACGGAGCGGTGGAAGATCGGATCCGGGCGGCCATCTCGGAGGTGGGACCGCTCCTCAAACTCGAAACCATCGGCATCGAGCTGGTGCGGTTCGAACGCAGGAGCGGCGTGGCCACGCTGCGCTTCGAGGGCGACTGCCCCGATTGCGAGATGTCGGCGAGCATGCTGCGCGACGGGATCGAAGCACATCTGAAAACGCAGGTGCCGGAGGTCCGCGAGGTTCGCGAGGCCTGAGGCGCTGGGAGATATTCGAGGTATGACCGAGCCGCTTCAGGCGCGGATAGCAGCCGCACTCGCTGGCGTGATCAATCCGCGCACGGGAGAGAACGTCGTGGCGTCGGAGATGATCCGTGACGTGGGCGTGAGCGTGGAAGGCAGGGTGCGCTTCACGCTCCTTCTCGCGGCGCAGGATCCGGCATCGCTGGTGCGCGAGGTGCGTCAGAGAGTCGAGGGGCTGGAGGGAGTCAGCGACGTTCGCGTGGACGTAAAGGATCCCTCACAGGCCGCCGCGCCGGCCGCGGCGGCGTCACCATCCCCGTCGGGTGGAGCGCCAGCCGCGCCCCCGACCCCGGAGCACGGGCACGACCATGGGCACGGCGCGGGGGGCGGAGCGGCCGGCCGGTCGCGCGCGCTCCCGGTGATGGGTCAGGAGCCGCACTCGCGCCGGGCGGCGGTCCCCGCTCCGACGCCGGTGGCGTACCCGAACCTCGGACGGATCGTCGCCGTCTCGAGCGGCAAGGGAGGAGTGGGGAAGAGCACCGTCGCCGTGAATCTAGCGGTGGCGCTCGCGCGGAGCGGCGCGCGCGTCGGCCTGATGGATGCCGACATATACGGGCCCAACATCCCGCGCATGATGGGTGTGGACGAGCCGCCGCGTGTGGTGAACGATCGCATCGTGCCACTCGAGGCTTTCGGAGTGAAGTTGATCAGCCTCGGTTTCCTGATCGAGCGCGATCAGCCCGCCATCTGGCGTGGACCCATCGTGATGAAGATCATCACGCAGTTCCTGCGCGATGTCGACTGGGGCGAGCTGGACTACTTCCTCGTCGACATGCCGCCGGGAACCGGCGATGCCCAGCTCTCGCTGGTCCAGGCCACCAACGTGCACGGGGCGGTGATCGTCACCACGCCGCAGCCGGTGGCCACCGGCGACGCGCTGCGCGGCGCGAAGATGTTCCAGCGGGTCGGCGTCCCAGTACTCGGCGTGGTCGAGAACATGAGCTACTTCGTATGCGACTGCTGCGGCACGCGTACGGCGCTCTTCGGAGAGGGGGGCGGGAAGAAGCTCGCCGACGAGCTGGGCCTGCCGCTCCTGGGCGAGATCCCGCTGCAGCCCGCGGTGCGCACGAGCGGCGACGAAGGGACGCCCATCGTGGTCGCCGATGGCGATTCGCCGGCCGCGAAGGCGATAGTCGAGACGGCGCGGCTCATAACAGCCACCGCGGAGAGCGCCATTCCGGCATGACTGCATCGTGAGCACGGCGTGAGCGACGCCAGCTCCATTCGGCCCCTGGGCGATGCGCGGCTGCCGGACGATTCTCCGACGGCCGCTTTGCCGTTGAGCGGGCGTGATGGCGTGGCGGCCGTGCCGCCCGCGGAGCTCCCATCGCGCGGTTCGCTGGTGGGTGGTCCGCTCGCGCGCACTATCGCGGCCGTCGCGCTTCCGGCGGTCGCATCGATGCTGCTGATGACGATCTTCAGTACCGCCGATGCGTACTGGGTGGGCCGCCACATAGGCTCGGATGGTCTGGCGGCTGTCTCGACGTCGCTCTTCTGGATCTGGCTCCTCATCGCCTGCGCCGAACTGGTGAGCGTGGGGCTCACGTCGGTGGCGTCGCGCAGGCATGGCGAACGGCGGCCGGCGGCGGCGGCGGATGCCGTGGGGAACGGCGTGGTGCTCGCACTCGCGCTCGGGACCGCGGCGGCGATTCTCGGCCATTTCTCGCTCGACTGGCTCTTCGAAATCATGGAGACGCCGCCGCACGTGACCGAGCTGGGGCGCGTATACCTCGGCACCTATCTCGTCGGAGCGCCGCCGTACTTCGGCTTCTTCGCCGTCGACGCCGCGTTCCGCGCCTCGGGGAATACGCGGACTCCCTTCCTCATCCTTCTCGCGTCGGTGATCGGAGCGCTGGTGCTGGACCCGGTTCTCATCCTGGGACTCGCGCATGCCCCGAAGCTGGGCATCGCCGGAGCGGCAGTGGCCACAGTGTTCACGCGGTCTGTAGCGTTCGTGTTCGGCGTCGCTCTCCTGGTGAGGAGGGGCATGATCCGTTTCGCACCCCTCTCCACACGGACTATGCGTACGATAGTGCGCGTCGGCCTCCCCACCGCGGCCACGGGAATCTTCTTCAGCCTCACCTACGTGCTGCTCACGCGGACGACGGCGTTGTTCGGGACTCCCGCCATCGCGGCGCTCGGCGTGGGCCACAGGGTGGAGAGCTGGACGTTCACGGTCGGCGTGGGCTTCGGGGCAGCGACAGCCGCCATCGTCGGACAGAGCCTCGGTGCCGGCGACACGAGCCGCGCCGAGCGCGCCGGCTGGATCGCCGCCGGGCTGGCGACTGTGATGGGCGTGGCGGGAGCGCTGCTCCAGCTCGGCTATGCGCCGGCGCTAGCCGGTATTTTCACCAGCGATCCCGCCGTGGTCGCGGAAGGCGCGAGCTATCTGCGCATCGCGGCGATCTCCACGATATTCCTCGGTTCGGAGCTGGTACTCGAAGGCGCCCTCGGCGGTGCGGGCAACACGCTCCCTCCGATGCTCTCATCCAGCACCTTCACCGGCCTCCGCATACCGATCGCCGCCTGGGCTGCCGCCCGCTGGGGCACCGATGGCATCTGGTGGACGATCTCCCTCACCTCCGTCTGTCGTGGTGTAGCTATGATGGCACTCTGGCGCGCCGGCCACTGGCGCGGCCGGGGGGTGTGAGGGGGAGGGGGAGGGGGAGGAAGGAAGCAGAAAGCAGGGAACTGCACACGTTCCATGGTCGTGCCCGCTTCCGCCGGGATGACTGCGAGGCGTGTGCAGTGCGTTCTTCCTGCTTTCTCCCCGCACGTAGTTCCTGTTCCCTGCTTCCTTTTTCCTGTATCCTTGAGGCAAGGCCTCCCTCCCCCCATCCCCCTCCTCCCCGCGCCATGGCCGCGATCATCACGCTGCTCACGGATTTCGGAACCTCCGACGGGTATGTGGGGGAAGTGAAGGGGGTGCTTCTCTCGGGGGTGCCGGGTGCGGCCGTGGTGGACATCTCGCACGATGTGCGAGCTCAGGACGTGGAGGGGGCGCGGCTGGCGGTGGCGCGCTACTGGAGGCGCTTTCCCAGGGGCACCGTGCACCTGGTGGTGGTGGATCCAGGCGTGGGATCGGCGAGGGCGGCGATCGCGATCGCGAGCGATGGGAGATATCTGGTGGGGCCCGACAACGGCGTATTGTCGCCAGCGCTGCTGGCGCGTGACGCCAGAGTGGTTGCGCTGCCGCTGCCGGCGCACGCATCGAGCACGTTCCACGGGCGCGACATCTTCGCGCCCGCGGCGGCGCGGCTCGCGGGCGGTGCCGCGCTCGAGCTTCTGGGAACGCCCTTCGATTCTCCGGTGGTGCGGCGAACGCCCGAGGCGCGCCGTCTGGCCGACGGACGCGTGCTCGGCGAAGTGATCGCGGTGGACCGCTTCGGAAACCTGATCAGCAACATCGTCGCGATGCACGGAGGACGCGTCGACATCGCCGGGCGTTCGCTCGAGGTGCGCCGTGCCTACGCCGACGTTCGCGAAGGCGAGCTCACTGCGCTGGTGGGATCGCTCGGCTTCGTGGAGGTAGCGGTGCGCGACGGGAGCGCGGCGGCGGCGCTGAGGGTGGGGAAGGGCGCACCCGTGTCATTCCATCCGCCCTTCGGCGGCTCCGTCCCCGCTCCCGCCGCTGGCACGTAGTGCGCCCGGCTCCGGTGTGGACTCGCGCGTGCGCCGCGTCGATGTCACGATGCGCCCCGCGTAGACCGCGCCCTCGCGCGGGTTCACGGCACCAGTTCCGCGATGCAGCTCGGCGTTCAGCTCGCCCCCTATGAGGATTACCAGCATGGTGAGGTACATCCAGGTGAGTACCACTATCACCGCGCCGATGGCACCGTAGGTCTTGTTGTACGACCCGAAGTTGGTGACGTACAGTCGGAACAGCAGCGTGACCGCGAGCCACAGGACGGTGGCCGTCACCGCACCCACGAGTATCTGACGTACGCTCTGCTTCAGGTCGGGCAGGAACCTGTAGATCAGGAAGAACGCGAGCACGAGGATCGCGAACGCGATCGGGTATTGCAGCACCATCCAGAGGTCCAGCCGGCCGGTGGGCAGGTGCAGGTGACGGCCGAACCAGTCGATTATCTCGGGGCCCGCGATCATCACGGTGCTCGCGACCAGCATCAGCGCGCCGAGCACCACGATAGCCAGTACCGAGAGGAGCGCGCGCTTCCAGAAGGGGCGCCGCTCCTCGACGTCGTATGCCAGGTTGAGCGTGTCCATCAACGAACGAAAGACGTTGGCGCCCGACCACGCCGTGAGGAGCAGCCCGATCGAGATGAAGCTGGACTTGCTGCCGGTGAACACCACGTCTTCCACCACTCCGCGCACCAGGCTAAGCGCTTCGTCCGGCACCACGCGCGCCATCTGGTCCATTATCCAGGACATGGTGGCGCGCTGGTCGACGAAGAGACCCGCCAGCGCGGTAGCGAAAAGCAGGAACGGGAAGAGCGAGAAGAAAAAGTGGTAAGCCGCTTCGGCCGCGAGCCCGGTTATCCGGTCGGTGGCCGCCTGCTTTCCGGTGGCGCGCAACAACGGCCAGATTCTGTACCCACCGAGTTGCATGCCCTCCGGAGTCGCAAGGAGGGGGCCAGCGTCCGACGGTGAACGCTGCCCTCAGGGGATGCGCCGCACTTCGAGCCGTGCGAGCACCGCGCGTCCCGCGATCGTGACGCTGCGCGCAGCACCTGCCCAGTTGTCGCTGTACAGTGCGCCGTCGCGCGCGGTGAAGCCCGGCGTCTCCACGCTGCCGAGTGTGGCCGAGGCGTCTACCTTCACGCCCACATCGCTCGGCACGCGCACGGTGATCACGCCGAGCACTGCGTCCAGATCGAGCGCGGTGCTCCCGGTCCAGTCGCCGCCGAGGTCGAGCTCCACGTGGCCGAGCGTCGCTCTGGCGCGGACTGTATCGGCATGCGCGTTGCCGAGGCCGCTCACATCGAGCCCGGCGAGCGTGGCGCGCAGCTCGGCGCTGCGGATGCGCGAGGGGTTGGGTGCGTCGAAGCTGAGCTTCCCTCCACTCGCGGCGGCGTCCACGCTCAGGCCGCTCACCTCCAGCCCGCCCAGCTCGAGTGCCGCGTCCGCGGCGCTGAAGCGCAGCGCGAGATCGAGCGGCACCGCGCGCGCCAGGCGCAGCGCGAGTGTGGGAGTCGGACCGTTGCGATCGCCATCATGCGAGATGGCGAAGCTGCGGGCGAAGCCGCTGTCGCCTCCCACCGTGAGCAGTCGCGCGGTGGGGTCGTACGAGTAGGACATCCTTCGTTCGCCCGCATCGTAGTGCACCAGGATGTCGTAGAGCGTTCCGGGAGTGGCGTCGCCCAGCGTGAGTGTGCCCACCGAGTATGCGACGCGCACTCGAAAAGTGTCGCTCGTGGCGGCTGCCGGAAGCGCGCGGCTCGCCTCCAGTGTGCGCCACCGCTGCGAATCCTGCGCGGCGAGTGCCGTGGGCAGCGCGGCGGCGCAGGCCGCCGTCAGGAGAAAGCGCCGCAATGGAGAGTGGGTCATCAGCGGTCGCGCCGGCTCGAGGGGGGGCGCCGGGCTGCCGCCACTCCGCTCACGGGCGTGGGGGTCTGCCAGGAGAGCTCGTCCGCCGGCTCGATCTCCTCCAGCATCGGCTGGCGTGGCGAGCGCGTGCCGCCGCGCGAGGCGAGAGTCGCCCCGAGTCCGGCGGTGGCCGCGACCCACGTCAGCACCATGCAGACGAACCGCACCAGGCCGCCGAGCCAGCCGAAGCCGGCGGCCGCGCCGGCGATGACCCAGAGCACCAGGAAAATCGACAGTCCGACGATGAGGAACTGGAGGAGCTGCGCGCGGCCCCCGCCGCCCGCCGCGCCGCGCCAGCGCATGGCCGCGTCACCGATCACGAACGACATGGCCACGAAGCCGAGGGCGAGCGCGCCGGCCGCGGCGAGGAAGAAGCCGACGATGATGAACGGGATGAGAACGATCCCGATCACGGTGATCGCCGACGCGGCCACCCCCACCACCAGGGCGGGGATGAACAGGACGTGGCCCACCAGTCCGTAGAGGAACGATCGTGTGAAGTCGGTGCGGATACGCTCGGCTATCGTCTCGAGGTTGCTTCGCGCGAAGAGCACGACCGCGAGGCCGATGAGCGTGAGCACCAGGTACCAGCCGACGGAAAGCGAGACCGCACGCCTGGCCGTCTCCTCGGAGGTCAGCGGGGGAGTGGCGGGTGTCGGACCCACGGTCAGCGCGCTCAGCGAGCGCATCTCGCCAGCCACCGTGCCGCCATCGTTGCGCACCTCGCCACCCACGGCGATCGCGTCGCCGTCCACCTCGGCACCGGCGTGCAGCACCACATCGCCGCCGGCGGCCACGGCGTGGCCGCGCACGTGCCCGTAAATGTCGAGGTCGCCGTGGTACGCCGCGATGCTGCCCGCGATCGTGTCGCCCGCACCCACCACCTGATCGCCCTCGCGCACCGCACTTCGGGAGAGTGCCACGCCGTGGGCGTCCCTGGCGAGCGAGTCGAGCCACGTAGCCACCGCATCCGACGGCCGCCCGTCGGCCGCCGTCGGTCGGGTAGTGTCTCCGCCTGTCGCCGTATCTCGGCCCTGCGCCGGGAGCGGCGCGACCAGGAGGATCGCCAGAAGCGAGATCGCGTATCGCATGGCGCTCAGCGGTGCCGCGCGCCGGCGACCACGATTCGCAGCGCACCCACCGCGAGCAGCGCCGTGAGGATGACTGCCAGGATCGCGAGCACCACCCCCGCCGCACCGCTCGCGTCGAGCGCCCGCGCGGCCGCATCGCCGAAGAGCGTGGTGACCGCGTTGGACAGCGCCCACGTGCCCGCCGTCTGCATCCGGCCCACCGCGAGCTCGACCGCGAAGAGCACCGCGTCCAGTCTCGTGACCACCCAGAGCGACGCCAGCAGCATCACGGCGGCCAGAGTCGCGACGCCCGCCCACGCAGCCGCCCGCCAGCGCGGCTGCCGGGGGACGAGGGAGCGAACTGTGCTCCCCAGCGCGACGTGCCACGGTACGAACACGTGAACGCGCTGCATCACCCCTTCCGAGAAGCCGGGGGGAAGCGTGAAGTGCGGAAGCTGCTCGAGCTGGCTCACCAGCGCGCGCGCGGAGGCCAGCTCGGCGCTGCACTCATCGCACGTGCGAACGTGCTGCTTGAGCGGCGTAGTGCCGAAGCCGACCTCCCCGTCCAGGAGCTGGTCGATCTCTTCCGGTAGAAGGTGTCTATTCACGAGTCCTCCACATGATCGTACGGCGGCGCTCGGGGAGTGGTTTCATGTCAGCCTTTCAGGTGTCCCAGCGCTTCCCGGAGCTCGTGCCGGGCGCGGTGTATGTAGGTCTTCACGGTACCCAGCGGCAGATCGAGCGTGGCCGCGATCTCCTCGTACGAGCGGTCTTCCACGTGACGAAGCAGAATGCAGGCCCGATACTCGGGGCGCAGCTTCGCGATGGCCTCCTCGATGGCGCCGCCCAGCTCCTTCGACTCGAGCTCGTCGAGCGGCGACTCGCCGCGCGCGCTCACGTCGAACGAGGTGGCCTCCTTCTCCGCGGCGGTGGCCGCGTGCGGAGACCCATCCATGCTCACGGTGTCGAGCCGCCGCTTGCGCAGGTAGTCGATCGTGAGATTGTTGGCGATCTTGAACAGCCAGCTCGAGAACTTGAACTCCGGGCGGTAGCGGTCGATGTGGTTGAGAACCTTCACGAACGTTTCCTGCGCCAGGTCCTCGGCCAGCTCCCTGTCGCGTACCATCCGGTAGATGAGGGAGAAAACCGGCCGCTCGTAGCGCTTCACGAGCTCCCGAAACGCCGCTTCGCGCCCCCCTCTGGCGAGAGCGGCGACGTCGGCGTCCGGGAGGTTCGAGAGCTCGAGAGAGAGAGGCATCGGAAGTCGGTACCAAGTTACGCGCGCCGTGCGTGCTCATCCAGCGAGCTGCCCGGGGAGAGCAGCTTGCGCCTGCACGATGCCGCCGAGAACTTTGCCTGAATGTCATCCGCGAAAACCGAGGAGCGCGAGGCGCTCGAAGCCGCGGCCGGGGGGGACGAGAAGCGCGCATACGTGCGGCGCATCTTCTCCGAGATCGCGCCGAGCTACGATCTGCTCAATCACGTACTGAGCCTCAACATCGACCGGGGGTGGCGCGAGCGAGCCATCCGCGCGCTGTCGCTGGAGCGGCGGCCGCGGGGGATCTATCTGGACATCTGCGCGGGCACGCTGGACGTGAGCGCCCAGGTGGCGCGCGAGCCGGGCTTCGGCGGGTCGGTTGTCGCCGTCGACTTCGCCGAGCCGATGCTGCGGCGCGGCCGGTCGAAAACGCGCGACCTGCCGGTCGCCCCGCTGGTGGCCGATGCGCTGCGCCTTCCGCTCGCCGACGGATCGGCGGATGGCATCATCGTGGCGTTCGGTGCCCGCAACTTCGACGCGCTCGACGCCGCACTCGCCGAGCTGGCGCGCGTCCTCGCGCCCGGCGCGCGCCTCGTGATCCTGGAGCTCAGCACTCCGCCTTCGCGCCTCGTGCGACTCGGCTACCACCTCTACTTCCACCGCGTGCTCCCGCTCATCGGGCGCCTGGTGAGCGGCCACCGTACGGCGTACAGCTATCTCCCGGCATCGGTGGCGAACTTTCCGGCCGTGGAGGAGCTGGCGCGGCGCATGGAGCGGGCGGGCCTCGAGCGGGTGGGGTTCGACACGCTGACCCTGGGCGTGGCGGCACTCCACTGGGGCGAGCGCGCGGGCACGCCGCGGGAGGGGTAGGGCTCCGCCGCGATCCGCGCCGCGCCGGGCGCGCTGCCGGTCGGGTGAGCTTCGCTGGTCCTTTGCATTTCCAGAACGGCTCATCCGGGCGGTAGCGCCAGTTATGTCAAATAGATTCGCCGCACGCAAAAAACCGAGCCCGCCGCGCACCGCCGCCCTCGCCCGAGGCGCCGCGTTCCGCTACCGTCGCTCCGCTTTCCCGGCTCCCGCCCTTGCGCCGGCCTCCGCAATGGCATGATCCTGGAACACTCCATTGCCTACCCGCCGCCCGCGCGCCGCCGGCGGTCCATGATGGGAACCAGGTATTGCTCATGCACGGTGACGACTGCTCTCCGACAACCCACCTCGTGGGTCTCGTTTCGGATACCCACGGCCTCGTAAGGCCCGAACTGTACGAAGCGCTCGAAGGCGTCGAGCTCATCCTCCACGCGGGCGATGTAGGTGGCGACGACGTTCTCGACGAGCTGGCGACCATCGCTCCCGTCGAAGCGGTGTTCGGCAACACCGATGCACCCGGGCGGGCGCGCCTCGCTCAGGCCATCGTGTGCAGCGTGGGCGGCGTCCGGATCCACGTGAGCCACGGTCACGAGCTCGGCGCCCCCACACCAGCCAGACTCCTCGCGGCGTACCCCGCGCAGGTGCTCGTGTACGGTCACACTCACCGTCCACTCGTGACCCGCGCCGGTGGCCGGTTGGTGGTGAACCCCGGCGCGGCCGGCCCGCGCCGCTTCGACATCGAGCCCAGCATCGCTCTGCTCAGCATCGCGGGTGACGCCGCCGAGGCCAGGATCATCTCGCTCGCCTGATCGGGCCTCCCGGCGTGGACGCGGCCGGGTCCACATGGCAGATTATACAATCTTCCGTTGAGTCGACCCGCAAGCAGAGGAGTCTCGATGCACAATCTCCAAGCGTCGCGAACGCGGCGGCGCCTCGCGCTGCTGTTCGTTTCCACGCTGATCGCTCTCCCGGCCGCTGCCGCGCGTGCCCAGTCTACCGCGGCGAGCTACACGCTCGAGCAGATACGCGGCTACCCGTTTCCCTCCGAGCTAGTGGCGGCCAGCAAGGCGCCGCGCGTGGCGTGGGCATTCGACGAGCGCGGGGTGCGCAACATCTACGTAGCCGAGGCGCCGTCGTGGACTCCGCGCAAGGTCACTTCCTACTCCGAGGATGATGGGCAGGAGCTGACCAACCTCGGCCTCACGCCCGACGGGCGTACTGTGGTCTACGTGCGCGGCGGCGACCACGACGGCAACTGGACGGATCTCGCGCCCGACCCCGCTTCGAGTCCCGTTCAGCCGAAGATCGAGATCTGGAGCGTACCCTTCGCCGGCGGCACGCCGAAGCTTCTCGCCGAGGGCGACGAGCCCGTGATCTCGCCCACCGGAAAGGTCGTGGCATTCAGCAAGGGAAGTGCGATCTGGACCGTCCCCGTGGACGGTTCCAGGGATGCGTCGAAGCTCTTCTTCGCGAAGGGGTCCAGCAACTCGCCGGTATGGTCTCCGGATGGCAGCAGGCTCGCCTTCGTGTCTTCGCGCGGCGGTCACTCCTTCATCGCCATCTACACCAACGACTCCACCCCCATCCGCTACATCGCTCCCTCCACCATGCGCGACGGAAGCCCGCGCTGGTCGCCGGATGGGAAGCGGGTGGCGTTCGTGCGTTCGGCGGGCGGCGGCGGAGCGCCGAAGACGCTCCTCGAGCTGCACCCGAATCCGTTCTCCATCTGGATTGGCGATGTCGCGAGCGGCAACGCGAACCGGATCTGGCAGAGCCCGAACACGCTCCGCGGATCGTATCCCACTACCGAGGGGCGCGCCAACCTGCACTGGGCCGCCGGCGACCGGATCGTCTTCCTCGCCGATCTGGATGGCTGGCCGCACCTCTATTCGATAGCGGCGTCCGGCGGCGATCCGTTGCTGCTGACGCCCGACCCCGGGATGGCCGAGTACATCAAATTGAGCCCCGACGGCCGCACGCTCGTTTTCGCGGGCAACATGGGGAAGGGGAAGGACGACATCGACCGTCGCCACGTCTTCAAGGTTTCGGTGGATCGTGCGGGCGTCACCAACCTCACCCCCGGAGAGGGGAACGAGTGGACGCCCGTCGTGACGAGCGACGGGAAGTCGGTCGTCTTCCTGGGCGGAGACGCCAAGCGTCCGCCGCTCCCGGGCGTGGTGCCGCTCTCGGGCGGGCAGACGCAGCGGCTCGCCGAAAATCTGGTACCCTCGGACTTCCCCACCGCGAAGCTGGTGGTTCCCCGCGCGGTGACCTGGAAGGCCGCTGATGGCGTCACTGTCCACGGGCAACTCTTCGAGTCGTCCACAGCGTCGACTTCCGGCGCGAAGAAGCCGGCGGTGATCTTCGTCCATGGCGGTCCGCCCCGGCAGATGCTGCTCGGCTGGCACTACAGCCGGTACTACTCCAACTCGTACGCGGTGAACCAGTATCTGGCGAGCAAGGGGTACGTCGTGCTCTCCGTCAACTACCGCCTGGGCATCGGCTATGGCCACGAGTTCCATCACCCCGAGGACGCCGGCGCGTGGGGAGCCTCGGAGTACCGGGACGTGAAGTCGGGCGCCGAATACCTGCGCGCGCTTCCCAACGTGGACGGGTCGCGGATCGGGATCTGGGGCGGCTCGTACGGCGGCTTCCTCACCGCGCTCGCCCTCGGGCGCGACTCCGATCTCTTTGCCGCGGGAGTGGACCTGCACGGAGTGCACGACTTTCTGGCCGACAGCCGGCGCGTCTCGGCATTGAAGGAGCGCTACGAGAAGGCCGACGCCGCAGAGGCGGAGGATGTCGCGTGGCAGTCGTCGCCGGTATCGTCCATCTCCACCTGGAAGTCGCCGGTGCTGCTGATCCAGGGTGACGACGACCGCAACGTTCGCTTCAGCCAGACGGTCGATCTGGCCCGCCGCCTGGATGCTGCGGGGGTCCCGTACGAGGAGATAGTCCTCCCCGACGAGATCCACGACTTTCTGCGGTACCGGTCGTGGATCGTGGCAGACAGCGCCACCGCGGCGTTCTTCGACAAGACCATCGGTGCGGGGGCGAAGGCCGCCGCGGGAGGGGCCGGGCGGTAGCGGGCAGCGCCTCATCGTGGTCCACGCGATGATGATGACCGGGTCGAACGCCAAGCGGCCGGGCATGTGCCATGGCGCGTGCCCGGCCGCTGGTGGTGAGTCCGGCCGTTACGCGATGAGCTCGGCCCTGGGCAGCTCCACCGGAATGCTCACCACGCGTTCGAGGCCCGCGTCGTCGGCGCGGGTGGTGAGCCCGAGCTGGTCGGGGAACTTGCGGAACCAGGAGGATAGGAGCAGGAGCTCGTCCACCTGGTGCGTGGGGATCCGTGTGGTGTCGCGCTCCACCGTGCCGAAGACTTCGTCGGTGAGGCGCGCGAGGGAGCGGCGCTCGGCGGCGGTGCGTGGGGCGGGGCGTTCTTCGCGCACCCGGCCGCGTCTTATGAGGTAAACACGGTCGTCGCCGCCGTAGCCGGGGACCCGGTACAGGAAGGAGAGCGTCTCCACCCCGAAGCGGAAGCGGAGGAACTGATCCTTCAGCTCCTCCAGACGCCCGAGCTTGTCGCGAAGCGATGCGGCGCGCTCGAACTCCAGCCGGTCTGCGCTGGCGAGCATCTCGGTTCGCAGCGACTCGATGGGTCCGTCGTCGGTGCCATCGAGGAAGGCGCGCGCCATGGTGACGCGCGCGTCGTACTCGCGCACGGTGCACGCGGCGACGCAGGGGCCGAGGCACTTTTTCACCTCGTAGCGGATGCAGCCAGGGGTGCGCGCGCCGAGCTTGAAGAGCTCGCGCTGGTCGGCGAAATGCATCTTCCTGTCCAGCGCGCAGTCGCGGAGGCCCAGCACGTCGTTCAACTCGCGGAGCGACTCCTCCACGCGGCGCGCGCCCTGGAAAGGGCCGTAGTAGGCGGCGTTGTCGTCGCTCGCGCCGCGGACGACCACCAGCTTCGGCGCGGGCGGCCGGGTGACCTTGATGAAGGCGAGATGGTGTGCGTCGCGCTTCATCTGGACGTTGAAGCGGGGACGCAGCCGCTTGATGAGTCGCAGCTCGAGGAGAAGAGCCGCGAACTCGCTCGGCGTGTACTCCCAGTCGATGCGCACCGCTTCGCGCACTATGCGGGCGCCCTTTTCTTCGGGGTAGATGGCGCGAAAGTAGCTGAGCAGCCTCGAACGTACGCGCTTCGACTTGCCCACGTAGACGATCTCGCCATCGCTGGCGTGCATGCGGTAGATGCCGGGGCGGTCGGCGCACCCGGCGCGCACGCACTCCCGCATCAGCGCGAGCTGCTCGTCGCTCGTGGGGGCGGGGCGGAGAAGCGCTCCCTTCCGTCTGCTCATCTGTACTTCGCTCCGGTTACCGCTGGCAGTACGGGCAGAAGACGGTGGCGCGACCATCCACCGCGTGGGTGCCCACGAGGCGCGCGCCGCAGTTGGCGCACGGGAGCCCTTCGCGTCCGTACACCCGCAGGAGCGACGCGAAGGAGCCGCGCTCGCCGAGCGCGTCGCGGTAGTCGCGAAAGCTCGTGCCGCGGGCGCGGATCGCCTCCTCCAGAAGTGGCGCGATCACGTCGTGCAGCCGCCGGACCTCATCGCGCGTGAGCTTTCGCCCCTCCCGCGAGGGGTCTACTCCCGCGCGCCACAGCGCCTCGTTGGCGTAGATGTTACCGATGCCGACCACCCTGCTCTGATCCATCAACAGCTTCTTCACCACCTGCTTCGATCCGTGGACGACTCCCCATAGATGGTCCGAAGTGAACCCCGGGTCGAGGGGCTCGATCCCCATTCTTGCCGAGTACTCGCTCCAGCGCTCGGACGACATGAGCGCTACCGTGCCAAGCCGGCGAATGTCGCGGTAGTGCAGCGCACGGCCGTCGGCGAGGGCGAAGGCGAGGGTGGAGTAGAGCCTCTCCTCTTCGGGAAGAGCGCCGGCGTCTATCAGAAGCGCTCCGGTGAAACGTGGCTGGACCACGATGTGGTCGCCGGTGGAGAGGTCGATCACGGCGTGCTTGGCGCGGCGCCATACCCGATCGATGGTGGCGCCGGTGGTACGCCTGGCGAGCGTGCGCGCTGAAACCTCACGCAGCACGTCGGGCCGCGTGACGACCACGCCGGTGATACGCGCACCGCGCAGCGCGCGATCGAGATCGCGCGCGATGGTTTCGACCTCGGGAAGCTCCGGCATCGAAGGAAGGGGGGCAGGCACTCAATGTAGATGTCCCGGCAGCGACGCTGCCGGGACATCTACATTAAGTGCCTGCCCCCGTCGCTCCTATATCCGAGCGGTACTGCTTCCCCGCGAAATCGATCGCGGCGGCGGCGGCTGAGCTCGTGGCGCGCGCTCTGGCCATGTCGGGCGCCACCGCGGTGACGGCGAGCACGCGGCCGCCGGCGGTGACCAGGCGGCCATCCGCATCGCGCGCGGTGCTGGCGTGGAAGACATGCACGTCTTCCATCGGCGACGGAAGCGTTATCGGCGCTCCCTTGCGGGGAGAATCGGGGTAGCCCTCCGCTGCCACCACGGTGGTCACCGCGCACTCGCCGCTCCACCGGAGCTCGCCGCCGCCGAGCCGCTCGCCGCGCGCCACCGCGAGGCAGGGCTCGAGGAGGCTGCTCTCCAGCAACGGCATCAAGGCCTCGGTCTCGGGATCTCCGAAGCGGCAGTTGAACTCCACGACTCGTGGGCCGCCGGCGGTGAGCATCAGGCCCGCGTACAGCAGCCCGGTGAACGGTGCTCCGCGTTCCCGCAGGGCGCGGAGCGTGGGAGTGAATATCCCCTCGGTCACTTCCTCCACTAGCTCGGGCGTGGCCTCGCGGACGGGTGCGTAGGCGCCCATGCCGCCGGTATTGGGGCCGCGATCGCCCTCGAGCAGGCGTTTGTGGTCGCGCGCTGGAAGCATCGGGAGGAGGCCGATCCCGTCGGTGATGGCGAAGATCGACAGCTCGACTCCCTCCATGAACTCCTCCACGAGAATCTCGTCACCGGCACCTCCGAACGCGTGCGCGCCGAGCATCGAATCGATCGCCGCGTCGGTGTCGGCCATACTCTCGCATACGATCACTCCTTTCCCGGCGGCGAGTCCCGACGCCTTGATCACCACCGGCGCGCCGAGCTCACGTGCCGCGCGCTTCGCGTCCTGGATGTTCGTGTGGCGTGCCGCTCGCGCGGTGGGTACGCCGGCGCGGAGCATGACATCCTTCGCGAAGCTCTTGGACGACTCGATCCTCGCCGCCGCCGCCGTGGGGCCGAAGATGGGAATTCCGGCGGCGCGGAACATGTCGACTATACCCGCCGCCAGCGGCGCTTCGGGGCCGACGAGAGTCAGGTCGGGTCGTTCGCGCCGCGCCAGCTCCACGAGTGCGGGTATGTCGCCGGCGCCCACGGATGCGGTGCGCCCCAGTTCGGCGAGGCCCGGATTCCCCGGTGCGGAGATCAATTCCAGCGACGGATCGTCGCGAAGGAGCTTCCATGCGAGGGCGTGCTCGCGTCCACCGCCGCCCACCATCAGCAGCTTCATTTCCCGGTCGTGTTCCTGAACGCTTCGGTGAATGCATCGCGTGCGTCGCGCAGCGCGTCTCGTACCTGCGTGACCGCGTCGCGTGCCTGCTCGCCGTAATAGCTAGCGGCTGCGTCGTAGTCCTCCGATAGCGGCCGATCGTCGTCGCCGCGATGCGCGTAGTCGCCGGCCAGGATCCTGTCGTACGCGCCGTCTCTGATCCACCGCTGCAGCTCGCCCGCGCGCACCGTGTTGAACGGGTGCGTGCGGAACGCGACGTTGAGCACCTTGAAGATTCCGTCGAGTGCGTTGCCGTTGCTCTCGTATTCCTCCGCCTGCTGCATGAACTCCTCGAGGCTGGTTTCGTCGTCGAGCGGCGGGCCGCCGGCGAAGCGCATGAAGAGCTGCATGGACGACCGCGGGTCCTGGGTGGCCAGAAGTCCGGCGCGGTCGGCCGAGAGCTCCGCCTTGCGGTACCACTCCAGGAGCGCGAGCTGGATGGGAAGGGTGATTAGCCCCAGCACGGGGATGTTGCTGAAGCCGATGTTGAGTATGAGCAGGGCGAGCGTGGTATAGGTGGGGTGCCCGCTCATGATGTGCCCCAGCTCGTGCCCCAGTATGACACGCTGCTCCTCGGAGTCGAGGATCTCGATCGCGCCCGAGTTCACCACGATGAACGGCTTCTGGAATCCCACCGCCATGGCATTGGCGATCGGGGTCTGCGACACGTAGAGCTCCGGCCGTTCGGCCCAGTCCATCGTTTCCAGCACATCGGTGAGGAGCGCGTCGAGCCGCGGCCGCTGGCGAGGTCCCACCCGCACCGCGTTGGCGGTGAAGAGCTGCCGCACGCCGCGCTCGCCGATCTGTCCCATCACCCTGCGCAGCACTTCGTCGAAGCCCGGCAGCGCCCGCAGCGAGTTCAGAGCCGCCCTGTCCGCCGGATGCTCCCACGCGACGGGTGAGATCTGGGACAGGACCTTGGTGTCAGGCATGGTGGATCTCCCTGGTTGGAGGAAGCGGGAAGCAGAGAGCAGACGGCGGATGCCGGCTCCAGCGACCGGCGCCCCCTACGCGCCGGCGGTTTCTGCCTCCTGCTTCCTGCTTCCTGCCTTCTTCCCCCCCACCCGCCCGAGCGCCACTTCGACATCGGACAGCAGATCCCCCACATCTTCCACTCCGCAGGAGAGGCGCACCAGGCCGTCGGTGATGCCGAGCTGGGCGCGACGATCGGGGGGGACGGAGGCGTGGGTCATGGAGGCGGGATGGCTGATGAGACTCTCGACTCCACCCAACGATTCCGCCAGCGAAAAGATTCGCGTTCCCGACAGGAAGGCCGCCGCGCGCTCGCGGGTGCCCATGTCGACCGTGATCATCCCGCCGTAGCCGGTCATCTGCCGGCGCGCCACATCGTGCTGCGGGTGGGATTCGAGGCCGGGGTAGATCACGTTCTCGGCACCGAGCCGCTCGGCCAGATAGGCGGCGACGCGTCGGCCGTTCTCGTCGTGCCGCGGCATGCGCAGGTGCAGAGTCTTCGTTCCACGCAGCGCCAGCCAGCTATCGAATGGGCCGGGGATGGCACCCGCCGCGTTCTGGATGAAGCCGAGCCGCTCGGCGATGTCATCGTCGTTCAGCAGAGCGATACCGCCGATCATATCGCTGTGGCCGTTGAGATACTTGGTGGTGGAGTGGTAGACTATGTCGGCGCCGTGCTGGAACGGATGCTGGAAGAAGGGCGTGGCGAAGGTGTTGTCTACTATGAGCAGCGCTCCGGCCGCGTGCGCCGCCTCGGCGGCCGCGCCGAGGTCGGTGATCCACATGAGCGGATTGGTGGGCGTCTCTATCAGCACCGCGCGGGTGTTCGGCGTGCACGCTTCGGCGATCCTGTTCGGGTCGCGCGTGTCCACGTAGCTGAAGCGGAGGCCGTAGTTCTTCAACAGGCGATCGAAGAGGCGGAAGGTTCCGCCATAGACGTTCTCGCCGCAGATGATATGATCGCCAGATTGGAAAAGTTTAATGATGGAATCGATGCAGGCGGTGCCGCTGGAGAACGCGAAGCCGTGTCTTGCGCCCTCGAGTGCGGCGACGTTGCGCTCGAGCGCTTCCCGCGTCGGATTCTTACTACGAGCGTACTCGTACCCCTTGTGTTTGCCGAGCTCGTCCTGTACGTAGGTGGAGGTGAGGTAGACGGGGGTCATGATCGCGCCGGCGAGGGGTTCGGGGCGCTGTCCGGCGTGTATGGCCCGCGTACCGAAGCCGGGCTCGAGATCGTCGTCGTAGATTCGGGTCATCCAGGGGGCCTGTTGGAGAGTTGGCGGAAGATAACCGGAATGGCATCGTGACGCACGGAGCAGGTAAGGCAGCCCGAACGTGTCTGGTGGTGGACGACGAGCCTCGGCTGCGTCAGGCACTCGCGCGCCTCATGAAGAGCGACGGCTTCTCGATCTTCGAGGCTGGCTCTGGTGAGGAGGCGCTGGCGATACTCGGCAGGGAGCCGGTCGCGCTCGTCCTCTCGGACATGCGGATGCCGGGGATGAACGGTTCCGAGCTGCTGCGCGAGGTGCGCCTGCGGCATCCCGACGTCGCCTTCGTCCTCATCACGGCGGTGGCCGAGGTGGATGTGGCGGTGGAGTGTCTCTCCGCCGGAGCGATGGACTACATCACGAAGCCGTTCGTGTTCGAGGAGGTACGTGCGCGTGTGGCGCAGGCTCTCGAGAAACGGCGTCTGATGCGCGAGAACCGCGACTACCAGGAGCGTCTCGAGGAGCGCGTGCGCGAGCAGGCCGAGCGTCTGGAGCAGACCTTCCTGGCCGGCGTTCAATCGCTCGCCGAGGCGCTGGAGCTGAAGGATCCGTACACGCGCGGCCACTCGGTGCGCGTGAGCAGCTATTCGGGCGCGATAGCGCGGATGCTGGGCGTGGCGACGAGCGTGGTGCGCAACATCGAGCTCGGCGGCCAGTTGCACGACATCGGCAAGATCGGCGTGCGCGAGGACGTGCTGAACAAGGCGGGCCCGCTCACGCGCGAAGAATACGAGCACATCATGACGCACCCGCTCCTCGGCTGGCGCGTGCTGCATCCTCTCCTCGGCGGCAACCACGTGGTGCTCAACGTGGTGCGCTCGCACCACGAGCGCCTCGACGGAACCGGCGTGCCGGACGGACTCGCGGGCACCGACATTCCGCACGAGGCTCGCATCGTGTCGGTGGCCGATGCGTTCGACGCGATGATGAGCAGACGTCCCTATCGCCAGGGTCTCAGCTACGAGGCCGCTCTCACCGAGTTGCGGCGCATGGCCGACTCGCAGTTCGATGCGGACGTGGTGGATGCGCTGCTGGAAGTGGTCGCGAGCGGTGCCATCGATCTGGGCGATCGCGGCAGAGGCGTGGACGAAGCGCGCAAGCTGCTCACGGACTACAGCTACAAGGAGTGAGCTTCCGGCGGGGCGACGCGCACGAACGGCGCCCCGCCCACTCGCTTCCAGCACTCGGCGGTCGCGGGAGAGATGGTGTCTCCGACGACCACCGCCGCGCGTAGCCGTGCGCGCGCCGGCACACCGCCGTCGCGGTCGAGCGCGCGCGCCAGCGAGGCGAAGCGCGCGTCGTCGCCCACCAGCACGGTGCAGCCGCTCGCCTCGAGAGCGCGCGCGGGATCGCTCCACCGCGAGCCGCCGGTGGTGGCAACGCGCGCCCCGCCGATGCACGGGGCCACGAGCCCTCCACCGAGTCCGGCCGCTTCGTCGAGGGGGAGGAGGCTCGACACCACGTCCGATTCCGAGATGGCGGCACCGGTCGCCACCGCGCGCGCGAAATTCAGTAGGGCGCGATGCGAGTAGCGGCGTGCGTGACCGGGTAGGCACTCGCCCGGGTCGCTGCCGCCGGGGGAACGAGGCGCGAAGGCGACGACCGCTTCCTCGTCGCTCCCTTCGCTCTCCTCACCCTCGATCGCGAGCCCGAAGTGCGAACCCACGTCCACCGTCCGGCGCGTAGCACCGTGTGAAAACACCACGTGTCCCGGCAGCTCATCGAGTAGCACGAGGGGGACACCGTCGGGCACGCGCCGCGCATGGCGCTCGACGGTGAAGACCACGGTGGCTCCGGTGCGCTCGAGCGCTGCGCGCACGCGCTCGGCGTTCCACGACGGGCCCAGGAGCACGGCTCCGTGTCCTTCGCAGCCCGCGAGCGCCACCAGGCACTCTGCGGGATCCCGCAGCAGGAGCGCTCCACGCGCCCCGGTCAACGCCTTCACCAGCGGCGCGCAGCGCTGCAGCATGGTCACACCCGCCGCCACGAGCTGCCGAGCGTCGCAGTCATCGATTTTTCCATCCCCCGCCGCCATGGCGAGCGGGATGAGAGAGAGGGGAGGGGGCATGGGGTAAGGGAGCGGGGAGCAGAGAGTGAAAACCGGAAAGCAGGCGCGCGCACCCACGCGATGATGGGTGCGGGAGCGGGCCTCGGGAATGATCAAAGCTACATGGCGGGCGGAGGCGGGTCTCCGCCGGAGAGGCGGCCCCGAGCCGCTCCGAAACCTCCCGGCATCTGAACTGTCCTTGTACTGACGGCCAACGTGCGGCGCGCGGCGATTTATGTTTCGGGTTTCCTCCAGGGAGGCGGGATCGTGTATGAAGGGTTGATGGTCAGCGTGTCGGGGATTCGGGGAAAGGTGGGGGAGGCGCTCACGCCCGAAGTGGTCACGGGATTCGCGGCGGGCTTCGGAGCGTGGGCGCGCTCGCGCGGACACGGGCGGAACATCGTGGTAGGGCGCGACTCGCGCGTCTCCGGACCGATGTTCCACCGGGCCGTCATCGCCGCCCTGCAGTCGGTGGGCTGTGACGTGATCGATGTGGGACTGGCGCCCACGCCCACGATCCAGCTCGCCGTGGAGCACCACCACGCTGCGGGTGGGCTCGCGATCACGGCGAGCCACAACCCCATCGAGTGGAACGCGCTCAAGTTCATCGGGCCGAGCGGGCTCTTTCTGGATGCGAAGGAAGCCGCCGAGATGCGCGCAGTGGCGGAGGGGAACTTCCCCCGCGCCACGTGGGACGAGCTCGGTCGGGTGAGTCCGGACGACGGCGCCATCGCGCGGCACATCGAGAGCGTGCTCGCGCTCGACTTCATCGATGTCGAGGCCATCCGTGCGCGCGGCTTCCGCGTCGCCCTGGACTGTGCGCGGGGCGCCGGAGGCGCGATCATACCGGCGCTGCTCGAGCGGCTGGGCTGTGACGTGGCGGCCATCAACCTGGAGACGGACGGTCGCTTCCCACGGCCACCCGAGCCGGTGGCCGCAAACCTCGGTGATCTGGAACGACTTGTGCTCGAGGCGCGCTCGGATGTCGGGCTGGCCACCGATCCCGACGTGGATCGGCTCGCTCTCGTCTCGGACGCGGGCAAGGCGATCGGTGAGGACTGGACGCTGGCCTTCGCCGCGAGGCTGGCGTTGCGGTATCGGCCGGGGCCGGTGGTGGCGAACCTTTCCACCAGCAGAGTGGTAGACGATGTGGCCGCGGAAGTGGGTGCCAGCGTTCTGCGCGCGCCGGTGGGCGAGGTGAACGTGGCGGTGCGCATGCGCGACGAGGGGGCGGCGATAGGCGGGGAGGGGAACGGCGGAGTGATCCTGACCGAGCTTCACCTGGGCCGCGACGCACCACTTGCTGTTGCGATGATTCTACAGATGTTGCTCGAAGACGCCGTTCCGATGTCGGAGACGCTGGCTCGATTTCCGGCGTACTCGATCGTCAAGGACAAGCTGGACCGTCCTTCGGCCCCGCTGGACGCGGTTTACGAGCGACTGCGCGGCGAGTTCGGCGACGCCGAGGCGAACGATCTGGACGGTCTGCGGCTGGCCTGGAGCGATCGGTGGGTGCACGTCCGGCCCTCGGGCACGGAACCGATCGTGCGTGTGATAGCGGAAGCGCCGAGCGAGGCGGAGGCGCGGGATCTGGTCGCCAGGTCGCGCGCGCCGCTCGATGCACTGCGCTGAATTTCAATATCGAGGAACGAACACACATGTGCGGAATTGTTGGCTACGTAGGACCCAGAATAGCGTCTCCCCTCCTTCTCGAGGGGCTCAGGAGACTCGAGTATCGCGGATACGACTCGGCCGGCATGGCCATCACCAACGGCAACGGGGTCGAGACGCGGAAGGCGGCCGGCAAGATCGTCGAGCTCGAGTCCGCGCTGCAGCAGGCGCCGCTGCACGGCACGATCGGCATCGCTCACACGCGCTGGGCAACTCACGGGGCTCCCAATTTCTGCAACGCACACCCGCACGTCTCCTGCGATGGGGAGATCGCCGTGGTCCATAACGGCATCATCGAGAATGGATCCTCGCTGCGGCAGGCGCTGATAGACAAGGGCCACGACTTCCGTTCGGAGACGGATACCGAGGTGCTGGCGCACCTCATCGAGGAGCTGTACGACGGCAACCTCGAAGAGGCGGTGATCGAGGCGCTCCACAAGGTGGACGGCACGTACGGGATCGCGGTGATCTCCAGCCGGGAGCCCGACAAGATCGTCGCCGCGCGCAAGGGGAGTCCGCTGCTGGTGGGCCTCGGCGAGGGCGAGTACTTCGTGGCCAGCGACGTTTCCGCGATTCTCGCGCACACGCGCCAGGTGATCTACCTGGACGACGGCGACCTCGCAGTGCTGGAGCGCGACGGCTATCGCATCATAGACATGAACGCCGCGGCTCTCACGCGCCCGGTGAGCAGCATCGACTGGGATCTCGACATGATCGAGCGCGGCGGGTTCGCGCACTTCATGCTCAAGGAGATCTTCGAGCAGCCCACGACCATCGAGAACACGATGCGCGGGCGCCTCCGCGTGGAGGACGGCGCTGCGCGCCTCGGCGGGCTCAATCTCACCGACGAGGAGCTGCTCGAGTTCGACAACATCGTGATCACGGCGTGCGGCACGAGCTGGCACTCGGCGCTCATCGGCGAGTTCATGATCGAGGAGCTGGCGCGGATCCCCGTGGAGGTGGAGTACGCGTCCGAGTTCCGCTACCGGAATCCGGTGATCGGCCCGAAGACGCTCTGCATCGTGATATCGCAGTCCGGTGAGACGGCCGACACTCTCGCGGCGATGCGCGAGGCCAAGCGCCGCGGCGCCCGTGCTCTCGGTATCGTGAACGTGGTGGGCTCCACCATCGCGCGAGAGTCCGACGGCGGTATCTACATCCACGCCGGGCCGGAGATCGGAGTGGCTTCCACCAAGGCGTTCACGAGCCAGGTGACGGCGCTCGCGCTGCTCACTCTTCGCCTCGCGCGGCTGCGCGGTCTCCCGGCGGAGGAAGGACGGCGCATCGCCGCGGCGCTCGCCGCGCTCCCCGGGCAGATACGCCAGGTGCTGGACGGCGCGGAGGACATCGAACGGATCGCAGATGAGTTCCGGGACGCCATCAACTTCCTGTACCTCGGACGCGGCTTCAATTTCCCCGCCGCCCTCGAGGGCGCGCTGAAGCTGAAGGAGATCAGCTACATCCACGCCGAGGGATATCCGGCCGCCGAGATGAAGCACGGTCCGATCGCGCTCATCGACGAGAACATGCCCGTCGTATTCATCGCGCCGCACGACTCCGTGTTCGACAAGATCGTGTCGAACGTGCAGGAGGTGAAGGCGCGCGGCGGCCGCGTGATCGGGCTCACCAGTCGCGACGAGGATTCGCTCCGCGGCCTGCTCGACTACGAGATCCGCATTCCCGAGACCATCGACATGTTCACGCCGATCGTGGCGTCGGTGCCGCTCCAGCTTCTGGCCTACTACATCGCCGTGAAGCGCGGCGCCAACGTGGACCAGCCGCGCAATCTCGCGAAATCCGTGACGGTGGAGTAGAGACGCAAATGCGATACGTGGTCACGGGGGGTGCCGGCTTCATCGGCTCGCACCTCGTGGAGCATCTCGCGCGTGGCGGCGACGACGTAGTGGTCGTCGACGACTTCTCCACCGGCAAGCGTGAGAACATCGCGCCCTGGCTCGACGCGATCGAGCTGGTGGAGGGATCGATCGCCGACCCCGAGATCTGCGCGCGTGCCATCGCCGGCGCCGACTACGTGCTGCACCAGGCCGCGCTCCCGTCGGTGCCGAGGTCGATCAGGGATCCCGCCGCATCGCACGCGGTGAACGCCACCGGCACGCTCAACGTCCTCATCGCGGCGCGCGACGCCGGCGTCGAGCGCGTGGTTTACGCGGCTTCCTCCTCGGCCTACGGCAACACCCCCGAGCTCCCGAAGCGGGAGGACATGGTGGCTCGGCCGCTCTCGCCGTACGCGGTCGCCAAGCTCTCGGGCGAGCAGTACTGCCGGGCGTTCCACGCATCGTTCGGGGTGCCCACGGTGGCGCTGCGCTACTTCAACGTCTTCGGCCCGCGCCAGGACCCCACGTCGCAGTACGCGGCCGTCGTGCCGAAGTTCATCACCATGGCGCTGGCCAACGAGGCGCCCACGATTTACGGCGACGGCAACCAGACTCGCGACTTCACCAACGTGGCCAACGTGGTTCGGGCCAACATGCTGGCCTGCCAGGCGGGCCCGGCCGCCTTCGGCGAGGTGTTCAACGTGGGATGCGGCGAGCGCATCAGCGTCAACGAGCTCTGGCAACGCATCCGCGAGCTGGCCGGTGCCGAAGTGGAAGCGCGGCACGAACCCTCCCGCACCGGAGACGTGCGCGACTCGCTGGCCTCGCTCGACCGCATCGGCAGCATCCTGGGCTACGAGCCGCAGGTGGGCGTCGGCGAGGGGCTGGCCCGGCTCGTGGACGTCATGCGAGCGGAGATGCAGGCGGCGGGAGCCGCGAAGCAGGCGGCCGGGGCCGGCTCCTGAAGGGTGCGGCTTCTCCTCCAGCGCGTTTCGCGCGCGGAAGTTCGAGTGGACGGCGAGGTGGTGGGCCGGGTGGGACGCGGCTTCTGCCTCCTCGTGGGATTCACGCATGGCGACGGTGCGGATCAGATCGACTGGATGGCCGACAAGGTGATCGGCCTTCGCCTGTTCGGTGACGACGAAGGTAAGATGAATCTCTCGCTGGGAGACGTGGGCGGAGCGCTGCTCGTGGTGTCGCAGTTCACGCTCTACGGCGACGCTCGGAAGGGGCGGAGGCCGAGCTTCATCGATGCGGCGAGGCCCGAGGAGGCGGAAGGGCTCTACGAGCTGTTCGTGGAGCGGCTTCGCGAACGTGGAGCGCAGGTCGAGACGGGCCGGTTCGGCGCGATGATGGACGTCGACCTCGTGAACGACGGTCCGGTGACGCTCTGGCTGGAGCGCTGAGGGTGCGCGTGGTCCTCGCCTCGGCGTCGCCGCGCCGGCACGATCTGCTCCAGATGATAGGCATCGCGCACGAAGTGGTACCGGCCGATATCGACGAGGCCCGACTCGACGGCGAAGTTCCGCGCGCCCACGTCGAGCGCCTGGCGCGCGAGAAGGGCGCAAAAGTGGCGGCGCGCTTCCCCGGGGCGCTGGTGATCTCCGCCGATACCATAGTCGTTGCCGACGGCGACGTGCTCGGCAAGCCGCACGACCCCGCCGAAGCGCGAGCCATGCTGCGGCGTCTCGGGGGACGTACCCATCTCGTCTTCACGGCCGTCGCTGTCTCGCTCGGCGAGCGCACCATCTCGGCGGTGGAGGAGGTCTCGGTGACTTTTCTTCCGCTCGCCGAGCCCGGCATCGCCGCCTATGTCGCGACCGGCGAACCGATGGACAAGGCCGGCTCGTACGGCATCCAGGGCTACGGCGCCACGCTCGTGGAGCGCATCGACGGCGACTTCTTCGCCGTCATGGGCCTCCCACTCGCGCGTCTGGTGCGTCTGCTGAGGGAGCTGGGGGTCGAGTACGACGCGAAGGACGGGGTCGGCTCTTCGACGTAGAGGGCTCGTGAGCCAC
>CAZTTY010000024.1:0-49246 GCA_964616815.1 uncultured Gemmatimonadaceae bacterium | reverse complement strand
GGGAATCCTGTCCAGTTTCGCGCGCGTGCGACCGAGCCGCGGAGCGAGGGGTAGGCGGTATTGTGCGGATGCGCCATTTTATGGATGATTGGCGCTCGCCGCGTGGATGTGCGTCAGCCATCTATGGCCGCTGTTTTGGAGGAAGATCTTGTCCATTCTTCGTAGTCTGAGTGTACTGGCTCTCGGCGGCGCGCTCCTCGGCTGCCATCCCCCGTCGCCAGCCGTCGATATCCCCGTTGCGCGACGCGTCGAGCTGGTCGTGCGCAATGCTGTCGCGTTGGATCGTGAGTCTGCGGCACGGAATGAGGGAGCGCTCCAGGTGCTGATGCGCTACGCCGACTTCCCCGAGCGCACCGAGTCTGGCGTGCGAGTCGTCCTCCACCGCCGCAACTCACCGCTGCCCGACTCCCTCATGCAGCTCACAGATTCGGCAGGCGTCGCAGCCTTCGCGCCTCTCGAGGTCGGAGATTACATCGCGGATATCCGGCGGCTCGGATTCGAGCCTCTCATCGATGTACCCATTCGCATTGAACCGGGATGCGGAACTGTGGCGGAGGTTTACCTCGGGATACAGGCCCTCTGTCTGGGAGAGTGTCCACCTACTCCGGGTCGTGCGGTTATCAGCGTCTGTCGTGGCGACTCCTGACGAGCCGTTGCAGCGGACGAGCGCCGAGGCCGTCGCAGCTCTCGCTCGCCTTGGGGCCGATCTTGACTTCGATGTCTACGCCTGCGGACCGCCGATGCCGGAGGGCGCCCGGCCTGATCCGTCTGTCGCTTCGCCTTGGGCCATCAACACGCGAAAATCTCGAAGCGATCATTTCGACATGCAGCACCACGGGTCTTTGATTGATGACCACCATTGTTCTCGTGTCGGGTATCCCACGTGCGGGGAAATCGTCGCTGTGCGATGCGGTCGAGGCGAGCGGAGCAGGCTTCACCCATGTCCCGCTCGATCGCTATGTCCGTCCAGTACCACCTTTACGAACGTTCCTGGACTGGATTGCGACTCCCGCCTGTATCGCTTGGGATCATCTGCGGTCCCACATCGCGCTTCTGGAGGCGGGTGTGCCTTGCTACTCACCACGTCCGAACTGGGAGAATGGTTGGCGGACATGGGTCTCGGACGGTGGGGCGCTCGAGAGCGCTCCAGGGCGGAGGATGAATCCGGCGAACAACGGCTACCTGATAGCCGGCACTCACGCTTTCGCCTTCCCGGAACGCGCCGACGGAGCGATGCGCGTATTCGTCGACACGCCCGAGCAAGTCGTTGCCGAACGCCTTACCGGCACGAGAGTCGATCGCCTGCGAGCACGCATTCTCATCCGCGAGCGACTAGCGGCGAACATTGATGGAATTCTCGGTCAGGCTCATACCGCCGATTGCACCATCATTGGGACGCTGGATCGTAAAGCTCAGCTTCGTCGCTTCCACACATGCTACGCGCAGTTCGTCGCGCGCGGCCGCTGAACTGTGCGATATGCTGCCAACAGAATGATCTCACATCTCATCATTGGCCGCCTCATCCGGCGCTCCGCTATTCTGGCCGCGTACTACCAGGCAATTGCCTGGCTCCTCATCGCCATCTTCGGTATTGCCGATTACTCGGGCGCGCCGCATCCTGCGGACCGTGTTGGCCATCAGCCAGCTCTTCAGCCGCCACGTCCTCGCGAGAGCGGGGTGGTGTTGCGGATTCGGCGGCGGCTTTGTCATATCGGATGTCGCATCGAACCGTTGGGGCGGGCTCACCTTCGCCGGTGCGCCCGTGTTGTTCCTCGGAAACGGGATCGTCGTGTTCATGCTCCTGGTACTTCTTCGCGTGGTCTGGTACGGTGTGCATGCAGCGTTCCGGACAGCTTACCGAGACGTCGCACCGCGCAAGCTCATCGCGGTCCAACGGAGCGCTGAACCTGGCGCGCCAAAGGTGTGGCAGTCATTATGCTTGATCGCCTTGCGGGACCGATTTGCCTTCCGCGTCGTCTTGCTGGCGAGCAGCCGCTTGCTACTTGGCACTGCGTGTGACTTCGAGGCGACTCCCTGATCGGCCGTGCAGAGGCACAGTCCGATGTGATCGCCGATCCCCGAGGCATCATCGCCGTTGTGGGTCGTAGAATCCGGTGTCGCGGCCGGTCGGAACCAGCTCAGCCAGCCACGTGAGGTGTGCTGGCAGTTGCCAGCACACCGATTTGGTGGCTTCTGGCGCGCTTCGCCAGCTAGAATCCGGCCCGGAGGTGCCCATGTGTCACAATCGATATCCGCATAGCGCTGGATGTACAGTATGGCGACAAGACCGCTGAGTTCCTGGGTCGCAATTGAGCCCGCCACCGGCTGGACGCTGGAGGCGCATGCGGACCACGTCGCGATTGTGCCTACGAGTGGCGACGCACATCTCCGCCTCTCGAGTTTCAGTGTGGAGGAGACGGGTATCGACGCCTTGCGATGGATCGAGACGGCCACACACTTCAACCATCTGCGTGGCCGCCCCAGCGTTGCGGTGCGTTGTGGAGACTTCGTTGGCCAAGCGACTGCCTTTGTCGCTGGCAGCAGGTGGTTCCGTGGTTGGTCGCTTCGGGCCGAGGATTTCCCGCTCGATGTCACGTACAGTTGTGGCGAAGCGGATGCGGGCAGGGACGATCCCGCGGTGGATGGCATGCTGCGTACGTTGCGCTTCCGCGACGCGCGACGTACAACATCGGAATGAAGCTGACGAGCGGGCGCAACATGCCGCACGTGTCCAAGCCCGGCGCAGCCGAGCGGCAACGGCTCGAGGATGTCCTGCAGGCTATCCGCAGCCTGCTCGAGTCCCGCGGGTTCGCATATTCCGCCGGATCCGAGGCTGAGTCGTCCGGCGGCCCATTCGCAACCAGCATGTTCCGACGTGGCCCGCTCGAGATCGGGTTCATCGTACGGAACGGAGATGCATTGGCGTCTGGCGAGGGCCTCGAACGATCGGCATCTTCTCGGCTGGTGCGCGGCAGCTCCTCGCCTCGATTTGCGTTGGACAGAACAACTGCCCGGGTGTGAAGTGACAGCGGAAGATCTGAACGAAGAGGGACGTCGCCTGTCCAGCGAAGGCGATACCGCCGGCGCAGAAGCCGCCTATCTCGGCGCCATCGCGCTCGACCCGGAATGGTCAGCTCCCGTTTACAACCTCGGCCTGCTCTACAAGTATCAGGGCGACTGGCGCCGTTCCCGCGAGTACAACAAGCGAGCGACCGAGCTCGCTCCGGACGACGAAGCGGGTTGGTGGAATCTCGGAATCGCCGCCACGGCACTCGGCGATTGGCCGGAGGCCCGCCGCGCCTGGTCGGCTTGCGGAATGACGCCGCCCGAGGGCGAAGGAGCGCCCGATTTTGGCTGGGGAAAGACGCCAGTGCGACTCGAACCGAATGGTGATGGCGAAGTCGTATGGGCCCGTCGCATCGATCCAGCACGTGCCGAGATCCGGAGTGTTCCACTGCCGGAGTCACCCTACCGATGGCGCGACGTCGTTCTCACCGACGGTGCCGAAGAAGGTCAGCGTATCGTCGACGGGCGAGTCTATTCCGTCTTCAACGCCTTGCAGCTCCTGTCGCCGTCGCAATTTCAAACCTTCGTGATCGAACTCGGCACTGAAAGCGAAGACGCTATCAATGCACTCGGTGAGTTGGCCGTGGAAGCCAGAGTCGGAGCGGAATACTGGGGAAGGTCCACCCGGAGTATTTGCAGGGCGTGCAGCCTCGGCCTCCCCGATGGTCACTCGCATGAGGAAGGCCCTCCAGTGAATCCGCATTTTGGTCTTGCGGTACACCAGGAGTCCGAAGCACGGGCCGTGATCGATAAATGGCTGGAGCGGACGCCCGGAGCCGGTGTGATCACGTACTATGTAGTTCCGCGGTCTGCCTGACAGGGCGTTGCTGCCGGCGGGACGATTTTGCGAAACGCTGCCTTGCTCGCTTCGGGCACTGGGCGCATCCGCATGAGGAGTCGTTGCACCGGACGAGCTCTGACCGTCCGTGCTATGAAAGACTGGCGCGGCGTCGGCGGGCGGGAATCGGCACGCACGGGGAGGGAAGGGCGCACTCGTCGACGAACCCCGCGTTTGACTCCATCCACACACTGATGTCGGCAAATACGGATAACGACGAGGTCCCGGCAACGTCTCTTACACGCCGCTCATGGAAACGCGGGCGCTGGGTGGTTCTGGCCTTACTCGCTATCGTAACAGCGGGATACCTGTATTCGCGAGGATGGAGAACGCAACTCCTCAGACTGCCGGATGGCCGTACGTACGATGTCCTGAATTGGGACCGTCACACGTCGATCAACGTCGGGCCTGATGGTGGTCGGACGACCGAGCAGTACTTCTGGGTGCGCTACTACACGAGCACTCGGGATATCAGCGCGATGCGGCGCGAGGCGAGCGACATCGCACCATTCATCTACCATGTCGCCGATTCGCTGGGGTATCGGACGCTGCAGATCGATCCGGCGTATCCGCTCCTCTTCCGGCATTTCCCGATCGCCGTCTTTTCGACTTCGATGCGGTTCGTACGCGATTCTACGGGACAGTGGCAGGAAGAGGAGTAGTGATTACGGCGCCTGGCGAAACACCAACCCGGACCATCGCCAGAGCTCTGGAAACCATCGTAGCTCGAGCGTCTGGCGAGGTCCGCGTCTTCGTTACCGTGCCGAGCTCTCTCCCAGGGCGAGGAGAAGCTCGTCGAGCTGATCGAACTGCTCGCCCATTGCATCGGCGGCTCCGGTGCCCGCAGCGTCGAGCGATTCCTTCGAGGGATGGGTCTCGCGCAGAACCACCAGCGTCTTGCCGCCCTGTTCCTCGAATGTCACGGTGGTGACTGGCCCGTCTTCGCCACCTTCTTCGTTGGTCCACGCGAGGCGTGAATACGGCTCGGCTTCGACATACGTGCCGAAGAACGCGACGGGCTCGGGGGCGTGGTCGAACACCAATCGATACTTGCCTCCGACACGAGCATCGATGTCGCAGGAGAGCAGGGTCATCCCCATCGACCGGGGGACCCACCAACGCTGGAACAGGTCGGCCCTGGTAAATGCCTCGTACACTATGCGCGCCGGACCATTGACGGTTCGCGTGACGACCACCTCGCGGTCCGACGTCCGCTTCACCGTGGTGCGATTCTTCACGGCGCCGGGCTTACTTTCGCTTTCTGCGTGCATCGCTCTTCTCCTTTCGTGAAAGTTCCTCGACGACCCTGTCCAACTCGTCGAAGCGTTCGTCCCAGCGCCGGCGGTACCTCTCGAGCCACTCCATCTCTTCCTCCAATCGGCGCGGACCCAGCTTGCACGTCCGTACGCGCCCGATCTTCTTCGTGGTGACGAGCCCCGCCTGCTCGAGGACGCCAACGTGCTTCTTCATTCCCGTGAGCGTCATGTCGAACTGCTCGGCGAGCTCCGTGATCGAAGCATCACGCTGCGCGAGCTGCTCCAGCACGCCGCGTCGAGTGGCATCCGATATGGCGGCGAACGAGGTATCGAGTCGGGCCGTCAGATACTGAACCATATGGTTCAGTATTTAACCAGAACGGTCGCGGTGCGCAAGGGGGCCGTGAACGAGGATGGGTCTTGCGGCCTCGGCAGTGCCTCGGTCGAGCCGATGGTTGCGCGCGGCTTCTCCATGCGCTCTTATTGAGTCCCTTACGGCGAACGTCGGCAGCGGACGGAGAAGGGTACCGCCCTCACAGAAGAGGTACGCCCATGAACAAGGTCACACCGTTCCTCATGTTCAACGACCAGCTCGAGGCGGCGATAGAGTTCTACACCGCGACGTTCCCGGACTCCGAAGTCCGCAACGTCGCCCGCTCGGGCAACGACGGCCCCATCAATTCCGCGGAATTCGTCGTGGGCGGTCAACTCTTCATGGGCTACAACGGCGGTCCGTACTTCAGCTTCTCCGAGGGGATGTCGCTCTACGTGGACTGCGCGGATCAGGAGGAGGTGGATGTATACTGGGACAAGCTGGTGAAGGCGGGAGCGACGCCCGCGCAATGCGGCTGGATCAAGGATCCCTTCGGGCTGACATGGCAGATCGTTCCGAGACGATTCACCGAGATGATCGCGGATCGCGATCCCAGGAAGGTGAAGGCCGTGATGGAAGCCATGATGACGATGGTGAAACTCGACGTGGCGGAGCTCGAGAGAGCGTACGACGAGGCGTAGTCGTGCTCGTCCAGCCGGCTGCCATTGAAGTTTCGACACGCCGCGCACACACTCGGAGGTCATTCGACAAATGGTGCAGCCTCGTCTCACGGTCCTGACGCTCGGCGTCGATGATCTACCGCGGGCCGGCGCGCGGATCGTCAAGCCGGCCGGCAGCACGTTCTGGGGCGGCTACGGCGGCTACTTTCAGGATCCTGACGGCCACCTCTGGGAAGTGGTGTGGAACCCTGTGTGGGAGCCGGTCGAGTGACCGCGTTGCGGGAGGAGCGCGGAGCGCGGCTACGCCGCACCACGGGTCGATGGACCGCTGCCACCGGGGCTGGTTGGCATCATCGCAGCCGTCGCGACTCCGTTGGCGGCAGCGGGTGTGCCCATCTTCCCGATCGCGACCTTCGATACCGACTACGTGCTCGTGCCTGGAAATGAACTGGCGCGTGCCGCAGCCGCGCTGGTGAATGCCGGGCATCGGGTCGCGTGGCCGACGTCATTCCTTCGTGCGGAAGAGCGCGCGCCAGACTCCTCGATGTAGTGAGCCACGGACGAACGTGACACCAGATTCCGACTACCCGATCGTTCTCTTCGCTGACAGAGCCGCCTTCCGGGCGTGGCTCAGTATCAATCATGCATTACAGTCCGGTATCTGGCTCCGGATCGGCAAAGCTGCGTCGACACTCCGCTCTGTGACCTACGCCGAAGCGCTGGATGTCGCGCTCTGTTTCGGCTGGATCGACGGGCAGAAACGAAGCAACGATGCGGAATCGTTCCTGCAGAAGTTCACGCCGCGTCAGAAGCGGAGTCCGTGGTCGAAGCGGAACCGCGAGCACGTGGAGCGGCTCGTCGCGGCGGGTGAGATGCACCCCGCGGGCCTGGTCGCCGTCGCGGCGGCGAAGGCGGACGGTCGCTGGGACCGCGCCTACGACTCCCCCGGCACTGCGACCGTGCCGGATGATCTTCGAGCCGCGCTCGATGAGCATCCCGAGGCGAGAGCGTTCTTCGAGACGCTGACTAGCGGCAACCGATACGCGATCCTCTACCGCATTCAGACTGCTATCAAGCCGGAGACCAGGGCGCGCCGGATTGCCGATTTCGTGGCGATGCTGCAGCGAGGGGAGGTGTTCCATCCGTAATCGGGTCCTGGATTTGGTACAGTCATTTCGCTCGATGAGGATAGCTGTCTGACTATGAGCTGGAAGCACTTCGCATATCTCACATTGACGTAACATCGGTGGGGATCGAACAGCGTTTGGCGAACGGCACGGCGGTAGCGTTGCCGTGGTCGGATGTGAAGGGGCTCCGCAGTCGCACGCTGCTCGTGTGCATCGATATCTTCGGCTCCGACGGACGCCGCGTTCGTGTCGGGTATACGCTGGATGAGTTCGCGCGGTTGATCGAGCTCACAAGGGAGCAGAGTGGTCATGAGTGATGCGTCCTGGTCGCGCGAGCTGGATCTCATTCGGCGCGGCGGAGCCTCTCTCGCGCCCGGACTCGCGCCTGGGGAGTTTGCGGCTGTCGAGGAGCGATTCGGTTTCCAGTTCCCCCTGATCCGCGATCGCTCCTCGCGGCCGGCAACCCGGTGTTTTCGGTGTGTCAGACGGACATTATCTATTGCGGCCGGGATCTCCGCAGCTACCTGGCAAACGAGTTTGCAGGGGCCGGGGACTTCCCGCGACATAACCGTGAGGTACGCGGAATACGGTTCTGGAGCGAACTCGTAGATGCCGCGCCCTGACGTGAGGTCGATGCGCGCGTTCTGCGAGACGCCCGACTGTGCGTACGCGCGGGTAGCTGGCGAGCGAGAACCGGATCGCGCATTATGATGCATGGCGGGTGGGCACTCGTCGGCGTACTACACTTCATGGCGCGATCGCATACAGGAGTACCCGGGCACTGACTATCCCTATTTCGACCTCCTCGGCCGACCATTACACATGGGGCGCCGGATGCGACGGCTGGCACCTGGTGCGCACGCCGGACCTGAGCGTCATTCAGGAGCGCATGCCCTCCGGTGCGGCCGAGGTGCGGCATCGGCATCTGCGGGCCCGGCAATTCTTCTATGTCCTCGGAGGTCAGCTCGAGCTGGAGGTCGAGGGCACCCGACATCGTCTCGAGGCCGGCACGGGTCTGGAGATCACGCCGGGAGCCGCGCACCAGGCGGCGAATCGCAGCACGGACGACGTCATGTTTCTGGTCGTGTCGCAACCACCCAGCCATGGCGATCGGGAATTCGTACCGGCGAAGGCCTGAGGAAGCGCCTTGCTCGACTGCAGCACGCAGGACCTCCATTTGCATGCTTCGCAAGATCGCGTTCGGGCACGTACCATAACTGCGGCTTCCTTCCGCCCGCGGGTAGGATGGCAGGCGGTGTCTCGTATGAAGGTGCCACAGCCGGCGCGGTTGCGTGGAATGCGGCGCGCGCGATATACGAAGAGCTCGAATTGCGCGATACCGAAGGGAGACCGCTGCCAGCAGTCGTGGACTACGTGTTTGGCGGCCGCACGGTAGATGAACTCTTCACGGTCGCCGCGTCAGTTGATGACGCGCGCAGCGCCGTGCCGGCCGAACTGCGAATGCGGCCGACACAGACGTAGGGCAAGACTTCACAGCACGGCCGCTCTCCTTGCGCGAGTCGGCGCGACGAACATCACCTCGACCCACGCTCATGAAACGCGAAGTCGATACTCTGAAGCAGCTCTTCGCTGCGATAAATCGCAATGACATGCAGGCCATGATCAGGGACTTCGACCCGCAGATAGTGCGCGTCGAGCCCTCGGACTCTGCACCCGCTGACGGCTATCGTGGCATCGAGGAGGTACGTGAAAATGTCAGGAGAGGGCGGGGTAGCTGGGCCGAAGGGAGCTGCGAGCCAGAGAAGTTCCTGTTCAATAGTGACAAGGTCGTCGTCTACGTACACGCGCGAGTCCGGCTGAAAGGCGCTGCCGAGTGGAATGGCTACCGGTTCGCAGATGGCTTTGCGTTCCGCGACGGCAAGATCACGGAGTATCGGACCTTCGCCGAGCGGGCGCAGGCGCTCGAGTGGGCAGGCATCCAGGACGATGGGGCAGGCGATGTCGAGCGCGAGTAACGTCGGCGTGCGTGCAGTCTCTCCTCGACAATGAAGTCGTACCCTACCGCGCCGAGCGCAGTCTCGGCGCGGTGATCGCGCACTACATCAGGAGGCGCGTCGTGCCAGGCGCAGTATCCGGCGGTATTCGATTGGTTCTCCGTCTCGAGGGGCTGTTCATCTTCGCATTCAGCGTGCTCGTGTATGCACGCCTCGGCGCTGGTTGGGGCGTCTTCGCGTTGTTCTTCCTCGCACCAGATCTGTCCTTTCTTGGCTACCTGGCCGGGCCGAGAGTTGGCGCCTTGTCATACAACTCTGCGCACTCGCTCGTCGGTGTACTCGTGGTCCTCAGCGCGGGCATTGTCTTCTCCGCGTCCGTACTGATCACGGCAGGAACGATCTGGGCCGCGCATATCGGCCTCGACCGCGCGCTGGGTTACGGCCTCAAGTACGCGCAAGGATTCAGCTTCACGCACCTGGGTCTCATGGGGCGGGCACCGGGCGATAGCTGACCATTTATTTGAAGCCCGTGCGACGCGTAATGCGGTTCTCGTATGGCGGCGATTGCCTGTTGCTGTTGCGGTCCGCCGGGGACGGCTGGTACACGCCGTATTGGTCGTTGCTCTTGCCGACGAACGAGCAAGTGCGCGGCGCGGACGACCCGTGGGTAGTGTGGGTTCGTGCTCAGGTGCGTGCGACCGGTGCATTCTCCGACGAGTAAGTGAAAGCTGAACCCCTCACCTTCCCGAGCGGTGTCCGATTCCCGCGCATCGATGAGATCCCGGGCGGAGCTCCCTCGGACGCCGCTGCCGGGGTCGCCGAGGCCGCTCGCACCGTACGCCGACTCGCTGGTGCACGATGGCTTCCTCGAGTTCGGGTGCATCTGCCAGCGCGCCGGTCGTACGGAAGAAGTAGTCGTTCCATCGGCCAAGTGCGTGCGTATCTGGACGGCTCGTCCCGAGCGGGCGATCGCGGTCTTCGAACGTCGCGGCATTCCGCATGTGCCCGATCTCAGATTCGTCGACGAGTTCCCGCTCGTTCGCGAGGCGCAGCCGTAAGGCTACTCCGACTCGGGCTGGTACTCGGTCGTGGAGGATCTTCGCGAGAAGCTTCGTGCCCTGCCGGAACCGCCAACCGATCCGCAGGCGATCTAACGAAAGGAAGTCGTGCCTGTTGGGTGGGATCTGCCACGCAAGCGACTGGCACGAACTCGTAGAAGGTGCCATCTTCTCGCCTCGATGGAGTTCCGGATGCGCGGGCCGCGCTGATCGGTGAGTGTCGGTCCAGGCTGGCCGGCATGCCGCGGAGCTTCCCACTCACTGTCGGTTCGCGCCGCCGAAGCGCGTGATCCACGACTTTCGACCAGAGAAACCAATGCCGAACGATCGAATCGCTGCCGCGCTCACCGTCATCGAGGCAGTAGCGGGGAAGGAGGAGCGCAGCTCCGTCGAGAAGGATTTACGCACGAAGAATGCGAGTCAGATCGACGGCAGCCTCTCGATCGGCGGATTCCGCGGGCCGTTCAAGTCGGAACCGGAGACGTTCCGACGCAGCCTGGTGCGCGCCGTTCTGCTCGTCCGGCTGGCGCGCGGAAGCGTCCAGACTGCAGCCGCGGCGCAGAACATCACCGCATTGATGACCAGACCGACGGCGGCGCTGCAGCGCGAGCTGTTGAACCTGTTCCCGTTCAAGGCGTATCGCGGAAATTTCGAGAACCGCAAGGCGTGGGCTCCGATCCACTTCACCGAGCCGTCGAAGCACACCGACAGCAGCTACAAGTATCTCGTTCACACGCTCATGCAAGCGCCTTCCAAGGTGGCCGAGTACAACCTCGGCGACGCCACCGAGCTGGAGAACTTCAACAAGCTCCGCAACAAGTACCTGGCGTATGCCCAGGTGTCGAAGAAGAATCCGATCAAGCCGAACCTGCTCGTCGATTTCATGGCGCAGTACCTCGCGGACCCGCACATCATCCGCCAGAACATCATCAGCAGTTCGGTGATCAGCGACGCGAAGCATGCGACGTATTACCCGGTCGGCTTCATCATGCGCGTGCCTCCGGAATGCATCTACATCACGTCGTCGAGCGATGTGTCGGTGCGGAACAGAACCAACGACATCGTCGGGGAGCTGCAGAGCAAGCACTCCGGCACGGCGATGACGATCCAGACGCCGGACGAGGTGTTGGCCGCCACTACGGGCGCAGGCGGCTCGACCGGCTACAACGAGATCGTGGTGGTCGGGACGTCGCCGGAAGGGAAGCAGGTGGATGTGATCGGCATCTTCGTGAAGACCGATCCCAACGGCAATCTCTACGTCAGTCGCAATTTGACAACCGGAGCACCTGACAACACGGCGTGGCTGACGCCCAAGTCTGTCGGTCTGATCTCCGAATGCGCCAGGAAGTTCAATCTGCCGATCGTTCCCCTCGCCGATTCGAAGTCCGTCGTGCTGGCCACGCCGACGCCGTGGCCCTTCGGAGGGACGCAGACGGTGGTGAATGCGCGGCTGGACACGGGCGCGCGGGCGCCGGGCGGTGCGACGCGTGGGCGCTCCCGGACTAGGTGACCCGCGCAGGCTTGCTCGGGCCAGGAGCCCCGCTCCGGACCAGCGGACTCTCCCAGACTTGCAGCAGCAGGGCCTTCAACCGCGAGAAGTCGCGGGCTCCCAACTCCGTCTTCCACTCCGCCTCGACGTCGCGCAGGATGTCGTGAATTCTCGCGTATGCGGCGCGACCACGGGGAGTGAAGCGCGCGATCCGTGTGCGCCCCCCAGGTGTCGTCGTCTTCGTACGCTCCGCGCCTTCGTGTTGATCGTGGCAGCCGCGGCCACCGGCGCATGCGGTGAGGCGCTCGCGCCGGGCGCGCCACCAGCCGATCAGGCGTACATTCGGGGCGTCGTGACGATCGTGGATGCCGATCGCGTCCTCACTTCGTTCGTATCCGGTCCAGGTCACGGCCGTGTACATCGCACTCGAGCGGTGACCACGTAGCGGATCTCGCCATTGCACGGCGTCCGCAACGCTGGCGGTTGGCTCTACAGGCGGCCCGGCCCCTCGATTGCAGGACGGCTATCGCACGTTCCTGCCACACCGGGTGAAGTAGTCGAGTTTCACACGTTCGATCTGCCTCTCGCCCCGGAGCTGCGTGCCGGAGTTTCATACCCGTGGATCGACGAGTACTGGCAGGCGTATCACGTGGACATGATACTGGCGGGGCAGTGGGAAGAGCGAGTCTTCGTGTCGACGCCTGCCAGGTACTTTCGACTGAACGGCGTCATCGGGTGGCAACCGGATGGAGCGCCACTACCGGAGGACGCGGAGGACCTCGGCGTTCGCGACGGCGGCTGGGATCACGAACACTGTGCACTGTGTGGTGCGCATATCGGCGCCGCCGGAGAACCGCACGGCTTCGTCGACCCAGGGGAGCATTGGTTGTGCGATGCATGCTACCACACTTACGCGTTACCGAGGGACCTGGCCTTTCTCACCGAGGCCTGACCGCGACCACTTCTTCTGCTCTGGTAGCATGACTCCAGCGAGATCGACGCTCGGTCCTTACGCCGCCTGCGTCATCGGATTGATCGGGATCGCGGGGTGCCATCATGTCCAGAAGACACCTTGGCCGGTTGTCGAGCCCCATCCCGGCGCCGCCGTCCTGACTCGGATTGGATCCCAGTACTGCCGGCCACCTTGAACGCGTGCCGAGGGAGAGCGATGACGGAGCGAATGCGATTCTTCTCTCGTGCGTGGCAGAGAGGCGACTTCAGGGACGAGGAGGCGGAGGCGATCCGGGATCGCTACTATCAGAGTCACCTTCCATCCATGATCGGGCACTGCAGCCGTACGTCGAGACGTCGGCTACAGTGGACTGACGAAACGATCAGAGGAACCCGATCCAGGCGACATCGAGCACAGCGCCGGACATCAACGCTTTGGCGTCACACGAAACAGTCCGCCCGGATTCGCGTCCTCGATCAGCCACACGGCGCCGTCGGGTGCCACTGCGACGTCGCGAATCTCGTGGCCCACGTCCCACCGCTCCGCCGGTGTGGCGCCGCCCTTTCCATCGAATGTGATTCGATTGAGCGTCTTGGTGGGCATTCCACCGATCAGCGCCGACCCGTTCCATTGCGGGAACATGGCGCCGCTGTAGAACGTCAGGCTGCCTGGCGCGATGACGGGCGTCCAATAGATCACCGGCTTCGTGAGGTCCGGACGCGTGTCGGGACTCGGGATCGGCGTGCCGTCGTAGTTGGTGGAGTACGACACCAGCGGCCACCCGTAGTTCTTGCCCGGCTCGATGAGATTCAGCTCGTCGCCACCGCGCGGGCCGTGCTCGAGCTCCCAGAGCTGCCCGTTCGGCGCGAATGCGAGGCCGTACGGCGTGCGATGCCCGCTGGTCCACGTCTCCGACGGCGTCAGGTTCGCTCCCGGGAACGTGTAAGTCCGAACTACGGGCGCGCTCTTGGCGAGCTCCGTGTTGCGCGGCGGGTCGATGATTGGCAGCGTGGTTGCGCCTGTCTTGCCCGCCTGCGGATTGCCCGGCGCCGGCTTTCCGTCGAGCGTGAGACGGAGGATCTTGCCGAGCGGCGAATTGGGATCCTGCGCCGGTGTCATGCGCTGCCGCTCGCCGACGGTGAGAAAGAGATACTGCTTGTCTGGCGAGAAGGCGACAGCCCCGCCGAATTGCCCGCCGCGTCCTCGCGCGCCATCGCGCCAGATGACCTGGAGTCCCTCGAGACTCGCCGCACCGTCACCAATCGCAAGACGAGCGCGCGCGAGCGCCAGGCTCGACCCGCTTCCGCTGTCGCCTGGCTCCGAGTACGTGAGGTAGATGCTCTGGTCGGTCGCGTAGTTCGGCGATACGTACACGCCGAGCATACCGCCCTGCCCCCGGTGCAAGACGGCGGGAACGTTGGCGACTTTCGTCTTCTCGCCCTGCTGAGTCACCAGCCATAGTGGACCAACCTTCTCCGTGATCAGCATGCGTCCGTCGGACAGGAACGCGATGCGCCAGGGTAGGTCGAACGTCGCCACCTGGGTCATGGTGAACGGAAGGCTCGTCTCGGCGCTTTGCCTGCCCGCGTTGACCTGGGCGTGCGCTGCCGTGGACAGGATGGCGAGCGACAGCATGGCACGAGCGACGATCTTCATCGGACCCCTCGCATGGTTTCTGTGTTGGTGCGAAGGTTACACGGGTCGCCGCGAGTTGTGCCAGTCTGCGGCGAGGGAAACGGATGGCCCTTGTCCCGTACGCCGAGGAGTGCAAACGATCGAATGGACCCCGGAGCAAAGATGCCAGCCCATACCAGATCACTCGTCGCTTTCATCCATGTCGCCAGTGTCGTGCGCAGCATCGCGTTCTATGCCGACCTTGGCTTCGAGGTTCAGAACACTGTCGTGCCACAAGGCCGGGACGCACCCGTCTGGGCATGGCTGGAGAGCGAGAAAGCCAACCTGATGGTCGGCCAGGCCGACGTACCAGTAGACGCGTCCAGGCAGGGCGCCTTGTTCTACCTCTACTTCGACGACATCGAGCAGACCCGCGGCACGCTGGTGGAGCGAGGCCATACCCCCGGAGAGATCGGGTATCCGTTCTACATGCCGGGCGGCGAGTGCCGACTGGAAGATCCGGATGGCTACGTGCTCATGCTCGCGCAGGTTTAGGCGGTCAGGTGACCGATCGGTACTCAGCGAATCTTGATGGACCGTTGCATCGGGCATGAGCAATCGGATCTTTCCATGAGCGCGTTCACACGGCCGTTCCGCGCGGCCATTCTGGCGCGGGCGCGATTCATCGAGGATCTCGTCGAGGAGCAGGTTGCGCGCGGTGTCGGTCAGTACGTTCTGCTCGGCGCGGGCCTCGACACGTTCGCGCAGCGCAGGCCAGAGTTCGCGCCTCGGTTACGCATCTTCGAGCTGGATCAGCCCGAGCCTCGAGAGTGGAAGCGTGCGCGCCTCCTGGCCACGGGCCTGGGTATCGCCGACAACCTCCGGCTCGTGTCCGTGGACTTCGAGGCCGGCGACGACTGGGTGGCAAGGCTGGCTGAAGCGGGCTTCGATCCCAGCCGCTCCGCCGTCGTCACCTCTACCGGTGTCAGTATGTATCTGACGAGAGATGCTATCGTGGATACCATGCGCCGGATCTCGAGGTTCGCTACCGGCTCGACGTTCGTGATGTCGTTTCTCTGTCCGATCGAAATGCTCGATCCCGACATACGCGTCGGTGTCGAGCGCGCTGCAGAGGGTGCGCGCGCCAGCGGTACGCCGTGGATCAGCTTCTTCGAGCCCGATCAGATCCTGGCGCTCGCTCGCGATGCCGGCTTCGCGACGGTGCAGCACGTGTCGGCCGCCGCTCTGGCGGAGCGCTGCTTCGCCGGCAGAACGGACGGTCTGCGTCCACCGAATAACTCGGAAGAATTGTTGGTAGCAATCGCATGAAGCGAGACGCAACCTGTCGTTCCTGCTCGCCAGAACCGTCGTCTACACCACGCACGTCAGCTTCACCGCGTCCTCACCCACTCGCTCCGTACTCACCAGGCGAAGCGGCGGCCTCGCGCCGGCGAAGTACGGCTTGCCGCCGCCGAGGATGAACGGCCGGAAGTAGAGGCGATACTCGTCGATCAGGCCGAGCGCGGTGAGGGAGCCAGCGAGCTCCGGCCCGGCGACATCGATCTCCCCATCGAGATTCGATCTGAGCGTCCGCACGAATGTGCCGAGGTCGTCGTTGACGAGCGTGGCGTTCGGCCCGACGGATTTCAACGTGCGCGAAACGACCCACTTCGGCTTCGGGCGCCATGCCGCCGCGAAGTCGCGCTCGACCGCGCCCCACTCGGGTCGGTCGTCTTCCCAGTAGCGCATGATCTCGTAGATGCGCCGGCCGTAGATCATCCCCGCGAGCTCGCGGACATGGTCGTTGAAATGGCGATGGAGCTGTTCGTCTGGCGGCGGAAGCTCCGGGCCGTCCGGGGGGCCGGCGACGTAGCCGTCGAGCGACTGCATCATTCCGAATACGAGTTTTCCCATGTCGTCACGCTGCCGTGTGGCGGAGGTAGATCGTACGGGTGGTCAGGGATGTCGGGGAGATCTCGACAACATGAAGATACAAGGATCAGTGCCCCGTATCGGGACGCGCGAGGGCCTCGGCTGCTGCCGGGCCAGCGATCCAGGGGATGCGGTCGCCACCATCGATTGGCTACATTACGCCGAAGTCCTGCGATAAGCAGTCGGCGCTCTCCCGGGCCGCGCGGGCCGCGAACTGAATGCTCGGTTCGGCCGGTGCCCGGACGATGCCATGGTCACACCTCGTACAGCGATCTCTCTACGCGGGGGCGGTTCATGACGAGCGAGAACGAGCGAACGTACAGCGATAGAGAGTTCGCCCTCATCCTCGACAGGGCAGCGGAGCTTGGCGCGTCCCCGGAATCGCGACCGCGGCCCGGAACGGGGCTCTCCATCGAGGAAATCAAGGCGATCGCCCTCGAGGCTGGATTTGATCCGCATCTGATCGACAGGGCGGCAAGGGAGCTTCCCACGCACCCGGATGCTTCCGCGGTGGAGCGGGCGATCGGCGGCCCGCTCGAACACGAGCTCTCGGCCCGCTTCGAAGTGCATCTCACCGAGGAGCAATCCGCGCACCTGCTCGCTCTCGTCCGCGCAGCGGCTGACCAGCATGGGGAAGGGACTTCGACAGCGGCCGGATTGTCGTGGAATTCGGTCGGCGAAGGGAGTCACCTCTTCGTGTCGGCGCATCGCGAGGACGAGGGCACTCGAGTGCGGGTCGTCGTCGACCGGCGCGGCGTGCTGTTCGCTACTGGCGCGCTCAGTCTCACTGCCGGACTCATGGTGCCATTCATCGTCGCGAGTAATCTCGATTTTCAGTCGATGGCCGCCAACGCCGCGATCTTCGCCGGTGGGCTCGGAGGCAGCCTCGCCGCGGCGCGGGCGTTCTGGTCATCAACTACGAGGCGGCTCCGGAACCGGGCGGAGGCACTGATGGAACTCTTCGCGCGGACGCTGGATGAGCCTCGCGACGGCGGAGGCGCAAACCAGGAGAGCCGAAGGTGGTGACCGACCTGATCACGCTGGACGTGCGAACACGCTCGGAGTGGCGGCGGTGGCTCGCCCGGAATCACGCTTCGAGTCCGGGTATCTGGCTGCTGCGTTACAAGCAGCACACGGGCGTCGAGTCGATGCCCTACGAGGAGCTGGTGCGTGAAGCGCTCTGCTACGGGTGGATCGACAGCCTCGTGAGACGGCTGGACGAGAGCAGCTACGCGATCAAGGTCACCCCACGACGGCCGACGAGTAAGTGGTCGGACTCGAACCGGAGACGCTGGAAGGAACTCGAATCGACTGGAGAGCTCGCGCCGCCGGGACTCGCTGCGGCCCCCACCGCGAGAACATATCCGTCGAAGCCGTCCATCCCGGAGATGCCTGCGTACATCGCGAAGGCGTTCAAGGAAGACGCCAAAGTGTGGAAGAACTTCGGCTCGCTCGCACCGGGAGAACGTCGTAACTTCGTCGCGTGGATTCACACGGCCAAGCGACCAGAGACACGCGAGAAACGGATTCGGGAGTCGGTCCGCCTGTTGGCAGCAGGGAAGAAGCTTGGCTTGAAGTAAGCCGATGCCGCGTTCATCAGCGGCATTCCGGGCCGGACCTCGATCGAGGATCGTCACTGCCACTCCGGCCTCCCTGTCGAAATTCGGCTTTGCCGTTCGTCGTGATGGTGAAGGCCAGCCAACCCGGCCGGCTACACACCCTTCCAGGAGGCAACATGCCGCACTTTCTGATCTCCGGGTATCTCCCCGAAGACTTCGATCCCTCGGCTCAGGATGAGTCGAAGGTGGAGGAGATCTACGCGCTCAATCGGGAGATGATCGCTGCCGGTGTGCGGAGGTTCGCCGGTGGCCTCGGAGCGGCGCACACGCTTCGACTCCAACCGAACGGCGAAGTGCGCATCATGGATGGCCCGTACCTGGAAACGAAGGAACTCGTGGGCGGCATCACGATCGTGGAGACGGCCGACCTGGACGAGGCGCTGACATGGGCGCGCAGGGGCGCGAGCGCGTTCGGAACACCGGTCGAGGTGCGCGAGATCTTCTTCGATCCCGCTCCAGAACAGGCGTGAGCACGCGACTCTTTCTCAGGATGGTGGCTCATGCGTGATCTCGCCTCGGGCGCTCGCGCCGCAGGAGGCATCGCACTGCTTCTCATTGTCGGTGGAGCGCAGACGACGGCGGCACAGCAGGCCGCCACGCCATACCCAACGATGGCCGCGATCGATCAGTACATCATGACGGATCGGGCCGCGGAGATCGCGCTCGCGCGGAGCGCGGCGCCGGCGTCGATATCGCGTGACGCGACGATCCTGGTGCTGGGTAGACAGGGCTTCGAGACCGCCGTCGAGGGGAAGAACGGATTCGTCTGCCTGGTGGACAGGGGCTGGACGGGGCCATTCGACTGGCCCGAATTCTGGAATCCGAAAATACGGGCGGCGGCGTACATGAATCCGCAGGCGGTCCGCTCGGTCTTGCCGATCGAGAAATTGCGTACCAGGATGGTAATGGCCGGCCACTCGACGGCGGAGATTTTGACAGTGCTCGACTCCGCGTTCGACAATGGACGACTCCCGAAGCTCGAGAGCGGCGCGATGGCGTACATGATGGCGAAGTCGGCGTACCTGACCGATCAGGGTGAGCACAACGGCCCGCATGTCATGTTCTACACAGACCTCGAGAACATCGAAGACTGGGGCGCCAATACGGAGGACTCTCCGATCCTGGCGAGCCCTTACTGGTACTTTTCACCGGATGCGAAAGCGCAGCAGAAGAGCTTCCCGCCGATCATCGTGTTCCTCGTGGGACTCTCGAACTGGTCCGACGGAACGCTGGCTGGAGGACATGAGGACAATCTTGATGGGGCCGACGGGAAGGTGCGGCATGGCAAAGACCATCCAGTGGGACTACAAGAATCTCGTCAAACGAAAGGGTCGGTTCGAGAAGCTGGTGTAATGCGGCGATGATCGTGGAGTGTCATCGAAGCAGTTGGAAGAATCGTGCGTCGCGGGTCGAGTGGAAGGTTCCTTGATCTTCATGCCACGGCGTATCCGCTCACGCGCGCGTTATGCGGCGGCCGCAGTCGTCACGATCATCGTTGGCTTGCTCGTGCACCTGCGCGGAGATGTTCTCGGCCCGGCAGCGCGCGATATGGCAGGAGACGCGCTCTGGGCGATGATGATCGTGTGGTGGGTCGGCACGATCGCGCCGGGAGCTCGCCTGCTCCAGCGCTGCGCCGCGGCGTACGCGATATGCGCGGCCGTGGAAGTAAGCCAGATGTACCACGCGCCGTGGCTCGACGCGCTTCGGTCCACGACGCTGGGACAGCTCGTGCTCGGAAGCGGCTTCGACGCGCGCGACCTGGTGGCGTACGCGCTGGGTGTGGCAGCGGCCGCTCTCATCGAAACGACAATTGTCTCGGCAATCCATGGCCTGAACCGAAGGTGAATTCACCAGACACGATCCGAATTCCGAAGCTCTCGACATCCCGACTCCTCATGCGCGGCTTCGTGGCGGAGGACTTCGAGGCGTACGCGGCGATGATGGCCGATCCGGCGGTAACGCGCTACCTTGGGGACGGCCAGCCGCTCGCTCGTACCGCTGCGTGGTTTCAGATGGCGATGTTCGCGGGGCACTGGGTGCTGCATGGCTTCGGCGTGTGGGCCGTGGAGGAGCGCGAGACGGGCCGGTTCATTGGCCGGATCGGCTGTCATCAGCCGGAGGGATTCCCGGTCTTCGAGCTCGCGTACACGCTCGCGCCGGAGGCATGGGGCAGGGGCTACGCTCGCGAAGGTGCGGCAGCCGCGCTCCGCCACGCTCGCGAGGAACTGGGGCGCACGGCGATAGCGAGCATCATTCGTCCGGCGAACGCTGCGTCCATTCGCGTTGCGCAATCGCTGGGAGCCGAAGCCGCCGAGACTGTCGAGTTCTTCGGCGCACCGGCGGTGCTCTATCGATATCCCTCGGCGTGATACTACCACTGTATGATTTGCGAGCGAGCTCTCACTCTCACCGCCACGATCGCGGTGGCGTTGCTTCTCGGGTCGATTGCCGTGTTCCTGTTCCAGTTGGCGCGACATCCTGGTTTCCTCTCGCCGGGAGCGTCGGAATGCCGCGCGTCCTACGCGCGTGCGCGCACGGCGAGTGACTCGGCGGCCGTCGACCTCAGGCATCCGTCCAGCGGCCCGCAGAAGGACCCGAACGCCCCAACGTGCGGCACTCTACGAATCACGGGCGAACTCCGACAGGAGTGACGCATTGACGGCTGGAGGGACGTAGTATGCATGGCGTACCCGCGGATCTCGATTTGAGTCAATTTGTTGGGGCCGAGCTTGCACGCATCGACACGGGCCACACTCTACGCATCTTCGATAGCTCACGGCTGTACGAGAGCTTCTCGATCGAGCCTCCCGGCGTCTACGTCTGACATGGTATGCGCTCGCGAGACCGCTCGGAGGTCACGGCGAAGACATCTGGGAGCGCAACAGTCGCTAGCGAACGGAACTATGGAGAGGGGAGTGACTGATTGATGCCGATCACCGTATGCCTCGCCGGCGCTACCGGCTGGGCTGGCTCCGAACTGGCCCGCAGCATCGCTGCCGCCGAAGACATCGACCTCGTGGCCGCGGTGTCGCGTACGCACGCGGGACGGATACTGGGTGATGTGCTCGCCGATCCGCGCCTAACGTCTCCGGTTTACGCCTCCGCGTCCGCGGCACTCGGCCACGACTGCAGCGTGTTCGTGGAGTATACGAAGCCGGACAGCGCGAAGCGCAACGTGCTCGCCGCACTGGAACACGGCGCACACGTGGTAGTCGGCACCTCGGGACTGAGCGAAGACGATTACGCGGAGATCGACGTCGCCGCACGCGCGAGGGAGCGTGGCGTACTGGCAGTCGGCAACTTCGCGCTGACCGTGGTCCTGCTTCAGAAGTTCGCCGAGATCGCCGCCCGCTACATCCCCGAGTGGGAAATCCTCGACTACGCTCGCGGCGACAAGAAGGACGCGCCGAGTGGCACGGCACGCGAACTCGCGGCGCGCCTCGAGCGCGTTCGGAGGCCGGAACCGACGCTTCGGGTCGAGGATACAGTGGGGGAGCGCGCCGCACGAGGTGCCACCGTGTCCGGTTCACAGATCCATTCCGTGCGACTGCCAGGGTATGTGATCGGTGCGGAGATAGTGTTCGGGATGCCCGACCAGCGGCTGACCATCCGGCACGATGCAGGGGGAAGTGCCCGTCCATATGTCGACGGCGCGCTGCTGGCGATCCGGAAGGTCTCTACGATCGTGGGAGTGCACCGTGGGCTGGATACCGTGCTGGAGCTCTGAGCCGCCGAACTGCCTGAAGGCTCGGGTAATCCTGGGGGCGTGCATGCTGCTCCTGTCTGCTTGCCACCATCGGAGCGGCATGCCGATCGACCTGTCGTGCGATCAGATCATCTATGATCCGGCGCAGGACGAGTGGCGCATGGAGTCGCGTGATTCCGGGATCGCGGACTCCGTGCTCGGCGCACAGAACATGGCGCGCCTGACGGTACTCGGATTCAACTATGCCGACAGCGCTGCTCTCGACCGTACGCTGTACGTCGCGCTCAGCGACTCGGCTCACGATGTTCGGTTGGGCGGCTCGAGTGATTCGTCCCGCGTCGAATTGCGGATGCTTCTCGGAGAGTACGCGCTGCGTGTCACCTGTATGGGCTGCTCCCGGGCGGACAGCGCGATTCATGCGACTGCCGGAACCGTCGCCACGGTTGCTGCGTATCTGACCCGCTTCCCGGATAATTGTGAAGCGGATTCCATACGCGCGGAGCGCGCTCGTACCGACTCCGGCGTAAGCCGCTCCGATCCATGAATGCGCGGTACTTCATGCCGCCGTGATGAAAGGCATCGTGTGCGACGGTGGCGCATCCGGGATGAGTGTGACATGTTGTCACGTCTTCTACTACGCAAGACGGAGGTCCAGGATGCATCTCTACACCGAGCTTTGGAAGTTCCGCCCTGCATGGACGGACCTTGCACCCGATGCCAGAAAGCAGTGGATGGACACCCTCCTCGGAGGATTGCAGAAGCAGATGGAATCGGGTGTGGAACTGGTCGGCCTCCTGAGGAACGACGATGACACGCCGCATTCATCCGGCTACGACTTCATGGCCGTCTGGAAGATGCCGAGCAAGGAGTCGGCGGAGGGATTCGAGAGGTTCGTCGAGGAGTCCGGGCTGCACCTGTATTACGAGCAAGTGAATACCCATGGTGCCATCATGGAGCTGGGGGGTATGGTAGAGGCGTTGTCGAACCCCGAATAACCGAGCGCTACGCCACCGCGAACTTCGTCAACCCGAATGCGCAGAATCCTTCCGCTTCTCGCCTGTTTTCTGCTTGCCGCATGCGGCGAGCGACGCCCCGCACCTGACGAGCATTCGGCCCACGCGGCTGCTGGCGCGGGAGCCGACTCGACCACGTGGACCGTGAGCATGTCCGCGTTCGGACCGGTGAAGACGGGAACCCCGCGCGCCGCAGCCCTCGCCGCGTTGGGAGTACCGCCGCGGGCCGGAGGGGATTCCGCTTCACGAGAGTGTGCCTACATCGGCGTTCCCGATGACCCTCGCGCGACCGGAATCGGATTCATGGTGGTGAACGATACCGTCGTCCGCATCGACGTCGACTCGCTCCCGATCGCGACGAAGTGGGGCGATCGGGTCGGCGACAGCGAGGTCATGGTTCTCGCGCGGCACGCCGGGCGCGTGCTCGTCGAGCCGCACAAGTACACGGGGCCCGAGGGCCATTATCTGATCGTCACCGCGCCCGGCGATACGCTGCACCGGCTCGTGTTCGAGACCGACGGGGAGCGCGTCACCGAGTATCGAGCCGGGCTTCGGCCCTACGTCGAGTGGGTGGAAGGCTGCTCGTGATCGAAGCGTTTACGTTGCGGTCATGACATCCGATACGCGTCGCCGTTTTGCCGCACTGCTCTCCGGAATCGCGGGCGCATTCGTGGCGCTGAGTATGAGCGTGTGGCTACGGCAGAACGCCTGCGTGGACGCGGGCGGCATCTGGCTGGAGGTGAAGCGTGCGTGCGAGCTCCCGGCAGGCGCCTCTCCGCTCGCTTCGGCAACCCGCTATCACCTCCTCGGCGGACTGGCGGGGCTGCTGGTGGCCGGAATTCTCCTGGTCGCTTTCTCCTACGTAGCCGATCGGGCAGCCGCGGGGCGTCGATAGGGCTTATCCGGGTTCGCGCAGAGCCTCGATCGTCACGCACTGTTCACCCTCCCGTAATCGAGCCGTCACGACGCACTCATGTGGGGCTCGCATGTTGGGGCGAACCCATCGCCCTGGAGGGATCGATGCATACGACGAGAGCCGCCGCCGTGCGCGCGGAGCCGAACGTCACGCCTATGATAGACGTGATGCTGGTGCTGCTCATCATCTTCATGGTCATCACGCCGCTGCTTCTCGACGGCTTCCGGGCCGTGCCACCCGATGCTACAAATGCGAGGGCACATCCGCAGTCGCCCGCCGAGCATGTTCTCGGCATCGATGCTGATGGCCACTACTTTCTCGACAGGCGGAGCATTCCCGTCTCGCTGCTTTCGCAGCGCCTCAGCGTACTCTTTGCACAGAGCGATGACCGCGTGCTGTTCATCCGGGCTGACAGGGACGTCGCGTACGGACACGTGCAGTATATCATCGCCCGGGCGGCCGTGAGTGGTGTGCGTGTCGTGGGGATGATCACCGAGCAGGATCCCGAGAGCCGCGCGCCACGACGTTGATGGTTGCGCTCGGCCACTGAGCGCCGCCCCACGTACCACGTGCCACTCGCTCCGATTCCACGAGCCACGCCCCGCCTGAAACTCTTTCCTCCTTTTGGCCGTCTAAAGGACCATGGCTCCCGATCCTCGACCAGACCAGCGCTCCGAGGTGCTCCAGGGTACCCTCGAGATGCTGGCCCTCAAGCTGCTCGCCGCCCAGCCGATGCACGGCTGGGGACTCTCGCTCGAGCTGCGACGTATCTCCGGCGACGTCTTCGACGTCAACCAGGGCTCGCTATACCCCGCGCTCCAGAAGATGCTGCGCCGCCGGTGGATTCGCGCCGAGTGGCGCGTGACTGAGAACAACCGCCGGGCGCGCTACTACAGCATCACTCGCGAGGGGCGCAAACAGCTAGAAGCGGAGATCGCGGATTGGGAGCGCACCTCCGGTGCCGTGAATCGCGTGCTTCGCTACGCCTTACAAGGGGGCTGAGATGGCCTGGTATCACGAGACGCTCTCCGCGCTCGGCGCTCTGTTCGGACGCGCCAGACAGGAGCGCGAGATGGACGAGGAGATGGCGTTTCACATAGAAATGGAAACGCGACGACTCGTGGAGTCCGGACTCGGTGCCGGCGAAGCCCGAAGACGCGCGATGAGCACCTTCGGCGGCGTGGCGCGCCACAAGGACGAGGTGCGCGACGAGCGCGGTACGAGCTGGCTCCGCGATGGATGGAGCGATGTCCGGTTCGCGATCCGCTCGCTGCGCCGTCGTCCCGGATTCACTTCCGTCGCGGTGGTGACGCTCGCACTCGGCATCGGCGCAACGACCGCGCTCTTCGGAGTCGTGAAGCAGGTCCTGCTCACCCCGCTGCCGTATCGCAGTCCCGAGAGCCTGGTGATGGTCTGGAGCGCCTGGAAGGGGTTCGACCAGACTTGGCTGTCGTACGACGAGTGGGAAGGGTGGCGTGCGCGCGTGCGCGCGTTCGCCGACATCGGGCTCTTCTCCGAGGGCTCGGCGAACTTCGATGGCGATGAGCCGGAGCGCGTGCGCATGGCGCTCGTTCAGGCGAACGTCTTCCCGATACTGGGTGTGCAACCGGTCATCGGACGCAACTTCACCGCCCAGGAAGACAGCCCCAACGGCCCGCGCGTCGTGATCCTGGGCTACCGGCTCTGGCAGCGCCGCTTCGGCGGCGATCCCTCGGTGGTGGGACGAGACGTACGCATTTCGGGGGAAGCGACCACCGTGGTGGGCGTGATGCCCGCCGACTTTCGCCTGCCGATGGACTTCGGCGCGGATGGGCGCACGGAAGCGTGGTTCCCTATGGCCACCGACGCCGCGCAGAACGGCGCGCTCCCCGGTCCCGAGTTTCCGAGGGGCGGCGCCAATCACGGCTACCACGCCGTCGCGCGTCTCGCACCGGGGATGACCGCGGCCGACGCCAACGCTCAGCTTCGATCGCTGGTAGCGGAGCTGGAGCATTGGGGCTACATGTCGAACGTCGGCTTTCATGCGTACACGGTACCGCTCGAGGAACAGATCACCGGACGCGTTCGGCCAGTGCTGCTGGTGGTGTTCGGCGCGGTCGGTCTCGTGCTGCTCATCGCGTGTGCGAACGTGGCGGGGCTGCTCCTGGTTCGCGGTGAGGCGCGGCGGCGCGAGCTGGCGGTGCGCGTGGCGTTGGGCGCCGGATCGGGCCGACTGCAGCGGCTTCTCCTGACGGAGAGCGCGGTGCTGGCAGCGGCGGGTGGAGCGCTGGGGATCGCGCTCGCGTGGGGCGGAGTACGCCTGGTGCGCGCCGCCGCTCCGGCGAGTTTGCCACGCGTTGCGGACTCCACCATCGACGGTGAGGTGCTGATCTTCGCGCTCGTCGCCGCGTTCGTCGCTGCGCTGATGGCGGGGATGCTCCCGGCGTTGCACACCGCGCGCCTCGCGCCTGCGGGGGAGCTGAAGGAAGGCGGTCGCGGGTCTACCAGCGGCGCCGCGAGACTCCGCTGGAGGCAGGCACTCGTAGTGGCGGAAGTCGCGCTCGCGGTCGTGCTTGTCACCGCTGCGGGGCTCATGATTCGCAGCGTGCGCAATCTCCTCGCGATCGACTCCGGCTTCGACGCCGGGCACGTGCTCACGATGCGGATCTCCACGCCCTCGGCGTTCTATCCCGACTCGGTGAGCGTCGCACGGTTCTGGGATGAGCTGCAACGGCGTGTCGCGGCCGTGCCGGGTGTGGAGGCGGTAGGCGCCGTACGCCTTCTGCCGCTCGCCACCGAGATGGGCGACTGGGGGCTGCAGGTGGAAGGGTATACGCCACCACCGAACCAGGGCACGCCGGGCGACTGGCAGGTCGTGACGCCGGGCTACTTCGAGGCGATGAGCCTCGACATGATCGAAGGTCGGCGCTTCGACGCTCGTGACGACATGGGCGGAACGCTGGCGATGATGGTGAATCGCACCTTCGTCCAGCAGTACATCGGAGCGCGCCACGCGCTGGGCACGCAGGTGCGCATCAACGGGAGCGACAGTACCGCGGCGTACACGATAGTCGGTGTGGTGGACGACGTCCATCACGACGCGCTGGTGGGCAAGGTGAAGCCGGAGTTCTACGTGACACTCGCGCAGTTCGCGCGTGCTCCCGGGAGCACGCGCAGGAGCATGAGCCTGGTGGTGCGCAGCGACGGCGATCCGGATGCGCTCGTCGGCCCGGTGCGTTCAGCCGTGCGTGCGATCGACCCGCGCCTTCCCATCTCTGAAGTGCGCACGATGCGTGACATCGTGAACACTTCGATCGGTGGTCCGCGGTTCGCGATGCAGGCGCTCGGAATCTTCGGAGTGCTGGCGCTCGCGCTCTCGGCGATCGGGATCTTCGGGATCGTGTCGCAGGTCGTGGCCTCGCGCGCACACGAATTCGGCGTGCGCGCTGCACTTGGCGCCACGCCGGGCGAGCTGCTGCGTCTCAGTCTGCGCGCGGGAGTGAAGCAGGCGGCGGTGGGTCTGGCGGTCGGGATCGTGGCGGCGCTGCTGGCCACGCGCGTTCTGAGCTCGCTGCTGCAGGGAGTGACGGCCACCGATCCGGTGACGTTCGCCGCCGTGGTCGCGGTCACCGGACTCGTGGCCGTGGCCGCGAGCGCGGGCCCCGCGCGCCGCGGCGCGCGGACCGATCCTGCACGCGTGCTGGGGAGCTCGTAGCGAGCGCGGGTACGTCACTTGCGGTCGTTGCGGGGTGGAAGCATCGTGGTGAACCAGGCGGCGGTCTTCACGAATCGGCAAGCGCACATGTATTCCACCTGCCTCTTCTGTCACGGCCAGCTCGGGGCCAACGAAGTCGTCGAGCATTTCCAGGTGGGGCGGAGGCTCGCCTTCGACTCACATCGGGGACGTTTGTGGGCGGTGTGCACGCACTGCCGCAACTGGAACCTGGCTCCCATAGACGAGCGCTGGGAGGCGATCGAGGAGTGCGAGCGGGCGTTCCGCGAAACGCCTCTGCGCGTGTCCACCGATAACATCGGGCTCGCGACGCTGCGCGAAGGGCTCGATCTCGTGCGAGTGGGGAAGCCGCTCCGTCCCGAGTTCGCCGCCTGGCGCTACGGCGACCGGCTGCGCGCGCGCCGGCTCAGAGCCACGGGAAGGGCCGCGCTCGCCGCCGCGGCCGGGAGTCTCACGCTCGCCGCGGGCGGACTCGCGGTGGTCGGCGTGGCTGCCGTGACCGAAGGCCTCTACGGACCTCCGCTGTATTCACGCCTCTCCAACGCGCTCGAGAACTACGAGTACGAGCGCGTGGTGGCGCGGGTGCGGGCGAAGGATGGAAAGCTCGAGCACGTGCGCGCGAAGCATCTGTCGCGCATCGAGTTCATGGAGGCGCGGGGGGAAGGGGAGTGGGCGCTGCGCGTGGTTCACGACCACGGCGTGGTGGATCTGAACGGGCAGCCGGCGATGCAGACCGCGGGACAGTTGCTCGCGCTCATGAATGCACACGGCGGATCGGCGGCGGATGTGCGCGACGCAGCCGACATGATCACCGCCGCGGGCGACGCCTCCGGCTTCATGCGGAAAACGATTCGGCTCCGCGAAGAGCGCTGGCGTACCGGCGAGACGTTTCTCCGCGACCGCTACGGCGCGTTGAGCCTCGCTGGGCTCGAGCGGCTCGCTCTCGAGATGGCGGTGCACGAGGATGCCGAGCGGCTCGCGCTGCAGGGGGAGCTGGAGGCGCTGGAAGCGGCCTGGAGCGATGCGGAGGAGATCGCTGCGATATCCGACAGCCTCCTGGTGCCCGACGCCATCATGCGCGCCATCGCGCGCTTCCGCGGGGCAAAGGGGTGAGCTCGATACAGTGGAGCGAGCTCGGCAGCGATGCAGACGAGTCCGCTCTTTGACGGCGAGCGTCCGCTCGCTCCCGTCGTAGCTGCCGGCGTATTATCATGAGCGCAATGACTCACCTGTGATTGGAGGTTCCACCATGCGATGTACCCACATCTCCGCGGTCCTGCTGGCCGCGCTCGCATTCGCCGCGACCGGGAGCAGTGCAAACGCGCAGGAAGTAGAACGCAGCGTGGAAGACGGCGGCATCACGGTGCCGGGCTGGAAGGGTGAAGTGGATGCGCGTGCGGCGTCGCGTGGTCAGTCCGTGAACGATGCCAAACTCGAGATGCAGGGGAACGACCTGCATATCACTACCGGGCCGGCCGTCACATACTGGAACCCCGCCAACACGGCGAGCGGCGACTACACAGTCAAGGCCACGTTCAGCGAACCGCAGTACATGAACCTGAACGACCATCCGCATCCGTACGGGGTGTTCATAGCCGGCAACGAGCTCGGAACCGACCAACAGAGCCTGCTGTATTGCGCCGCCTACGGAAACGGAACTTTCATCGTGCGCGGCTTCGGCCCCGAACCCTTCCAGATGAACGGCCGGCGCGGCGAGGCGAACGACGCCGTGCACAAGGCGGCGGGGAAGGGGCAGCCCGTGACGCAGGAGATCGCGCTCTCGGTGAAGGGTGACGAGGTGAGCTGCGCCATCAATGGCACCGTCGTCGCGACCTACGACAAGTCGGAGCTCGTCACCGACGGCAAGCTCGCTTCCACCGATGGCGTGTACGGTATCCGCTTCGCCCACAACACCGAGGGAACGGTGAGCGGGCTGACGATGACGAAGCAGTGATGGTGAAAGTGCATCGACTCGCCACTGCGGCACGCCGCCTGTCCGCTGCTCCGCGGCGACCGGGCGGGGTTGGCCGGGGAGCGGCGTGACGTGAGGATACTCGATTCCATCAGGCAGCTCCTCGGCCCCGACACGGGCGCACACGACGCGTCCGCGCAGCCGGAGGTGGATCCCGTGCATCTCGCCGCGTGCGCGCTGCTGCTTCAGGTGGCGCACGCGGATGGCGAGTTCTCCGCGGAGGAGCGGCAGCATCTGGAGAGCGCTCTCCAGCGCCACTTCGATCTTCCCCCCGATGGCGGACGCCGGCTCCTCGAGCTCGCGGAGGAGGAACGACGCGAGGCCATCGACCAGTACAGGTTCACCTCGGTCGTGAAGAAGAGCTACGACCTGGGCCAGAAGATGACGCTCGCGGAGGTCATGTGGGGGCTCGTGCTGGCGGATGGGAAGATCTCCGAGCACGAGCAGTATCTCACGCGCAAGATCGCCAACCTGCTGGACCTGAAGCCGGGCTATCTGTCGACGGCGAAGGCGGCGGCGGTGAGCGCGTCCGGTGCGACCGGGAGCAGCGACACCACGGACTGAGCATTTGCCCATGAAGGCGACCGCGATAGTTGCCGACATCACCGGGCTGGATCTGGACGCGATCGTGAACGCGGCGAACGAGTCGCTGGCGCCGGGCGGCGGCGTATGCGGCGCGATCCACCGCGCCGCCGGCCCGGAGCTCGCGCGAGCCTGCGCGGCGGTCGCACCCTGTCCCACGGGCGAGGCGCGCATCACACCCGGCTTCGAGCTCCCCGCGCAGTACGTGATCCACGCCGTGGGGCCGGTATGGCACGGCGGCGGCGCGAATGAAGCGGAGCTTCTCGCGGCGGCATATCGTTCTTCGCTGCGGCTCGCCGCGGAGAACGGGATCCGAAGCATCGCGTTCCCGGCGATCAGCACGGGGATATACGGTTACCCGCTGGAGCCGGCCACGCGCATCGCGGTCGACACTGTGCGCGCCGCCGGCCCGGCTTCGGGAGTGGAGCGCGTGGTGTTCGCGTGCTTCTCCCTCGATGTGGAGCGCGTGTATCGGCGCACCATGGAGTGAGCCGTGTTCGCCGGCGGGCGGGCACGGGGGCCGGGGCGGGGGCGGAGGGCGTGTGAGGCGCGAGGAACCGTCGGGAATCGCGCCGCGTTGCATTGCCGATGACCACTGACTTCGACGAGCGCCGCGAGGCGTTCAGGCGGCTGCACGAGAGCGGCTGCTTCATCCTGCCCAACCCCTGGAACGTCGGCGGCGCGCGGCGACTGAGGAAGCTGGGCTTTCGCGCGCTGGCTTCCACCAGCTCGGGGGCCGCCTGGGCGCTGGGCCGGGAGGATGGCGAGCTGTCGCTCGACGAAGTGCTCGCTCACCTGCGCGAGCTTTGTGGCGCCACCGATCTTCCCGTCAATGCCGACTTCGAGGCCGGCTTCGCCGATACGCCGGAAGGTGTGGGTAGCAACGTGCGTCGCGCCGTGGACACCGGCGTGGCCGGGCTCTCCATCGAAGATCGCACCGGCGCGGAGCTTTACGATCGGGCGATGGCGGTCGAGCGGCTGCGCGCCGCGCGCGAGGCGATCGACGCGTCGGGGCAGAAGGTGCTTCTGGTGGGTCGCTCGGAGGGGTTCCTCATCGGCCGGACGGAGCTTCAGCCGACTATCGAACGCCTGGCGACCTACTCCGAGGCGGGAGCGGACTGTTTGTACGCGCCGGGCGTGAGCGACGGAGACATGATCGCCGAGCTGGTGGCCGCCGTGGCGCCCAAGCCTGTGAACGTGCTCCTCTCGACTACCAATCTGAGCGTTCCCGAGCTCGCGGCGCTGGGAGTGCGACGCGTGAGTGTGGGTGGTGCGCTGGCGCGCGCGGTGTGGACGCGCTTCGACGAGGTGTCGCGCACGCTGCTGGAACAGGGAACGCTGCCGCCCCGCCGAGCGTGACCGCGCTCGCTAACGCAGCGCCGAGCCGCGGGACCGAGCCGCGTGACCGCGCCGCGGTTCGGCGGTTTCATGGCACTCGCCGTCCACCGCCCCCGCCACGGCGCTCGCCCATCCCCGCCCGCGGGTTCCTGACTGCGTCGGGCAGCTTCTCCCACTGATCGTCGGTCAACATGCCGCGCGCCGCATCGAGCGCGGCCGCGTTGTTCGCCCGGATCTCGTTCAACCTGGGAGAGAGCTCCGCGAGCAGCTCGCGCGGGTTGGTGCCGTTCCCCGCCCGCTCGACGAGCACGCGCACGGAATCGGCGAGCGCTGCGTTCTGCGCATCGAGCGAATCGGAGAGCGACTGCAGCCTCGATAACTGCTCGCCAGCGAGTCCCAGTGTGTCGCGGAGCGCGAGGATCGCCTTCAGCGGGCTCGGCATCAGCCGGTCGACGCGCGAGAGAAAATCGCCCGGTCCGCCGCGGCCGCCACGCCCGAAGGCGGCCTGGAGCCGGCTGCGCGCGGCGTCCGGACCCATCGCGAAGCGCGCCTGGATGGCGAGCTGGAACGGGGCGCGAAAGGCGTTCGCCGACCCGCGCGTATTGCCGAAGCGGTCGTTCATACGGTAGAGGAACCGATTCTCCACCGCATCGAAGCCCACCACCGACATGAGTGTCGGGTCGGGGCGCAGGGTCTGTCCCCAGCCGTGCAGGTCGTCGGCACCGTGGAATAGCTGGTCGAGGCCGCCGAGCATGTTCACCGTGGAGATGGAGAGCGTGAGTCGCCGGTCGAGGTGGAGCAGCGAGGGGCGCACGTTCACCTGCATGTCGAGTGTCTGCTGCCAGGGGGCGGTGCAACTGTTGCGCGCCGCGATCGCGCCCATCTGCCGGTTCAGGCACGCCCTCGCGGCCGCGGGAGCGCTCGCGAGCACGCGGCTCATGCCGTTGGCGATGGCCGTGTCGGGCGCGGTGGCGGGATCGTAGATGAACGCGCGATCGTTCCGCGAACCATCGCCGTTCACGTCACCGCCCACCATGGGGGTGTACGGCGCACCGCTCATCAGCCGGCCGATGAGCGTGAGCTCGAGCGAGGGAAAGATCGGATAGGTGGCCGATGCCACCATCGAGTGCTTCCGCTGCATGCCGCTCGGTCCCCATGTGGCCTGGTTCGGATTACCCGCGGTGGCGCCGAAGGACGACTGGTCGCGCGAGTGCGAGAGTGTGTACGACGCGCGGAAGACGATCCCGTGCGCGGCGAAGCCGTTCAGGCTGAACGAGAGCTGCCCGGTCTCCGACTGCAGTCGCGAGTCCACACGCATCACCTGGCCGTAGTCGCCGTGCAGACGCGACGCGGCCAAAGAGATGGCGCCGGTACCCGGAACCACCGCCGATGCATCGACGAACACCGGGCGCCCGCCCTCGCTCGCCAACGCGAAGCGCGGCGACGCATCGAGGTTGAGATCGGTGCGGCCGGTCTGGTTCACCCCGCGCGCGTAGGTACCGTCCACGCTCAGCGTGTAGCGGCCGAAGAGGTGGCGCTGGTAGCCGAGGGAGGCGCGGCGGGTGCGCGGCGCGCCGAAGTCGTGGTCGAACACAGTCACGTTGGCGAGCGGCGCGTACTCCGGCGGCAGCGGACCGCTTCCCGGGACGCACTCGGCCGGTATGTCGTCCACGCTCTCGGCGTAGGCGAGGTAGTCGGGGATGGGGACCGCGTCGCCAACGCAGTCCAGACGCGCCTGAGTATCGACGAGACCGGTGGCGCCCTGGGCCATCGAGAAGAGCGCCGTGGAGACATTGCCGCGAAAGTCGCCGATGCCGCCCCTGATGACGTTCGCCCCGCCCTGGCCCCCGCCGAAGCGCCTTCCCGCCCCCGTGCCACCGCGGCCGCCGCCCGAGGCCGCCGGCGCGCCCCGCAGCCTGTCGGCGGCGCCGATGGTCCACGTGAAGCCGATGCGCGGACTGAGGTGAACTTCCGACGGAAAGTGGTCGGTGCGGTAGCCGAAGAGCGAGTCCACCTCCGCGTTGTACGCGGGCGCGCCGCCGAAGCGCGATCCTTCGAGCCGGAGCCCCCAGGTGAGCTGCAGCGCAGCGGAGCGCCGCCACGTGTCGCCCGCGTAGATCGCGCCGCCGCTGGCCGTGCCCGAGCGAAGCCGCGGCGCGAGTGTGCGCGTGAAGGAGGCGGGTTTCAGCGAATCGAGATCGGCGAGCGAATTGAAGTAGAAAGTTCCGAAGCGATTCGAAGTCTGGTCCTGCTCGAGTCTGTTTCGGTCGAACGATCCGCCCAGCCGGAAACGGTGTCCGTCGCCGAAGAGCCACGACAGCTCGTCGCCGAGCTCGAGGCCGCTCTGCCTGCTGGACTGGGGCATGCCGGAGTTGCCGCCGAAGGCCAGAGTCGCCGTGCCGGTAGTGCCGTCGGGGAGCGCGGAGGTGGTGAGCACGCGCCCCTGCGGGAGCGCCAGGTACGGAGTGGAACTACGGTGCGCGCGCGAGATGTAGGCGCGCAGCTCGTTCACAAGGCCGTTCTCGAAGTGCGACGTGAGCGTGCTCATGAAGCCGCCGCTCCAGCTCCTGGTGTTGCCGCCGGTCTGCGCCAGCGCGAAGCTGCCTACGCGGCTGGGGTCCTGCCCCTGCCAGCGATAGTCGCCGCGTACGGTGAGCGTCTGCATGTCGCCGAGCAGGTAGTCGAAGCGCACGAGCGCGCTCAGATTGTCACCCGTGCGGTCGCGATCCACCTCCGGCGAGGTCGTGCCGAGGCCGTATTCGTCCAGCGCGGCTAGAAAGCGCGAGACCGAGTCGGGAGAGACGCCGAGCCTGCTCTGCGTGCCGCCGCCGGCCGCGGTGAGCGATCGAAGCCGGTCGACTCTCCTGCGGAGCTGCACGCTGCCGAACACGAATAGCTGGTTACGTATGATCGGTCCGCCGAGCCCGCCGCTGAGCTGGTTTTGCAGGTAGCCGCCGCTGAAGCCGCTCTCATCGGGATTGGTGATTTCCAGCGCCGGGTTGCGCAGCGAGTAGTTGAACGACCCCTGCACGAAGTTGGTGCCGCCACGGGTGGTGGAAGCCACCTGGCCCCCGCTGAACCGGCCGCGGCTCACGTCGTAGCTGTTGGTGACGACGCGAATCGACCGCACCGCTTCCTGCGGTACGCTTCCCGATCCGAACGTGAGCCCATCGAGTGTGATGGAGTTCTGGTCCACACCCTGTCCCAGCACCGAGAACGCGCTGGCCGTAGAATCGGTGGCGTCGAAGCCGATGACGCCCGGCGCGAGCGTGGCGAGGGTGGCGAGGTCGCTCGCGTCGATTGGCATCCTCGAGAGCTGATCGGGACTCAACGTCGTTTCCGTGGAGCCGGCTTCCCTCCCGCGGCGAGGATCGCCGCGCGTATTCGCGCGGACCACCACTTCCTGCAGGCGCGCCGCGGTGGGGCTGAGCTCCACGTTCGCGACGAGTCGATCCTCGTCGCCCTGTCGAGTCATCACGATGGTGATGGGCGTCATCCCGAGCCGCTTGATGGTGACGCTGTAGTTACCGCCGCCGTCCGGGAAGACGATGGTCCAGCGTCCCTTGTCGTTGGTGGTGTGCGAGCGCGAGATGCCCGTCTCCACCGAGACCGCTTCCACGGTCGCATCGGGGAGCGGCAGGCTGTCGGGGCCGACCACCACGCCCGTGAGGATGTCGGTGGTGGCCCCGACCTGCGCCGCGGCCGCGAACGGGATGAGCGCGATGAGGAGTAAAAGGGCGGCCAGGATTTTCATGCGAGGGTGATCGATGTTCGGGCAGCGGCGCCGAGGGCGGGAAGCAGGGCCTGGCAGATGACGCACGAGCAGGTCCGGCCGTTAAGGATCGATGCGCGACCGCCACCCGGACGCCGCGCCGTGTCGAGCGCGCACCGCCGCGGTCCGGCGCGCCGCGCGAGTGGGCGATGTGGCATGGCACCTGCCGCGGGGCGATAATTCTTTCATGTCGAAGTCCCGCGTATTCTGGCCTCTTCTGGCGCTCCTGGTACTGGCCGACTGTACGACCAAGGAGCTCGCGGTAGAGAGGCTCGGCCCTGCGTACGGCTCGCACGAGGTGCTCGGGTCCCTACTCCAGTTCACGCTCGTGTACAATCCCGGAACCGCGTTCGGTTTCGATCTGCAGCCGTGGCTGGGTGGCTGGACCCGTCCGGTGCTCATAGCCGCCATGGTCGCCATGCTCGCCTTTCTCGCGGCGCTCTACCGGCGTGCGGGACGCTCCGAGCTGGTGGCGGCCATGGCGCTCGCGCTCGTCTGCGGCGGGGCGGTGGGCAATCTCCTCGATCGCGTGCGCAATACGCAGGGCGTGGTGGACTTCATCGACGTGGGAATCGGCGCGCATCGCTTCTGGGTCTTCAACGTCGCGGATGCGGGGATCACCGTGGGGGCGTTCCTCCTCGCTCTGATCCTCGCGCGTGACGAACGGACGAGGCTCTTCCACGGCTGATCTGCCTTCGATCCGCTGCACCCTTGTGCGCCCGCGTCTCTCGCCGGATTATCTCCTGCGACTACGATTGGCGAGCTGACGGATGCATCGGACACTCGCGCCGCGCCTACCGGGCAGGCGGCATCCCCCTCGCGGCATGCGCGCGGGATCGGCCGCTCCGCGATGCTGCTGGCACCATCGACCGGGCAGCGGGTATGTAGACCCGGCGCGCCACGCGCGCTGCCGAAACACAGCCGTGGGCAGGCGGTCGACCATCGCGGCCGATAGGCCACCGTCCGGCGGCAGGATGCCGGCTTTCCGGGCGCTCGTGACCGGGCGCACTCTTGACCAGCGGTTCGCCGATTACAATTATCACCGGTTGCGGAGCAGCATCTACCGATTGCAGTCGTCCGGGCGCGCCTGAGCGGTGTCCGGCTTCGGCTTCACCAGGAGCTCGATCGGCATGAGAGCGACATCGAAATTGGCCCCGCTCGTGCGCGCCACGGCCGCGGCCGCCATCGCATTGGGCGCCGTCGGGAGCGGCCTCGCCGCGCAGCGGAGCGGTGCGCCCACGGCCGCCGAGCGCGCGAGCCTCGAGGCGGCAATCGAGCGCGCGAGGGCCGACAGCGCGCGCTACCCGTACACGAAGGCCGACATAGACTTCATGAACGGGATGATCCACCACCACGCGCAGGCGATCCGCATGTCGCGCTGGGCCCCCACGCACGGCGCCAGCGCCGAGGTGCAGCGTCTGGCCGCGAGGATCATCAACGCGCAGCGCGACGAGATCCGCACCATGCAGGGCTGGCTCCGGGTTCGCAACCAGGCCGTTCCCGATCCGGCTCACGATCAGATGGACATGCCCTCGGAATCCGCCGGCGGCATGCACGACATGCATGCGATGCACGACATGCAGTCGATGAGCGACACGGCGGCCGCGGACGCAGGGCATACCGAGCACGAGATGCTCATGCCGGGCATGCTCAGCGAGGCGCAGATGCGGGAGCTGGACGCCGCGCGCGGGAGCGAGTTCGACCGGCTGTTCCTGATGTTCATGATCCAGCATCACACCGGCGCGGTCTCCATGGTGCGGGAGCTGTTCGGAACCTACGGCGCCGCGCAGGATGAGCTGGTGTTCAAGTTCGCCAACGATGTCAACGTGGATCAGACCACGGAGATAGCCCGGATGCGGAAGATGCTCGCCGCCGTGATATTCGGCGAAGCGCCCGCGGACGGTTCGACTTCGGAACGACAGTAGCCCACTTCGCCCCTCTCGAGGACAAAGACATGGCACCCCCGTATCACACCCGCGGCACCGCTTTGCGAACGACCGCGCTGAATTTCCTCTCGCTCTCGCTCGCGCTGAGCCTGTTCCCGGCCGGCGCCGCCGCGCAGACGACGGCGCGCTCGGAGGGAAGCTCCCGCGCGGCGGCGAATCTCGCGCCATCCGCGCCGGATCCCGATCCGCGAGTGGGACTCCGCGCGGGTCTCTACGACGCCGGCGAGGCAGCCTGGAATCTGAAGCTGGTCTCGCACAGCAAGCCGTCGAAGGACTTCGAGGGACAGACCAACTCGGACCTCGCGTTCCTCGGCAAGTACGCGATCCAGGGGAGCTATCACGGCTGGCAGATCTGGGACATCAGCAACCCCGCCAGCCCAGCGCTCGAGACAGCGTACGTGTGCCCGGCGTCGCAGAGCGACGTATCGGTCTACAAGAATCTGCTCTTCGTCTCGGGCGAGGGACTCACGGGGCGCATCGACTGCGGCACCCAGGGCGTGAAGGACACCGTGAGCAGCCAGCGCCTGCGCGGCCTCCGCATCTTCGACATCAGCGACATCCGGAATCCGAAGAACGTGGGGAACGTGCAGACCTGCCGTGGCTCGCACACTCACACCGTGCTCGTGGACCCCAAGGACAAGGACAACGTCTACGTCTACATCTCCGGATCGGCCGGAGTTCGCTCGCCCAACGAGCTCGCCGGCTGCGTGAACGCGAGCCCGGACGAGAATGCGAACACGGCGCTCTTCCGGATCGAAGTCATCAAGGTTCCGCTCGCGCACCCCGAGCAGGCGAAGATCGTCAGCTCGCCCCGCATCTTCCACGATCTCACGGCGCCGCAGCGTCACGGCGAGACGCCGGAGGACGCGGCCCGCAACGCGCGTCGCGTCGCCGAGGCGCGTGCGAAGGGCGCATTCGTGGTGGACATGATGGGCTCGGAGCGCGTCCTTCCCGACCGTTACACCCGGCCCCTGCTGGACAGCGTGGTAGCGGCCCGCGGTGGAAGCGGAGCGGCCACGTCGGCGGACAGCGCGGCGCTGCGCGAGGCGCTCCCTTCGATTTTCGCGAAGATGTTCGGACAGCGTTCGGAGGGTGACGGACCGCGTCCCGGTCCGACGCAGTGCCACGACATCACCGTGTACCCGGAGCTCGGGCTCGCCGGCGGTGCCTGCGAAGGCTACGGCATGCTGCTCGACATCAGCGACCCGACGAACCCGGTACGTCTGCAGGCGGTGGCCGATTCCAACTTCTCGTACTGGCACTCGGCCACGTTCAACAACGACGGCAGCAAGGTTCTCTTCACCGACGAGTGGGGGGGCGGCAGCCAGGCCAAGTGCCGCGCGACCGACCCGCGCGAGTGGGGTGCGGACGCGATCTTCTCGCTGGAAAGCCGGAAGATGACCTTCCACAGCTACTACAAGCTCCCCGCGCCGCAGACGGAAGAGGAGAACTGTGTGGCGCACAACGGCTCGCTCATCCCGATCCCGGGTCGCGACGTGATGGTGCAGGCGTGGTACCAGGGCGGCATCTCGGTCTTCGACTGGACCGACCCGAGCAACCCCCACGAAATCGCCTTCTTCGACCGCGGCCCGATCGATTCCACCCGCATGGAGTCGGGCGGCTCCTGGTCGGTGTACTGGTACAACGGCTCGCTGGTCAGCTCCGAGATCGCCCGCGGACTGGACATCTTCCAGCTCACGCCGAGCGAGATGCTCTCGCAGAACGAGATCGACGCCGCTCGGACGGTGCACCTGGACTACCTGAACCCGCAGGGGCAGCCGAAGTACGTGTGGCCCGCGAGCTTCTCGCTGGCGCGCGCGTACGTGGATCAGCTCGAGCGCTCGAAGGGCCTCTCCGGCGACCGGATCGCGGCAGTACGCGAGACGCTCGATAACGCGGAGAAGGCCTCCGGCGCGAAGCGGAGCGCGGCGCTCAAGGGGCTCGCTTCGCTTCTGGAGGGCGAGGCCCGGGGCTCGAGCGACTCGGCCCGCGTCGAGAAGCTGGCCGGCGCCGTGAAGGATCTGGCGGCCTCCTGATCGCGTAGCGGCAGCGACCGCTCGAACGCGGAACGCCGGTGGGACACGAGGTCGTGTCCCACCGGCGTTCTGCCATCCACGTCTGCCACGGCATTGATGCCGCCGTCCGCCCGCTGCTCTCCACATCCGTGGCCGCGATGTCTGGCGAGGGCCGTGGCCGCTCCTCATCTTTGCGGAAGCCACCTTTTCCCACCCCCCACAGCAATGCCATGAAAAAGCTACTGCTCGTTCTCGTGCTCGCCGGAACCACGGCAGCGTGCGCCGCCAATTCAGCCGGCGACGATGCCTCCCGGTGGGAGCAGAGGGCCCGCAACGTCACCATCACCCGCGATGACTGGGGGATCGCCCACGTGCGCGGCAAGACGGACGCCGACGCCGTGTTCGGGATGATCTATGCGCAGGCGGAGGACGACTTCAACCGCGTCGAGACGAACTACATCAACGCGATGGGGCGGCTGGCCGAGGCAGAGGGCGAAAAGGAGATCTACCGCGATCTGCGTATGAAGCTCTTCATCGATCCCGACAGTCTGCAGGCGATGTACGCCGAGAGCCCGCAGTGGTTGAGGGATCTCATGGTGGCGTGGGCCGACGGGCTCAATTTCTACCTGGCAAAGCATCCCGAGGTGAAGCCGCGGGTGATCACGCACTTCGAGCCGTGGATGGCGCTCAGCTTCAGCGAGGGCAGCATCGGCGGCGATATCGAGCGGGTCGACCTGGGCGAGCTGGAAGCGTTCTACGGCGGGAAGCCGGCCGCCGCCGTGCCGGCCACCGCGGCCGGGGACGGTCCGCCGCCGGAGCCGTCGGGCTCCAACGGCGTCGCGATCGCACCGTCGAACACGAGAGACAACCACGCCCTGCTCCTCATCAATCCGCACACGTCGTTCTTCTTCCGCTCCGAGCTGCAGATGACGAGCGAAGAGGGGCTCGATGCCTACGGCGCGGTGACGTGGGGGCAGTTCTTCGTCTACCAGGGTTTCAACGATGGCGCGGGGTGGATGCATACCTCGAGCGGCGTCGACAACATCGACGAGTACTACGAGACGATCACACGCAGGGGCGACTCGGTCTTTTACGCGTACGGCGACCAGGAGCTGCCGGTCACCACGTACACGATCACCGTGCCCTACAGCACCGACTCCGGCATGGCGAAGCGGGACTTCACGGTCTACGAGACCCGACACGGCCCCATCGTGCGCGAGGCGGATGGGAAGTGGATCAGCGTGAGCCTGATGGAGGCGCCCGTGAAGGCGCTCACGCAGTCGTACACGCGTACGAAGGCACGCAACTACGAGGAGTTCCGCAAGACCATGGAGCTCCACACCAACTCCTCCAACAACACCCTCTTCGCCGATCGCGAAGGGAACATCGCCTACTTCCATTCGAACTTCATCCCGAAGCGCGACACGAGCTTCGACTGGACGAAGCCGGTGGACGGAAGCGACCCGCGCACGGACTGGAACGGCGTGCTTTCGCTCGACGAGAGCCCCGATCTCCTGAACCCCGCCAGCGGCTGGCTCTACAACAGCAACAACTGGCCGTGGTCGGCGGCGGGGCCCAGCAGCCTGAAGCGGGCCGACTTCCCGAAGTACGTGGAGAGGGGCACGGAGGAGACTCCGCGCGGCTACCACGCGCTGCGGGTGCTCTCGAACAGGAAGGACTTCACGGTGGAGTCGCTCCGCGACGCGGCGTACGACAGCTATCTCCCCGCTTTCGAGCAGATCATCCCGCCGCTGCTGAAGGCGTACGACCGCACGCCGGCGTCGAACCAGCTCCGCTCGAAGCTCGCGGAGCAGGTGAAAGTGCTGCGCGATTGGGACTACCGTTGGGGTGTGGAGTCCGTGCCCACTTCGCTCGCGGTTTTCTGGGGCGAGCAGATCTCCCGCGACGTACGCGACGACGCGCGCAAGGCGGGGCTTTCGACGAACGACTACATCGCTTCGAAGGCCCCGCCCCGGCAACTCCTGCAGGCGCTCGCCGCGGCATCGGACAAGCTGCAGGCCGACTTCGGCGACTGGCGAACCCCGTGGGGCGACATCAACCGCTTCCAGCGGCTCACCGGCGACATCGTTCAGCAGTTCGACGATTCGAAGCCGAGCATCCCCGTAGGCTTCACGTCGTCGCGCTGGGGCTCGCTCGCATCGTTCGGTGCGCGGGCCTATCCGGGCACGAAGAAGTGGTACGGCACCAGCGGCAACTCGTTCGTGGCGGTGGTGGAGTTCGGCGACAGCGTGCGCGCGATCGCCGTGACGGCCGGCGGCGAGAGCGGCGATCCCGACTCGCCCCACTTCAACGACGAGGCCGAGCTCTACGCCACGGGCGACCTGCGTCCCGTGTACTACTACGAATCCCAGCTCGAAGGGCACACGGAGCGCAGCTACCACCCGGGGAGCTGATGCGCGTGGGCTGGAGCAGGAGCATCACCGAAGGAGCGGCGCGGTGCGGGTCGAGCTGCTGACGATCGGCGCCGAGCTGCTGCTCGGCTACACTGTCGATACGAACGCCGCCTTCATGGCGCGCGCCCTCGCGGAGATCGGCGTCGTCGTCGCGCGGCACGACACCGTGGGCGACGACCCGGAGCTGATCGCCCGCGCGATGCGCGACGGGATCGAGCGCACCGGCGCCGTGATCACCAGCGGAGGGCTGGGTCCCACCGCGGACGATCGCACCCGCGACGGACTCGCCGCGGCGTTCGGGCGCGAGCTCCTCACGGATCCCGAGGCGCTCGCGCAGGTGGAACGCCGCTTCCGGCTCTTCGGCAGAGACATGCCGAAGATCAACGTGGTGCAGGCGCTCGTGCCGCGTGGCGCGCGGGTGCTCGAAAATCGCTTCGGCTCCGCGCCCGCGCTCTGGCTGGAGGATGAGCTGGGGCGCTGGGTCGTGACTCTGCCTGGAGTCCCCGGCGAGATGCGCGGGCTCCTCACGGAAACGGTCATCCCGATGCTGCGCGCGCGCGAGGCGGCGCCAACGGTGGTCACATCACGCACCCTCAGGACCACCGGGATAGGCGAATCCGCACTCGCGGAGCTGCTCGGCGCGGACGGCGGGATCAGCGTGGCCGGGCTGCCGCTGGCGTATCTGCCAGGGTGGGAAGGTGTGGATCTGCGCGTCACGGCGGCGGAGATGCCTGTCGCCGACGCGGAACGACGACTCGACGAGGCGGCGCACCGCCTGCGCGACCGGGCGGGGGACTACATCTACGGCGAGGGCTCGGCCGATCTCGCCGCCGTCGTGCTCGAGCTCGCCAGGGAGCGGTCGCTCACCCTGGCGACCGCCGAGAGCTGCACGGGCGGTCTGCTCGGTGCGCGCATCACGGCGGTGCCCGGATCGAGCGACGTGTTCCCAGGCGGAGTCGTGGCGTACGCGAACGCCGTGAAGGAGTCGCTCCTCGGCGTGCCGGCCGAGCTGCTCGCGGAAAGGGGGGCGGTGAGCGAAGAGGTGGCGCGAGCGATGGCTGCTGGCGCGTGCGAGCGCGTCGGCGCCGACATCGGAGTCGGCATCACGGGGATAGCTGGCCCCGACGGCGGGTCTGCGGAGAAGCCGGTGGGTACGGTCTGGATCGCCGTGCGAAAGGGCGACGACGTGCGGACGTTCGGCCGCGTGTTCCTCGGGGACCGCGGCGAAGTACGCTCGCGTGCCGCGCAGTCGGCGCTCGAGATGGTGCGGCAACTGCTCCTCGAGCCGCGCTGAGCGGCTTGCCCGGGGCGCAGCGGACGGGCATACCCGTTGCACGCCCGGTACGCGGAGAGGAGATTTCGTTTTCACGTAGACGCCCCTGCGCTTCGACCGCGGGGCGCGGGCATGTACACGATTCAGGGAATCAATGGTGCGAGACGATCGGGAATCCGGGCACGAACGGATGCGGCGTGACGAAGACGTGGCTGACACGCCCGAACCGGAGCCGCAGGCGGATGGAGTGAGCGCCCCGCCCGGCGAGGCGACCGCCGCGGGCGGTGCGGAGGATGGGACGGGTGGCGAAGCCGCCCGCGGCGCGGCGGGGACGGCAGAGCGGGTCGAGTCTGACGCGGAACTCCGTCTGGGCGAGCAGCGCGACAAGTACCTGCGACTCGCGGCGGAGTTCGACAACTACCGCAAGCGTACCGTGCGGGAGCGGCAGGAGTCGGGCGTGCGAGCGCAGGGAGAGCTCCTGAAGCGAATCCTCGACTCGCTCGATGATCTCGACCGCGCCACCTCGCCCGAGAACGAAGGCGTGGACGCGAAGGCGGTGGTGGAGGGCATTCGCGCCATCGATCAGAAGCTGATGCGCACGCTCGCGGACGCGGGTCTGGAGGTGGTCAGTCCGGTGGACGAGCCGTTCAATCCCGAGCTGCACGAGGCGATCGCCACCGTTCGCGCTCTCTCGCCCGAAGACGACCACGTCGTGGCGCAGGTATATCAACCGGGCTACGTCTACAAGGGGCAGCTCCTGCGGCCGGCACGAGTGGTCGTGAAGCAATGGTCGGAGTGAGGAGCGCGTAACGGTACATGGCCCAGAGCAAGGACTTCTACGCCATACTCGGCGTCAGCGCATCGGCGACGCAGGACGAGATCAAGAAGCAGTACCGCAAGCTCGCCAAGAAATTTCATCCCGATGCGAACCAGGGCGACCCCAAGGCGGCCGAGCGCTTCAAGGAAATTTCCGAAGCGTACAACGTGCTGGGCGATGCGGAGAAGCGAAAGCAGTACGATGAAATGCGGCGGCTCGGCGCCTTCGGCGGCGGGTTCGGCGGTGCGCGTCCAGGCGGCGCACGCCCCGGTGGCGGGGCGGGAGCCGGAGCGCGCCCGGGTACGGGGAACGTCAACTTCGAGGATTTCGACATCGGCGGCCTCGGAGGTCTGGGCGACCTCTTCGCCTCGATGTTCGGCGGCGGGCGCGCCGGTCCGGCCGGCGCCGGCGCGGGCGCCGCAGGAGCGCGCTCGCGCGCTGCCGGGCGGGGACAGAGCGTGGAGGCCACGGTCGAGATCCCCTTCCGCACCGCGGCGCTGGGTGGAAAGGTGCCCATCCAGCTCGAGGTGAACGAGGAGTGTCCCACCTGCCACGGCAGCGGCGCCGCGCCGGGTGCGTCGTTCAAGACCTGCCCGGAGTGCAGCGGGCGCGGCGTGATCTCGTTCGGGCAGGGCGGCTTCGCGGTGAACCGCCCCTGTCCGATGTGCCTCGGCAGGGGACAGGTGCCCACCGAGCGTTGTCCCACGTGCCACGGCACGGGAGAGACGCGCGCGCGCCGCACGGTGAACGTCACCGTACCTTCGGGTACCGACAGCGGAACCCGGCTGCGGCTCTCGGGCCAGGGCGGGAAGGGTGCCAACGGCGGACCGCCGGGCGACCTGATAATCAACTTCCAGGTCAAACCGGACCGCTTCTTCCGACGCGACGGCATCGATATCATAGCCACTATCCCGCTCAACATCGCGCAGGCCACGCTGGGCTCGAAAGTGAGCGTGCGTACGCTCAACGGCAAGAAAGTCGCCCTGCGCATCCCGGCCGGCACACCTTCGGGGAAGCGCTTCCGCGTGCGCGGTCAGGGGATCGAGAAAGATGGCAAGCGTGGCGACATGCTAATCGAGGTGACGATCACCGTCCCCGAGGAGCTGACGCCGGAGCAGGAGGAGATGATGAAGCAGTTCGCGGCGGCGGGTAACCTGAAGTACTGACGCGATGCGGATGACTCCGCTCGCTGGTCCTACGGCCTGGCGCTCACGCGGCGAATACGGGGAGCGAAGCGCGTGTCGTACCGAGTGCGCTCGAGGCCGATTCGATGATGCCGCCGCCCAGCACCCGCTCGCCGTCGTAGATCACGAGCGACTGCCCTGGCGTGATCGCCGCCACCGGCTCGTCGAGCGCCAGCTCGACCTCCTCGCCATCGATGCGCAGCAGCTCCGCCGCGGCTGGCGGCGCGTGGTGGCGCACCTGGAGTTGAACGCGCGCGCCCGCCGTGGGCGTATCGTCCACCAGCCAGTTCACCTCGCGCGCGATCACGCCTCTGCCGAGGAGCTCCTCGCGCGGTCCGATCACGACTTCGCGGCGCTCCGGATGGATGGCGATGACGAACATCGGCTCCCTGTATCCCCCCGGCAGGCCGCGCCGCTGACCGATGGTGAATCTGGCGTAGCCGTCGTGGCGGCCGGCCGGAGCGCCATCCGAGGTGACGAAGTCGCCCGGGGCGAGGGCGGGTGTGTCGGCGCCGAGGTGGCGCGCGATCACCTTGGCGTGGTCGCCGTCGGGGACGAAGCAGATGTCCTGGCTTTCGGGCTTTTCGGAGACCACGCTCAGGCCGAGCTCGCGCGCGAGCTCGCGCGTCTCGGCCTTGGTGAGATCGCCCACCGGAAGGAGCATCCGCTTCACGACATCGCGGTCGATCCCCCAGAGGAAGTAGCTCTGGTCCTTGGCGCGATCGCTCCCGCGATGCAGCTCTCCGTTCATCGAACGGGCATAGTGCCCCGTGGCTATGTACTGCGCCTCGAGTGCGTCGGCCTTGCGCAGGAGATCGCGGAATTTCGTGAACGTATTGCAGCGCACGCAGGGGATGGGCGTTCGGCCCGCGGCGTACTCGTGCACGAAGTTGCCGATCACGTCACGGCTGAACGCGCTCTCGAGGTTGAGCACGTAGTGCGGAACGCCGATGCTTTCGCAGACGCGGCGCGCGTCGTCGATCGAATCGAGCGAGCAGCAGGGACGGTCGGGGACATCGTCGCCGTAGCAGAAGAGCTTCATGGTCGCGCCGATGACGTCGTACCCTCGACGCGCCAGCACGGCCGCCGCGACGGAGGAGTCGACTCCTCCGGACATAGCCACCAGCACCCGCTCGCGCACGGCGCTCAACTCTCGACGCCCGAGAGGCGCCGCGCTTTGGTGATGAGGGCGGGGAAGAGCTCCGCGACGCGTGTGACGCAATCCTCGGTGGTGAGCTGACCCAGGCTCATGCGCACGGCCGCCACGGCGAGCTCGCGCGGCACGCCGATCGCCGCGAGCACGTGCGAGGGATCCACGCTCCCGCTCTGGCAAGCGGAGCCCGACGAGCAGGCGACGCCGGCGAGGTCCAGCGCGATCAGCAGCGACTCGCTGTCGGTGCCCGGCACCGAGATGTTCAGCACGTGCGGCGCGCGCGGCGCGCCGCGTCCGTTGACCGTCGCGTCGGGGATGCGCTCCAGCAGCGCGGCCTCCAGGCGATCGCGCAGGCCGCCCAGCCGGCGAACTTCCTCCTCGCGCTCCGATACCGCGAGCTCCGCCGCCGTGGCGAGTCCCACCGCTGCGGCCACGTTCTCGGTGCCCGGCCGCACGCCGTGGTTCTGCGCGCCGCCGTGCAGGAGCGGCTCGAAGGGAGTGCCGCGCCGGATGAACATCGCGCCGATCCCCTTCGGCGCGCCGATCTTGTGGCCGGAGATGGTGAGGATGTCGAACGGCACCGCGCGAGCGTCCACCACCACCTTGCCGAAGGCCTGCACGGCGTCGGTGTGGAACACGGCACCGCGCGCCCGTGCGCGAGGCGCCAGCTCCTCGATCGGCTGGATGACGCCGATCTCGTTGTTCACCCACATGACCGAGCAGACCGCGGTATCGTCGCGCACGCTCGCGTCGAACGAGTCGAGGTCGACGAGGCCGTCGCGGTTCACATCGAGGAGACGCTCCTCGGCACCCTCGCGCGCCGCCTGGTGTACCGCGCCCAGGATGGCTTTGTGCTCGATGGGTGACGCGACCACGGCGGTCCTGCCGCTCGCGCGGCGCGCGTGAAACGTGGCCAGGATCGCAAAATTGTCGCCCTCGGTGCCACCGGAGGTGAAGCACAGTTCGTCGGGCTCGGCGCAGAGACACTGCGCCAGCCGCTGGCGTGCCGCGTCGAGTGCGGTCCGTGCCTCACGCCCCCAGCGATGCATGCTCGACGGGTTTCCGAAGCGGGAGCCGAAGTACGGCTCCATCGCCTCGAGCACCTCCCGCCGCACGGGCGTGGTGGCGGCGTGGTCGAGGTAGATGGGAGTGGGCATGTGGGAAAGGTAACGCTGATCGGGGAGGGGAAGAAGGAAGCAGGAAACAGGAAACAGGAACTTGCACACGTTCCATGGTCATGCCCGCGAAAGCGGGAATGACGGGTGATTTCAGGGCCAGCGGAGGAGGGCGCGGACGGGGGCGGCGTCGACGGAGAGGATCTTGAGAGGCGGGGCGATGAGGTGGTATTCGCCGTCGGCCACGCCGCGGAGGTCGAGGTTCTCGAGATTGAAGGCGCCGGCTGCGAAGAGTGACTTGTGGACGGTGAGAGTCGTGCTCGGGCGCGCGTCTATCGAAGGGGAATCCACGCCGAGGAGGCGGAGGCCGCGCGAAACGAGGAGGTCGAGGGCAGCCTCGCTCAGAGCGGGCCACGCTTCGGGGAAGGTCCCGCTCGCGATGCTGCGGCCGGTGCGCAGGAGAAGGCGTTCGACGAGGCCTTCGGGGAGCGAGGCGAGCTGTGCCGGCTCGATGAGCTCGAGATCAGGGTTCACGCTCAGCACGAACGCGCGGCCCATGAAGGGTTCGAGAGGGAGTTCGTGCGACGCCGGCCAGTCGGCATGCACGTGCAGCGGAGCGTCGGCGTGGGTGCCGACGTGCGGGCTCGAGCGGAGCTCCGAGACGTTGACGCTGTCGCCGCGCGCGATCTCCCAGCTCCAGCGGCACGAGAAGGGCGTGTCGCCGGGCCATTCGGGCGTTCCCTGGCCCATCGCTATGGTGATGTCCTTGATGCTCAACGGGAGCGCGGTGAAGATCGAGGGCGCGCGAGCATGGCGCGAACGCTCAGCTCGCGCGCGGCGCGGAGCCGAAGAACTTCGAGCGGACTTCCCACAGCTTGGGGAAGAATCGTTGCGACACGGTGCGCGCCAGATAGCGCGCACCGAGCGTTCCGCCGGTACCCATCGTGGCCGGACCGATGATGCGCTCCACGAGCTGCACGTGGAGGAAGCGCCAGCGCGCGAACTGCTGTTCGTACGCCAGCAGCTCTTCCGCCAGCATCAGCAGCTCGGATGGCTCCGGCGATGAGTAGACTTCTTCGAGCGTACGCTGCCGCGACTGCAGCACGCGCTCGAAGAGCGACTGCAGCGTGGGACGCTCGAGCCAGCGCCTGACGATGGCGGCCGGCTCGCCGTGCTCGGAGATGACCTGTATGAAATTCGGCTCGCGAAGTCCCGACGCGGCCTCGATCGCGCGGAACTGCGCGCTCTGCGAGCCGCTGGAGCTTCCGAGGTAGCCGCGGAACTCGGCGAAGCGCTGCGGCGGGAGCGTGTCGAGGGCGGAGAGCTGGTCGGTCACGATGCGCATGAGAGCGTTGAGACGCCGCACCGAGAAGGTGGCGCCAAGCACATCGTCGCTCTCGAGCCGCGCCACGAGCGTGTCGAGCTCGTGCAGGATCACCTTGAACCAGAGCTCGCTCGACTGGTGGACCACTATGAACAGCAGCTCGTCGGGATGCTCGGGATGCGACACGGGGTGCTGCAGCGTGAGCAGCTTCTCGAGCGCGAGGTAGCTCGGGTAGCTGATCCGGTCGTCGTGTTCAGCGTCCCGCATGGGTGTCGATGCCGAGTCTGTCACCTGTGATCGGGTGCTAGAAGGTGGATACCTGCAGTGAGGCCACATCGTCCACGCGCATGGTCTCGGCGGTGTAGAACGGCTCGCCGTAGCGCGTGCGGATGAGCGAGCCGTAGTGTGCGGCCTGGTGGCGTACGATGTCGAAGAGCGACTCCCCGTTGGGATAGACCTCGCCGGCCTGAATCGCGCCGTCGAACTGCGACGCATACGCCCGCACCGCTTCCAGCTTGCGCTCGAACACGTCGGAGATGTCCACGACGAAAGTGGGCTTGATGTGGTCTTCGCGGAAGGTGATGCAGTGGATGACCTTGAGCGGCCGGTGTGGGGGCACCGAAGGCTCGACCTTGCGGAGTCCCGCCACGAAGCACGCGTCGCGCACGAGCTCGGCGGTGACGCGGTGATCGGGGTGTCGCCCGTTCGGCGAGGGTGCCAGGACGATGCGCGGTTCGAAGCGCCGGATCTCCACCGCCAGGGCGGCGCGGGTTTCCGGCGTGTTCACGATGCCCGCGTCGGGAAAGCCCATGTTGATGCGCGCCGAGACGCCGAGTATCTCGGCCGCGCGGCTCGCCTCCTCCGCACGCAGCTCCGCGGAGCCACGCGTTCCGGTCTCACCCTGCGTGAGGTCGATGATCGCCGTGCTCCTTCCGAAGTCGAGTGCCCGGAGCAGCGTCCCCCCGCACGTGAGCTCCACATCGTCCCTGTGCGCCGCGATCGCCAGGACGTCGATAGGTGGTGCCATGAGGCGAATATAGAGAAGGGGGCAGGAAGCAGGAAGCAGGAACTGCACACCCATGAAGTCATACCCGC
>CAZTTY010000023.1:0-50544 GCA_964616815.1 uncultured Gemmatimonadaceae bacterium | reverse complement strand
CCCCGCAGCGGACCCCGTCGCGCCCGCTGCTTCCTCTTGCCCCCCTCTCTGGCTAGCTTGCGAGGCTGGATGCCCCCTCGTCCAATGGCAGGACATCAGACTTTGGATCTGAGAATGGTGGTTCGAATCCACCGGGGGCAACTCCAATCGAAATTGACCAACCTGCTGCCCCAGACTACGTTACAGGGCTATAAATGGATGAGCTGAGCGTCCCCCGGCGCGGCTTCAAGCTGCTCGCGGGAACCGCCAATCGAGCGCTGGCCGAAGAAATCTCGCGATGCCTGGGTGTGGAGCTCACCAAGCTCACCATCTCGCGCTTCGCGGACGACGAGATCTTCGTCCGCATAGATGAGAACGTGCGGGGCGCCGATGTATTCATAGTGCAGCCGACCAATCCGCCGGCCGAGACCATCATGGAGCTCCTGCTCCTGATCGACGCGGCCCGACGGGCGTCGGCTGCACGCATCACATGCGTCATGCCGTACTACGGCTACTCGCGGCAGGATCGCAAGGATCAGCCGCGCGTGGCAATCGGCGCCAAGCTGCTGGCGAACATGATCACCACGGCGGGTGCCAACCGGGTGCTGGGAATCGACTTTCACCAGCACGCGCTGCAGGGGTTCTTCGACATACCGGTGGATCACCTGTACGCTCTCCCGGTGCTGGTCTCGCATTACAGGAAGAAGCAGTTGCGCGACCTCGTGGTGGTGGCGCCGGACGTGGGTTCGGCCAAGATGGCGCGCGGGTTCGCGAAGCGGCTGAACGGAACTTTCGCGATCATCGACAAGCGCAGGCCCTCGGCCAACGTGGCCGAGGTTCTCAACGTGGTTGGTGATGTGAATGGCCGGGATTGCATCATCCCCGACGACATGATCGACACGGCCGGCACCATCACCGAGGCGGCACGCGCTCTCAAGCGGCTGGGCGCGAAAGACATATATGCGTGCGCCACGCATCCTCTGCTCTCCGGCCCCGCCGTGGAGCGGTTGACCGAGGCGCCCATTCTCGAGGTGACGGTCACCGACACCATCGCCATCCCTCCGGAGCACTGCTTTCCGAAGCTGCAGGTGCTCTCGGTGGGCGAACTGCTGGCCAAGGCCATCAGATACACTCACTCGGACGAGTCGGTGAGCTCGCTCTTCGAGTAGGCAGCACGGCAGTCACGAAACAACCCCAGACTTCAGAGACATTTCGCAATGGCAACCGCTAATCTGAGCGCCACGAAGCGCACCGCCTCCGGCAAGGGTGCGTCTCGCAAGCTGCGCCGCGACCAGCAGATCCCCGGCATCATCTACGGCCACAACCGCGAGCCGCAGATGCTCGCGCTCGACTGGCGGGAGCTCGAGCGCATGCTCGAACGCGTCTCGCCCGAGACCACCATCATCGAGCTCGACATCGAGGGCACCACGGCGCGCACGCTCATCCGCGAAATCCAGCGCCACCCCTTCAGGCGCCAGGTGCTGCACGTGGACTTCCTGGAGATCGTGGCCGGGCAGCGCGTCACGGTGAACGTCCCGATCGTGCTGGTGGGCACCCCGGCCGGCGTACGCAATTCGGGCGGCGTTCTCGACCAGATTCTCCGCGAGGTCACGGTCGACGTCGATCCTTCGAACATCCCGAACCACATCAACGTCGACGTCAGCGCCCTCGAGGTGAACGAGTCGGTCCACGTCGCCAATCTCGTGGTCCCCGAGGGTGTCGAGATCCAGGATGACGCCGACGCCACCGTCTGCGTGGTCGCGGCCCCGCGCGTGGAAGCCGAAGCCGAGCCCGCCGCCGAAGCCGCCGCGCCCGGCGCCGAGCCCGAGCTGATCAGGAAGGAGAAGGAGGGGGAAGAGGAGAGTGAGTGATGGGGAGATAGCAGGAAACAGGCAGCCGACAGCAGTGACCCGTTTCGAGCGCGAGCGCTGCTCGCCCACGAGCCGTTTCTGCCGCCTGCTTTTTGCTCTCTGCTTTCTCGCGCCCGCCCTCCCTCCCCCGCGATGAAGCTCATACTCGGCCTCGGCAACCCGGGGCGGCAGTACGAGCGGACACGCCACAACGTCGGTTGGTGGGTGGTGGAGCACCTGGCCGACGTTTGGCATTTCGGGACGTGGAAAGAAAAGGGACAGCTACGGGAGGTGAGCGGACGCTTCGGCAACACGCCGGTGCGTCTGATCGAGCCGCTCACCTACATGAATCTCAGCGGGAAGGTCCTAGTCCAGTATCTGCGGCGGCCGTTCTGGTCGCCCGCCACCGACCTGTTGGTGATCGTCGATGATGTCGCGCTGCCGGTGGGACGCTACCGCCTGCGTGCGCACGGCAGCGCCGGCGGACACAACGGGTTGAAGAGTATCGAGCAAACGATAGGGAATCGCGAGTATCCGCGGCTCCGTATCGGCATCGGGCCCGCGCAGGAGGAACGCATCGCGGGCGACCTGGCAGACTTCGTCCTCGCACCGTTCGCGGTTTCCGAACGACGCGAGATCCTCGATCTGATGCCGCGATTCACCCACGCCGTCGAGCTCTGGCTCCGGAAAGGGATCGGCGCGGCGATGAACGCTCACAACCGGGAGACCGCATAGACATGTTGAACGACGTCGCCATCTGGGCAACCTGGGCTGGCATCGCCGGACTCGCGATCGCGCTGGTCATCTACGCTTCCGTCCGGCGCAGCCCCGCCGGAACCGACGCCATGCGCTCGCTGGCCGGCCAGATCCGATCGGGGGCGATGGCGTTCCTGAAGCGGGAGTACTCGGTGCTCGCGCCGTTCCTGATCGTCGTCGCGATTCTGCTCGCTCTGGCCGTGGGATGGCGCACCGGCGCGGCGTACATCGTCGGCGGTCTCTGCTCCGTGCTCGCGGGTCTCGCGGGTATGGAAGCGGCCACCCAGGCCAACGTACGCACCAGCGAAGCGGCGCGCACGCACGGCCAGGGGATGGCGCTGCGCCAGGCCTTCGGCGGTGGCTCGGTGATGGGACTCAGCGTCGCCAGCCTCGGCCTGCTCGGGGTTGGCGGAATCACCTGGTGGATCGCCGGGGGGGACATGGATGCCGAGTCGCTCAGGGCGTTCGCGGAGATCATCTCCGGCTTCGCCATGGGCGCCAGCTCGATCGCGCTCTTCGCGCGCGTGGGCGGCGGGATCTACACCAAGGCGGCCGACGTCGGCGCCGACCTGGTCGGGAAGGTGGAGGCGGGAATCCCCGAAGACGATCCGCGCAATCCGGCCACAATCGCCGACAACGTTGGCGACAACGTGGGCGACGTGGCCGGCATGGGCGCCGACATCTTCGAGAGCTACGTGGGTGCGGTGATCGCCACGATCGCGCTCGCCGCGACCAGCCCCGGCATAGCCGACCCGCTGCGCGCGATCTCGCTCCCCATCGCATTCATCATCGCCGGCCTCATCGCCTCGGTGGTGGGGATCGGCGCCGTACGTCTCCTGGAGCGCGGCAACGCGGCCACGGCGCTCCGCCTCGCGACTTTCGTGGCGGCGGCGCTCTTCCTCGTGTTCGCCTGGCTGCTCACATCGTGGATCGGCGTGGTCCAGCAGCGACCCGACGGCACGAGCTATCCGCTCATGGGGCCGTTCCTCGCCGTGGTCGCTGGAACCGTGGCCGGGATCATCATCGGCCTCGCGACCGAGTACTACACGGCGAGCGCACCGGTGCGGCGCATCGCCACGGCCTCCCTCACCGGCTCCGCCACCAACATCATCGCCGGCCTCGCCGTGGGAATGCAGAGCGCGGCCGTGCCGGTGCTCTTCATCTGCGGCGCCACCTTCCTGTCGTACACCTTCGCGGGGCTCTACGGCATCGCCATCGCGGCGGTGGGTATGCTCGCAACCGTGGGCGTGACGATGTCCGTGGACGCGTACGGCCCCATCGCCGACAACGCCGGCGGCATCGCCGAAATGTCCAAGCTGGGACCCGACGTCCGCACCATCACCGATGGCCTCGACTCGCTCGGCAACACCACGGCCGCCATCGGCAAGGGCTTCGCGATCGGCAGCGCGGCGCTGACCGCGCTGGCGCTCTTCAGCGCCTACGCCACGGCGGTGGGACTCGGAGAGACCGGCATCGACATCCTCGACCCCATGGTGGTGATCGGCCTCTTCATAGGCGGCGTGATGCCGTTCTTCATAAGCGCCAACACCATGACCGCCGTGGGCCGGGCCGCCCAGGGAATGGTCGATGAAGTGCGCCGGCAGTTCCGCGAGATTCCCGGGCTCATGGAAGGCACCGCCTCGCCCGACTCGGCGCGCTGCGTCGACATCTCCACGCGCGCGGCGCTGCGCGAGATGATCATCCCCGGCGTCTCGGCCGTGCTCGTGCCGGTTCTCGTGGGCAAGATCCTCGGTATCGAGGCGCTCGGCGGCTTGCTCGCCGGCGCCACCGTCACGGGCGTGATGCTCGCGCTCTTCATGGCCAACGCCGGCGGCGCGTGGGACAACGCGAAGAAGCTCATCGAGAGCGGCGTGCACGGCGGCAAGGGCTCCGACGCCCACCGCGCCGCCGTGGTCGGCGATACCGTCGGCGACCCCTTCAAGGACACCTCCGGCCCGAGCCTCAACATCCTCATCAAGCTCATGTCGGTCGTGAGCCTCGTGCTCGCTCCCTGGTTCATCTGAAAAAAAAAGGGAGCAGGAAGCAGGAAGCAGGAACCGCCCACGTTCCATGGTCATGCCCGCTTTCGCGGGAATGACGTCGAGGCATGTGCAGTTCCTGCTTCCTGCTCCCTGCTTCCTCTTTTTTTCCTGTTTCATACCCCCGCCCACCAATGCTCTCTCTCGGAATCGTAGGCCTCCCCAACGTCGGCAAGTCGACGCTCTTCAACGCCCTGACGGCGGCCGGCGCGGATGCGGCGAACTATCCGTTCTGCACCGTCGAGCCGAACGTGGGCATCGTCGAGGTTCCGGATGAGCGACTGGGGCGGCTCGCGGCGATCGTGGAGCCGAAGCGCGTCGTGCCGGCGGTGGTGCAGTTCGTGGACATCGCGGGGCTCGTCAAGGGAGCGTCGAGCGGCGAGGGGCTGGGCAACAAGTTCCTCGCCAACATCCGCGAAACCGATGCGATCGTCCACATGGTGCGCGCGTTCGAGGACCCCGACGTACTACACGTGATGGGAAGCGTGGACCCGGTGCGCGACCGCGAAGTGATCGAGTTCGAGCTCGCGCTCGCCGATCTGGCCACCGTGGAGAAGCGGCTCGACCGCGTGCGGCGCGCGGCGAAGTCGGCCGACAAGGAGGCGCAGGCGGAGCTGCCGGTCCTCGAGAAGGCGCTCGCCGTGCTCACCGAGGGACGCGGCCTCCGGGAAGCGCAGCTCGATGCCGGCGAGCGCGCGCTCCTCGCGCCGCTCGTACTCCTCACCGCGAAGCCGGTGCTGTACGCCGCGAACGTCAGCGACGCGGAGCTCTCGGGCGAGGAGGGTCCGCACCTCCGCGCGCTGCGCGAGGCCGTGCGCGCCAGCGGCGAGCACGCCGAAGTGGTGCCCTTCTCCGCCAGGATCGAGGCGGAGCTCGCGGAGCTTCCGCCGGCCGACCGCGGCGACTTTCTCGAAACGCTGGGGCTCGAGAGCGCCGGCCTCGATCGGCTCATCCGCGCGTCGTACGCTCTGCTCGGCCTGGAAACCTACTTCACCGCCGGCGAGCAGGAGGTACGCGCGTGGACGATTCACAGGGGCGATACCGCGCCGAAGGCGGCCGGGGTGATCCACACCGACTTCGAGCGCGGTTTCATCCGCGCCGAGACGGCGTCGTACGAGGAATTTCTCGCGAACGGCGGCTGGAAGGGCGCACGCGAGAAGGGCGCCGTGCGAAGCGAAGGGAAGGAGTACGTGGTACGCGACGGCGACGTGATGCTGTTTCGCTTCAACGTGTGACCCCGCCCCCGCCCTTCGTCAACTCGCCATGATGTAGGCGCACCCGGCCTGCTGCGCTCTCTGCACGGCGAAGATCCCCGAAGGCTGCATTATCACGCCCGGTATCACGTGCTCGCTCGCCCGCGCTTCCGCCTCCTCGCGCGAAAGTCCGCGCGACTTGGCGTAGTCCGACACCACGCGCGCACCGAATGCGAGGTGGCACGCGAGCACTATCCCGCCGTGTGCCATGAAATATTGCAGCGTGTAGCGGTCCGCCTCGCCGGGCTCTCCAGCGCCGATCGTGCTCACCGGGTTCGCCTCGGTCCACCCCTTCCCTCCGCGGGTCTCGATCTTCAGCCGCTTCCCCACCCCGAAGCTTTTCCAGTACTCGTTGTCCATGACCAACTGGATCGCCGCGTGCCGGATCACCAGTACGGGCGTCACGTCGCCCGCGCCGGCACCGTACACCGCCCCGTAGTCCTCGCGCCAGCGTCCGGCGCGCCAGACCCCGTCGCCCTCGCCGGCCGAGGGCACGTCGAACACCGCGCGTGCCTCGCCGCCTACCCGCTCCACCCACGACATGTCCCAGTCGCCGGACACTGGCACGGGCGATGTGCGAGCGCGAGCTCCCGTACCCGCCTCCTGCGCGCGGACTCCGCGCCCGGTGAGCGCGAGCAGAGTACCCGCGCCGAGCCAGCCCAGAAATTCCCTGCGGCGCCCGCTCACTTGCGCACCTCCTGCTGCCCCACCGCGGGCTTCGTCGCGGAGCCAAGCTGCTCGAGCAGCGTCGCGATCGCTGCATCGAGCTGGGAATCGTGCGTCCCGTAGCTCTCGCCGATCGGCCGGACCACGGTGACATCCACGGGACGGGGATACATCTCCATCGGCGCGCCATTGCTCGTGGTGATGCGCGTCGAGGGAAGGCGCACGGTGGAGCCATCGATCAGCGGCACGTTCGACGTGTACACGATCCACCCGGCCGTTGGAGTTCCCACCACTTTCCCGAGTCCCATGGAGCGATAGCCCTGGGTGAAGTCTTCCGCATCCGAGAGCGAGTGCTGGTTGGTGACGAGCACCGTGGGCAGCTCCAGCGACCGCTGGCCGAGCTGAGTTCGTGCCGAGACCGGCGTGCGGCCGCGCGTGGTCATGGTGAGATACGGCTGCCTGCTGAGCACATCGAGCGCATATGCGTTCACGAATCCGCCGTTGTTGTTGCGGACGTCGACCACCACTCCGTCGCGCGAGCGGTTCTCCACGTCCAGATCGAGATAGAGCTGCTCCAGCGAGCCCGCGCCCATGTCGAACATGTGCACGTAGCCGAGGCGCCCGCCGCTCGCCTTGGCGACGTACGCTCGGTTGCGCTCCACCCATTCGCGGTACAGCAGCCCCTTCGCGGTGGCCGCGTTAACCGGGCGCACTGCGGCCGTGCGCCTTCCCCCGCCCGCGGCGTCGTCCGCGACGGCGAGCTCCACGCGCCTGCCGATGCGATGGTCCAGCAGTTCGTCGAGGTTGGTGCGCGAGTCGATGCTCGTTCCATCCACCGCGAGGATGTAGTCGCCCGTGGAGATGCGGCCGGTGAGCGCGGCCGGCCCCAGAGGCACCACGTCGGTCACGCGAAGCCGGCCGTTGCGCTCGTACTCGGCGCGGTCGAAGGCGAGTCCCAGTCGGCCCGTGGTGCTGCTCGACTCGCCGCGCGGCGCGCGGATGCCCGAGTGCGAGGCATCCAGCTCACCTATCATGAGCGAGGTGATCCGGCGCATCTCGTCGGAGGTGCGTGCGCCGGCGATGTACGGCTCGTACTTCACTCGCATTGCCCTCCAATCCACACCGTTGAAGTCGGGATCGAAGAAGTTCTGGTCGAGGTAGCTCCACGCCTGGGCGAACACCTCGCGCTTCTCGAGGTCGAAATCGACTTCCATCTCCGCGGTGGTGGCCACCTGGCGCACTTTGCGAGACTCGATCGCTACCGCACTGATGCGCCCGCCCTCGAGGAAGTACACCTCCTTGCCGTCGGACGAGAACTGCGCGTCCCCCTTGCCGCCCGGCGTGGATGTGAGCTGCCGCGCGACCGGGCGCGGACCAGCGCTGTCCTCGAGTGAGAAAAGGTACAGGTTCTCCTCTCCGGCGGCGTCCGCCGTGAGCAGTACGTTCTTTCCATCGGGGCTCACGACCAGGTCGGCCACATCCACGCCCGCGGGGAGGAGCCTCGCGCGCTGGCGAATCCCTTCGAACACCACGCGCACGGGGCCGGCCGGGTGCGCCGAGGCGCCGTCGAGCGCGGCGTTCGCCGACCGCGTGCTCGATGAATCGGCGTCGCGCGCCGGAGCCGGCCTCTCGGGCGACTCCTCGTGGAAGAGATCGCGGAAGCGATCCTCCCGGAAGTGCGGGGTACGCGGTACGAGGTCCACGCGGGCGACGCGCCCCATCTCCGTGCGCTGGCCCGTGGAGAGGAGGAGATAGCTCCCGTCGCGGGCCCAGGCGATGGTGCGGGCGAACGCGTTGGGGAGGAAGCTCACGGTGCGCGCTTCGCCGCCGGCGGCCGGTACCACGTACGCGTTGGTGAATTGCCCGCCCGCGCCGCCGAAATCGAGATAGGCGATCCAGCGGTCGTCGGGCGACCAGGCCAGAGGGTGCGACGAGAGAAACGGCGCGCGCTGCAGCTCGCCCACAGCGAGTCGGCGTTCCGCGCGCGAACCAACCTCGATCACGCGCAGCTCGCGCCCGCCGCGGAGAAAGGCGATTTGCTTACCGTCGTGCGACCAGCGCGGCGTCGCGTCGCTGGCGCTATCCGCCGTGAGTCGGGTCTCGGCGCGGGTCGCGAAATCGTACATGTATATGTGCGACGCGCCGTCGCGGTCGGAGATGTAGGCGATGCGACGGCTGTCGGGCGACCACTCCACCTGCGATTCGGCAGCGCTCGTGCTGGTGACGCGCGCGGCGTCGCCGCCATCCTTGGCCGAAGCGGCGAAGACTTCGCCGCGCACCACGAACGCCACCTTCTTTCCGTCGGGCGCGAGCGCGAGCTCGCGGAACTGCCGCGAGAGCGAGAGGTGCTCGACACCGGGACCGGCCGGCGCGCCGCGCAGCGTGATGGGCAGCGCGCGCACCGCGCCGGTGGATGGATCCAGCGACCAGATGCCCATGTCCCGCTCGAACACGATCGCCCGGCCGTCGGCCGCGATGGCGGGCCAGAGCACGCGCCCGTCGGTGAATTTCGTGAGCTGCCGCGCGGCACCGTCGGGCGGACGCACCCACACATTCTCGGCGCCGGAGCGGTCGGACATGAAATAGAGCGTGCGGCCATCGGCGCTCCACATGGGCCAGGCCGACTTGGCGCCGCTCTCGGTGACTCGCTCGTAGCGCGGTTGGGCGCCATCGCGCACGAGCCATATCTCGCTCTCGTCGAGGTGGCTGTGCCCCTTGCGCCACCACTGTCCCGACGTGACGCCGCGCGCGGTGAAGGCGAGAGAGCGCCCGTCGGGCGCCGGAGCCGCCCAGTACTCGCTCGCATACCGGTCGGCGCTCACCGGCATGGGCGTGCCGCCGTCCGGCGAAACCCGGTAGATGTCGTTCATCCCCGCGATGTCGCGGCTGGAGGACGAGAAGTAGAGCCACTTGCCGTCGCGCGACCAGGCGTCGAGCTGATCGAGACCATCGTCCCAGGTCAGCCGCGTCAGCTCTCCGGTGGCGAAGGTGAGAACGTAGACGTCGCCGTCGCCCGTGCGCGTGGACACGAACGCGAGGCGCTCGCCATCCGGCGAGTAGAGCGGCCGCGACTCGGTGGCGGGATCGGAGACGAGCAGGCTGGCCTCGCCACCGGCAGCGGCGACCGTCCAGATGTCGCCTCCCGAGACGAACGCCAGCTCCGAGCCGTCGGGCGAGAGCGCGGGCTCGTAGAGGTACGGGCGCGAAGCGCCGCGGTGGGGTCGTGCGGAGTCGCCCTGCGCCAGGGCGCGATGAGCGGGCGCGAGGGATGCCGCTGCGGCGAGCACTAGCGCCGTGACGCGGCGCCGGCGGAGTGTGGGGAGCGTACGCATCGGAGGGGGCGGGGTGTGTGGGCGGGTTGGCGGAGCGCGCTTCACCACAATATACGACAACTGCGTCGACGTACGCATCGGCGGGGTGCTTCCCGGGCTCGTCGAGCTTGCACGAGCGGGACGTATCTCGCTAAATTCGTTGGATATACCAGAGCCCCCCTCCCCCCGCATCCGAGCGGGGGGCGGATCCAGACCACAGGGAGGAAACGAAAGCAATGCCCCGCAAGTACGAGGCGGTGTACATCTTCGACTCCACGCTCGAAGACACCGCCATCCAGGAGAAGCTCACCCGTTTTCACGAGCTTCTTTCGCTCGACCCGGCAACCACCACGGTGGACAACTGGGGCCGTCGCCAGCTCGCATACCCCATCGGTACGCGCGAAAACGGCTACTACACCGTCGCCCGATTCGAAGCGGAACCCGGCGCGCTCCCCGAATACGAGCGCGCCCTGAAGCTCGACGACGCCGTGATGCGCTACCTGATCACGCTCTACGAGCACGAAGTGGGTGCACCGCCTTCTCCCGAAGGCGAAGGCGACGAGGAGAGGCCTCGCGCTTCGGACGATGACGACGACGACGAGGATTGACGAATGCGACGCCCTCAGAAGAGCTGCCCTTTCTGCGAATCCCGCGTTCGCTTCATCGACTACAAAGATGACCGCACCATCGGCCGCTTCCTGACCGACACCGGCAAGATCCTGCCGAGCAGGTTGAGCGGAGTCTGCGCGCGCCACCAGCGACAGCTTTCCACGGCTGTGAAGCGAGCGCGCTTCCTCGCACTGATCCCCTATATCAGGGGTCATCAGGCGTAGCGCATGACTCACGGCCCGGTGCCGGCGCCGCGGGAGCGGGGGTGGATCCGGATGACCCTTGCTCTCGCGGCGTTCCTGTTGATGCCGCACCTGCCCGGGCTCCCGGCGTTCGTGCCCGTGGTGGACACGCTCGTCCTGCTCACTCCCGTGCTGGCCGCGTGCTTCATAGCGGGCTGGTGCGCCGGAGGCCCCCTCTCGCTCGCTGTCCTCTGGGTCGCGCTCGCGGCGTGGCTCCTCACGCTCGCGCCGCCCCACGGCACGGGCGCGGCCTACTACGACATGGCCCGTGCCTGGGGACTCGTGGTGGCGGGCGCGTTCGGCGTCGTGTGCATCGTCGGCAGGCAGCGCTCGTTCCTCGAGCGCGCGCTCTCGGCGATCGTCGTGGCCGCGCTGCTGACGCTGCTGCTGGTGCTCTTCACCGGACGCGGCGGCGCGGAGATCCAGCGTGTCTTCGCCACGGAGTTCGAAGCGCGAAACGCGGCGGCCGCCGTGATGATGCAGGAGAGCGCCAAGCTGCTCGGCGACCGCTTCCCGCAACTCGCCGACATGGCGACTCAGGCGGCCTCGGAGCGCATCCAGTTTCAGGACGCGCTCTCGGGGCTCGGTGCCCCGCTCTTCCCCGCTCTGCTCGCGCTGGAGGCACTCGCCGCGTGCACGCTGGCGTGGGCGCTGTACCACCGGCTGAGCCGCGCGCGCATCGGCGCCGCGCTCGCACCGCTGAGCCACTTCACCTTCAGCGACCAGTTGATCTGGGCGCTGGTAGCCGGAATCTCGATGATCGTGCTCCCCACGCTCGCGGGCGTGGGGCCGCTCGGACGCAACATCACGCTCTTCGTGGGCGCGCTCTACGTGCTGCGCGGCTACGGCATCTACGCGTGGCTGGTATCGCGCCGCGCGGCGGTGGTGAGCGTGGTCGTCGCCATCGCGCTTTTCCCGCTGTCGCTCGTCACCGTCCCGGCCGCGTTCGGACTCGGTGTCACCGATACCTGGGCCAATTGGCGCGCCAGGATCAGGGTGATTCCGCCGGAAGCGGAACAGCGGCACGCGCCCAGCGACCACCGCAACGACTGACTACCCGACATGCAGACTACATCGACACCAACCGCCCCACGGAGCCATACCATGGAAGTCATCCTGCGCCAGACCGTCGAGAACGTCGGAAATCCCGGCGACATCGTGAAGGTATCCAACGGCTTCGCACGCAACTACCTGCTCCCGCACGGCCTCGCGTACCAGGCCACGCCGGGCAACCGGAAGCGCATCGCCGCCGAGAAGGCACGCCTCGAGGCCGCGGAAAACGAGCGTCGCCAGAACGCGCGCACCCTCGCCGACCGACTCGAGCAGGTGTCGCTCACCTTCTCCGCCCGCGTCGGCGACGAGGAGAAGCTCTTCGGCTCGGTCACGGCGGCCGACATCCTGCAGCAGCTCCACACCCAGGGATTCCCCGAGATCGAGAAGCGCCAGGTGGATCTCCACGAGCCCATCAAGGCCCTCGGCGTCTACAAGGTCCCCATCCGTCTTCACGCCGATGTGAAGCCGGAGATCAAGGTCTGGGTGATAAAGCAGTAGTGGAGAGAAGGAGGCAGGAAGCAGGACGCAGGAAGCAGGGAAGTGCACACGCCTCGCTGTCATCCCCGCTCGCGCGGGCATGACCATGGAACGTGTGCAGTTCCTGCTTCCTGCGTCCTGCTTCCTGCCCCCTCCTCCTCCCCCCTCCCCGAGCTATCACAATTGACAGATCAGTCGATGCCCCGTCCACGCACGAAAAACCCGGCTCCCGCATCGCAGACTCTCGCCCAGGCGAAGAGAGCGGCGGAGCTGTGCGTCGATCTCAAGGCGAACGATGTCACGCTCCTCGATCTCACGCACATCTCGGATGCGACCGACTACTTCGTGATCGCCAGCGGGTCGTCGGATACGCACGTTCGAGCGATCGCGGAACACGTGTTGGAGGTGCTGCGCAAGGAGGGGGTGCGGGCGCATCATGTGGAGGGGCTGCAACAGGGACGCTGGGTCCTACTTGACTACGTCGATTTCGTGGTGCACGTCTTCCATCCAGTCCTGCGCGAGTTCTATCAGCTCGAGCGGCTGTGGAGCGATGCGAAGACGGTGGCAATCGAACGGGAAGGGACCGGTGTATGAGCATCCGTTGGACCTGGCTCGCCGTCGCCGCACTGGCGACGACGCTCTCGGCGAGCCCACTGGGCGCGCAGGGCTACTTCGGTAAGAACCAGGTCCAGTACAGACATTTCGACTGGAAGGTGATCGAGACCGAGCACTTTCTCGTTCACTACTATCCCAGCGAGCGCGCCGCCGCCATGGACGCGGCGCGGATGGCCGAGCGCGCCTACAGCCGCCTCTCCCGTATCCTCGGCCACGAGTTCCGCGACAAGAAACCGATCATGGTCTTCGCCTCGCGCGCGGACTTCGGCCAGAACAACGTCACCGGTGACCTGGGCGAGGGTACCGGCGGCGTGACCGAGCCGATGCGCGACCGCATGCTGCTCTTCCTCACCGGCGACTACCGCGGCTTCGACCACGTGCTCACGCACGAGATGGTGCACGAGTTCCAGTTCGACATTTTCCAGAGCGGCCAGGGCGCCGGAAGCGCGCTCTCCAGCCTGATGCGCGTGCAGCCGCCGCTCTGGTTCATGGAAGGGATGGCGGAATACCTCTCCATAGGACCCGGCGACCCCAACACGTCCACCATCATCCGCGACGCCGCCCTGAACGGACACCTGCCGACAATCGAGCAGATGACGCGTCGCCCCGATCTCTATTTCCCCTACCGCTACGGTCAGGCGTTCTGGGAGTGGATCGCGCGGCGCTGGGGCGACGAAATCGTGGGACAGATCATGGCCGACGTCCCCAGCATGGGAGTGGCCGAGGCGTTCCTGCGTGAGACCGGCACGCCAATCGAAGAGCTGGGTGACGAGTGGCGCGAGGCGATGCAGGACGAGCATCTCCCCCGCATCGCCGAGCTGGAGCGGCCGCGGCGCTTCGCCCGCCCGCTGCTCACCGAGCGGCACAGCGGAGGGCAGATCTTCATCGCCCCCGCCCTCTCGCCCGACGGCAATTACATAGCGTTCCTCTCCAACGGAAGCTTTCTCAAAGGGCAGGTCTTCATCGACCTCTGGCTCGCGGATGCCCGCACCGGCAAGCGCATCACGCGGCTCATCGAGAGCGCGCTCGACCCGAACTTCGAAGAACTGCAGCTCCTCTACTCGCAGAGTGCCTTCTCGCCCGACGGATCGCGTCTCGCCTTCACGGCGCTCAGCGGGGGGAAGGACATTCTCTACATACTCGACGTGGCCAGCCGGAAGCAGCTCGCCCGCCTCGAGCTTCCGTTCGACGGGATCACCGGTCCGAGCTGGTCGCCCGACGGAAGCCGGCTGGTGTTCAGCGGCAACCGCGGAGGGATAACCGACCTCTACCTCGTCGGCGCCGACGGTGGCGATCTCCGCCAGCTCACGAACGACCGCTATGGCGACGTGCAGCCGCAATGGTCGCCCGACGGCGAGACGATCGCCTTCGCGTCGGAACGCGGCGATGACGCAGACCTGCCGCTCCTGCGCTTCCCGAAGATGCGCATCGCCCTCTACCACCTCGCCTCGGGCAGGATCGAGCTGCTGCACGGTCAGCAGGGGCTCAACATCAACCCGATGTGGGCGCCGGACTCGCGCTCCATCGCCTACGTGAGCGACCGGACCGGTATCCCCAACGTATTCCTCTACGAGTTGCGCGAGCGCGAGGAGTACCAGTTGACGAACGTCACCGGCGGCGTGACTGCTCTCACCGCCATGAGTCCGGCGATCACGTGGGCGCGCTCCGCCGACAGGCTAGCCTTCACGTACTTCGACGACGGCGAGTACGCGGTGTGGCAGATCGACGACCCGCGCCGCCTCGCACGCGCTCCCTACCGCGAGGCTCCCGCTACCCTGGCCACGATCGACGGACGAGCGGAGACGATGACGGCCTCCGCGCCGCCGGTGCCGGCCGGTGCGGATTCGACTATTCCCGCCGGCGGCAGCGATACCGCTTCGACCGCGCCGGGCCTCGCTTCGGCCAACTCGTACTACCGCACGCCGAGCGGGATTCGCCCCTCGGGGCGCTCTCCCTCGCCTGCCGAGACGCCGCGCCAGGTGCTCAGCGTAGCCGCGCTGCTCGACAGCGCCGACCTCACGCTGCCCGACACCACGCGATTCCGCCTCTACGACTACCGCATGCACCTCGCGCCCGACTACATCGCACGTCCCACGGTTGGTTACGCGCGCGACAACTTCGGGAGCGGCGTCTTCGGCGGTACGGCCATCGTGCTGAGCGACATGGTCGGGAACCACCAGCTCGCCTTCGCTGGCGCCGTGAACGGCCGCATCCAGGAAGCGCAGCTCTTCGCGGGTTACACCAACCTCTCCCGCCGGCTGCAGTATTCCACGGGCCTCTTCCAGACTCCGTACTACTTCGGCGAGAATCCGTACTACGCCGAGACCCCGGACGGCTTCCAGGAGACACAGGTCATCACCCGCTACATCGTGCGCCAGGGTCTCGGAGTCGGGATCTACCCGTTCGATCGCTTCAGCCGGCTAGAAGTGGCGGCGCGTCTCACCAACATGGATCGCACCGACCTGGTCTACACGCGCACCCTGGATCCGTCCGGGGTGCAGGTCACGCCGTACGAGCGTGAGAAGGTCCGCTCGCACGGCGTGAGCTTCGTCCAGCCCTCTATCGCGTACGTTTCGGACAACGTGATCTGGGGCGTGACCGCTCCGATCTCGGGACGCCGCTACCGGCTGCAGCTCCAGCCGTCGGTGGGGAGCTACGACTGGATGAGCTACATCGCCGACTATCGGCGCTACGATCCGATTCTCTTCAACTATCTCACCGTGGCCACCCGCTTCACGGCGAGCATATCGACCGGGGCCGACGCCGATTCCACGCGGCAGTATCTCGGCTGGGGCGACATGCTCCGCGGCTACGATTCGCGCACCTTCCTCTCCGACCAGAACACGTGCCCGGTGGAGTCGGTCACGCGCGCGTACCGTTGTTCGCCGCTGCAGGGGAGCAGCCTCGTGTACGCGAGCGCGGAGCTGCGCTTCCCGCTCATCCGCGGCGGCAGCATCGGGGGCGTGGTGCCGATACCTTCGATAGAAGGAGCGCTGTTCTACGACGCGGCCACGGCCTGGTTCAGCGGCCAGAACGTGTCGCTTCACCGGCGCCGGGTCACCGACCCATCCACCACCCGCGGGCTCCTCACGAGCCACGGTTTCGGCGTCCGCATCAACCTCTTCAACTACATGGTGCTGCGCTGGGATTACGCCATCCCGCACGATGCGCCGAAAAAGAAGGGGTTCTGGCAATTCACTTTCTACCCACCCTTCTGAGAGCGAGCCGCCGATGACGGCGGCGTCGCGCCGAAGGGGGGCAAGCGCGCCGGCCGCGCGCACAGCGAGCACGCCGCCGCTGCTGTGGCGACAGGCGCAGGTCCCAACCCACTCGAAGACGAGGAGGAGAACCATGGCAGGTTGGTACGAGCTCACGAAGGGCGCCACGGACAGCTTCAGCTTCGTGCTGAAAGCCGGAAACGGCGAGGTCATTCTGCGCAGCGAGCAATACACTTCCAGGAGCGCCGCGCAGAACGGGATCGCCTCCGTTCAGAAGAATTCCGGCAGCGACGAGCTCTACGAACGAAAGGAATCCGCCAACGGCAAGTGGTACTTCAATCTGAAGGCCGCCAACAAGCAGGTCATAGGGACCAGCCAGCTCTACGCATCCTCCCAGTCGCGGGATGCAGGGATAGAATCCGTGAAGAACAACGGTTCGTCCACGACCGTCAAGGATCCAGCGGGACAGTCGTAGGATGACCTCGCGAGCCCGCGGCCTCGCGCCGGACCGGGCTCCCCGCAGAAACAGGCAGCGGCCCGTCGCGCAAGCGCGGGCCGCTCGGCCTGCCCGATCGGCACACGCCGATCTCGCGCATCGCGGGCGCGATGCTTGCCGCGTTCATGGATCGGAGGTTTGACGAATGAAGAGCAGAGGATCCGGGACGACGACCGCCTCGCCGCGCGCCGACGCGGCCGGCAGCATCACTCTCGGCGGCGATCTCACCGTCAACCGGCTCGGTTTCGGCGCGATGCGCCTCACGGGCGAGGGAATCTGGGGACCGCCGGCCGACCGCGAGGAAGCGCTGAGGGTGCTCGTGCGCGCAGTGGAGCTGGGCGTGAACTTCATCGATACCGCCAACTCGTACGGACCGCACCACTCCGAGGAAATCATCGCGGAGGCGCTCTTTCCGTATCCCCAGGGGCTCGCCATCGCTACCAAGGGCGGCCTCGAGCGCGCCGGGCCGGGGCGCTGGCATCCGAAGGGCGAACCCGATTATCTGCGCCGCGAGCTCGAGGGGAGTCTGCGCCGTCTGCGCCTGGACAGCGTGGACCTCTATCAGCTCCACCGGATCGACCCCGAGATACCGGAGAGCGAACAGTTTCTCATGCTTCGCGAGTTTCTCGACGACGGCCTGGCGCGACGCATCGGTCTGTCCGAGGTGAACGTCGAGCAGATCGAGCGAGCGCGCGACGTGGTGCCGGTCACCTCCGTGCAGAACCGCTACAATCTGGAGGATCAGCACTGGAACTGGGTGCTGGAGCATTGCGAGCGCGAGGGGATCGCCTTCCTTCCGTGGGCACCGCTCTCGGCCGGTAAGATCGGCGACGGGAGCGCGCTCGTGCGCGTCGCCGCGCGACACGATGCGACGCCGATGCAGGTGGCGATCGCCTGGCTGCTCGCACGCTCGCCGGCGATGCTGCCGATCCCCGGCACATCGCGAGTGCCACATCTCGAGGAGAACGTGGCGGCCGCTGCGCTCCGACTCACGCACGAGGACATGGTGGAGCTGGCGCGATCGGCGTCGCGATCGTTCCCCGACTAACCCGCGACCGGCGCTCGCGCGCCGCACTCGCACGCCGCGCACTTGCACGGCGTGCGAGTGCGACGGAGGCGGGCGCTGGCGCTCCTTGAGTCCTCCCCCCCGTTCCGGTAGTTTTCGCCCGTGCGTAAGCCGTTGATTGCGTTGGCGCTGATGCTGGCGGCCTGCGGGAAGTCCGACCGCGCCGCCGCTCCTGCCGTCTCCGAGGGATCGTCCGCCAGCACCATGCGCGGCCCAGACCAGATCGTCCTGCGCTTCCCGCGCGACGGCGGTTCGGTGCGCGCTTTCGCATACCCGCGGCTCGACTCCGCGGTGTGGCAGTCGAGCGCCAGAGCGCCCGGGATCGAGCGATTCCTCGGCTTCGATGGCGAAGTGGGATCGGTCGCGGCAGTGGATGAGAAGGGCGCACCGGTGCGGCTCGACCTCCGCATGGGACTCATCAGCCGCGAATCCAAACCGGAGCTCGGCGACCTCGCATCCGGTGACGGCGCGGCGATCTACGGAATAGACGATTCGGGAAGCGTCGTGCGGCTCACGCCGTCGGGGAGCTGGAAGTTCGCCCCCCCGCTCCCGGCGCGCGCTGTCCTGCCCGAGCCCGACGGTTCGCTGCTCGTGCTCGCCGACCGCGAGGGAGGGAGCATCCTCTGGAAGATGCACCCGCCCGACACCAGCGTCGCCGACAGCGCTCTCCTGCCGCGAGTCGGGCGCGCCATCGGCACGCAGCTCGGCGATCGCGTCTACTTCACCGTGGACTCGGGACTCGTGGGACTTCGCACGCGCGATCTCGAACCGGTGCCGAGCGTACGGCTGAGCGACTCCGTACGGGCAGTCACGACCACGCCGAGCGGTGACAGGCTCTACGTCGCCACCGGCTCGGCCGGGGAGCTCGTCGTGTTCGACCGCTACACACACCGCACCGAAGCACAGTTGCGCGCTCCCGGAGAGATCGCGGCGCTCCGCATGGACCCGTGGGGGCGTTACGTGCTCGCGCGTCCGGCCGACGGCGATTCGGCATGGGTCTTCGCGGTGGGAACCGACAAGCTGCTCGGCAGCGTACGGACGAAGTGGCGCGAAGACCTTCCCACGGTCACGCCCGACGGCAGCATAGCACTCCTGGATGGGGACGACGTACGGCTGGTGAACGGCGAGTCGCTGAGCGGAACCGAGCGCGTGGAGAAGGGCGCGAACGACTCCTGGCTCTTCGTCGCGTGGAACGGTTTCCGCCCGCGCTCCCCCGGACTCGACGAACCGGTGACTTTCGGCTACGACACCGCGGTGGACATCCCGGACTGGAGCACCGACACCGGCAGCGCCACGTCGGAGGGCTCGCTGGCGCGGCGCGACAGCGGCCGCACCGGCCAGCCGCCGCGGGCCTCGCAGCCGCCGACGGCGGGCTCCGCCTCCGGTGCGGGCGCATCGGGAGAGAGCGGGTTCACGGTGCAGTTCGCGGCCGTTCGCTCGAACGACGCGGCGCGCGACGTGGCCGCCAGCATAGGTGCCAGCGGCTCGACGAAGGCCCGAGTCATCACGACCGAGCGCGCGGGAGTCGTCATCTACCGGGTGGTGATGGGTCCCTTCTCCACGCGCGATCAGGCGGAGCAGGTAGCGCGCGCCACGGGAAAACCGTACTGGATCTACGAGGGAGCGCCCTGAGTGGCCCTACACATCGAGCCCTCCGCCCTGGGTAACTGGGAAGACGAGGGTGAACGAATCGCGCCGGAGCTCGACCCGAGCTCGGCGGTTCTCGTAGCGGGACCGGACGACAGCGCCGCGGCGCGCGTGGCGCTCGCAATCGCGCGGCGGCAGGCGCGCCGGCGCAGGGTGGTGCTCGTGGATGCGGCAGGCGAGCTGCAGCCGATCGAGCGACTGCTTCCCGAAGGGAGTTCGCACGGCCTCGTGGACATGCTCGAACATGGAGTATCGCCGGCGCGGGTGGCGGTGCCGGTGGACCGGGCGGGTAATCTCTTCGTAGTTCCGAGCGGAGCGACACCGCTGAACCAGGCCGAGCTTCTCTCGGGAGCTGCCTGGGAGCGGTTCGTCCGGTTCTCGCACGACGCCGGCGCTCTGCTTCTGGTGGTCGCGCCCGAGCGGTTCGCCCGGCTGACGTCGAACCGCGAGCTCCTGGATGGCGCGGTCCTGGTGGGAGATGCGTCGTCTGCCGAGACGTGGGCGGGGGCGCTTCCCCTGCTCGCGCACGCGCACCGGCGGGAGCGGCCCGGTGAAGAGGCGCCGGCGCGGCCGGCCAGCGATCGCGCTCAGCGCACTCCGCGCGCTCCGTTCCTGGTCGCGATCGCCGCCACCGTGCTCGCGCTCGCCGCACTCACGTGGTGGGCCGTACAGAGCTCCTTCGACGGGGTACCGACCACCGCCTCCGTGACGAGCGCCGGATCGGTGGTGAGCGGTGGGGCCGGTGGCGAGCCGGCCGCCGGTCGCCGAAGGGCCGGTGCCGGAGCTATCGATGGCGCTGCCGCCGGTGCCGGCGCCGCAAGCGAACGGAGCCCGGCCGCCGCGCCAGCCGCCGCGGCCCCACGCGGCGATGCGGCAGCTACCACGGTGGATTCCGCCGCCGTAGTCCCGTACGGCGTCGCGCTCGCCCAGTACAACGATGTGACCGCGGCGCTGACGCGCATCGCGCAGGAATCCGCACGCGGCATTCCGGCGAGCACGTACGCACCGTTCTACGACACGAATCTTCGCAGACAGGTATACCTCGTGATTGCCGGCGCCTTCCACGACCGTGACGACGCAACTTCCCTGCTCCGCTCGCTGCGGCGCCAACGCGTACTGGCTGCCGGCCAGGGGCACGTGATCGATGCACCGTTCGCCATCCTCGTACACTCCGGACTGCGCGCCGAGGAGGCACGCGCGCAGCTCGATGAGTTCAGGCTGCGCGGTCTGCCCGTGTACTCGCTGGTGCAATCCGACGGCACCGTGAACATCTACGCGGGCGCCTTCCGCACGGCGCCGGAGGCCGGCAAGCTGCTCGGCATCGTCGACTCCGCCGGCGCGTCGCCGCGCATCGCTCAGCGCGCCGGGAGACCGGCACAGTGAGACTCACTCGACTCGAACTGCACGGCTTCAAGTCCTTCGCCGATGAAACGCAGTTGCTCTTCGAGCCCGGGGTGACGGCCATCGTGGGTCCCAACGGCTGCGGCAAGTCGAATGTATCCGACGCGGTCCGCTGGGTGCTCGGCGAGCAGCGTGCGCGCGCACTGCGCGGCGCGAAGATGGAGGAGGTGATCTTCCAGGGCTCTTCGGCGCGCCGCCCGGTGAACGTCGCCGAGGTCTCGCTCCACTTCGAGAACGAGGACGGCGCGCTGCCGGTGCCGTTCCGCGAGGTGGTGCTCACGCGGCGGCTTTCGCGCTCGGGTGAAAGCACCTATCTCCTCAACGGGTCGCCGTGCCGCCTGCGCGACATCCATGACCTGGTACGCGGCACGGGGCTGGGGGCCGACTCCGGTGTGGTGATCGAGTCGAAGATGGTGGATGCACTTCTCTCCGACCGGCCCGACGACCGGCGCGAGCTCTTCGAGGAGGCCGCCGGCGTGGGTCTCTACCGCGACCGCCGCCGCACCACCGAACGGCGCCTCGAGGAGACCACTGTCGACCTCTCCCGCCTCGACGACCTGTTGGGCGAAGTGCAGAGCCAGGTCCGCTCGCTGGCGCGGCAGAGAAAGCGCGCCGAGCGCTACACCGAGCTCCGCAGCCGTCGCTTCGATGTCGAGCTCACGCTCGCATCTCGCGAGATGGCGGCGTGGAGCGACGAGCTGGTCCGGCTGGAGGCGCGGCTCGCCGAAACGCGCGCGGGTCTTCCCGCAGCCGAAGAGCGCGTACGCGCCGCACAGGCCGCGCGCGAGCAGGCTCACTCCGCGCGCATCGCGGCGGAGACGGAGCGCAACGAGCTCTCGCGCATGGTCGGCGCCAGGCGCGAGGAGCTGATGCGCCTCGAGAGCGAGCTCCGCGTGGCCGAGGAGCGTCAGCGCAGCGCGAACGCCCGGCGGCAGCGCGCCGAGGAGGAGCGCCGCGCGGGAGAGGAGCTCGGCAGCCAGCTCGCGCGCGAGCGTGAGGTCGCCGGCACCGAGCGCGAGCGACTCGCCGCGGAGCTCGAAGCGAGTCGCGCCCGGCTGGCCGAGCGTATCGAGGCGGAGACCGCCGCACGTCAGACGCTCGCCTCCGCCCGTGGAGAGCTGGATCGCATCGAACGCGAGATACGCGAGCTTCGCGAGCAGCTCGGACGCACTCAGCTCGACGGCCAGAGCGCCGAGCGCGAGCTGGGCGAGCTGGCGGAGCGGATGGACTCGCTGAGCGCCGAACGCGAGCACCTCACCGACGCGCTGGACACCGCCCGCAGCGCGAGCGCGCTCGCGAGCAGGGAGCGCGAACAATGCACCGAGCGCGCTGCGGCGGCGGCCGAGGAGCTCACAGCGTGCAAGGCGGGCGCGGAAGACGCGCGCGCATCGGAAGTGGGCGCCCGACAGGAGCTGCGCCACGCCGATGAGCGGCTGGCTTCGCTGGAGGTGAAGGCGCGCGCGCTCGAGTCGCTGGAGCGAGAGCGGGTGGGACTGGCGCCCGCGGCCGCGCGCCTCCTCGAGGAGCGCGAGCGCTTCGGCGACGGCGCGGTGCTCGGCCCACTCTCCGATTTCATCGCCGCCGATGCCGCCCCGGCGGCAACGGTGGAACGCTTTCTCGGCGCCACGGTGCACGCGGTGGTCGTTCGCGATCGCTCCGCCGCCGAAGCCATCGGCCACTGGCACGCGGAGGCGGACCCCGGCCCGCTCCTCCTCCTTCCGCTCGACGCGGCGCCGCCGGCCGATGCCGGCGCCGAATCCGGCACGCTGGCGGTGATGGTCGACGCCGCCGAGCCCGCGCGCAACTGGGTGGCCGAACTGCTCGGCCACGTACGCCAGCTCGACGGCGGGAGCGCCTTCGTCGACGCGCGCGGCGCGGTGTGGCTGCCGGGCACTTCCGAAGGTCCTGGCCCGCTCCGGCGGCGCGCCGAGCTGCAGACGATTCGCACCGAGTCCACCGAGGCGCGCGAGGCGCGCAGCGCGGCGGAGCACGCCGCGGAGTCCGCGCGCGCCGCGCTGAGCGCCGCGGAGGCGCGGCTCGCCGCCGCGGGCGAGGAAGCCTCGGCGGCGCAGCAGGCCAGGCGCGAGGCGATCGCGCTCCACGAGGAGAGCGAGCGCCGTACACAGCGTGCGGAGCGCGAGATGGCCAACGCCAACGCGCTGGCCGAGCGGCTCTCCGCGCGCCGCGAGGAGCTCACGGAGCGCATCGCCACGCTCGAATCCGACCGCACCGCACTCTCCGACTCTCTCACCCGCGCGGAGGGGGAGCGTGAGACGCTTGCCGCACGCCTGGCCGAGCTGGAGCACGCGCAGGAGGCCGCGCGCGAAGCCCGCACGGTCGCGCAGGTGGAGGAGGCACAGGCGCAGGCCCGGATCCATTCCGCGGCCGATCGCGAACGGCGTCTCGACGGGGAGGTGGCCAGCGCCGTCGCGCGCATCGATGCGCTCGTGGCGGAGCTCACCGACATCGAGCAGGCCGACAGCGTGCTCACATCGCGCATGACGCAGTGGCGCGCCGACATCGACGAGAAGAGCGCGGCGCTGCGTACGAGCGAGGAGAGCCTCGGAGTGGCCGAGACCGCGGTGCTGGACACCGACGCCGCGCTCACGGATGCCGACCGGGCGCTCGAGGAGGCGCATCGCGAGGGGGGCCGCCTGGCCGACTCGCTGCATCAGGCCGAGCTGCGCTTCACCGAGCTCTCGGGACGGCGAACCGCGATCCGCGAGCGTCTGGAGGCCGAGTGGCGGCGCCCCCTGGACGAGATGCTCGCCGAAGTCGTGCACGTGGAGCTCACCGATGACGAGCTGCGCACGGAGCTCGGCGAGCTGCGCGGCAGCCTCGAATCCATCGGACCGGTGAATCCGCTGGCCATCGAGGAGCACGAGGAGGAAACGAAGCGACTCGAGTTCCTGACCGGGCAGCGCGGCGATCTCGCCGAGGCGCGCGACAAGCTGCAGCAGGCCATCAGGGAGATCGACATCACGGCGCGGGATCTCTTCCTCGCCACGTTCGATCAGGTCCGCGACAACTTCCGCCAGATCTTCATGACGCTCTTCGGCGGCGGCGAGTGCGACATCCGCCTCGCGAATCCGGAAACTCCGCTGGACTGCGACATCGAGATCCACGCATCGCCGCGCGGAAAGCGTACGCAGCGGATCCACCTGCTTTCCAGCGGCGAGCGTGCGCTGGTGGCCCTCTCGCTGCTCTTCGGCATATTCCTCACCAAGCCGAGCCCATTCTGCCTGCTCGACGAGGTGGACGCGCCGCTCGACGATCAGAACGTGGGCCGCTTCGTGCGCATGCTCAATCAGTTCAAGAGCAACACGCAGTTCATCGTCATCACCCACAACCCCCGCACCACCACCGAAGCCGCCGACGCGGTCTACGGCGTCACGATGCAGGAGCCCGGAGTCTCCTCCTTCGTGAGCGTGCGGATGAAGGGGCCGGCGGTGGACGAGACGGCGAAGGAGACAGGGGACAGGAAAGAGGAGGCCGGCGCTCCATCCTGAGGATGGCGCCCGAGCCCAGCGAGCTTTTTCCCGTTTCCTACACTCCCATGCGCCTCACCACCATCGGCACCGGCACGGCGGCTCCCGCCAGGGAGAGGGTGAACGCGGGCCACCTGGTGGAAGCGGGCGGGGCAAGGATACTGATGGATTGCGGGAGCGGCGTGGTGCACCGCATGGCGACATTGGGAGTGGAGTGGGAGAGCATCACGCATCTCGCGCTCACCCACTTCGACGCCGATCACGTGAGCGACATCCCCACCCTCCTGGTGGCCTGGAGGTGGGGCATCCTGCCGCCGCGGTCGGTGCCCATCGAGATCATCGGGCCGCCGGGAACGCGGGGAGTGCTGCAGCGGTTCGGGGAGCTGTTCGGAGAGTCGGTGGCCGCTCCGGAATACGGGATGCTGGTCCGCGAGCTGGAGTCGGGCGGCATGGCGGAGCTGCCGGGGGGAGCGCTCGTGGAAGCGCGAGAGGTTCCACACACCGAGGAAAGCGTTGCATATTCAGTGCGGTACGGCGGGCGTCGCCTGGTCTACACCGGCGACACGGGTCCGTCGGAGGCGCTCGGCGAGTGGGCCCGGGGCTGCGACCTTCTCCTCGCGGAGTGCTCGCTTCCCGACGAGATGGCGATCGACACCCATCTCTCACCATCGCGTTGCGCCGAGCTGGCGGCGGCTGCGATGCCGGGCATGCTCGTACTGACACACTTCTTTCCGCCCGTCGAGCGCGTGGACATCCGCGCCATCGTGGGCGAGCTATATCACGGCCCGGTCGCGCTCGCGACCGATGGCTGGGCAATCGAACTAGAGGAAATCCGATGCTCGTGGTGATGAAGCACGGCGCTTCGCAGGCCGACGTGGACGCCGTGGTACGGACGATCGAGGAGATGGGCTACGAGGCGCGACCCATGCCCGGCGCGCAGAGGACGGCCGTGGGTCTGGTGGGGAACGACGGCCGGGTGGAGTCTTCGCGCATCGAAGGGCTCTCCGGGGTCGCGCAGGTGATCCACGTCACGCAGCCGTACAAGCAGGTCTCGCGCGAGTGGAAGCCCGAGAACACGATCGTGAGCATCGCGCCGGGCGTGGATGTGGGCGGCGACGAAGTGGTGGTGATGGCCGGGCCGTGCTCGGTGGAAACGGAGGAGCAGATCGTGGAGACGGCGCGGCTCGTACGGGAGGCGGGCGCGGCGTGCCTTCGCGGCGGCGCCTACAAGCCGCGCAGTTCGCCGTATTCCTTCCAGGGACTGGGCAAGGAAGGGCTGAAGATGCTCGCCCTCGCACGGCGCGAAACCGGCCTCGCCATCGTCACGGAGGCGATGGACGAAGAGGGCGCCGACCTCATCGCCGAGTACGGCGACTGCATCCAGATCGGCGCTCGCAACATGCAGAACTATTCGCTGCTGAAGTTCGTCGCTCGCCTGGGCAAGCCGGTATTGCTCAAGCGGGGGCCGGCCGCCACGATCAACGAGCTTCTGCTGAGCGCCGAGTACATTCTCGCCGGCGGCAACCCCGACGTCATCCTGTGCGAGCGCGGTGTACGAACCTTCGATACCGCGGCGCGGAACATGTTCGACCTCACCGCGATCCCGGCGGTGCAGGGTCTCTCGCACCTTCCCATCGTCGCCGATCCGAGCCACGGTACCGGCGTCCGCGACATGGTCATTCCGATGGCGCGCGCGGCGGTCGCCGCCGGCGCCAGCGGCGTGCTGGTGGAAGTCCACCCGAACCCCGAGCGCGCTCTCTCGGATGGCGCCCAGTCGCTGTATCCGGAACAGTTCGCGCAACTGGTGAGCGAGCTCCGCCCCATCGCCTCCGCGATCGGCCGCACCGTCGCCCACCCACCCGCCCGGACCGTGGCCGGCATCGCGGGGTAGGAGAGGGGAACAGGAAGCAGGAAGCAGGGAACAGGAACTGCACACGTTCCATAGTCATGCCCGCTTTCGCGAAGACGACGTCGAGGCGTGTGCAGTTCCTGCTTGCTGCTGCCTGCTTTCTGCTCCCTCATCAGCAGCACCACCACCACCCCACTCCCTCATGCGCATCGCGGCATTTCTGGCGGCAACGGTGATAGCGGCGGCGGCGGCGGCGCCGGCGGCGGCACAGTCGCCGGAAGCTACCGTGCAGCGAGCGGTGAAGGCGTACGCCGGGATCGAAACGATCAGGGCGAGCTTCACGCAGAGCATCACGAATCCGCTCACGGGGAACGACGTGGAGTCGAAGGGAGAGATGCAGCAGCACATCCCCGGCCGGCTCTCCATCGAGTTCACCGACCCCACGGGCGACCGAATCGTGGCCAACGGACGGACCGTCTGGCTGTACCTGCCCAGTACCACGCCGGGACAGGTGATCAGGGCGCATCTGGCGGAGGGCACCCGCGCCAACGTGCCCGATGTCACGTCGTGGTTCCTCGACTCGCCGGAGAAGCGCTACCGGATGTCGGCCGCGGGAACGGCCACGGTCGCCGGGCACGCCACGCACGCCGTGGCGCTCGTCTCGATCGATTCCACGATCCCGTTCCGGAAGGCCACCGTGTGGATCGATGATGACGATGCCATCATCCGGCAGTTCCAGACCACCGACGCGAACGGCCTGACGCGCAGGATCACCATCACCGAGATACAGCCCAACGCGAAGCTGGACCCCGGTGTCTTCACGTTCGTGCCGCCGAAGGGCGTCCGGGTGATCGATCAGTGAAAGCCGCGCGGCGCGGCCCGGCGATCTCACCTCATCTCGCCACGCGCCTCTCGCTGCTCCTGGAAAGCGCCCGCAGGAAATCGCGACTCCAGGCGGCCACGTCGTTGCGCTCCACCACGCGCGCGAGCCGGACGAGCCGCTGGCGCCGCTCTTCCTCGGGGAGATTCAGAGCGCGGTACAGTCCGTCGCGCAGACCCTCTATGTCGTAGGGATTCGTGAGCAGGGCGCCATGCAGCTCGGCCGCCGCACCCGCGAACTCGGAGAGGAGCAGCACGCCAGCGCCATCGACAGCCGTCTGCGCCACCACGTACTCCTTGGCCACGAGGTTCAGGCCGTCGCGCAGCGGTGTGATCCAGGCCACGTCGGCCGCGGCGCTGTAGGTCACCACATCCTCGAAGGGAAGGCTCCGGAAAAGATACTGCACCGGCGCCCAGTCGAGCGTGCCGAAGCGACCGTTGATGCGGCCCACCACCGCGTCCACCGCATCGCGAATCTCGTCGTACACCTCCATCCCCGGGGCGGGCGGCGTGGTCACCATCACCAGCGTGACACCGCCGCGCAGCTCCTCGTGCGCGTCGAGCAGCGCCTCGAACGCTTCGAGCTTCTGCAGCGGACCCTTCACGTAGTCCAGCCGCTCCACGGAGAGCACCAGCTTCCTCCCGGCGAAACGCTCCCGGATCTCGTTGTACTGGCTCGATGAATCGGGAGCCTCGAGGATGTCGCGGATCGCGCGCGCGTTGACCCCCACCGGGTGCGCACCCATCCCCACTTCCCTGCCGCCCGCGCGTACGCGCGTGGGCATCTCCGTGAGCGCCATGGCCATGCCGTGTACCCTGAAACGCGGCGCGCACGGGACGGTCTCCAGCACCTTCACCGGCACGTGCGACTGGAGCACATCCACGAAATTGGCCACGTAGCGCGGTATGTGAAAGCCGACGTAGTCGCACTGCGCCAGGCTCCCCGCTACCTGCCCCGCCCAGGGAATCACGTTGAACACGCCCGCCGGCGGGAACGACGTATGGTGGAAGAAGCCGATCTTGAGGTCGGGCCGGAGCTGGCGCAGAAAGGCCGGCACCATCCAGAGGTTGTAGTCGTGGATCCACACCAGCGACCCTTCGTCCGCCTCGGCCGCCGCGCGCTCGGCAAAAATCCTGTTGATGTCCAGATAGTGCTCCCAGTCGGCCGACGAGAAGCGGGCGCGGTCGACGAAGGAGAAGATCACCGGCCAGAACGCCTCCTTCGAGAAGCGCTTGTAGAAGCGCTGCACGTCCTCGTCGCTCAGCGGCACGCGCGCGGCCACCAGATTGGGGTAGCGCTCCTCGTCCACCAGCTCGTGCGAGGGCGCCGCCAGCACTCCCTTGCGGTCTATCGACCACGCCACCCACGAGCCCTGGCGCCCGTTCTCGAAGCAGCCCAGCAGCGTGGGGATGATCCCGTTCGGACTACCGTGCCTGCGGCGCACCGTCTTGCCGCCCACCACTCGCTCGTCGAAGGGGAGACGGTGGTACACGACCACGAGCTGCGCATCACCCGAGACCGTGTCCGCCTCGGAAGTCGCGAACGGCTCGCCGTCGAGGGTGCGCACCGCCTCCAGTATCCCTCCGGCGCCCGGCGATTCGGCGTGTAGAACCTCGGGGAGATCAGCGGTCGCTTCGCTCAGCGCCGGCTCCGCGTGGCCCACCACCACTCCCCGGAATCCCGCCTTGAACAGCGATTCGTCGTTGAGCGTGTCGCCGGCCACCAGCACGTCGTCGGCCGACACGTGGAGATGCTCCGCCAACCGGCGCAGCGTGCTCCCCTTGGAGACTCCGCGCGGGAGAACATCCAGGTAGCGGCCGGCGGAGAACAGTATCTCGCAATCGAGGTGCGAAAGCCGGCGTCGGATCTCGTCGAGCAGACGGGGATCCTCGAGAAAGAAAGAGCAGCGCCGCTCCTGAGGAACCCGCTGGCGCTCCAGGCCAGGGACGCCACTCAGGGCGCGTATCACCGGCTCGGCGCCGATCCAGCGCTGGTCGATCTCCCACTGCACCGGCTGCACCGGCTGCAGACCATCACCGTGGACCACGGTGGCGCCGACGTCGGCGATGATGAATTCCGGATCGGGGATGAGCGGATCGCTGAGGAGCGGAAATACGGTCTCCACGCCGCGTCCCGTGACGAAGGAGAGGCGGATTTCGGGGGTGTCGCGCAGCAGCCTGTACAGCGCCAGGCGGTCGGCCTGCCTGCCGCCGAGGAAGGTTCCATCGAGGTCGGTAGCCAGAAAGAGAATTTTGTAACTCCTTATTTGAGTTGCGATTTATGCGTACGTAATAATGTACATTATGATATCCTGTGACCAACCGGGCAGGTCGCCCCTGCCCTGCTAATGTACATTGGCAAGGTAATCGGCTCAGCCCAGCGCGGCACGAACTTCGGCCAGCCGCTCCGCCGGTGTACCAGACTCGCGCGCCAACTCCAGCGCGGCCCGCGAAAGCGCGAGATAGACCGCCAACGCCTCCCGGTCGGACTCGAGCGCGGCCACGTGCTCGGCCACGGTCGCCGCGTCGCCGCGCACTATGGGCCCGGTGAGCGCCCGTGCCGCTTCGGCGCCCTCCAGGTTGTGGACCGCCTGGCGCAGCAGCGACCGTGCCGCGCCCGCGGCGCCCTCCGGCGCTACTCCAGCCTCGCGGAGCACTCGCTCCGCCATCCGCAGCAGCACCACGGGGAAATTCGAGGCGACCACCGCGGCCGCGTGATAGCGCGGCTTCGCGCCGTCGGGGATCTCCACCACGTGCGCGCGCAGCGCGCCGGCCAGCGCCCGCGACGCGGCGCGCGCGGCTGGGTCCCCGTCGACGCCGATCCAGCCCTCCGCGAGCGCTCGGGACGCGAGTTGGGGGTCGGAGAACGGCACCAGCGGATGGAATGTCCCCGCCGGGTGCCCCGCAGCGCGCACCGCTCCGAGCATCACCGGTTCCGCGCTGCCGCTCGCGTGCAGCACCACGGCGCCGGGCGCTGGGCCGGCCGCGAGCAGCTCGCGCAGAGCATCGTCGATCTGCGCATCCCGCACCGCGACGATGATCACCGTCGCGCGCCGCAGCGCCTCCGGGAGCGCGCCCACGCTCACTCCATCGGGACCACCCGCTTCGTGGCGGCCGTGCAGTCCGGCCACTTCCACACCCGCCGCACGAAGGGCGCGGGCCAGACCCGTCCCTGCCCGGCCCGCCCCCATCACGAAGATGGGTTCGTACCTCACGTCTGGGGAACGTCCTCGTGCTTCGCCGCGCGCCGCTCCGCCGCCCTGGCGAGCAGCTCGTCCTCCGACTTCGCTCCGGCGGCCAGATCGAGGGCCGCGCCGATCACCCGATCGTCGCTGGCCTGCCGCCGGAACGCCGCCTCGCCGCCGTACACGAACCTCGCTATCTCGACGCCGAGCAGGTCGTCCACGGCACGCGCGCTGCTCTCCCAGTCGGCGGAATCCACCAGCACTCCCTGCGAGCGCGCCTGCCGCCAGAATGCCTCGCGCATGGCCGGCGTCACCGTGAACTCCGGCGACGCTACTCCCCTGCGCGCCTTCACCGAGAGCGCGTATCGGGTGAGCGCATCGCGGAACGCCGGAATGTGCTCGCCCACCTGGCGCCAGAGCGCGAGCATCGCGCTCGCCGAGTCCACGTTGGAGACGATGAGATCGGGTGTGATTCCCCCGCCACCGTAGACGCGCCGTCCGCTGTCGGTATCGTACACCTTGCGTTGCGACAGCGGCTTCTCGACCAGCGTGTCCGGCGACGCAAAGCCACCGGCGTCTCCCGTGTCGGCGAGCGACTTCTGGATGCTGCGTCCCGAGGGGGTGTACCAGCGCGCGGTCGTCAGCTTCAGCGCCCCTTCATCGTCGCCGAGCTTGAACACGGATTGCGCGCTCCCCTTGCCGTACGTGGTCGAACCGAGGATCACGGAACGGTCGTGATCCTGCAGCGCCCCCGCCACGATCTCGGCGGCGCTCGCCGAGTGTCCATCCACCAGTGTGATGAGCCGGAGGTCCGGCCACAGCTCGCGCGTCTGGTCGGTGAAGTCGCGGTCGGTGCCCGGTGCGCGGCCACGCATCGATACGATCGCGTCGCCCCGATCGAGGAACAGGTCGGAGATCGCGACTCCCTGCTCCAGGAGCCCCCCGGGGTTCGAGCGCAGGTCGAAGATCAGCGTCTTCATCCCCTCGTGACGGAGGCTGTCCACAGCCGCGCGAAGCTCGCTGTCGCTCGACTCGCTGAAGATCGTGAGGTCGACGTAGCCGACGTCGCTGGCAAGCATCGTGGGATGCCGCACAGAGGCGACGTGGATCTCGGCGCGGCGCAGCGCGAAGGGGAGCAGCGCATCCACCCCCGGCCGGTCCACGGTGATGGAGACGCTGGAACCTTCCGGTCCGCGCAGGATCTCGCGCGCTTCGTCGGATGTGAACCCCTCGGTGGACTTGCCGTCCACGGCGACTATCCTGTCGCCCGGCTGTATCCCCGCGCGCTCGGCCGGCGTTCCCGGCAACGGGGAGATGATGGTGATCCAGCCCTCGCGCACGTCGATCTGGATGCCGAGCCCCGCGTAGTTGCCGGTGGTGCTCTCCGTGAGCGATCCGAGCCGCTGCCCGGTCAGGTATACCGAATGGGGATCACCGAGCCCGTCCACCATCCCCGCGGCGGCCCTGGTATACAACTCCGAGACGGGGATGGAATCGACGTACTGGCTGGCGACGTGCGCGAACACATCCTCGAACAGCTTGGCTCCCACGTAGGAGATGCTCCCGTGCTCGATCCCCCGCTGCAGGAACCATCCGCCCGTGCCGAGCGCGCCCGCAAGCACCGCCACAGCGATCACCGCACGAGAGCGCATGCACACCTCGGAAAACCGGTATGGAGCCGCGCGCTCATCGGCGTGACTCGTCGAAGACGGTGAAATCGGCGGGCCAGCGCGCTGCCAGCGCCGCGAGCACGCGATCCTGAACCTCCTGCACGGAACCGCGCGCATCCACGGCCGTCAGCGGACCACACTCGGGATGAGCATCCTGCCACTCGGGCGAAAGGAAGCCGTCGAACGCCCCGGCCACCCGGGTATGGAACGCGGCGTCTTCGCTCTCGATCCTGTCGGACAGCCCGCGCACCCGGCGCCGCTGCTCGCGCTCCCGCGCGGGGGCCGAGAACAGGAGCGTCAGATCGGGTACGAGGTCGCCCGTGGCCAGCCGGTTGCTGCTGCGAATCTCCCGCTCGGGCAGACCGCGCCCCGCCACCTGGTACGCGTACGTGGAGAGAAAGAAGCGGTCCACCAGCACCAGCTCCCCGCGCGCGATGGCCGGTGCGACCACGCCGTCCACCAGCGCCGCGCGGGATGCCATGAACAGGAGCGCCTCGGCGCGCGCATCGATGAGCGTGGCCGGATCCAGGAGGATCCTCCTGATCTCATCGCCGAGCGCCGTGCCTCCCGGCTCGCGCACGCGGACATGCGCGACGGCGCGGCTCTCCAGCCACTCGCCGAGGAGCCCGAGCTGGGTGGTCTTCCCCACCCCCTCGGGACCCTCGAACACGATCAGCCGGCCGCGCGCCATCGTCACCCCAGCGTGATGATCGGGCTGGCGGAACCCTTCCGGATCCCTTCCAGGATCCACTCGTTCACGCCGACCATCACCTTGTCGAAATTCTCCTGCGCCACCGCCACTCCCTGGTAGAGCGGGTTCCCCTGCACCTTTCCGAGCAGTTCGTCGAGCTCCCGCTCCATGTCTTCGGTCGGCTGCTCGCCGCGCGCGATCATGAGCTGCGCGTTCTGGCGCAGATCCTCCATCTGCCTCAGCACGGTCACCGCATCGCGGTCGTTGTTCAGGGCATCGTTCGCGCGCTTCACGGCCTGGTATTCGGTGCTCTGGCCGATGATCCTTCCCAACTCCTTCGCCTTGTCTTCGAGCTGACTCATTACACTCGCCTCGCAATCAGGATTCTCTCTCGACCCGCGAGATCGAGTCTCACGGCGACATCGGTATAACGACCTTCGGCGAGCGCCAGCTCCGCTGCCACGCCGGCTCGCCTGGAGTCGAGCTCGAGAGCGAGCACTCCGCCGCTCTCCAGCACGGCCGCGGCACCGCGGATGATCTCCGCCGTGGCGGCCATCCCCCCCTCGCCCGAATAGAGCGCGACCGCCGGCTCCCAGTCGCGCACCGAGCGCGGCAGCGCCGCCGCTTCGTCGTACGCGATGTACGGCGGATTCGACACCACGGCGCGCACTCGCACATCGCGGACCGGAGCGAAGAGGGAGCCGGCACGAAATTCGAGCGGCGTGCGCATCGCGGCGGCATTACGCTCGGCGTTGTTGCGCGCGACCTTCAGCGCGCCGCTGGAGACGTCCGTGCCGATGACCAGACCGAAGCTTCCCTCCATGGCCAGCGACAGCGCGATGGCCCCGGAGCCAGTCCCCACGTCCAGCGCGATTCCGCCGCCATCGCGGGCGGAGTCGAGCACCGCCTCCACGAGCTGCTCGGTCTCCTGACGCGGAATCAGCACGCGGTCGTCTACCTCGAGCGTGAGATGCCGGAAGGCGGTCCGTCCTACGGCGTAGGCGAACGGCGCTCCCGCCACTCGTCTCGCGGCCGCGGCACGCGCCCGCTCGGCGTCGCCCGCCGCCAGCGGCTCGTGGGAATTCAGGCCGGGCCAGAAGCGCGGCACGTCGAGCAGGGCGGCGACGATGTCGCGCGCTTCGCGCCCGGGATCCTCCACGCCACCCGAGCGCAGCAGCCCGGTCAGCTCGCGTACCAGCGTGCCCACCGCTCCCTGCGCACCTCCGGCCGACGTGCTCGTCCGCTCCGCCCCGTCGCCCGGGCCGCGCGGCCGGAGAAGCTCTGTGCCGCCCCGCGCGAGACGAGTAGCGTCAGCCATCCAGCCGCTCCCTGACATCTGCCAGCGCCAGACTCTCGATGAGCTCGTCGAGCTCTCCGTCGAGCGTCTGCGAGAGCTCGTGGATGGTGAGATTGATGCGATGATCCGTGACGCGATTCTGCGGGAAATTGTAGGTGCGAATCTTTGCGGATCGGTCGCCGGTGCCCACCTGCGTGCGGCGCATGCGCGCACGCTCGGCTTCCTGTTCCGCGATGCGCAGATCGAGGAGTCGGGAGCGCAGCACCTCCATCGCCTTGATCTTGTTCTGGAGCTGCGACTTCTGATCCTGCTGGCTTACCACGATGCCGGTGGGAACGTGAGTGATGCGCACGGCGGAGTCGGTGGTGTTGACGCTCTGGCCACCGGGGCCCGACGAGCGAAAGACATCGATGCGGATGTCCTTGTCCTCGATCTTCACATCCACTTCCTCGGCCTCTGGTAGAACGGCCACCGTGGCGGCGGAGGTATGGATGCGCCCCTGGTTCTCCGTGACCGGCACACGCTGCACACGGTGGACGCCGGACTCCCAACGCAACTTACCGTAGGCGCCCTCGCCCCGCACCTTGAAGATGACTTCCTTGATCCCACCTATGGCGCCATCGGAGTGCGAGATGGGCTCGATGCGCCACCCCTCCCGCTCGCAGAAGCGGGTGTACATCCGGAAAAGATCGGCGGCGAAGAGGGCCGCCTCGTCGCCGCCGGTGCCGGCCCGGATCTCCACGATGGCGGGCCGGTCGTCGAGCGGGTCGTGCGGAACGAGCAGCGGCTCGAGGCGCAGCTCCGCGTCCTCGATGGCGGCCGTCAGCCGAGCTTCCTCCGCGCGGGCCTCGGCAGCCAGCTCGGCATCGTCCGTGTCGATCAGCTCGCGCGCCTGCGCGAGCTCGTCTTCGTACTTGCGGAGGCGGGCCGCCAGCTCCACGAGCGGCGCGAGCCGGCGATGTTCGCGTCCCAGATCGGCGATGCTGTGGGCGTCACGAGTCGCGCGCGGAGTGGCGAGCTCCCGCTCCACCTCATCCGCGCGCGCCAGTGCTTCCTGAAGCCGGTCGCGGAGACTCAGTTCTCTCTCGCGGTGCCGTACTTCTGACGGAAACGCTCCACCCGGCCGGCGGTGTCGACCAGCTTCTGCTTGCCCGTGTAGAACGGGTGGCAGTTGGAGCAGATATCCGTACGGATCTCACCCTGCGTGGAGCGGGTGGTGAACGTATTGCCACAGGCGCACTTCACCACGGCCGTGGCGTATATCGGATGAATATCTTTCTTCACTTGTGCCTCGAAGTCGAGTTAGCCTGTAAATATACCGGAATCCTGCCCCAAGACACAAGCTGACAACAATTTGGAGCGTTTGACAGCGCCCCTTCGCCACCCGTAATTTGGAACCGATCCCCGCCTGGCGCCGCATCCGCGGCCGGGCCTCGAACTGCCAGGCTTTTCCTGCTCCCTGCTTCCTGCTTCCTCGTCCCCCCTCACCCCCCCGACCTTGGAAACAGCTCACTTCCTCTCGACCGTTCCGCTGCTGAGCGGGCTGGATGCCGCCGAGATAGAGCGGTTCGCGGAAATGACCCGCGAGCGCAGCTATCCCAAGGGGAGTGTCATCGTCTTCGAGGACGACCCTGGCGATTCCCTGTTCATAGTCCGGCGCGGCCGCGTGAAGGTGGTGCTCATCGGCGAGGACGGGCGCGAGGTGATACTCGGCATCCTGGGTGTGAGCGAGCATTTCGGCGAGCTCTCTCTCATCGACGGGCAGCCCCGTTCGGCGCACGTCATCGCCATGGAAGACTCCCAGCTCATAGTCCTGCGGCGAGAGGATTTCCGGCGACGGGTCTACGAGTCGCCGGCCGTGGCGTGGGCGCTGCTGGTGGAGATGTCCAAACGACTGCGCCGCGCCGACGAGCAGATCGGCAATCTGGTGCTGCTCGACGTGGACGGGCGCATCGCGCGTCTGCTGCTGGACGTTTCGTCCGAGGGTGAGGGACCGGTGATCCAGAAGCGGCTCACCCACCAGACCATCGCGCAGATGATCGGCGCGAGCCGGGAGACCGTCTCCAGAGCGATGCGCGACTTCCAGGAGCGCGGCCTGATCACCGTGGAGCGCAGGCAGATTTCCATCGCGGACAGGAGCGGCCTCGAGCGGCTCGCCCAGGTGAGGGTGTGACGGCAGTCACCCGCGTCGAGTGACGGTCTCCCTGTCGCCGACGCGGCGAAGGCGCCACCTTGCGCCGTGACGGCGCGAGACGAAATGGGTCAATTCACTTTCACATTCTGGGGCACCCGGGGATCGATCCCATCGCCGGGGCCGGCTACGGTGCGCTACGGCGGCAACACGCCGTGCGTCGAAGTTCGCGCGCCCGACGGTTCGCTCGTCATCCTCGACGCCGGAACCGGCATCCGGGCGCTCGGTGACGCGCTCGCTCGACGCGGCGGCGCAGCTCCGGTGTCGGGCGACATCTTCCTGAGCCACGCGCATTGGGATCACATCCAGGGGCTCCCTTTCTTCGCTCCGCTGTACGAGAGCGGCAACCGCTTTCGTATCTGGGTCGCCGCCGCAGCCGCGCCCGAGGTCGAGAGCGCGGTGCGCGCACAGATGTCGGCCGGCGTGTTCCCCGTGCGATTCGATGATGTAGAAGCGACGATGGAGTTCCGCGCTCTCGACGGGTCGCACGACGCGCCGGCGTACACCATCGACACGCTCGCCGTGCGGCACCCGGGCGGCGCGCTCGGCTTCCGCCTGCGCGCACCCGGCGACTCCGCTCCTCGCCTGGTCTACGTTCCCGACAACGAGCTGGCCGCGACCACGCCCGGCGACGCGGCAGACGACTGGCCCCGCTCCCTCGCGGAATTCGCGCGGGGCGCCGGGGTGCTCGTTCACGACGCCACGTTCACGGCCGACGAGTACGAGACCCATCGCGGCTGGGGACACTCCCGCTTCGACGACGCCTTCACCCTGGCCCGGGACGCCGACGTCCGGCGTCTGGTGCTCTTCCACCACAGCCCCGGCCGGAGCGACGACGCGCTGGACGCCGAGCTCGCGCGGCTGCGGCGCGCCGACCCTCCCTTCGAGATCCTCGCGGCCACGGAGGGGATGGCGCTCGCGGGATGAACGACGAACGACGGGGTCGGGCACTCGATGTAGAGGGTCTTTGTAGAGGGTCTTTGCCCTTCTACATCGAGTGCCCGACCCCGTCGTCCTACTTCTCCTCCGCGGCCCGGTAGATCATCTCCGAAAGGCGCTGGACGGCGAGCTGGTCGGTGGGCGGCTCGTAGGCGGCATCGTCGGAGACCATCGCGAGGAAGTGCGCGAGCTCGGCGCGGTACGACTGCATGAAGGCGCTCTCGCGCGCGGCGGCGCCGCGCGGGGTGACGTCGGTGGCGCGACCGTTCAGCTCCTTGATGACGTGCAGCGGCGAGAGCTGCGCGCTCCCGCGCGACGCGAGCACGTCGAACCACCAGCGATCCTCGCGGTCCACGTAATCGCGGTTGAAATCGAGCGTAAGCGTCATCCCGCCGGCGAACTCCACGAGCGCGGTGAGCGATTCCTCCACCGCGCTCGCGCCGCGCGCGCGCTCCATGTGCGCGCACACTCGCACCGGATCGGGGAAGTCGGCGAGCCAGAGGGCGAGGTCGAGGAGCGGCAGACCGTGCTCGGTGAAGACCCCGCCGCCGGCCTCCGCGCGGCGGTAGCGCCACCCTTCGGGCGCGCGCCGCTGCTGGAAGTGTCCGGCACGGAGTCCCTGCAGCTTTCCGAGCTCGCCGCCGCGCAGGAACGCGCTCAGCGCCTGCACGTCCGCACGGAAGCGGTGGTTGTTCCCCACCGCGACTTTCCGGTTTGCGCGCTCGGCCGCGGCGAGGATGCGTTCGACGCCGCCGGTGCCGAGCGCGAGCGGCCGCTCACACAGCACGTGTACTCCCGCGTGGAGGGCGGCGAGCACGTGCGGCTCGTGCAGGTGGTTGGGCGTGCACACGATCACCGCATCGATGTCGGGAAACGCGAGGAGATCCTCGATGTCGGTGACCACGTCGGGGATCCCGAAGCGTTCGGCGAGCGCGCGCGCCTTGGGCCGGTCGTTGTCGCAGAGCACGGCGAGCTGCGCGCCACGCAGCCGCGCCAGTGATGGAAGATGCGCCACCTGCGCGATGGCGCCGGCGCCGACCACTCCGATTCTCACTGAAGATGTCATCTCGCTCGCTATGGAAGGTGCTCCGGCCCGCCGGCGGCGGCGCCTCTCAGTCTCCCGCCATCATAGTGACGACCGTGCCGGGATAGTAGGTACGCAGTATCTGGCGAAAGTCCTGACCCGCGCGCGCGCGCCCGATCGCGCCCCACTGGCACATGCCGATGCCGTGCCCGTATCCCGAACCGGTCACGAGCACGCTGCTCAACCGGTTCCGCGCCCCGTCGGCGTGCTTCTCCTCCACGGAAAAATACGTGCTGTTGAGGATCTCACCACTGCCGGAGCGGAGCACGAAGCGGATGTCGTTCTCGCGCAGAGTGAAACGTCCGCGGTCCGTGGTGATGGTCAGATCGCGCACGCGTCCGGTGGGAGTGCGCGATTCCACTTTCACCGACAGCGGCCTCCCGGGACCGTTGCGCGGCACGGATGACACGTAGCTTCGCAGGTAGCGGCCGAGCACGGTCTGCAGCGCGTGCTCGCTGAAACCGCGAGTCCAGCGAAAGCGCGGCGAGATGTCGCAGTAGTAGCGGTCCGTGCCCGGTATCCGATCGCTCACCGGGACGAGGTACGGCTCGTCGCCGGAGCGCGGCCACACCTCGCTCGCGCGCGACGTGGTGCCGCCGCAGGTGGAGTGGTAGGGGGCGTTCACGACCACGCCGCGGTAGGTGAGCACCAGACCCACCGTGGACGCCACGGCCGCATCGCCGATCGGCGTCTCCGCGCGAACGCCGCCGTACACCTGGTCCATCACCGTGGCGAGCATGTCGTACAGCCGCGTGTTGCCGGTGGCGAGGTGCGTGTACGCGTAGCTCCGCGCCGCCACGGCCTGGGCCTCCACCGCCGCGCGCTCCGACTCCGCGCGGTTGCCTATCTCCAGAGGCACCACGCCGCGCAGATAGTTCTCGATGGCGAGCCGGTTCACCGCGGTCACTCCGGCCCCGTCCGCGAAGAGCCACACTTCGCCGCGATAGCTCTTCCCGTCGACGGTTACGAAGGAGCCGTTCGCCGCCGGTCGCGCCACGAAGGGCGCCGGCCGGAGTGCCATCACGGTACCGTCATCGCCCGTGGCGCGCAGAGCGCCGCCGCGCGCTTCCACGGCCCACACCTCGCCGGCGGAGGCGCGCAGTAGCGTGCTCTCGCCGCCACTGTCGTAGAGCCGCCACTCGCCGGTGCCGGAGACGACCACCCGGCGATCGCCGCGCGCCAGCGCGATCCTCACGGGTTGGCCGATGTCCAGCGAAACGTCGGGCGCGGGTGCCACTTCGTCGATCGACCACGGAGGCGGCTCCTGGCCGGTATGCCGTGCGCTGTCGCCCAGGATCACCGGAGCCTCGGGGAGGCGCGAGCGCGCTCCCATGCTGCACGCGCCCGCGGCGAGCAGCGCGATCGGGAGCAGCGCGAACCGTCGCCGCACGCTAGGCGCGGATCGCACGCAACGCATCCTCGATGCGTCCCAGCGCATCATCCACCACGTCGTCGCCGTGCGCGGCCGACATGAAGGCCGCCTCGAACGGCGACGGGGCCAGGTAGACGCCGCGCTCCAGCGCCGCGCGGAAGAAGCGGCGGAAGAGATCCGTGTCCGAACGCTTCGCCCCGGCGAAGTCGCGCACAGGCTCGGCGCTGAAGAAATAGCCCCACATGCTCCCCGCGTACTCCGCCGTGAAGGGCATTCCCGCGCGCGCCGCCGCCTCACGGAAGCCCTGCACGAGCCGGCCCGTGCGCCGCGCGATGCGCTCGTGCAGCTCGGGCGTCAGCGCCCGCAGCGTCGCGATCCCCGCCGCCATCGCCAGCGGATTTCCCGAGAGCGTGCCCGCCTGGTACACCGGTCCCGCCGGCGCCACCAGCTCCATCAGATCGCGCCGCCCGCCGTACGCCGCCACCGGCAGCCCGCCGCCGATCACCTTCCCGAGCGTGGTGAGATCGCTCGTGACGCCGGTGCGCTCGCGCGCGCCGCCGGGCGCCACCCGAAAACCGGTCATCACTTCATCGAAGATCAGCAGCGCGCCCAGCCCGGTCGCCAGCTCGCGCAGCGCGGGGAGAAAGGCCGGGTCGGGCTGGATGAACCCCGCATTGCCCACGATCGGTTCGACGATGATCGCCGCCAGATCGTTCGCGTGCAGCTCGGCGACCGCGCGCGCCGCCGCCACATCGTTGAAGGGCGCCGTGAGCGTGAGCTCCGCCAGCGCGGTCGGGACACCTGGCGAGTTCGGAAGGCCGAGCGTGGCGACGCCCGAGCCGGCACGCACCAGGAAAGAATCGGCGTGGCCGTGGTAGCATCCTTCGAACTTGAGGATCGCGTTGCGGCGCGTGGCGGCGCGCGCCAGCCGCACCGCGCTCATGGTGGCCTCCGTGCCGCTCGAGACGAAGCGCAGCATCTCGACGTGCGGCATCCGCTCCGTCACCAGCTCCGCCAGCTCCACTTCCAGCTCGGTGGGGATGCCGAAGCTGGTGCCGCGTGCCATCGTGCGCCGCAGAGCGTCGATCACGACCGGCGCGGCGTGGCCCAGCACCAGCGGCCCCCACGACAGAACGAAGTCGATGTAATCGTTGCCATCCACATCGTGGATCCACGCGCCTTCCCCACGTTCGACCACGAACGGATCGCCCCCCACGCCGCCGAACGCACGCACCGGCGAATTCACCCCCCCGGGCATCACCGCCCGGGCGCGCGCCATGATCGCCCGCGAGGCGTGCGTGTGGCGCACGGTCGCGCTCACCGGCCGAAGCTCCCGTCCACCACGCCCGCGAGCACGGGGAGCGCACGTACGCGCTCCGGCGCCGCCGTCGAAGCGGGCGCGTGTACCACGCGCTCCACGCGCGCGGTGAAGTCGTAGTCGTCCACGACGTCGTCCACCGTGCACTCCACGATCGCGCCCACCGGCGCCGCGCCCCGCAGCCAGGTGACGCCGTCGATGTCATCCGCCTGGCACGCGAGTCGCGCCTGTGCCGGCCTCCCGTCCTCGGCGGGCCGGTCAACGATGGCGGTGGCGCTGTGCCCCATGAGCCGCTCGTAGCGCTCCGCCGTTATGGCGCGCTGCAATTCCGTGAGCCGCTCGAGCCGCTCGCGCTTCACCACTTCGGGTACGTCGTCCTCGAGCGACGCGGCGCGCGTCCCCTCCTGAGGCGAGAAGGTGAAGGCGCCCACACGCTCGAACCGTACCTCCTCGAGCAGATCGCAGAGGCGCTGGAAATCATCTTCGGTCTCGCCGGGGAAGCCCACGATGCAGGTGGTGCGGATGGCGATTCCGTCGACGTGCTCGCGAACCCGCGCGACGCGCTCCCGGATGGTGTGGGCACGCTCCGGGCGCCGCATCCGCCGCAGCACCGCATCCGAACCGTGCTGGATCGGGATGTCGAGGTACGGCACGATTCGCCGCTCGCGCGCCATGATCTCCAGCAGCCCGGGAGTGATCCCTGCCGAATACAGGTAGAGCAGCCTGATCCACGGGACGGAAGTGTTCTCGAGGAGCCGCTCCAGCAGCTCGGGGAGCGCGGTGCCATCGCGGCGGTCGCGTCCGTAGTGCGCGAGATCCTGCGCCACCAGGTTGATCTCGCGCGCGCCCTGCAGCTCGAGGAGCTGCGCCTCGCGAACCACCTCGTCGAGCGGGAAGGAGCGGTGCCGGCCGCGCATGAGAGGGATAGCGCAGAACGCGCAGCCGTGGTCGCACCCCTCGCTGATCTTGAGGTAGCGCACGTGAGGGAGATCGCCCGAATAGATGCGTACGCCGGGATGGTCGAGGATCGGATCGGAGCTACCGAGCACGCCGCGCTTCTCCAGCTCCGGCACCAGGCGGTCGACATCCGACGTGCCGAGGAAGAGATCCACCTCCGGAAGCTCGGCGACCAGCTCCGCCCTGTGGCGTTCCACCATGCAGCCCAACGCCACTACCGCCTGGCAGGAACCGGACTCCTTCAGCCGGCCCGCACGCACGATGGCATCTATCGACTCCTGCTTCGCCGCATCTATGAAGCCGCAGGTGTTGATGACGATGACGTCGGCCTCTTCCAGATCGCCGGCCGGGAGGGCGCCGTGCAGGGCGAGGCGCGCGAGATAGCGCTCGCTGTCGACCGTGTTCTTGTCGCAGCCGAGCGTTATGAATCCGACTTTCACTATCGCTGGTCCAGTGGGTGTGGCACCGCTCGAGCGGCCGCTAGCGGTAGTTCTCGAAGGTGAGCTCCACGCCGAAGTCGCGCGAGCGCAGGAGCTTGATGGCCTCCTGCAGATCGTCCCTCGACGGTGAGCTCACGCGCACCTGGTCACCCTGGATGGCGGCCTGCACTTTCTTGAGCTTCGCTTCCTTGATCGCCGCCGCGACCTTTCTCGCGGTATCCGAATCGAGCGCGGTCTTGAGCCTGATCTCGCGCCGCACCGTGTCGCCGCCCGCCGGTTTCACCTCGCCGAGCTCCAGGTTCTTCACCGGCACTCCTCGCTTGATCAGCTTGGCCTGCAGAACGTCGAAGAGCGCCCGCATCCTGTATTCGTCGTCCGCCGCGAGCACGAGCATGCTCTCTCCGCGCCTGAAGTCGATGCTCACCTTCGACCCCTTGAAGTCGTAGCGCTGCGCGATCTCCTTCTGCGCCTGGTTCACCGCGTTGTCGACTTCCTGCATGTCGACTCCGGTGGATACGTCGAACGAGTTCTGTTGAGCCATGACGGTGAGGGTGTGAAAAGACAGCGGAAAGCAGACAGCAGAACGCGGTGAACGGCTGCCGGAGAGAGGGAGCTCCACTCGAAGGAAGTTAACTGCTTTCTGCCTTCTGCTCTCTCCTCTCCGTCCTCCCCGTCATCACCCCAGGAAGGATTCCAGCGCCCTGGCCCGCGACACGTGCCGAAGACGCGAGAGAGCCTTCTCCTTGATCTGGCGGACGCGCTCACGCGTGATACCGAGGAGGGAGCCGATCTGCTCCAGCGTCATCGGCTCCTCGCCGTCGAGGCCGAAGTAGAGACGCAGGATCCTGGCCTCGCGCTCCTTGAGGGAGGAGAGCGATTCCTCGATCGCCTCGGTGAGCGCCTTCTCGAAGGTCTGCTCGTCGGGCGTCGGGTTGAGGTTGTCCGGGAGGTAGTCGAGGAGGCGGTTGTCCTCGCCGGGCGCGAGCGGAGCGTCGAGGGAGAGATGCGTCTGCGAGATGGAGATGGTCTTCGCGACTTCGTCCTCGCTGATGTCCATCTCCTCGGCGATCTCTTCGTGCGTGGGCTCGCGGCCGAGCTCCTGCAGGAGCGCGCTGGCGCGCTTGCCGATACGGTGCAGCGTGCCCGCGCGGTTGAGCGGGACGCGCACGATGCGCGACTGCTCGGCGAGCGCCTGCAGGATCGCCTGCCGGATCCACCAGACGGCGTAGGAGATGAACTTGATCCCCTTGGTCTCGTCGAACTTGTGCGCTGCGCGGATGAGGCCGAGGTTCCCCTCGTTGATCAGGTCGGCGAGCGCCACGCCCTGGTTCTGATACTTTTTCGCCACCGAGACGACGAAGCGCAGATTCGAGCGAACCAGTTTGTCCAGGGCGTCGAGATCGCCCTGGCGTATCCGCTGAGCCAGTCGCGCCTCCTCCTCCCGCCCTATGAGCGGGTAGACGCTGATGTCGCGGAGATACTGGTCCAGCGAGCCCTCATCGTACGACGACTTCTTGTGCGTGGTCACTGCCATGCGGAAGGCGGCTCCTGCGAACGGACGACTCTGCCGCGCGGCCGGGCGCGGCACGGGAACGGACCCGATCCCGGGTCGGATGCGGCGTTGGGAGTCAGTGGATGTGGGTCCCCAGTCGGGCCCAACGCACGTCGGTCATCCACGGGTATTCGTGCGCTGCATCGTGCTTGTAGCTGTAATACACGATCAATGGCTGGCCGGTGACAAGGGAGTCGGGCACGAATCCCCAGTACCGGCTGTCGTACGAGTTGTCCCGGTTGTCGCCCAGTACGAAGTAGCTCCCTTCCGGGACGACCAACGGCCCCCAGTTGTTACGTGATGGGTGACCGCCATCGCTCGCCTCGGCACCCTTCACGAGAAAGTCGCGCTGCCAGCGAAACTCCTCCCCCGCGGGGTCGGTGTTCGGTTGGGTGTGCAGCACGTAATCCTCCTTCTGGAGTCGTCCATCGAGGAAAACGCGGCCTTCGCGCATCTCCACCGTGTCGCCGGGCAGCCCGATGAGCCGCTTGACGAAATTCTTGCTCGGATCGCGCGGCCACTTGAATACTATCACGTCACCGCGCTCGGGATGGCGAAACGCGGGGAGGTGCCTGCTGGTGAAGGGGATCTCCGCACCGTAGACCGCCTTGTTGACGAGGAGAAAATCCCCCACGAGCAGCGTGTTCTCCATGCTTCCGGTGGGGATCTTGAACGCCTCGATCACGAAGGTCTTGAGTCCGAAGAAGAGCGCCGCGACCGCGACGACCGCGCGCACGTAGCTCCAGAACACCTGCGCCTGCCAGTTGGTACGATTGGTGGCACGCAGTGCTTCCGCGCGCCGTTCTTCCGAGACGGTCCGGACGGTGGCGGGAATTTCGGCGGAGGCGCGATCGTTCATGTACTGCTCTGCCGGGCGTCGACGTGATGCGCGTGACGATGGTGCGGCTTCGACCCCGCGCGGTGGCGGACGCACCGTTGCCGCACGGGATGCTCGTTCACTTAAGTAAGACGCGTGGAAAGCCAGATGCAAGAGTGAGCAGCCGGCCTTCGGGGCCGGCTGCCCGGCACCTGTCAGTCGGGCGTACCCAGGTAGGTATCGATCTGCGCCTTCTGCAACTGTCCGGAAAAGTCGACGTAGCCCACCTTGGTCTCCGAGTAGAACTCGTATACTTCCCAGCCGCCCTCGCGGTGGCCGTTACCGGTCTGCTTCACGCCGCCGAAGGGCAGATGTGCCTCGGCCCCGATGGTCGGAGCGTTGACGTAGGTGATCCCGTTGTCCAGCTCCTCGAGGGCGCGGAATGCGGTGTTCACGTTCTGCGTGTACACCGACGACGAGAGCCCGTACCTGACATCGTTGTTCACGGCGAAAGCATCGTCCGCATCCCGCACGCGTATCACCGAGAGCACGGGCCCGAAGATCTCCTCCTGCTCCAGCCGCGATCCGGCCTCCACGCGGGCGAAGATGGACGGCTCGAAAAAGTATCCGCCATCGAGCCCCTTACCCTTCGCGCGGCTTCCGCCGCAGAGAAGATCGGCACCCTCGCCCTGGCCGATGTCGACGTAGCGCTCGGTCTTCTCCACCGCCGCGGCGTTGATCATCGGCCCCACATCCGTCCCCTCCCTGCGCCCGTCGCCGAGCTTCAGGGCACGGACGCGCTCGACCAGTCTGCCCAGGAACTCGTCGTGGATTCCCGACTGCAGTATGAGCCGGCTCGTGGCGGTGCACCGCTGCCCGGTGGTCCCGAACGCGCCCCAGAGCACGCCCTCGAGCGCGAGGTCCAGGTCGGCGTCGTCCATCACTATCTGCGCGTTCTTTCCACCCATCTCGAGCGAGAGTCGCTTGTGCATCCGGCCGCAGGTCTCGCCTACGATGCTGCCGGTTTCGGTGGAGCCCGTGAAGGAGATCAGCGGCACCCTGGGATGCTCCACGATCGCGGCGCCGACTTCCTCGCCGAATCCGTGCACGAGCTGGATCACCTCGGGAGGCAGTCCCGCCTCGAGCATGATCTCCACGAGCACCGTCGCGGTATGCGGTACATCCTCCGCCGGCTTGAAGACGACGGAGTTACCGCACGCCAGCGCCGGGAACATCTTCCAGGTGGGGATGGCCATCGGAAAGTTGAACGGCGTGACCAGGCCGGCCACGCCGATTGGACGCCGATAGCTCATCGCCCACTTCCTGCGCAGCTCGCTCGGCACGGTGTGCCCGAAGAGCCGGCGCCCCTCGGCGCCCGCGTAGTAGGCCGTGTCTATCCCCTCCTGCACGTCGCCGCGGGTCTCGTTGAGGGGCTTCCCCATCTCGCGCGTCATGAGGTCCGCGATCTCGTCCTTGCGGCGCACCATGATGTCGCCCGCCTTCCGGATCACGTCTCCCCTCGCCGGCGCCGGCGTCCGCCGCCAGATCTCGAAGCCGCGCTGCGCCGATGCGATCGCGCGCTCCACATCACCACGCCCCGACTTCGGAAAGCGCCCGATGATGTCCGAGGTATCCGCCGGGTTGACGTTGTCGAAATACTTGTCCGTCTCCGGCTCGGTCCACTTGCCAGCGATGAAGTTCTTGAATGTTTTCATGACGTTGCTGTAGGTGGTCAGGATTGGTCCACCGGGAAAGCTAGCCGCGTTCGTGGCGGAGCGCCGGGGGGAACTACGAAGGGAGAACCGCCGCGCACCCGACCTACTCGCACATCCAGATCGCCGGATGCCGCGCGTCGGGGAAGGCGTAGCCCGTGCGGGGGAGGATCTCCGTGGCGCCGAGGATCACGCCCCAGACGATGAGGAGCAGCGAGAGAACGTGCGCCTGTCCGGAACGGTGGCGCCAGCTCCAGACGGAAGACCACACCCCGGCTACCACCACCATCGTCGCCGCACCGAGGTAGCCGAACAGACCCACGCCGCAGCGCACCGAGTACGGCCAGAAGAGCATCGCCACGCCCAGCGCGACGGCCAGCACCAGCCGCGCCATCACGCCCAGAGTAGTCGTGCGACGACGCTCCTCCGTCACCTCCTGCTTCCGGGCATCTCGCGCCGCCGGCGTGGGCTGGCGCGTGGAATCGTCCGGGAGCAGCGCCTCGTCGGAGATCCCCTCGAGCGCCCTGTCTACCTGCGCGAGCTGCTTGTCCCACTTCGTGGAGTCCATCGCTCCTCCGGAATCACCAGATGAATCGTCAGGCGCGCTCGCGGGTCAGGCCGTATCGCTCGATCTTCTTGTAGAGATTCGAGCGCGGCATGTCGAGTATTCGCGCGGTCTCCGATACGTTCCACTCGTTCTCCCTCAGCTTTCCGAGCAGAAAGCTGCGCTCGGCGACGTCCTTGAACTCCTCGAAAGTCGCGCAGTCGGCGAGCGAGCCGATGCTCGTCTGCCCCGCCGGACGCTGCCCCACCATTCTATCTACGTCGGCGGCGGTGATCGTGTTTCCGGGAGCGAGTATCAGCAGCCGCTCCACCGTGTTGCGCAGCTCGCGAACGTTGCCCGGCCAGTCGTAGCCGGCGAGCCGCTCCACAGCGTCGGCCGCGAGCGAGCGCGGCGTCATCCCCTCGCGCGAGGAGAGCAGCGCCACGAAGTGCGCGACCAGAAGGGGGATGTCCTCACGCCGCTCCCGCAGCGCCGGCACCGAGAGCGGCACCACGTCGAGCCGGTAGTACAGATCCTCGCGGAAGCGACCCTCCGCTATCTCGGCCTCCAGATTCTTGTTGGTGGCCGCGATCACCCGCACGTCGACGGACACCGGCTTCGCTCCGCCTATTCGCGTGACCATGCCATCCTCGAGCACGCGCAGCACCTTCGCCTGCGCCGAGAGGCTCATGTCCGCGATCTCGTCGAGGAACAGCGTTCCCCCGTTCGCCTGCTCGAACTTCCCGGCGCGATCGGCCACGGCTCCGGTGAACGATCCCTTCACGTGTCCGAACAGTTCGCTCTCTATCAACTCGCTGGGGATGGCCGCGCAGTTGACCTCCACGAAACCCACCCCACTTCCCCCCCCTTTTCTCCCCGAGAGCCGGTGAATCGCCCGCGCCACGAGCTCCTTCCCCGTTCCGTTCTCGCCGGTTATGAGCACGCGCGCGGGCGTGGGCGCCACGCGCTCCACCCGCTCGATCAGCGCGCGAACCGCGAACGACTTTCCCACGATCTCGTAGCGCGACTCGATGGTCTCGCGCAGCCGGCTGTTCTCCTCGCGAAGATTCGCGGTCTGCAGCGCGTTGCGCACGGTGAGCAGCACCCTGTCGGTATCCAGCGGCTTCTCGAGGAAGTCGTACGCACCGAGCTGCGTCGCCTCCACCGCCGTCTGGATGGTGCCGTGCCCGCTGATCATCACCACCACGGCCGCGCCGTCGAGCTCCCGGATTTTTCCGAGCGCCTCGAGCCCGTCCATCCCGGCCATCTTCACATCCATGAAGACCAGGTCCGGGCTCCAGCGCTCGTACTCGGCGATCGCCTCGGCGGCGCTCCCTACCGCACGCACCTCGTGACCCTCGTATTCCAGGAGCTGGCCCAGCGCGGCGCGGATTCCCTTCTCGTCATCGGCGATGAGAATGCGGCGATTCATTGGATGGTCTTGTAGAGCGTGATCTTTCCGTTCTCGATTCGAACGTCGGCGATGTAATCGGGCACCAGCAGCGGGAGCGCATCGTCGGCGAGGCCCGGCGGGCGGGGACCGCGCTCCACCCTGCGCAGCAGCCGCGAGATGACGGGCGAAGGCACCGACAGGTCGCGCACCCGCATCTCGGTCACTCTGAACACCGCGAGCCCCGGGTTCACGATCGCCATCGTGCCACCGAACACTACCGGTTCGGCGTCGCCGAGGAGGTCGGCCAACGGCCCCAGCTCCGCCGAACCGCCGAAGTCCGAGAGCCGCACGTGCGCCCGCACCCAGAGCTCGCGGCCGATCACCGCCGCTTCGAAATCGGATGCCGAAGGCGGGAGCCGCTTCGCGAGCTCCGCGAGCACCAGCGCCGTGAGGTCACCGGGCTCCAGGTTGGTGAATACCGGACCGGAGCGTGCACGCAGCTTCAGCACGGCCTCCTTGGCGCGCGCGGCTCCCTCCGGCGTGACGGGCTGCCATACCACCGTCGAGGAGGAGTCCACGACGCCGCTCACCACCGATCCCTTGTGTAACAAGGGGAGCCAGTCCGCGCGGAACCACCACGCCGCCGCGGCGATCGCCAGCGCCAGCACGAGACAACCGAGTCCTCGAAGGCATCCCATGTATCACCTCCCTCCCAGCGGAATCGCGGCGACTGCCGCGTAGCGCGCTCCCTCGGGGAGCAGTCTGCTCTCGACGATGTCCACGCTGGAGCTGCGCAGGTTCGGGAACGCTCCGAGCCCGCGCAGCTCCAGCGTGAGCTCCGCGTGGCGCACGGCTTCCCGTCGCAACGCCGCTTCGAGCGATGCCACCGGGTGGTCCGGCCGCTCGCCCAGAAACTCCAGCGTGAGGTGCAGGCGCTCCCCGGACACCCATCCCACGCCGGGAGCGGCCGCACGCATGGAGGCGGTGGCATCCACGATCGACCGACGGACCCGCGCCGGCAGGTTAATCGCGATGAAGAGCCGCACCACCGCTCCGCATCACTCCGGTCGGCTCGAGCGCGAGGGGCGTGAACCCATGCTCCGACGCTACGAACCCATGCTCCGACGCTACGGCGATCGCGCGAGCGCGAGTAGCCGGATCGACGGCGATGCGGTCGGAGCCGGCCGCGATCACGGCGAGCACGTGTGCAGCATCGGGGGACGCACGGCAACGGACCCGAGACAGGCGGAATCCACGCCGCCGCCGAAACCGAGCAGAACGGGAGAGCGCTCGCGCAACCACGCGGCCAGCGCATCTTCCTTTCCATGCGGGAGTTTCGCATGTTCGGTCCGGAGCATCGCGTCCATTCGACAAGCTAGCCGCTGGCCGGCGAGCTGCGGAAGGGTGCGACCGCACGGGGATGACGAGGCATGGCGTGGTCTCTGACGGGCGTTCGGCGCATCGGTGCATTCATTGCAGATGAGCCGGCACAATGACGATGGAACGTCAGACAAGAACTTCGGTCCACGCCCCAGCGCCTTGGCGGGTGAACCCGCGCCGCGCGGTCGTTCCGTGAAGGCACTCGCGAACCGTTGACCCCTCGTGCCCGCAGGAGGTCCGTAATGCACTGTCGCGTCTCGTGCAGTTCCGAGGTCCGTTCGAGGCAGGACTCCGGTAGAGTGTCCGCGAACGAACCAGCCATTCCCCTCGCAGCCGCCCGTCGCAGCAGGCGCGCCTTGCCCGGCCGCGCCGCCGCGGCGGCGGCGGTCGCCGCCGCGCTACTGGCCCCGCTGGCGCTCGGCGCGCAGGCGCAGAAGGGCGGCACGGTACCTCCCGGCGGGAATGACAGCAACTGGGTATCACCCGCCAGAACGTACCAGGGTACGCGCTACAGCCCGCTGAACAAGATCACGACCGACAACGTATCGAATCTCGAGGAGGTGTGGAGCTACACCACGGGAATCAAGGATGGCCACGAGGGACAGCCTCTCGTCCTGAACAACACCATGTACATGGTCACGCCGGTTCCCAACAAACTCATCGCGTTCGACCTCACCAAGCCGGGCCCGGCGATCAAATGGGAGTTCAGCCCGCCCATCGATCCCGCATCGTACGGCAAGGCGTGTTGCGACACGGTGAACCGCGGCGCGGTGTACGCCGACGGCCTCATCATCTACAACGTGCTCGACAACCACACGGTGGCCGTGGATGCGAACACCGGAAAGATGGTATGGCGTACCAAGCTCGATAACGTGGAGACCGGCTCCACGATGACCATGGCTCCGCTGGTAGTCGGGAACCGGGTGATCGTCGGCAACAGCGGCGGCGAGCTCGGAGTGCGGGGCTGGATCGCCGGACTGGACGTGAAGACCGGCAAGGTCGCGTGGCGCGCGTACGGTACCGGCCCGGACAAGGACGTGCTCATCGGACCCGACTTCAAGCCCTACTACAAGTCGATGCAGGGGAAGGACATGGGCGTGAAGAGCTG
>CAZTTY010000022.1:13395-51507 GCA_964616815.1 uncultured Gemmatimonadaceae bacterium | reverse complement strand
CTCTACATCATGTGCCCGACCCCGTCGCTCATATGATCGTCATGTCTTGACAATCAATAGGTAGGTCGCCTATCCTAGCTCCGGCAACCCAACCGGAGCAGCCGTGGACCAGCCCAACACCGACGTCATTCAGGGCACGCTGGACATGCTCATCCTGAAGACGCTCTCGCTCGAGCCGCTGCATGGCTACGGCATCGCGCGGCGCATCGAGCAGATCTCGCGCGACGTCTTCAGGGTGAACCCCGGCTCGCTCCTCACCGCGCTTCAGCGGCTCGAGCGCGCCGGACTGCTCGATGCGGAGTGGCGCAGGTCGGAGAACTCGCGCCGCGCCAGGTACTACACGCTCACGCGCGCGGGACGCAAGCGCCTGGAGGCGGAGACCGCGGACTGGAAGCGGCGCGCCGGCGCCGTGGCCCGCCTGCTGAACGCGGAGGGGTGAGCGATGTCGCTCTGGCGGCAGGCGTCGCGCGGCGTCCGCGCACTGCTGCGCCGTGCCGACGCCGACCGCGATCTCGCGGATGAAGTGGAGCACTTCCTCGATGAGTCCGCGGCCGCACACGCCGCGCGCGGGCTCTCTCCCGAAGCGGCGCGCCGCTTGGCGCGGGTCGAGATGGGGAACCCCACCGTGGCCCGCGAACAGGCGCGTTCGTACGGCTGGGAGAACGCCGTCCAGGACATGGTCGTCGATGTGCGCTACGCCGCCCGCCGCCTGCGCCGCAGTCCGGGATTCACCACGGTCTGCGTGCTCACGCTGGCGCTCGGCATCGGCGCGGGCGCCGCGATCTTCGGCGCGGTATATCCCGTTCTCCTGCAGCCGCTCCCCTACCCGGATGCGGGCCGCATCGTGCAGCTCTCCGACTACGGTTCCGCGGGCCAGCCGCTGGCGGTTGCGTACGGCACCTTCCACGAGCTGTCGCGGCGCAGCCGCTCGTTCGCGGAGCTCGCCGCATCCGATCGCTGGCAGCCCGCGCTCATGGAGCTGGGCGAGCCGGAGCGGCTCGCGGGCGAGCTGGTCACCGCGCGCTACTTCCGTGTGTACGGCGTCGCGCCCGCGATCGGCAGGGATTTCACAGCCGAGGATGACGAACCCGGTGCGCCGCGCGTGGCCATCGTGAGCGATGCGCTCGCGCGCCGGCGGCTCGGCGGTGCACGAAGTGCGCTCGCCAGGGTCATCACGCTCGACGGCGACTCGTACACCATCATCGGCGTGATGCCGCCGGGCTTCGCGGATGTCCTGTCGCCGTCCGCGGAAGTCTGGTCTCCACGGCGCTTCCGCCCCGACTCTCCCTTCGAGAGCGCCGAGTGGGGACATCACATGCAGATGATCGCGCGACTCGCGCCGGGCGTGAGCGCGGAGCGGGCCGGTCGCGAGGTCGCGGCCATAGGCGCCTCGCCGGCCGCCGATTTTCCGCGTCCCGCGTGGGCCTCGCTCGAGCGCGGCCTCGACATCCGGCCGCTGCGCGATGCCGTAGCGCGCGACGTGCGACCCGCGCTCTTCGCGATCGTCGCCGCCGTGGCGCTGCTGCTCGCCATCGCGTGCGTGAACGTCACGAATCTCCTTCTCGCGCGCGGTCTGCGTCGCGGCGACGAGCTGGCCATGCGCGCCGCGCTCGGCGCCGGGCGCGGACGCATCGTGCGACAGCTCCTCACCGAGACGCTTCTCCTCGCAGCGCTGGGCGGCGCGCTCGGCCTCGCGGTCGGCGCGGCCGGTGTGCGCGCGCTCGCGGCGCTCGCCCCCGCCGAGCTGCCGCGTGCCGCCGAGATCGGTCTTCGCCTTCCGGTCGTGGCGTTCACCGTGCTGCTCACCACGCTCGTGGGCGTGTCCGTGGGACTGGTGCCGGCGCTGCAGAGCACGCGTCGCGATCTGCGGAGCGCCGTGCAGAGCGGCGGCCGCACCACGGGCGGCGCGTCGCACGCGCTGCGACAGTCGCTCGTGGTGGTGGAGATCGCGCTCGCGCTCGTGCTCCTGGTGGGTGCGGGGCTGATGCTCCGCAGTCTCGAGCGCCTCTTCGATGTGGCACCCGGCTTCGACGCATCACATGTACTGACGATGCAGGTGGACGCGGCCGGCCATCGCTACGACCACGATGCCGCAACGCTAGCGTTCTTCCGGGAGGCGCTCGAGCGCGTGCGCCGACTGCCGGGCGTGACGAGCGCCGCGTTCACGAGCCAGCTCCCGATGAGCGGCGATCTGGATGGCTACGGCATCCAGTGGGAGACGAAGCCGGTGAGCCGCGCCGATCTGCAGAGCGCGCTGCGCTACGCGGTCACGCCCGACTGGTTCCGTACCATGCGCATCCCGCTGCGCCGCGGCCGGCTGCTCGATGCTACCGACCGCCCCGGCGCGCCCCACGCCGTGGTCATCGGCGAGTCGCTCGCGAAGCGCGTCTTCCCCGACTCCGATCCACTCGGCCAGCGTCTCCGCATCGGGCCCGAGATCGGCGACTCCACGGGAGCGTGGGGAAGCGTCGTGGGCGTGGTGGGCGATGTGACACAGACTTCCCTCGCGCTCGGCGCGGACGATGCGGTGTACGTGGCCATGGGGCAGTGGGCCTGGGTGGACCGCGTGCAGTCGCTGGTCGTGCGGAGCAGCGGCGGTGATGCGGCCGCGCTCGCGCCCGCGATCGAGCGCGCCGTGTGGTCGGTGGACCGCGACGTGCCGATCGTTCGCGTGGTGTCCATGGAAGATCTCGTCGCGCGATCGGAGGCGCGGCGCCACTTCGTGCTCATCGTATTCGAGGCGTTCGCAGTCGCGGCGCTCGCGCTCGCGGTGATCGGCATCTATGGGGTACTCGCCGGGAGCGTGGCCGAGCGGATGCGCGAGCTCGGAGTGCGCGCGGTGCTCGGCGCGACGCCGGAGAGCATCCGCACGCTCGTGCTGCGGCAGGGGATGAAGCTGGCCATCGCGGGGAGCGTGCTCGGAATCGTGGCGGCAACGCTCGCGACCGGCGCGATCGGCACACTGCTGTTCGGCGTCTCCCGGCTCGACCCGGTCACGTACATCGCCGTGGCGTCGCTGCTGCTCGGCGTGTCGGCTCTGGCGTGCTGGGTGCCGGCCTGGCGGGCGTCGCGGGTGGATCCTGCGGTGACGCTCCGAGCGTAATCGAATCCACGCCCCGGGTGGCCCTTGTGACGTTTTGGCCCTCTTGCGCGTTGGTACTTTGTATCATAAAGTTCTTGGCACATCTTAACCGGAGCTTCCATGCCCGACTCCGATTCAGGCACCGCCACTCCTTCGAGCGAGCCGCTCGACCGCCACTTTCGCGCAGGCGCGGAGCCGGTCGCGGACCCGGCCGCGGCCGACGCTGCCGGGTCCGAACCGCCGGCTCCGCCGCCTCCGTCCCCACGCGCGTCCTTCGCGCGCGACGCGCTCATCGCCGCAGTTCTCCTCGGACTCGTCGCCGACCCGCTACTCCGCAACGGACTCGATGGGGTGGGGCTCGTCATCTGGATGCTCCAGCTCGCGGTCGCGGTCGTGGTGCTCACCCGGCAGAACGGGCACGCGCTTTCCCGCGAGGCCGGCGTCTGGCTCGCGGTCGCGGTCTTCTTCTCCGGTGGTCTCGCCTGGCGCGATGCGGGGCTGCTGCAGTTCTTCGACGTGCTCGCCATGCTCGGCGCGCTCACCCTGCTCGCGATGAGCATGAACGGCATTCCCGTCTCCTCGCTCGGCATCGCGCGCGTGCGCGATCTCATCAGGGGCGCGTTCGGAACCGGTATCTCCGTCGTCAGCGGCGCGCCTGGACTGCTGCTGCGCGACGCCGAGCTGCACGGCGAGCGGCGGAGTTCCGGCGAGTGGAGCATCGGGCGGATCACCAGAGCGGTGGCGATCGCCGCGCCGATCTTTCTCGTCTTCGCGCTCCTGCTCATCGACGCCGATCCGCTCTTCGGATCGCTGGTGACTCTGCCGGACGTGGATTTCGACGTCGTCGCCTCCCACTTCCTGATCGCCGGCTTCTTCGCCTGGGTGGTTGCCGGTTGGCTGCGGCGCTCCTTCCTCGCGCGACCCGACTCGACCACGACTCTGAACGCTCCGCTTCCCCTCACGTTCGGCGCGGCGGAGACGAGCATCACGCTCGGCACTCTCGCGGTGCTCTTCGCGGCGTTCGTGATCGTTCAGATGGGCTGGCTCTTCGGCGGTGAAGCGCTGGTGCTCCGCACCACGGGGCTCGGCTACGCCCAATACGCGCGCCGCGGCTTCTTCGAGCTGGTGTGGGTCGCCGTGCTGCTCCTCCCCGTACTGCTCGGCACTCACGCGCTCATCCCCGCAGACGACGCGCGTACGCTGCGACTGTATCGGCGGCTCGCGCTGCCGCTCGTGGGACTGCTCGGCGCGATCCTCGTCTCGGCAGGCGCGCGGATGCGTATGTACATCCACTACTACGGCATCTCCACCGACAGATTGTACGCCATCACGTTCATGATCTGGCTGGCGGTGGTGTTCGCATGGCTCGCGTTCACGGTGCTGCGTGCGCGGCCGCGCACCTTCGCCCTGGGGATGGCGGCGAGCGCGTATGCGGTGCTCTTCGTGCTCAACGTATCGAACCCCGATGCGCTGGTCGCGCGCGCGAACCTGGCGCGCGCGAGCGCGGTGCGGGTCGAGACTTCGCCCGCCGGCGCCACGCCCACGCCGCGCGTGGCCGGCGCCGACCCGGAGTACATCGCGTATCTCGGAGGAGATGCGATTCCACTGCTCGTCTCGGCGTTGACCTCGAGCGACGCCGCCATCGCCGGCGCACCTTTGAAAGAGCGCTGTGCCGCTGCGCGGATCCTGCTCGAACGCTGGTCCGGACCGGGCGGATCCAGGAGAATGGGAAGCTGGACACGGTGGAACCTGGCGCGGAGCCGTGCGCTGCACGCGGTGCAGGCGCACGACGCGGAGCTGACCCGGCTCGCCTGCCCCGACAAAACGGCGAAGTGAAACGAACCCGGAGCGCTCGACGTACCCTCCAGTCATGAAGAGGATACTGGAGCCGTGGATCAGGGACTTCGTGTACGCCTCGCGAAGCCTGTGGCGCGCACCGGGCTTCGCCCTCGTGGTCGTGGCCACTCTCGCGCTCGCGATCGGCGCGAACGCGGCGATCTTCAGCGTGGTGAAGGCTGTGCTCCTCCGACCGCTCCCCTTCCCGAACGCCGACCGCCTGGTCGACATCGGCGGTACCGCGCCGGGCACCGACCTCCCCGAACAGTTCGGAGTGCCGGACGAGCTGTATCTGGAGTACCGCGAAGCGGTGCCGGCACTCGAGGAGTTGGGACTCTACGGCACCGGCTCCTCGACCGTGCGCGCGGATGGCCACATCGAGCAGCTCTTCCTCACGCGTGCGACTCCGTCGTTCTTCACGACGCTCGGCGCTGAACCGCTGCTCGGGCGGCTTCCATCGGCGGCGGACGGCGACAGCGTCGTGGTCCTGAGCAACTGGCTCTGGCGGAGCTGGTTCGGCTCCGACCCGAGAGTCGTCGGACGCAGCTACGACATCGCCGGTGCCATGCGCACGGTAGTGGGCGTGATGCGTCCCGAGTTCCGCTTTCCCGATGAGCGGGTCGCGTTCTGGATCACCGCGCCCATCCGTGCCGCGCAGGCGAGGCCCGGCGGCTTCGGCACGCGCGTCGTTGCGCGCATGGCTCCCGGCGTCGATCGCGCGACGTTGATGACGCAGCTCGCGCCGCTCGCGCGGCGAGTGCAGGAGCGGCTGGGCGGTCCGGCCACGTACGCACGGATCATGGAGCGTCACCGTCCCGTGGTGACGCCGCTGCGCGACCATCTCGTGGGCAAGGTGGCGACGCCGCTCTGGATCATCATGGGAACGGTGGGAATCGTTTTCCTCATCGCGTGCGCCAACGTCGCCAATCTCTTCATGGTGCGATCGGAGAGCCGCCGCCGCGAGCTCGCGGTGCGCCGCGCGCTCGGCGCCGGTCGCGTGGGACTGGTGCGCTCGCAGATGGCGGAGGCGCTGCTCCTCGCCGCGGCTGGCGGCGTGGGCGGCGCGCTCATCGCGTGGGGCGGCGTACCGCTCCTCGTTCACGTCGCGCCGGACGCGGTGGCGGGCGGCTTCGCCAGTGCGCCGATTCCGGGTCTGGCGACTGCCGGTCTGGATCTCTCCACTCTCTTCTTCGCGGCGGCCGCGTCGCTCGTTGCCGCGTGCGCGTTCGGCCTCTTTCCCGCGCTCCGCTTTTCCGGTACGGGATTGCTCGGGAGTCTCCGGCAGACGGGACGCGGCGTGGTGGGGCGCAGTCATCTGACGCGCGATGCGTTGGTGGTAGTGCAGACCGCGTCCGCGCTCGTGCTGCTCGTCGGCTCCATGCTTCTCGTGCGCAGTTTCTGGCGACTCGGCAACATCGATCCCGGCTTCGACACGCAGAACATCTTCACATTCCAGGTCGCGCCGCACCGCGAAGATCTGAAGGACGCAGCTTCCGTATCGCGCTTCCAGTACGCCTTCATGGATCGACTGAAAGCGATCCCGGGTGTGCAATCCGTCGGCTACGTCACCGAGCTGCCGCTGGACGAAGGAGCGGGCACGGCGTTCGTGACGACTCCCGAACTCGAGGCGACCGGCGCGGAGGCGCCCCTCGTGCGAGCCGCGGGCGCCGGTGGAGCGTACTTCCAGACCATGGGGATCGCGCTTCTAAAGGGTCGTCTCTTCGAGCGAATCGAGGAGGAGCAGGGGATGCCCAACGTCGTGATCAGCCAGGCTGCCGCGAAGCTGCTCTTCCCCGGCGAGAATCCGCTCGGCAAGCAGTTGCGCCAGTCCGGCGGCGATACGTGGTACACTGTAGTGGGCGTGGTGGAAGACGTGCTGCTCGATGATTTCCGCCGCACGTCGCCGGAGCCGATGGTGTATCTGCCCAGGGTGTCGCTCTCTCCGGCATACGTGGTGAAGTCCGTTCGCGCCGATGTCCTGGCCCCCGAGGTTCGCGCGATCATCCGCGAGGTGATCCCCGAGTCTCCGATGTACCGCGTATTCACGATGAAGCTGCTCGCTGCGCGGACCATGGCGAGTCTTCGCTTCACTATGCTGATGCTCGGCATCGCTGCCACGCTCGCGCTGATTCTCGGCGCGGTGGGGCTCTACGGTGTGCTCTCGTACGGTGTGTCACGGCGCACCCGCGAGATCGGAGTACGCATGGCGCTTGGCGCCGAGGCGAGCGCGGTTCGCGGGATGGTGGTCGCGCAGGGTGGACGCGTCGCGCTGGCTGGCGTAGTGGCGGGCGTGATCGCGGCGCTGGTGCTCACGCGCTATATCAGGACGCTGCTATTCGGCGTGGAGCCGCTCGATGTCACGAGCTTCGCCATCGTCTGCGCCGTGATGGTGGCCGTTGCGCTCATCGCCAGCTACCTGCCGGCACGGCGCGCATCGCGCGTGGATCCGGCGACGGCGCTGCGAGCCGAGTAGGCCCGGGGTGAAACTCCGGGCCCACTGGATTCGTATCGAGGCACGTACCCTCCTGTCCAGCCGCGCACGCTCCCTCGCACTGCGAACCACACATGAGGCACCTCGTCGCCCGCGCGAGAGCTGTACTCGATGTCATTCCCGCGAAAGCGGGAAAAAACGTCATTCCCGCGAAAGCGGGAATCCATGTTACCCCATCCAACATGGATCCCCGCGTTCGCGGGGATGACGAAAGTTCCCGCTTTCGCGGGGATGACGTGGGCCGACGGGGTCTGACCCCATTACCACTCATCGCTATGCTCGCCGCGATGATCCTGGCCTGCAACCCCGAAACCCGCGTCGCGAAGCAGTTGACTTCGGAATGCGCCGGCGGCGACGCCAGCTCCTGCTCCGACCTCGCCGGGAGACTCCTCGAAGGGCGCTACGTACTGCGCGACGAACCCCGCGCCGCCGAGCTTTTCACACGCGCCTGCGATGGCCACGTTGCCGACGCGTGCGCGAAGCTCGGTGATCTATACTGGGAAGGAACCGGCGTCGACGTCGATTCCGCGCGCGCCATCGCTCTCTTTCGTCAGGGATGCGACGGCGGAGCGATGGCCGGTTGCGTGGAGCTCGGAATCCGCTACCGCGGCGGACTCGGTGTGGCGAAGGACCCGTCGCGGGCCAGCACTCTCTTTGGCCAGGCGTGCGAAGGAGGCAGCATGTCGGGCTGCGCCCATCTCGGAGAGCAGTACGAAAGCGGCGCCGGCGTGGCGCGCGATGCGTCGCGTGCGGCGGAGCTCTTCCGGCGGAGCTGCGATGCGAAGGAGTCGTCCGGCTGCGTGGGGCTCGGGCGCCTCTACGTAGCCGGCGCCGGCGTCGCGCCGAACGACTCGATCGCGCACGCACTGTTCGACGGCGCTTGCGACGACCACGACTCGGAAGGCTGCTACCAGCTCGGCGAGCTTTACGAGAGTGGACGCGGCGTGGAACAGGACTTCACCCGTGCCGCGACTCTCTACCGCGGCGCGTGCTACGACGGAAGCGGCGGGGCGTGCATGGCGATCTCCGCGCTCTACGAGCGTGGAGCTGGCGTGCGGCGCGACACCACACGCGCCGCCGATCTGCGCGAGCGCGCCTGCCGGCTCGGCCGCTCCGACGCGTGCGCCGCACCGACCGCGTCGACCGCACCGAAAGCGGAGGGAACGTGATGCCTGACGGCGAACCGCTGCTCTCTGCCAGCGCGCTGACGAAGCGCTACGGTACCGTGACCGCCCTCGATGGCGTGAGCTTCGACATCCACGATGGTATCACCGGCATCCTCGGCGAGAACGGAGCGGGGAAGAGCACCGCGATAAAGATCTTCCTCGGACTCCTGAAGCCGACGTCGGGCGAAGCCACCGTGCTCGGACGCAACGCCCACGAGAACGTGAGCGTACGCGCGCGGCTCGGCTACATGCCCGAACACGATTGCCTGCCGAGCCAGGTGAGTGCGGCGGAGTTCCTGACGCACATGGCCGAGGTGAGCGGACTCCCGCCGACCTTCGCGCGCACGCGCGCTGCCGATACGCTGCGCCACACCGGATTGTTCGAGGAGCGCTACCGCGCCATCGGCGGCTACTCCACGGGGATGAAGCAGCGCGTCAAGCTCGGCCAGGCGCTCGTGCACGACCCGACTTTCGTCTTTCTCGATGAGCCCACCGCGGGACTCGATCCGATAGGCCGCGAGGAGATGCTCGATCTCGTGCGGAAGACGCACCGCGAGTTCGGCATCAGCGTGCTCCTCTCTTCGCACCTCATGGCCGACGTCGAGCGCACGTGCGATCGGATAGTCGTCCTGCAGGGCGGCCGGCTCGTCGAAGCGGGCGAGGTCGGGAACTTCAGGAAGGAAACCGAAACGATCTTCCTCGAGGTGGACACGAACATCGAACCGCTCGTCGCCGCGCTCGGCCGGCGCGGGATCGGCGCGACCCCCGACGCCGGCGGTCTGCTCATCGAGGGGCGCGACGAGTCGATCTACGATGGCGTGCGCGATGCTCTGGTGGAAGCCGAGGCGCCGCTGCGCCGGCTCGCGCCGCGCAGGCGCGCGCTCACGGAGCTCTTCGAGCGCGATCATGGTCATGATCGCGACTCCGCGGGCAACGGCGCGGGAGGTGCCGCATGACCGCGCCACTCGCCGCGGTGGCCGGGTCGGGAGAACGGCCGGAGCGCACGGGGACGGTATTCGACATCGGCTACCGGAGCTACACCGGCGAACGCGAAGGAGTGAAGCGCTCCCGCCTCGCGGTCTACAAGGACGGAATACGCATCGCGCTCGGCTTCGGCCGCGGCGGCCGCGCCAAGATACTGCCATGGTTCTTCATCGGCGTCCTGGCGTTCATCGGGCTCGTAATGGCGATCGTCGCCGGCGCGGCCACGCGGGTAGGCGGGCCGGAGGCGGCCGCGCGGCTTCCGTCGCACGGCGACTACTACGGAATCGCGGCGATCATCATCTTCATATTCGCCGCGATCGTGGCGCCCGAGCTCCTCTGCCGCGACAGGCGCGAGGGAACGATCAACCTCTACCTCGTGCGGCCGCTCACCGGTGGCGACTACGTAGCCGCACGCTGGGCAGCGTTCTTCACGATCACCGTCGCGGCGGCGTGGCTCCCGCAGATAATTCTCTTTCTGGGCGTGTCGATGGGCGACCCCGACCCCATCGGCTACCTGCGCCTGCACTGGCTCGACATCCCGCGCTTCCTCGCGGCAGGCATCGTGATGGCTGCGTACGCCACGACCATAGCGATGCTCGTGGCGGCGTTCACGCTGCGCCGAGCGTACGCGTCGGTCTTCCTGGTGGGACTCTTCGTCATCACAGCCCCGTTCACGATCGGCATGGCGTCCGAGATCGGCGGCACGGCGGGGGAATGGGTCTCGATGTTCAACCTCGCCGACATCCCACTCTACGTGGTCGATCTGATCTTCGGTAAACCGAGCGTGGTTACGAGGGACATCCCCGCAGTGCAGCTGCCGGCGGCCACGCTCGTACTCTGGTATCTCGCGTGGACGCTCATCCCCGGTGCCGTCCTCTGGTGGCGGTACAGGAGGCTCTCGCCATGATATCGCCCGCGGCTCCGGTGATTCGCGTGGACGGAGTATCGCGCTGGTTCGGGAGCGTCGTCGCAGTGAGCGACGTGACCTTCGACGTGACGCCCGGCATCACGGGACTGCTCGGCCCGAACGGCGCCGGGAAGACGACGCTCCTCCGCATGATGACCGGACTCGCTGATGTATCGAGCGGCAGCGTCAGAGTGTTCGGCCAGAGCGTGCGCGACAATCCGCCGTTGTGCCGGCGGATGGGCGTCATGTCGGAGCACGAGTCGGTGTACGGCTTCATGAAGGGGCGCGAGTTCGTGCGCATGATGGCGAAGCTGCACGGCATGGCGAGGATAGAACAGGCGGTGGATCGCGCGATCGAGCTGGTCGACCTGGCCGACGCGCAGCATCGGCCCATGCGCACCTACTCGCGCGGGATGCGCCAGCGGATGCGGCTCGCCGGCACGCTCGTGCACGATCCCGAGCTCCTGATTCTCGACGAACCGCTCAACGGCGCCGACCCGCGGCAGCGCGTGCACTTCAAGCGGCTGCTCCAGAAGCTGGCCGCCGAGGGGAGGACCATCGTGCTCTCGTCGCACATCCTCGAGGAAGTCGAGGAGCTGGCCGACACCGTGCTGTTGATCGTGAACGGGAAGCTCGCCGCGTCGGGCGAGTTCCACGCGATCCGCGCGGCGCTCAACCAGCGCGCGTACCACGTGAAAGTAGAGTGCAGCGACCCGCGCGGGCTCGCTTCGGCGGCGGTCGGACTGCCGTCGGTGGATGCGGTGCACGTCGACCCCGATGGCGGCGTTCTCATCCTGAGTCGCAACGTGCTCGACGTGCAGATCGAGCTGCCGCGGCTCGCGCAGGCGGGCGGCATCAGCCTGCGGCGCGTGGAACCGCTCGACGATTCGCTCGAGAGCGTGTTCGGCTACCTGGTGGAGGGCTGAGAGATGGGTGCCGTGTACTCGCTCACGCTCCGGCAGCTATCCGGGAAGTGGCGGCTGGCGATCATGACGGTGCTCGCCGCACTGCCGGTGCTGATCGCCGTGCTGATGCTGCAGTCGGAGCATGCGGCGAGCGTGAGGGACTTCGAGAATGTCGTTCTGAGCACCATGCTCGCCGGCTCGATCGCGCCGCTGGTGGTGCTCGCCATAGGCGCCGCGTCGTTCTCCAACGAAGTGGAGGATCGGACGCTCGCGAACCTCGCACTCGCGCCGATCCCGCGCTGGAAGATCGTGCTGCCCAAACTTCTCGCGACGATCACCATCGCGGCACCGTTCGTGGTAGTCAGCGCGTTCCTCACGAGCTACGCCGCATTCCTGGGCGATGCGCGCGCCGTGCTGGCGGTGACCGTGTCGGCGCTCGTCGGTGTTGCGTTGTACGCGTCGGCGTTCGTGTGGCTCGGACTCGTGTCGACGCAGGCGATCGGGCTCGGCCTGCTGTACATCGTGCTGTGGGAGGGGTTCTTCTCGGGGTTCGTGTCGGGCATCAGGCTGCTGAGCATCAGGTATTACGCGATCGGCCTGATGCACGGACTGGATCCGCGCCGCTTCGCGACGGGGAGCAATGTGAGCTTCGGCGTGGCGATCGCGCTGTGCGCGGTAGTGTTCGTGGGGTTTCTGCTGCTGGCGGTGCGGCGGTTGAGGAGGATGGACGTGCCGTGAGCCATGAGAAGCATCATGGAGAGAGGGGAGCGTGTAACGAGGGCAGACCCAGCTTCTCTGCCTCCCGCTAGCCAGTACGACGACCACCTTTCATCCGGGATATCCGGACGGGCAGCTCCAAGTCGTCCATGAGTAGCGCATCGGCTGTGACGTGAAAGAGCTCCGAATTCACCCGCGTTTCGTTGAACGACGGCTTGGCGGCTAGAACGCCGAATCGCCTTCTACCTCCTGCGCATCGAACTCCTGTCGGCCATGCCGAATCGTGAGGACGACGATTCGGCGTGGATCGAGCCGATAGATGATCCGGTATCGCGAGTAGACGAGCTGACGGATCTCCGGCCGGGCGAGTTCGGCCACCATCGGCCCCGACTCGGGATGCGCCTGCAACTGCTTGACGCGGCTGAATAGCCCGGCGACCCAGCGACCTGCCGCACCAGGTCGATCCACCGCGATGACGCGGGCGATCTCCTCCACACGGGTAAGAGCCAGTGGAGACCAGACAATGCGCACGTTGACGCGTAATCCTGGTCGACGTACTAGGCGCTGCGCCGCGCTCCGGCCGGCTTCGCCAGCCGAGCGCGGACGGTAGCGAGTGCTTTCCCGTGCGCGACCCCCTTACCGGCCGCGATCTGCGCCTCCGCCGTCCGCACATCCTCCGCGAGCTCTGCTCGCTCGATGAGCGCCTCGTATTCCTCGACGGCGAGAAGGATGGCGGCGCTGCGTCCGTGCTGCGTGAGGACGAGCGGCCGTCCTGTCGCTTGTACCTGCTCGATGAACGTCGCCACGTTCGCGCGGAACTCCGACAACGGGCGAATGTCCTGGCTGGGGCGGGATTTTCTCATGAGCGTCTCGGGAATATTGTACAGTTTAATGTACAATCTACGCCAAGCCCCCGTCCAGCCGATGCAACCCGGGATTGTTGCTCAACGCCTGAATCGAGCAACCCGTCAAACCTTCGGCGGTGGCTTCGTCTCTTACGAGAGCGCTCACGGCGCCCACAGATAGCTCACTTTCAGAAGTAGCTGCCTGGCCCTGCTCACCTCGGGCCAGCCATCCCCAACCGGGTCGGTCCCCACCGGACGCTGATCGTTGAGCACCAGGTGCGCGAAGGAGAGCGGTGCGAACTCCCACGAGATGCGGGCGTTGAGCGTGCCGCGACCGGCGGCTGTGTTGTGCTGGTAGAAAGTGCTGAGCTGGAGTCGCGGGTTGGGAGCGGCACGGAGCCGCATGCCCACCAGATGTGTGATCACCTTTCGCTCATCGCCGACACCCACTCCACGAAAACGATTTCCCGTATAGTCGAAGGTGACGTTCACGTGCGGCCCGGGGAGCGGACTGGCCCGGTACACCACTCGATCGATGTGCCCGTCGAAGAAGCCGCCGGTGCTCACCGTGATGTACGTCCAGTACGGTCGGGAGAGGTCGGGTACGTGGGTGAAGCCGATCGTGGAGTAGTCGTGATCGCCGCTCGGGATGTAGAGCCTCGGCACAGGACTGAATGGCGCATCCAGCCGCTGCCAGTCCTGTCGGGCCCACAGACTCGCCTCCGAACCGTCCTGGAAAACGAAGTCGAGTGGGCGGATCTGCGTCCACCCTTCCTGGAAGTGGCCGTCGGAGAGCCGGTGGTAAATCACTGTCGTGAAGCCGGGGGCGTAGCTTCGCACCGCGGCCGGAAGCCACGATGGTCGCAGATCCAGGCTGGCGGCGGGGCTCGTGGTGACGAGGTCCGAACGGGGAATGAAGCCGGCGTCGGCTCTGTAGTCGGAGGAGATCAACGCCTGGATCCACCCTAGGTAGCCCCACGAGAAATCGTTGGCGAGGTGCGCGTAGGCCGACCAGCCATTCCCGCCAGGAGCGCCCTCGGTGCGTGAGCCCGACACCATTCCCCGAAGGAAGGTGCGCGACGCCGGGCGGTAGAAGAAGTCCACCGCGCCCACGTGGTTCCTGACCCCGCCCTCCTCGAACCGGCTCACCGCCAGCGCTCCGATCCGGTTCTCGCGGCCGATGTTCTGCTGGATGCGTCCCACCGCGAAATAGGTGGCGGGACTTTCACCTGACTGCCGCTGCCGGAGGAACATCGCTCCTCCGCTTCGGGCGGCCGATTGATATGTAAGGCGCGCTCCGCCGTCGAGCGGGATCGGCCGGCCCGTGGCGTCGAGTCCCACTCGACGTGTGAAGAATGGTTCCACGTACTGCCCGCCCCCGGCGCGGAAGAGCTCCGCGTTCTCCAGGAAGAAGGATCGCCGTTCCGGAAAGAAAACCGAGAAGCGGGTGAGGTCCACCACTTCATCATCCACATCGGCTTCGGCGAAATCCGTGTTGGCGGTCAGGTCCAGCACGGTGTTGGGGGTGATTGCCCACTTCACCTCGCCGCCGGCGTCGACGCTCCTGTCGTCTCCCAGGATGCCGCCGGCCGGGTTCCCCTCCGATCGGGCCACGAGATACGGCTGGATCTGGATGTTGCGCCCCGGCGGAGGTGGTACGAGTCCCTCCAGCCGCCCGGCGAAGCGCATCGAGTACGGGTTGTTCTGCCGGGGCCACTCGGGCCACCCCACCTCCTCGTTCAGCCGGCGGCTGCGGCGCACGATCATGAGCCGCCAGCTCTCCGTTCCCGGATCGTATCGCAACGTGGACCACGGGATCCGGAGCTCGGCGGTCCATCCGCCCTCGTGGATGCGGGTCCGCGCATCCCACACGCCCTGCCACTCTTCGTCCAGATACTGACCGTCGAGGGCGCGGAGATCCCGCAGGGCGCCGTGGGGGTTTGCCTGGAACGCCATGGCGCTGCGGCCGTCCCCGAAACCATCCAGAGCGATGCCGGCCATGTCGGTGTCGGTGTCGCCGAAGTCGCGTCGGAGCTCCGGCGCCCGGATGCCGCTGCCGCCCTCCGGATCCCGCGCTTCGATGCCCACGTAGAGATACGTCGCATCGAACAGCAGCCGCACCTCCGTCGCCAGGGTGGGCGTCGCTCCCTGCACCGGTTCGATCTGACGGAAATCGCGGATCGCGCGCGCGCCTGCCCAGGCCGGCTCGTTCAGCCGGCCGTCGAGATCGATCGATTCGGAGATCCGCTCCGCCACGGCCACGAGCGTGGCCGGGCTCCCGCGTGGCGCTCCCGGCACGGGCGATGCCTGCCCCGCGGCCGCCGTTGCCCACGCGGAGAATATCACGACGGCCACGACCGCCGCTGCCTCAGGTCGTGAGCTCGGGAATCGCGTTGCCTGCATCGCCTGTCGTCCGGGGGATCGGGATCGCTACGAGAGCGCGTTCACCACCGATAGCCCACGTTCAGCTCGAACCACCGCGGACGCCCCGGCGAGGCAGCGATCACGTTCCCGCCGATGTCCACCTCGCTGCGCGTGAAGTACTCGGTGTTCAGTAGGTTCCGCAGGTGGAGCCCCAGCGACACTCCCGGCACTGCCGGATGCGAGGCGGTGAGCCCCGCGTTGAACACCGTGTAATCGTCGCTCCGGACCGAGTTGCTCCGGTCCATGTACCAGCCGCTCATGTAGTCTCCCCAGGCGACGGCGCCGAGCCACTCGTTCTGCCAGTTCGCGCTGAGCGATGCCACGTGTCGCGACACGTTCACGGGTATCGTGCCGGCGTAGTCGACGCCGGAGAGTACGAAGTTCTTCCAGACCGGATCGGCATAGGCGTACGTGCCGCGCAGCGACGCGCCGGCGAGGAGCTCGTCCAGATACGCCGTGACTTCGACCTCGACTCCGTTGATGTCGAGCGCGCCGGCGTTGACCTGCACGTTCTGGTTGTCCTGCCGCACCGTCTGCACGAGGTCGCGTCGCTCCGTGCGAAAGAGCGCGCCCGCAAGGTGCAGCCGCCGGTCGAGGAGCCCGAGCTTGAGTCCCACTTCGTAGTTCTGCGCCCGCTCGGGCTTCAGATCCTCCACTCCCGGACGGTCGAACTGGAACGCCGCTCCGAATGGTGGATTGAATCCCTCTCCGTATGTCAGGTAGATGGACGAGACGGCGTCGAAGCGGTGGTTCAGCGCCACTCTCGGTGTGAGGCGGCTGTAGCTCGCCGAGCGATTCGAGCCGCGGAGGTCATCCACGAGCGAACGCTCCTGCCGGTCCCAACGGAGTCCCGTGGTGAGCGACGTGCGCTCGGTGAGCTCCAGCTCCGATTGCACGTAGGCGCCGTAGTTGTCGACATCGAACCGTCCGTCGCGACTCGGGATGCTCTCGAGCCCGGCCACGTCGGCCTCGCCGGTGAGGTAGTTCACGAACAGCTCCCCGTAGGGCCCGCTCCCCGGCCCCTCGAGGAACGCGCCCGGGGATGTCCCCTTCGAGTGCTCCACGCTCGCGCCGGCGGTGAGCTGGTGGCCGCGTCCGAGCAACGCGCTCTTCCACGTCACCCTCGGCTCCGCGCCGACGATGCGTTCTTCCAGATCGGAGTCGAACGGATAGATGACGAGCAGGTGGTTCTCCTCATCGATTGCGTCGATGAAGGAACCGTCGGCCCGGATGAGACGGTCGGTGTCGCGCAGGTATCCGACCACGGTGAGCTCGGTCGACGCGGAGAGTGGTCGCACCCACGACGCGCCTATCTGGAGCATCTCGTTCAGCGTCCGGTGACCAGGTACGACATTGAGATTGGTGATGCGGCGGACGGGCAGCTCCGTGCCGTCGGCGCGAAGCGGGATCTGCGAGGCCAGGCGATGGCGCAGGCCGAGGTATTGTGCGGTGAGCGAGAGCGTCGAGCCGCCGCCCATGTCGAGGAGCCCCTTCGCGTACGCCTGCTCGGATTCCCGTCTGGTTCGGTCGCGCCACCCGTTGCTGCGCTCCATTGATCCCGAGGCGAGAAAGGAGAAGCGGCCGTCGCCGAGGCTCCCGCCGGCGTGCAGGCGGGGGCGCAGGTATCCGAACGAGCCGGTGCCCAGCTCCGCCGCGAACGTCGGTTCGTTCGGCGGCATCCGCGTGATGATGTTGACCGTGCCCGCGATGGCGTTCCGGCCGTACAGCGCCGAGGATGGACCGCGCACGATCTCGATGCGCTCCACCTCTTCGAAGGGAACCTGATCCAGGAAGCTCTGCGAGTTCGCATTCAGTTGCGGGATCCCATCCACGAGCACGAGCACCTCGGCGTTCTGATAGTGCCCGCTCTCTCCCAGAGAGCGAATCTGGATGCCCTGTGAGAAACCGTCCGAATAATCCGTGATGCGTATCGACGGCGTGCCGACCAGCGCGTCCGCGACCTGGTGCGCGCCGCGGGTCTCTATCTCCCACGCGCTCACGACCGATGCCGAGACCGGAACGTCCAGAACGTCACGCTCGGCCATCGTGGCCGTGACCACCACGCCATCGAGAGAGAGCGCCGTGGGCGAGAGACGGATTACCAGCTCGATCGTGGAATCCGCCGCGACGGTGATCGGAACGGTCGCGAACGTGAAGCCGATCAACTGCGCTTCGACCACCTGCTCTCCGGCAGGCACTCCCTCGATTCGAAATCTCCCTTCGCGATTCGTCGACGCGCCCAGCTGGGAGCCGGCTATACGGACCGTCGCGTTGGCGATCGGCGCGTTGGTATCTGCGTGACGCACGATCCCGGACACCGACCCGGGTGTCTGAGCCGCCGTTGGAGAGGCGGCAAGGTGCGCGAACACGGATACGAGTCCGCCGATCCAGAGGATCCGCAGCCTTGTAGACATTTCTATGACTCCAGAATGGAATAGGTGCGCAGCAGCAGAACGGAGGGTGCGGCCGTCTCCGTACGAGCTCACTCCACCACCGACCGCCGGCGCAGCGCCAGCACCGCCGCTCCGGCGAGGAGCACCACCGGCACGAAGAGGCCAATGAGCGCTCGCCATACCCGTCCTTCCACCTCTCCCGCCGGCGCCGGCTCGAAGTCGAACGACGGCATTCCCGCCACGCCCGCGCGCGTGAGCTTCGCGGACCGCGCTATCATGGGGAGGAAGTACGCTCGCAGCTCGGCGACGTACGCATCTACCTCATGCCTGAAGCGCGTGTAGCGCAAGTCGCCCGTGCCTGCGAGGTCGAGAAGGGTGAGCTGCGTGACGACGGCCGGCGACAGCCAGCGCCAGCGCGACACGAGCGCCTGCTGCGCGGCGAGCTGCGTGTCGAACCGTTCGCGCAGCGGCCGCGTGGCCCGCGCGACGTCTTCGCTCGTGGCCACCGCGCGGCTGGCGAAGTCGTTCATGTTTGGCGCCTGCCCGGTCATCAGCTCGGGGTGGTCCTGGTAGTACATCGCGAGCAACTGGCTCCCGCGCTCCGAGGCGGCGTTGGATGCCTCGCGCTCGGCGGTCAGCAGCTCCACGCGCGACGGCGTGGGATGCAAAGTGTCGGCGGTCATGGCCAGCATGGATGGCACTACCACCACCACCACCAGCCACACCGCGAGCATCGCCAGCGCGTTCGTCGAGGAGCTGCGGCCCACCGCGTTCACCACGAGCGCCACGGCGAACCAGAAGAGAGCGTACGCCACGGTGACCGCCGTCCAGAGCGCGAGCGGCCACGCGGCGCTAGGCGCGCCCAGGCGCACTCCCGCGATGGCTGCACCGGCCAGCGTGACGACGAGCGCCAGCGCGATGACGATTACCGCTCGCGTGGCGACCTTCCCCAGCAGCAGCGTTCGAAGCCGCAGTGGCTGCGAGAGCAGGAGCGCGAGCGTGCCTCCTTCGCTCTCCGCGGAAAGCATGTCGAAGGTGAAGGCTATGATGAGCAGCGGGAAGAGCGTCACGACTACGAACGCCATGTCGAAGCTGCCGGCGGCGAGCTGGCTCGGGTTCTCTGGATCGTCGTTGGCCAGGAAGGTCTCGCGGCTCATCATCGATACGCGGTAGTACGACGTGAAGAGATCACTCTGCCCGATGGCGAGCGCCGCCAGCGGCTCCGGAGGGAGTATTGCGTAGCGGCGCGCGAAGCTGTTCGACGCCGTGTACGCGCTGCGCGGATCGCCGAACGCCGCCACCGGCGAGCTGTCGTTGGCCAGGCTGTCGAGCGTCGTGCCCAGCGCTGCGAGGCGGGCCGTCTCTTCGGCCGTGGCTCGCGCCGTCACGGCTGCCTCGGCGCGGGTGCGCGTGCGGCCGTTGAGAGCGGCGCACGATACGGCGACGGTGAAGATCAGCGCCAGCGGCACGAGCGTGCGCTCGGCGCGCAGAAGCCGCCACTCGAAGGCCGCTATGTGTCGGAAGCTGCCCGACCCGCGGCGCGCGGTCGCCGCTGCCGCGCGCCGGGAATGCTCGATCGTATCGAGGGAAGGAATCTCCGATGCTCCGCTCACGCTGTTCGTGCTTTCACTCACGAGCTCTTCTCCGTCATGAGCCGGCCGCTCCACGCGAACAGCGCCAGACCAGCCACGACCACCCAGACTCCCAGCACGAGTATGCTGGACGCATAGCTGGAGATGGTTCGCGCGAGCGGCAGGCTCTCGTAGCTGAATGGGGGAAGCCGGCGCCAGAGTGTGGAGTCGGCCGATGTCGCGAAGGCGTCCGTGCCGGCGCGCACGCCGAGCAGCGACTCGTTCATGGTCTCCACCAGCGTACGGCGATACGCTTCGGCCGCCTGCGCGAAGCGGTGATGCTGCTCGATATCGGTGCCCGCGAACGCCATCGAGAGCGAGCGCACCGCGATGAGCGGGGCTATGATCGCTCCGGTGGCGCCGATGCGGTCCTGGGCGCGCAGCGTCGCCATCACTTTCCCGTAGTGCCGGTCGAAAATCTCGTAGCCGTGCTCCTCGGAGGCCTGCAGTGACAGGCCGGCGAAGTTGAAGGGGAGGCTGTCCACCGACCGCACCCCGTACGCGCGCATGACGCTGTCCTCGAGCGAGGCGCCGGCGCTGCGCGCGTCGGCGAGCTCGCGCTCCACGGCGAGGTTGAAGTCCAGCGCCGAGGGGGTCGGTCGCAACTGCCGCGCGAGCTCCGCCACGGCGCGCGGAGCGATCACCGCGTTGATTCCCCAGAAGGCGAGGAGGATGATGAGCGCCGCGCGCGCGGTGCGCGCCCGCGAGGATACCAGCAGCCCTACGGTGAGGTAGATCGCGAAGTATCCGATGTACGTGACGGCGATCAGCGCCGCCCGCGGCCAGATGCCGCCGCCGATGCCGGCCGGCGCCGCGAGCGCCAGCGCCAGTGCTCCCACGATGGCTGCCGGCACGATGAGGAAGCCGAGTCCTCCGGCGATTCCCAATGCCTTGCCGAGCACCACCTCGCGCGCCGACGCGCCGCTGCCGAGGAGCTGGCGCAGCGTCCCGCTCTCGCGCTCACCCACGATGGCCGGGAACACGACCATGATGATCACGATCGGCAGCAGCAGTTGCAGCACGCTCGCCGCCGTCCAGTCGCCGAAGCGCGCCAGCGCGGTGGCATCCTGCGCCGGCCGGTACTTGAAGTCGTCCTGCTTGTGCGCCTCGAGCCACGTGAAAGTGCCGGTATACGGGTCCACGCCGCGGTCGAAGGCCGACAGCGGCTGCTGCGGCTTGAAGACGTAGAGCCCGTAATGCGCGGCCGAGTGCGCGTTCTTCGGTCCCTGCGTAACCCAGTGCCTGCGTGCCGCCGCCGTGGCGGCATCTCTCTGCGAGGCGAGCTGGCGATACTGCGTCCACCCCGCGGCGAGCGCGGCGAGGAGCAGCACGCCGATGATGGCGGACGCCGCGATCACGCGCCCGTCGCGCAGCATCTCCGTGATCTCCTTGCGCGCGATGCGGGTGACAGTCGTCATCGTCACGCGATCAGCTCTGCATGTGTTCGAGGTAGAGCCGCTCGAGATCGGCGTGGCCGATCTCGTCGGAGCGCAGCGTCGCCACGAGGGAGCCGTGCTTCATCATCCCGATGCGGGTGCCGGACTCCTTCGCGCGGAAGAGGTCGTGTGTGGCCATGAGGATCGCTGCGCCGCCCTCGCGCAGCATGCCGAGCAGCTCGCTGAATTCGTTGCTCGCCGATGGGTCGAGCCCCGACGTCGGCTCGTCGAGGAGCAGCGTGTCGGCGCGCTTGGCCAGCGCCACCGCGATGCCCACCTTCTGGCGCATCCCCTTCGAGTAGGTGCGAACGCGGCGGTGCGCCACATCGCGCGGGAGGCCCGCGCGCTCCAGATATCCGAGCAACTCGTCTTCGGGCTGGCGCTCGCCGGTGGCGAGCGTGGCGAAGTAGGCGAGGTTCTCGAGGCCGGAGAGGTTGCGGTAAAGCATCACCTGCTCCGGGATGTACGCCAGCCCGTGCTTGCTCGCGAGCGGGAAGCGGGCCACGTCGAGGCCGTTCACCCGCGCCACGCCGTCGGTCGGCGTGACGAAGCCGAGGAAGCAGTTGATGGTCGTGGTCTTGCCCGCGCCGTTGGCGCCGAGCAGGCAGAACACCTCGCCCGGCGCCACGGTGAGCGTGAGGGAGGAGAGGGCTCTGTGTCCGTTGTAGCTCTTGCCGAGATCTACCGCTTCGAGCATGGGGATTCGTGTCGTGTGAGAGAAGTGGAGGTGACGCGGCGGGGTACGCGCACTGCTGGCGCTTATCGCGCCACCGGTGACGCGATACGATCGCCATCGCCCCGGCTCGCCGGCGTACGCCGGTGCGCGGCGAACCACTCCAGACTCCGCGAATCGCGCTCGCGGCGATGCTTCGAGAGGAAGTGATCATCGCCGGCGAAGATGACGAGCCCGTACGGCTTGCCGAGCGTCTGCAGTCGCGTCGCCATGCGCAACGACTGCGCCGCGGGCACGCGCCAGTCGGCCGCGCCGTGCATGATCAACAGCGGCACCTCGATGCGCTCCGCACCGGCCAGCGCATCGCGTGAGCGGTAGAACTCCTCGCGGTCGCGCCGGAAGTCCGGCGTGCCCGCGAAGACCTCGCGCTCGAATCCGGGTCGGGATCGTTCCAGGTCGCGCAGCTCCACCGGACCTGCGTGGATCACCGCTGCGTTCACGCGCATCCCGCGTTCCAGCGCCATGTACGCCATATGCCCGCCGCGCGATGCTCCGTACATGAACACGTTGGCGGTATCCACGTACGGCAGCGAGTGCAGCAGCGGGAGGAGATTCATTACGTCGTGCACGTCGGCCCCGTCGTACTCCTCCACGCCATCGCTCCCGTCGCTGCCGCGGAGGTTCGACGCCACGATCACGTAGCCGGAATCGAGGAAGCGCTGCCAGCGCGTCAGGTCGGTCTCGATGACCTTTCCGAACTCGCCCGTCCCGCCGCGGTTGAAGATCACTACCGGCTGCCGGCCGGGCGCGACGATGGCGGGGCGGAATATGTAGCCGGCGATGCGCAGTCCGTCGCTCAGGTACGCGATCCGCTCGCAGATGTAGCTCCTCCCATCGAACGCGCTGTCGTAGCGCGCGCGTGTGAGCGGGGTGTACGCGGCTATCTCGTCGCCCGCGCGCCGCCATTCCGACGAATCCGATGCGGTCGGCTGCGCGAGCACATGGAGCGAGGAGTCGTTGGCGCGCCGCTCGGCCGTGCGTGCTGCGCTGAAGTGACGCAGGTACTCCGGGTATGGCGTCGAGTGCACGCCGCAGCGCGAGAGCTCCACGATGCGTCCGTCGTCGGGGCGCTGCGTATGTGATGGGAGCGCGGAAGCCGCGAGCGCCGCCGCCATCAGGAACCGTACTCGTATCATCGAACCATCCGGATGGGGAATTCGTCGTTCGGGTCCTCGATGGGGCCCGAACCGACTCTACCCTCGGCGGTGCGGCACGGCCAAGCTGTTTTCAACGAGTGGACGCCCGGTCGCAACAGCCGGACGCCGCGACACCTCGGAGAGCCGTTACGACAGGTTGCCCGGCGTCACGAGCCGTTCGTTGAAAAGCGTTCGCGTTGTTGGCAGGACGGCCCGCATCGTGTGGCGACGATCATCAATCGCCCACCGATCATCCAGACCACCGCGACGGTGCCGCAACGAGAGCTACGCGCCACGCCGCGGCGCTTCCGGTAGAGTGACTATCCCATATCCGGAGATCTCCCCGACCATAGTCACCGTCGGGCCGTTCGCGCTGCGCTGGTACGCGGTCATGTACATGGCAGGCTACGTGCTCGGCTTCCGGCTCACGCGCACCTGCACCGCCTTCCGGGTGCTTCCGCTGCAACGCGCGGCCGTCGAGAGCCTGATGCACTACCTCATCGTCGGCATGCTGCTGGGCGCGCGCCTCGGGTACGCCGTGGTGTACGAGAGGTCGCAGTTCATGCGCGATCCGATGGAGCTGCTACGGATATGGCACGGTGGCCTCTCGTTTCACGGAGCGCTCATCGGGATGATCGCTGCATGCGCGCTCTTCGCCGCCCGGCGCTGGATCTCCCTCCTGGCGCTCACCGACCTGCTGGCGCTGGTGGGAACCCCCGGACTTTTCTTCGGCCGCATCGGCAACTTCATCAACGCGGAACTCTACGGCCGTCCGACCAACGTGCCATGGGCCATGGTGTTCCCCACCGATCCGCTGCAGCTCCCCCGGCATCCCTCGCAACTGTACGAGGCGCTCGGAGAAGGGGCGCTCCTCTCGCTCGTGCTCTGGACCATCGCCTGGCGGCTCGCGGCGCGGGAGCGGAGCGCGCCGGGTCTGCTCTCGGCCGCGTTCCTGATCGGCTACGGCGTGATACGCTTCGCGATCGAGTTCACGCGCGAGCCGGACTTGCAGCTCGGCCTGGTGCTCGGCCCGTTGAGCATGGGGCAGATTCTCTGTGTTCTGATGGTCGCGGCCGGCGTGACGTTGTTCGTCTTCACTCGGCCGCTCGGCGAATATTAGTCGATGGTGTCGAAATGGGGGTTGACCCTTTTTCGACACTAGCTGTCGTCCACTCCCACCCGTATCGAGTGCAGCGCATCCTCCGCCATGTCGCGCACCTGGTCGCTGGAGTCGGCCAGTGCGCGCTCGAGCGCCGGTACCGCGAGCCGCGCCATCGGACCGGCGCGCCCCAGCGAGTATGCTGCACCCGCGCGGACTTCCAGACTGCTGTCGACGAGCGCGTCGAGCAGCGCGGGGACGACATCGGCGAGGCGTGACCCGAGACTCGCCGCGGCGTAGGCGGCGTTTTCGCGTACGACGGCGGAATCGTCTCGCAGCCCGCGTTCCACCGCTAGCATCACCATCTCCGGCGCGCCGAGCTTCCCCAGCGCCTCGATCGCGGTGGCGCGCACCGGAGCCGCCGTGTCCCCGATCGATCGCATGAATGCTCTCATGACATCGCCGTCGCTGCGGCCGATCTCGCCGAGGGCGATGAGCGCTGCGGCGCGCAACTGTGGGTCGTGCGCCCGCGTTGCCGCTACGAGCGTCGGCACCGCCCCAGAGGCATTGGGTCCCATCCCCCCGAGAACGCGCGCGGCCGCGACGCGCGCTACCGGACGCGGATCGGATGAAAGAACGAGCCGCACCGACATGGTTATCCCGCTCCGCAGGCGACCGAGGCGGATGAGCTCCACCATGAGATTGGCGCGAACGGTCGCGTCCTCCTCTCCCAGCGCGTGCACCAGTGCACGCAGCGCTCGAGGCGGGAGCGGGTCGGTCCGGGCGAGCTGGAACGCGGCCATCTCCCGCATCCCCATGCTCGTGTCATCGAGCGCCACGATCCACTCTTCGGTAGATCGCTCCTCGTAGATGGGATCGCGTTTGCAGGACGGCGGGATGGCCACGAAGGCGGCCAAGATCGCGAACGGCGCATACCCGGCGCACGCCGCGCGAGGGACGATGCGGCGCAGGCTTCGCAGACCGGTCGCGAGCATCGCGGGGAGCGCGTCCACCACGACTACAACCGGAGCAGGTATTCGCGCAGCACGCGGGCGCGCTGGCGGCTCACCGAGAGCCGCTGCTTGTTGCGCAGCGTCACCACGTACGTGCCGCCGGGCATCGGGCTCACGCGCTCGAGCATGGCGACGTTCACGAGCGTGCCGCGTGAGAGGCGGATGAAGTGCGCGGGATCGAGACGCGCCTCGAGGTCCTTGAGGCGGTAGTTGATCGTGTAGTGCGCGCCGCCGGCGATGGTCAGGTGCAGGAGCTCTCCGTCGGCCACCACGGAAATGAGATGGTCTACGGCCACGATGACTATGTCGTCGCGGTCGCGCACCGGGATGCGCCGCAGATACTCGCCCGAGGCGCCGTCCACGCGAACCGCCGCGGCCCGCAGCCGCGCCGCCTCCGTCGGCTGGTAGTCGGCGCGCTCCAGCCGCTCGTGCGCGCGTTGCAGCGTCTGCCGCAGCCGCGCCGGCTCCACCGGCTTGAGCAGATAGTCGATGGCGTTCAGCTCGAAGGCGCGAACGGCGTACTCGTCGTACGCGGTGACGAACGCGATCAGCGGGAGGTGCGCCTTCTTGATGAGGCGCACCACACTGAGTCCATCCACCTCCGGCATCTGCAGGTCGAGCAGCGCGAGGTCGGGACGCTTCTCCTCGATCAGCGTTACCGCCGCTGCGCCGCCGGCCGCCTCGCCCACGACATCGACGTCGCCGCACGAGCGGAGCATGGCGACCAGAAAGGAGCGGGCGGGGCGCTCATCGTCCGCCACGACCACGCGCAGTATCGCCGACTCCGTCACGCGGCCCCCGCCCCCACGCGCTTGCGACGCTCGCGCGTGCCGGAGAGCCCCACGGGCACACGGATTCTAACCGTCGTGCCCACCCCGGGCGCGCTGCGGACTTCGATGCTGGCGGCATCGCCATAATACCGTTCCAGACGACGCACGATGTTCGAGAGACCGATCCCTCGCCCGCGGCGTCGCTCCAGCTCATCCTGCGATACACCCATACCGGTATCGATGACGGAGAGCGAGAGGAAAGCGAGTCGGCCGTCGTCCGCGTCATCGCGTTCGCCCTGCGCGGCGACCACCACTCTCCCGCCCGAGCGATGCGGCGCGATGCCGTGCTTGATCGCGTTCTCCACCAATGGCTGCAGGAGCAGGGGAGGGATACGGCAATCCCGGATCTCTTCCGGTACATCTATGGTCACGTTCAGCCGCTCCTCGAAGCGCGCGCTCTCGATCGCGAGATAGGCGCGCACTATCTCGAGCTCCTCCGCGAGGGTGACGAAGTCTCCGTCGGAGCGCTTGAGCACGGCGCGCAGGAGCTTGGTCAGCCGCAGCAACGTATCCAGCGCGCGGTCCGGCGCTTCCTGTATCAGGTGGCCGATCGTCGTGAGCGCGTTGAACAGGAAGTGCGGGTTGAGCTGCGCGCGGAGAGCGCGCAGCTCCGCCTCGGTGGCGAGTTGCAGGATCTCGCGCTCGCGCAGATCGCGCGCGTAGCGCTCGCGCGTCATCCGCATGGTGTCCAGGCGCCGTGCTACTGCCAGTGCTACGTCATCGAGCAGGGCGAGATCGTCCGACAGTATGCGCCGCCCTCCGGTGAGGTGCCCGATGCCGATCTCGTACGCGGGCGGGTCGGCGGTCGGCACGGTGACGCTCGCGCCGTGGCCACGCTCGTTGGAGGTGTGGGCGCGGCCGCCGATCGTGCGAGCTCCGGAATCGATCTCTCTCCACGATACCTCGCGCGCCGACAGAGCGGGGCCGAGCGCGGCGCACGCGGTGGAGAGCACGGAGTCGGCCGTGTCGGTGTCTTCGATGCGCTTGGCGATGTCGGCCAGCAGCTTCTGGTAGTCGGCCCGCCGCAGCACCACGCGATCCACGAAGCGTCCCACCCAGCGCCGCAGCGCCGGATACGCCATGGCCGTGGCCACGCCGAGCATGAGCAGTAGGCCGACGCCGAGCGGCTGGGTGTGATCGGCCTCGATGCGCGGGAGCACGAAGGGAACGGCGATCCAGACGTACTGCGCCATCCAGATCGCGATGAGCACCAGGAGCGTGAGCAGCCGCTTGAGAAAGAGATCCGCCAGCGCGAAGCGATAGTCCTGGTAGAGGATGACCAGCGCCAGCGGCAGCGACGCGTGATGACCCACCAGCTCCATGGGCCAGCTATCCGCGGACTGCGCATGCTGGCTCAGATGCAGCGCCATCACCGAGAACGCCGCCAGCGCCACCGCCGACAGCGCGTGACGCACCGCCGGTTCACGCGGCGAGTAGACAACTATGAGAGCGATGATGACCGCGTACCCTGTCGTGAGAAGCAGCAGCGGTGCTCGCGCCGGAACCGCGGCTCCCACCACGGCCGCGCGTATCTGCAGGAAGGTGGCTACCGTGCTGAGCGAGTATGCCGTGCCGGTGAGCGCCCTCGCTCCGCTGCGGGGCCCGGCGGCCTGGAGCGCCGAGTGCACTACCACCGCCGGCAGAAAGCCGAGCGCGGAGAACGCCACGGCGATGAACAGTGGTGCGGGAGTGCCCACGCCGAAGTCGCGGAATCCGTAGATCACCAGCGCGCCGCAGTTCCAGAGCAGTCCGAGGAGCGCCGTGAACACCGGAATGCGATCGCCGCGGCGGCTGAGCACCGGTACTCCGCCGCGATGCTCGTTGCGCAGCGTCATCGCGCCGAGCATCGCGTAGAGCGCGATCCCGGTCACGAAGCCGATCACGTGGATGAGCGTCGTGGCGTCGGCCGAGGTCATCTGAAGCTCACCGGTAGCTCATTGTACGCGCACGATCCCCAGGCGCAGGGTACTGCCCGCGGCCAGCGGATTGCCGGATGCATCCCGCACTTCGATCCGCTGCGGCCCCGCCGCCGACGGGCCGGTTCGCAGCGTGAACACCGCGCCGCCGCCCGCGTGGATGCCGCTCACCCGCACGTCGAATGCGCCGGCGTCCACCGCGCGCGGAGCGAGCGGATATTCCTTCGGAAAACCCAGGTAGTATCGGTGAAGGTTCGCATAGATGTCGCGCTGGTTCCAGCTCGGGAGCTGGTAGCGAGCGTCGATGGGGCGGAAGCCCTGCGTGTATTCGTCGGCCGCGGTGGCGAGCGTCCAGCCCACGAGCAGCTCGGCCGCGGAGCGGCCGCTGTGCGCCGCGAGGTTGCTCAGACCGAGGTGGTTCGGATCGCCGATCACGCTCCGCAGAAAGCCGCTCTCCGAGCTCGCGTACTGGTCGGCCACCCAGCGCACGAACGACCACGCGCCCCCATAGCTCGCCTCGAAGGTGGAGCCCGTGGGCGACTCGGCCTCGAAGTTGTCGAGGTACTGATAGAGAAAGTCGAAGTGCTGCAGGAGATTCTGCGGATAGCCCGCGCCGCACGCGGCCAGCGGCGGATCGCACGCCACGGTGTGCGCGAAGTCCGCGGTCTGCTTCCACGTGGCGTGCGTGAAGTTGCGATCCCATATCTCCGCCGACATCTGCGCGGTGGCCTCTTCGAGCCAGGTGTGCTCGAGCTCCGTCGCGCCGTTCGTGAAGCGCGTGGCGTACGACGCGAGGTGCTTCGTCTCGTGCGCGGCCACGGAGCGGATGAAGGCTTCCCAACTCGCACGGTCGCCGAGACCCGTGGCCACGAAATCGTAGAAGATGAGCTGCTGGTTCCCGATCGGCGCCTCCGATCTCGGATAGAAGTCGCAGCCGCTCACGAAACCCGCCACCCCGCCGAAATCCTGGTTGAGGATCGGCGAGAGGAGCACGACCACACGGCCGGTGGGCGCGTAGCCGGGGAGCAGCGCGAGCGGGTCGCCGAAGTTTTCCACTACTTCCGGATAAGTCAGCGCGTCGTACTCTTCTCCCATCTGCCGGAAGAAGTCATCCTCTTCGCCGGCAAGTGGCGCGGTCACGTCCTCGAGAATGACCAGCTTGTTGGAAAGATACACCGTTCGTGCCTGAACGGCCGTCCCCTGCGTGCAATCCGTGTCCGCGCGGATGTCGCGGATCGTGAGCGTGTTCAAGTCGCCGACGCGGAGCGAGATGGGGGACGGGCCCCGTGGAGCGGCATCGGCCGCCATCGCGGCGGCGCGTCGTCTGGCGGCGGCGATACCCGAGGGAGCTCGCAGCCGTCGAAAGAGATGCCGGTCGCGATCCAGGAGCTGGACGTGCAGATCGGGCGCGGGCTGCCCGGTGGAAGTGCGGAGTGTGGTTGGAGCTGACGCTGCGGGTGAGGGTGCACGTGATGCTGCATGTACCGGTGCGGGTACCAGCACCGGCGCGGCGGCGGGCGCTCCGGAGAGCTCTGTTGCGGGCGGGCCGGCTACGCCGCCGGGACCCAACGCACCGTGCAGGGTGAAGCCCGCCTCTCCCGCTTCCGTCGCGCTCGTGTTGACCACCGCGATCATGTATGCAGCGTCGGGCACGAGCTCGATGGTTCGCAGCGCGCCCGCCGAATCTGTCAACGACTGCCCGAGCTCCAGGCGCGCGGCGAGCGGTGGTTCCGTGCCACCCCCATCGCAGGCCACGAGGACCATCATCGCGAGCGCCGGCACGAAATACCGATGTCGCATGTGTCGCATGGGAGATGCCTCCAGACACTGATGCGCGGGCAACTCACCCGGGCGCCGTACCGGTGCTGGTACGGCGCCCGGATGAATGGTGCGTGGTACTACTCCACGGTCACCGGGAAGTCGATGCTCAGATCCGTCTCGTACGTCGAGCCGAGTCCATCGCCCTTGTCGGTCTCGAAGTGGTGCAGCTCCACGTGCAGCGTGCAACTGCTCGTGGTGGGAGCGTCGGCGTCCACGACCACCTGGTAGTGCAGGCCCACCGGATAGGCGGTCGGAGTCTGTGTGTCTAGATCGAGGCTCCCTTCGGGGACTGTCACGCCATCGCAGTCGAAGCTGTAGAAGAAGCGGTGGAAGTTTGCCTCCTCCTCGATCTCCTCGTTGATCTCGACCACGTCGTTCGGATCGAGGTCGTTGAGGAGCTCGATGGTGCCGTCGTACGTCGTTCCCTGACTCAGAGCGAGGGTGCCGTTGGCCGCGCCGACGGGGTCGGGGAGCTGCGTACCATCCGGGTCGACTCGCTCGGACGTGATGGTCGCTCCACCGCCTACCGGCGTGAGCTCCACGGTGACCCGGGAGATGTTCTCGGGATCGCCGGCGCCAGGGATGGGTGCGGCCGGATTGTCGTCTCCGCATGCCGCGGTGAACAGAACTGCCACTAGGCCGGCGGCGAACAGCGCGCGGCGACGGATCACGCCGATTCGTTTCATGTCGAAGTTCCTCTTGTCGATGGGGGAGTGGTCCCGGCTCAGCGGGATGCGCCGCCGGCGCGCGATGCGTCTCATCGCGCGGGTCCGAACGGCATCGTGACACGCAGCACGACGTCGCGCCCTGGTTCGTTCACGAACAGCCGGTAGCGGCTCAGGTAGTCGCGATAGCGCGTGTCGAGCACGTTGCGCACGGCGATGCTCGGCTCCAGCCGCACTCCGCGAAGCTCGATCGCCGAGGCGCCCAGCTCGAGGTTCAGCAGCCCGTAACCCGCCGTCGGGAGCTTGTAGATGGTCACGGCCGGCACCCGGTCCTGTTTGCGCACCAGCGTGGTGCCGATCTCGAAGTACGGTCCCGTAGCCCACGAGTTGCCGGGCGCGAGCAGCCTCGCCGACGCCGTCAGACGATCGGCCGGCATGTCGTAGAGCGGCTGGCCGGTGTGGCGGTCGGTGCCGCGAACGACGTTGACGTTGGCGTAGAGCGAGAGCCAGTTCGCCGCCGCGAGCTGCCCGGTCACCTCGGCGCCCCTGAGCAGAGCGTCGACGTGCGCGTAGTCGTAGGCGGGATACGCTCCGCGCACGGTGCTCACCGGTGCGCGCGGCCGGAGGTAGATGAAGCCGTCTATCTGGTTGCGGAAGGCGCTCACCTCGAGCCGCGTGCGCGCGCCGGCGTGGCGCAGCGTGACGTCGGCGTTGAGCGAGACCTCCGCCGTGAGGGAGCTGTCTCCGATCTCGTACTGCGCCGTGCCGTGGTGCACGCCCTGGCTGAACAGCTCGTTCACGTTCGGCGGCCGCCATGCGCGCCCCACGGTCGCCGCGACCGACCACGCCGGCGTGAGCTGGTACGAAGCGCCCAGCGAGCCGGAGACTCCCTCGTACGAGCGGCGGTCGTCGGGGCTCACCACCACCGGCTCGCCGTACTGGTAGGAGTGCTGCCACCGGTAGTCGAAGCGCGCGCCCGCGGTGACGGTGAGCGGCGCCAGGTCGATCTGCTCGAGGGCGAACACGCCGCCCGTGTACAGCCGGTATTGCGGGATGAGAAACGACCGGCCTGGCGAGAGATTCCCCTGGCGCATCCCGCTCACTCCCACCGTTCCGCTCACCCGTCCGAGCGATGGGTGGTGGTACTTCACGTCCAGCGTGTGCGTGTAGAGGTCGAGCCCGAACGCCGGCCGTCCGCCGAACGCGGCGAAGCCGTGACTGTCGAACTCTTGGCGGTCGTTGTGCTGGTAGCCGTACGACACCTCGAGCTCGGCGCTGCGGGGGAGGCCGATGCTCGTGTGCCACGCCAGGAGATTGTGGCTCACCTTCTGGTCGGGGTGGGCGATGTCGTACGAGAACTCCGGCGACGTGTACGGCTGCTGCATCGCGCGCTCGAGGTCGTCGAGATTCCCGACGTGGGCGCCGGCGTACATGCCGAGTCTCGTGCCGAAGTGGCTGTAATCCAGCTCCGACCTTCCCCATGGGCGCGTGAAGCCTACGGCCAGATCGTAATCCAGCTCGTCGAATCCCGTGTTCGGCAGGTAGTAGTCGGGCGTGCGCGCATCGCCGGCGCGGCGCCCGCTCACCTGCGCGCGCCAGCCGAGCGGGCCGAGGATCGGGAGATGGATGTCGGCGCCCTCGAGCAGGAGTGAAGCCGCGCCCTGCCTGTTGTTCGCGAACGCGTTGAGCGAGAGAGAGCCGCCGATGCCGCCGCTCGTGGGGAGTGGGCGCGGCATCACGCGCACCACTCCGCCGAGCGCGCCGGAGCCGTAGAGGATGGTGCCCGGCCCGCGGATCACTTCGATCTCGTTGGCCGCGAACGCGTCGATCTCCGGGGCGTGCTCGCCGCCCCACTGCTGTCCTTCCTGTGGAACGCCGGAGTTGATGGTGGCGATGCGCTGCGAGTGCAGCCCCCGCACCACCGGCTTCGCGATGCTCGGCCCGTACTGGATCACCGACACGCCCGGGAGATCCTTGATCGTCTCGCCGAGCGTCTGTCCGCGGCTCCGTTCCACCTCGCTGGCGGACATCGTGGACGTGGCCTGTTCGCGCGAGAGAAACCGGGCAACCGTGTCGGCTTCGGCCGTCATCCCTTCGAGCACCACCGCGCGGGCGGGGAGCGCGACGTTCGCGGTGGACGCGCCGCGCGAGAGATCCACCCGGAGCTTCACGGGCGCGTATCCTATCTGCCGGACTATCAGCACTATCGCCGCTGGGAGGAAGCCGGCGATCTCGTAGTGTCCGCTGGAGTCGGTGTACGTACGAGCGTCGGTTCCCTCGACGGCTACGGTGACGCCCGCGATGGGCCGATCCGTGGCGGAATCGACGACCGTGCCCTGGACGTGGCGCTGCGACTCGCCGCGCCGCTGGATCTCCTGAGCCAGGAGGGATGACGCGCTTCCCAGTATGGCGATGAGAAGCACACCGAATGCGGCCGCGCACCGGACGCGGGACGGTCGGTGCACGGCGCTCGCGCAGCTTTTCGAGGACTCTTCGCTCACGGCAGCGCATGCGGGCGGAGGCTCGGTGCGCTCGCGCGATCGGGTTGGCGTTGCATGGGGAGGCAAGTCTACCGGCCACGGCCCGGTAATGCAGCGACATTTCAACGAGTGGTCGTTCTGGCGTCACGAACGGTTCGTGAGTGCGAATGAGCCGGGACGTCGGCCGGTCTGCTGTTTGCCGCCTGCACTCGGTGACTATGCTCTCGTTGGTAAGACCCTCGTTCTTCGAGTATCATCCTGATGAACCGCCATTCCCCGGGATGCATCATGCCACGTATACTCTCTTTCCTCCCCGCCGCCACCGAGATCGTCCACGCGCTCGGCGCCGGCAAAGAGCTCGTGGGCCGCTCGCACGAGTGCGACTACCCCGCGAGCGTGCTCGACCTGCCGGTGGTCAGCAAGCCGGCGCTGGAGCTCGAAGGGTTGAGTCAGGCCGAGGTGGACAGTGCCGTCGCCGACCGGCTCGCGAGCGGGGAGAGCCTGTACATGGTGGACGAGCATCTGCTCGACTCGCTCGCCCCCGACGTGATCCTCACGCAGGACCTCTGTCAGGTGTGCGCACCGTCGGGGAACGAGCTCTCCCGCGCGCTCGCGACGATCCCATCGCATCCGGACGTGTTGTACTTGACGCCGCGCACGCTCGCGGAGATAGACGCGAACATTCTCGAGGTGGGGCGCGCCATAGGGCGGGAGGACGAGGCGGAGGCGCTCGTCGCGCGCAATCACGAACGGCTCGCGAAGCTGGAGCGGCCGGAGCGAGTGCGGCGCGTGACATTCCTGGAGTGGACCGACCCGCCCTTCAGCGCGGGGCACTGGGTCCCCGAGATGATCGAGCTCGCCGGCGGCCGGGACACGCTCGGTCGCGCCGGAGGCGATTCCGTGCGTCTCACATGGGATGAAGTGCACGCCGCCAGGCCGGAGATCGTGGTGGTGGCGCCGTGCGGCTTCGGACTCGCCGACGCTACACGACTCGCGAACGAGCTGCCGGAGATAGCGGGTGCGCGCGTGGTTCCGGTGGACGCGAACGCGTACTTCGCGCGTCCGGGGCCGCGCTATGCGGAAGGGACCGAGCTGCTCGCGCGGATATTCCGGGAGCCGTAGCGAAGTCGCGACCACCCGGCTCACGCGTCATCAGCGTCGGCTCCCCCGTCCTTCATCTCCTTCGACGTGCGCGCGCAGCCGCTCGAGCGCAGCATCCCACTGGCGACCGATCTGATCGAGATACCGGTATGCCGCGGCGAGCTGCCCGGGCCGCAGCTCGAAGATCCGTTCGCGTCCCTCGCGCCTGCTCACGGCGAGGCCGGCCTCCTCGAGCACCTGAAGGTGCTTGGTCACGCCCTGCCGGGAGATCGCCGCATCCTCGGCGAGCATCGCGATGGATAGCGGACCGTCGCGCGAGAGTCGCGCGAGGAGCGCCAGGCGGGTGGAGTCGCCCAGCGCGGCGAAGAGCGGCGCGGCCCCTTGTCGGCTCCCGGTGGCGATCGCGTGGAACATGGACCGGCTTCCGTTCACGCCGCACGGGCGAGGTACTTCCCGATGAGCATGAGCTGCGCCTCCCAGCCCCGGTCGTTCTCCTCGAAGGCCGCGGCGCGGCGAGCGAGCGGGATGCCGTCGAAGCCGGATTCGGTGATGGTGAGCAGCGTGCCGTCGGGACGCTCCTCGAGCGCGAAGGTGACCAGGGTAGTGGGTTCGCGGGAGTAGTCGAGCTCCGGGTCCACCGCTCCGGGATGCCAGCGGAACGAGAAGAGCCGCATCGGCTCGATCTGCTCGATGAGGAGCACGAGCCGCGTACCCTCGTACGGCTTCTGCCCCGCGGCCACGTCCGGATCGACGGTAGTCGGGGCAATCGCTCCGCCGACGCGCTCTCCGGCCGCGAAGGGGCCGTCGAGCCGCATGCCGAACCAGCTTCCGAACTCCCGCGCGTCGCTGACCGCCCGCCAGACGCGTTCGAGCGGGGCGCGGAGCAGGATCTGCTTTTCGATGCGGTCGGTATTAGTGGCCATCGTTCGTCTCCGGAGAAATGCAACTGTTTGGTTGTATCTAATCTATGTCAGGAGTCTTCGGATATGCAACCTCATGGTTGCGAATAACTTCCCCGGGGAGCGGCCCCGCGTGGGACGGAAGGATCCAAGTGCGACCATCCATCCATCCGGATGAGCGGTGAAGTCCGATCCTGCGCCAATTTACGCACGCTGGAATTGCCGCTGGGCACCGGGTACAATGCCCCACGAGCGACGACCGCTCCAAGGAGCGCACGACGAGACGAACCACCGGAGGTCGACTTGCGAGTCATCGAAGCCGCGGACGTACACCGCGTCCTGGAGTTCCCCGCACTGATCGAGGCGCTGCGCACCGCATTCGGCGGCCGCGCGGGGATGCCCCCACGACTGATGTATCGGCTGGACGAGGGCCGGTCGCACGATGTCTTCGCGCTTCTCCCCGCGTGGGCCGACGACGTGGTGGGCGTCAAGGCCTTCACCTACCTCCCGGACAACGCGGACCAGGGGAAGGAGGTCCTGCACGCGAATATCCTCCTCTTCGATAGAAAGGGCGGCCAGCCGCTGGCGCTCGTCGAAGGACGGTCCGTCACCTTCTGGCGCACGGCGGCCATGACGGCGCTCGCGGCCGACTATCTGGCCCGCCATGATGCCGCGCGTCTTCTCGTATGCGGGACGGGGAATCTGGCGCCGTACCTAGCGCTCGCCCACGCGGCCGTGCGCCCGATCCGCGAGATCGCGATCTGGGGCAGGAACCCGCAGAGGGCCGCGCGTGTGGTCGAGCAGCTCCGCCGCGACCGCGCCGACCTCGACTTCCGTGTGGCGGAAGATGTCGAGTCCGCCGCGCGCCGCGCGGATGTCATCTGCTGCGCCACCGCCTCGCGCGAGCCGATCATATTCGGCGAGTGGGTGGGGCCCGGAACGCACGTGGGCGTGATCGGGAATCACGAGCGCGATGCGCGCGAGTGCGACACGGAGCTCGTGGTGAAGTCGCGCGTCTACGTCGACAGCCGCGCCAACGTGCTGAACGAAGCGGGCGAGATCCTCATACCGATCGGCGAAGGTCGTTTTCGCGACAAGGACATCGTCGGGGAGCTCGCGGAGCTGTGCGCCGGTACCGTGGCTGGACGCGGGAGCGACGACGAGATCACTCTCTTCAAGTCGGTCGGCAGCGCGCTGGCCGATCTCGCTGCCGCGCGGCTCGTGGCGCAGCGGGTGTAGTACCTTTCACTTCGATTCCTGCCAACCGGAGACTCACACCATGCCGCTGCACTACGCGGGTATGCCCGCCCGCCCGCGCCGGGCCTCGTCGCGCACGCTGCTCCGTTGCGCGTTCGCGCTCATCATCGCCGCCGCTCCGCTCCCGGCAACGGCGCAGACGCTGTTGCGCGCCCCCGCGTCGGTGTCCGTCGCCGAGGAGCGCGCGGTGGATCGGGCGCGCGATCTCGTGCGCGAATGGGTGGCTGAGGACAATCTCGCAGGTGCCTCGGTCGCCGTGGGTGTGGACGGCGACGTCGTCTGGGCCGAGGGGTTCGGGTGGGCGGATCTCGAGCAGCATGTACCGGTGACGGAGCTCACCCGCTTCCGCATCGGCAGTGTCTCCAAGCCGCTCAGCTCCGTGGCCGTGGGTCTGCTCTACGAGCGCGGCAGGATCGATCTCGATGCGCCGGTGCAGACGTACGTGCCGACCTTCCCGAAGAAGAAGTGGCCCATCAGCACGCGGCAGTTGATGGGACACATCGCCGGTATCAGGCACTATCGCGGCGCCGAGTTCCTGAGCAGCAGGCACTACGACGGCGTTCTCGACGGCCTCGCGATCTTCGCCGACGACTCTCTCCTCTTCCGCCCCGGAACCGAGTACAGCTACTCGAGCTACGGCTGGAATCTGGTGAGCGCCGTGGTGGAGAAGGCGGCCGGCGTGCCGTTTCTCGATTTCATGCGCCGGGAGGTGATCGCGCCTCTCGGCCTGCGCCATACGGTCGCGGAGTACATGGTCGACATCATCCCCGATCGCGTACGCTACTACGAGCACGACGACGAAGGGCGACTCGTCAACGCGCCGTACGTGGACAACAGCTACAAGTGGGCGGGCGGCGGCTTCGTGTCGACGCCGTCCGATCTCGTGCGATTCGGCTTCGGCATGCTCGATGGCGGGGTGCTCCAGAAGAAAACCGTCGATCTGCTATGGACCCCGCTGCATCTCGAGTCGGGGAAATCCACCGAATACGGCCTCGGCTGGAACGTCAACGAGGTGGACGGACACCGAGTGATCAGCCACGGTGGCGGTTCGGTGGGCGGCACCACGGCGTTCATGATCCTCCCGGAGCAGCGCGTCGTGGTGGCCATCACCACGAACCTCACCGGAGCGAAGACCGGCTCCATCGCCACCGAGGTGGCGAAGCTGTTCGCGACGGCGGGTGCAGCGGACGGAGAGCGGTGACGCCTAGGGCGCGGTCTCGTTGGTGAGCGCCGGTCCTTTCGGGGCGGGGAGGTCGAGTCGGGCGGCGAAGGTGGAGATGCGCCCGAGCATCGATGCCAGCCTCAGACGCTCGTATGCCACGCGCCACACGTATGCGCTGCCATCGTACCGCGCACCCGAGTACCAGATGCTCACCTCATCGAGCTCGGCGTCGTAGTCGATCGACGATCGATAGACCACGTCCATCAGCTCGGGGATGGCGCCGCGCGAGAGGAGCGGCGTCGGGTAGCTGCGCCAATGCACTCCGTCGCGACTGGTGGCGAAGTACAGCGCGCGCGTCGTGCAGTCGCCGGCCGTTTTGAGCGGGTACACCGCCCAGTACTCGTTCAGCGCCGCGATCCACTCGACGTCGATGTGCCACGCGAACCCTCCGGCCTGGTCGAGCGAAACCGGCTCGGGTGCCGACCAGTGTTCTCCATCGGTGGAGCGACGGAGCTCCACCGTCGTCGAAGCGCTCGTGCACCCCTGCGCGCCGGCGTTCACGGCCCACATGAGCCAGTCGTTCGACGCGCGACGCACGACTGTGGGAGATATGATCTGGTGGTTCGGAGCCGAGACCACGAGCTCGGGAGCTCCCCACTGGATTCCATCGGCGGAGCTGATCGACCAGATGCGGTTGTCGCCGGTGACCTGCCGATAGTACACGCGCACTCTGCCGGTGCCGGGATCGAATAGAGCGTCCGGGTCCGAGAGATATCCGCCGGAAGGGCGGACGATCGGATTCGTGAGACCGCTCGGAACGGTCCACTCTTCTTCGTCGTAGCCGGTGTAGTACGAAGGGTTCTCGAAATTGGCGTTCCCGAACGGATAGGGAGTCGCGAGCAGCGCCTGCGTCGCACCCTGCCAGTCGACGGGTAGCCGGACGTGGTCCGGATGTACCGCCTGGTCCGAGCCATCGTAGGTCTCCAGCGCGAGCGCATGCAGCGCGACCTCGGTTCCTGCGCTCGCTCCCTCCTCCGCGAGCGCCGTGAAGCCCAGGGAGTTCGCTCCGGGTGTCATCGCCACTGCGCTGTCGCGCCCCGAAGAATCCGGCATCCTCCACGTGACGCTGGCGATGCCGGCGTCATCGGTGAGGATGGAATCAGGCGAGATCTTTCCCTTCCAC
>CAZTTY010000022.1:0-13295 GCA_964616815.1 uncultured Gemmatimonadaceae bacterium | reverse complement strand
CTATTTATACCGCCACTTCGCTGCGGCCGTCACTCCGGTGAAGCGCCGACGCCCCGGCTACCGTCTCGCGCGCTCGAGCTGCTCCATGCGCGAGCGCGCCTCCGCGACGCGCGGCTGCAGGTCGGCGTCGGCATCCTTCCAGAGATCGGCGAAGCGATCGTAGTACTCGACCGCGTGCGTGGTGTCGCGGGCGCTCTCGAACAGCTCGCCCAGACGATACAGCGTCGGCGCAAGCTCGTATCTGTCGATGTCGCTGCGGGTCATGTCGATCGCGCCCACGTACTGCACGAGGTATTTTCGCGCCGAGTCGGGCTCGCCGGCCCGGTCGAACGCCATTCCAGTCAGAAGCGGCGCGCAGGACACGCAGTTGGAGCTGGGAAGGCCGTCTGCCTCCCGCTCGCTGGCGCGGGCGTGGAAGATGGCGCTGTCGGTCTTCCCCTCCGCGAGATCGATGATGGCGTGCATCTGTTCGATCGAGCTGTACTCCCTGTCGCGCGCGAGAGTGTCGAGGCGCGCGAGATGCCGTGTCATGATCGAGCGCGCCCGCGCCGGATCGCCGAGTTGCGCATAGGCGAACGTGAACGGCACCCACCTGTCGCCGCTCGGCGGCATGGTGGCCGGCGGCGCAGCGCGCAGCACCGAGTCGAGAATGGCGAGTCCGCGCGCGGTATCGCCGCGAAGGAGACCGGTGGCCAATGCGCGCTGCAGCGGCGCGTCGTACGGGTTCGGGTCGCTGCCCGGTATTCGGGCGACCGCTGCATTCATCTGCGCGGCATACCGCTCCGCGTCGTGCAGTCGGCCGCGGAGCAGCGCCAGGCCGTCGAGCCCCGCGAGCATCTGCACGGCTACCACTGGCTGGGCCGAATCCACCTCCGCCTTCGCGAGCTGCTCGGCGTCGTCGTATCGACGCTGGTTCCAGAGTGCGTCGAAGCGCGTCGGCCCCGTCGGGTAGTCCGCGGCGTGTGCCGCGATCAGCGTCACCACGGAATCGAACTCGCGGAATTTCCCCATCCGGGCGTATGCATCGGCCAGATTCATGAGGATGGTGCCGTTGTTCGGGGCGTTCAGCAACGCCAGTCGGTAGGCCCGCTCGGCGCCCTCGTAGTCGCGTATGTTCGAGCGCGCCACGCCGAGCGAGTTCGCGGCGTCGTAGTTCGTGGAATCGAGCTCCACCGCGCGCTCGAGAGCGGCGATCGCCTTCCGTCTGTCGGGCGTGACGGTGGAGTAGTAGGCGCCTTCCACGTTGAACCGCTCGCGACGCGGTAGCCGGTCGCGCAGCCGGAACGCCGTAGTGAGCGCGGAATCGGCCTTCGCCAAGTTGCCGGCGCCGCCCAGCGACATCAGCGAGTACGCCAGCTGCACGTAGGCCATCGCGAACGTGCTGTCCTCCTCGATGGCGTGGCGGTAGTGCCGGATGGCAGCGGGGTAGTCGCCGAGGATGTCGTTCGCGTGAAGGCCCGCCGCGTAGCTGCGCAGCGCGCCGATCGACGCCGTGGTCACCTGATCCAGCCGCGGCGCGGCGCGCACCGACTTCAGCGACTCGCCGATCTTCTCGCGCAGCTCCTTGGTCAGACGATCCACCGCCGGGATGAGCTCTCCCGCGTCCTTCGCCGATTCGCTGAACGACGCGAGCTCGTCGCCGTTCGATGCCGCCACGAGACGGGTGGTGACGAGGTAGCCGCTCCCGGCCGCCACGATGCTTCCAGATACCACCGCCTTGGCGCCGGTTCGCAGCGCGATCTCGCGCGCGGTGCGGAAGTCCACGTGCGCGCTGTCGGGACGCTGCATCTGCTCGAGCGTCGAGATCACTTCGCTCGTCGGCATGACGCGCACCGCTCTGCTCTGCGACAGTCCCGTGCGCACCGCTTCGGCGATCGCGGCCCCGAGCGATGAGTCGGCGCGCGGCGCATCGAATGCGGCGACGATCACCTGGTCGCTCGCCGAAAGCTTCCCGGCGGCGAGGAGCGACGCGGCGGGCCCGATGCCGAGCGAACGCATCAGCATGGACCCCGCCACCAGCAGTATGAACGCGGCGGCGACCGCGACTCCGCCGTGCACCATGCGCTTCCACGAGATGTGCGGGCTCGCCTTCATGGCGAGCGTGGCGAGCGTACCGCGCGACTCGACGGGCGACGGCGTCCCGCCCGGCGTGAACGTGGACGTGGCAGTCGCCGCGCGGTGCGACACATACTGCGTGTAGGCCGTGAAGAGGATCGCCGGCAGGCCGAGCGACATCAGTATGAGCGCGCCGGGGAACACCCAGCCCGGCAGACCGATCGCGATGATCGCCGCGCGCGCGAGCAGCGCGACGGCGGCGAACAGGACCACGTATACCGCGATGGCGCGAAGAAGCATGCTGCGGCCGCCGATGAGAATAGCCGGCGTGGCCGGCTGCGGCGCCGAAGCCACCGCGTCGAGCTGGCGCAGAAGCTCCGTGGCGTTCGGCGGACGCGAGTCGGGATCCTTCTCGAGGCACTGCATCACGAGCGAAGCGAGCGCCGGTGGACAGTCGGGGCGCAGCTCGTCGACAGGCCTCGGCGCTTCGCTCATGTGCGCGACTACCAGCTTGTGCGGCGGGAGTCCGGCGAAGGGCGGCTGCGCGGCGAGCAGCTCGTACGCCATGCAGCCGAAGGCGTAGATGTCCGCGCGCTGGTCGGTGTCGGGGTCGCCCGCCGCCTGCTCGGGCGCCATGTACGCCGGCGTCCCGACGGCCATGCCGATCTGCGTGAGCGTCGCGCCCGCGGGGCTCGTCGCGGCCGCCGCGATCGCCTTGGCGATGCCGAAGTCGGTGACGACGGCGGTGTGACCCGAGAGGAGCACGTTGTCGGGCTTGATGTCGCGATGCACCACGCCGCGTTCGTGCGCGTAGGCGAGCGCGCGCGCGACGTCGCGCAGGGTGCTCACCACTTCCGAGATCGGGATCGGGCCGCGCGCGATGCGCGCGCGGAGGCTCTCCCCCTCGACGTACGGCATCGTGTAGTACGGCAGCCCATCCAGCTCTCCGGCCGAGAGCACCGGGACGATGTTCGCCTGCTGCAGCGACGCAGCGACGCGGATCTCGCGTTCGAAGCGGGGCGCGGACATCGCGACGGAGAGCTCGGGCGAGAGGACTTTCACCACCACCTTGCGTCCGAGCGCTATCTCATCGGCGACGAAGACGTGCGCCATCCCCCCTCCACCCAGCTCGCGCTCGATGGAGTAGCTGCCGGAGAGGGAATCCTGGATGCGGGACCGAAGGTCCGTCATGAGTACACTTCTCGCAATCGGTGGGGGCGCGAAAAATGTACAGCGCGGCATGGAGCAGGGCCATGACGACGGCGTCCTGCGTCGCTGGGACGCCGTGGCCGGGTCGCCGGGCGGGGGCGTGCTATTCCGGGGCCGATCCTGCCCCGTCCTTCACCTGACCTCGCGCCTGTACTTGAAGATCGGATATTCGCCCGGCCCCAGCCGGTCGTCGAGCACGCCCCATCCCACGAATCCGTCGCGCGACTGCGGCTCGAGATAGTAGAAAGCGGCGTTGGCCATCGGTTGCGCCATGTCGACGAAGAAGCTGCCGGCGGGGAACTCGCGCACCTGCTCCCGCGTGAAGTCGCCCTCGAGCACCGTCATGTCGTAGCCGCGCCGCCGTGCGTGGCTCACTTTCGCGATCATGAACGCCTCGCCTTCCACCCGCAGCGGTTCGTCGAGCGTGCGCACCTTTATGTTGTGCGCGCGGAGCTTGTCGGCGACGTCCGCCAGCGAAGCCGGCAGTATGTATGCGCGCGGCACCGATGCCTGGCGCGTGCCCACCGGCAGCGTGAGATCATCCATGATCACGGTTTCCGGTTTGCCGCTCGCCGTGCCCGGCTTCGTGCCGATCACGCTCGTTCCCGGGATATACTCCGGCACGTTCGTGCGGTAGGCCAGGATGGGTACCTTGCCGCGCGAGTGGTATTCGCCGTCCAGGTAGTTCATGAGCGTGCCCGACTCGGCGTGGTCGAGCACGTTCTGCACTGTCTCCGAGTCGGCCTTCTCCACGGCTGCGCGCATCTCGGCGGCGTGCGCGTTGGTGTACTCGAGGAGCGCCATGATGTACGCGTACTGCGCGTACACGCGCCGCTCGAGGGTGGGCTGCCCCGGGGTCTCGGTGATTATCGCGAACCGGTTGCGGAGGCCGAAGTCGTTCACCAGGAACTTGGCGTCCACAGTCCACGCCGCGAGGTCGTGGCTCCACGCCTTCGGCGGCCACTCGCGTCCGAAGAGGGCGTGCGTGAACACTTCCAGCCCGAACTGCTCGCGCACCATGTCGCGGACTACGGGGAAGATGGTGTCGTCCAGGTACGTGCGCAGGCCGGGATTCGCAGCCGGCACCGTGACCGAGCCGTACGTGTTCGCGTAGCCGTGGTTTACGCGGCTCATGAGGTGACCGTCGAGCAGGAGGATCGGATCCCACTCGTTGAGCGTGCGATACAGCCCGTTCGCCTCGACGGTGACGAGCTTCACTCCGTCGCGGTTGAGGTCGAGACCCTGCGAGTTCTCGCGCTGCCCCTGGATCACCGGTGTGACGCTGCCGATCGAGCCGTCATTGATGGCGATGGCGTCGGTCCCGTCCACGTTGTAGATCGGCGCGATGATGACGATCTGGTTGTCGAGCAGCGACTGCGACTTGCCGAGGAGCAGCTCGCGCGCTACGAGGAGGAGCGCCTCCGCCGCCTCGGGCTCCGGCGGGTGGATGTTGCCGAGGAGGAATACGACGTTCTTCTTCGATTCGCGCGCCTCCTCCGGCGAGGTCACGCGCGGACTCGAGAGCACCATTGCCGGCGCGACCTTGCCGAGCGGGCTCGTGAACATGCTGATGACGTGCATCCGGTCGCTCTTCCACCTGAGCGCGTTGATGTACTCGTGGAGTTGCGCCGTGGTCATCGTGCGCGTGAAGTCGCTCTGCTCGGCGAAAGTGCGGAGCTCTGCGGGCCACTTGCCGTTCCAGCCGGAGGGAACGGAGTCGCCCCAGTAGATCTGCTGCTGGGCTGCGGAAGGCATGGGCAGGAGCGCGGCGGCGATGGCCATGGCCGCGGAGGAGAGGAGTAGTCTCGAGGAGGTCACGCCGTATAATGGATACAATACATCGTGCTGACAAGCGTAGCGGCGACGGCGGCGCGGGGGTGGCCCGATGGGCATCTCGGTGTATAATGGATACAACGCACGGGGCCGGCAGGCCGGGCTCGACAGCGCCGCCGGGGCGCGGGCCGCCGCGACTCCGGGTCAATCGACAGAGACGAGGGATGCGTATGCCGATCGTGAAACGCCGGTGGATCGCGGGGATCGCGGGCTCCTGTCTGGCAACGGCGCTCGCCGTGCCTGTGCACCCGGCCATCGCCCAGTCGCGCCGCGCTCGCACGCCGGCGACCGCCGCCAGCCCGAAGCCGCCCGCGGATCTCCGCGCCCTCCTCGCGCCGCGGCACAGCGAGCTGCGGCTCGTGCTCACGCGCTATACCGCCGATCACGCGCTGCTCATCACCGACTACGCCGGAGGCACCAGGAATCCGCGCGCGCGCCGCACTGCACAGGGCGCCCGTGATGCCGGCCGGCCGGGCGCTCGCGCCGGCGGCGACAGCGTCGCGCACGACCCCGCGAAGGAGGTCGTGATCTCGCCCAATCGAATCGCCAGACTGAAGCGGTTCGACCTGTCGTGGCAGGCTGCCCTCGATAGGATCGATGCATCCGATCTCTCGCCCGAAGGCCGCGCCGACCTCGCGAAGCTACGCGCGATGATCGATCGCGACCTGAAGGTGCTCGATGCGCAGACCGCCACGCTCTCGGAGATCTCGCCGCTGACCCCCTTCTCTCCCGAGTTGATCTCGCTGATCGAGGCGCGCATCGAGATCCAGGATGTGGATGGCGAGTCCGCGGCGCGAACGCTCACCGACGTCACGCGGGAGATCGCCGAGCTTCGCTCGAAGCTCGCCGCGGGAACGCTCACGGCGAGCGCCACGCAGGCCACGAACGCCGCCGACGCCGTAGACCAGCTTCGCGATGGCCTCGAGTACTGGAACACGTTCTACGACGGCTACGATCCGACCTTCACTTGGTGGGTGGAGCTCCCGTATGCGCACGTCGACTCGTCGCTCGCGGAATACTCCACGTTCCTGAAGAAGAAGGTCGCGCCCGCGAAGAAGTCGTCGAACCTCCCCGTAGTCGCGCTGAACATCGAGCCTTCGCCCGCGCCAGAGCACAGTGGAGTGCCCGATCTTCAGCAAATCATACGGCTCCCGCAGGATGAGATGGCCGGCATCACCCGCCGCTTCCTCGAGGAGCAGGGGCTCGGCCGCCGTCGGCGCGATGCCGCAAAGCCGCCCGCGCACGACTCGGCCTATTACGACGGCTGGCTCGCGGCGCTGCAGAAGCTCGACTTCGATCATCTCACGAGGAACGCGCAGGTCGACTACCTATATGTGAAGTACCTCGCCGAGCTGGGACGCTCCCGCATAGGCGAGCCGCTTCCCGCCACGAATCCGCGCAAGGCCGACGACAGCGGCATCCCCGGACCGGCGCGCGGCCGCGAAGGACTCATCCGCGATCTGCAGGATGTTCTCATCCTCGACACACCCGAGCAGCTCATCGCGCTCGGCGAGCGCGAGTACGCGTGGTGCGTGGAGGAGATGAAGAAAGCTTCGCGGGAGATGGGCTACGGCGATGACTGGAAGAAGGCGCTCGAGAAGACGAAGACCATGCACCCGCCGCCGGGCGGGCAGCCCGCGATGATCCGCGATCTTCTCACTGAAGCCGTGGACTATCTGATAGCGAACGACATGGTCACCGTGCCGCAGGTCGATCGCGAAGCGCAGCACATGATCATGATGACGCCCGAGCGGCAGCTCGTGAATCCGTTCTTCACGGGGGGCGGGCGGATGAGCGTGTCGTATCCCATGAACACGATGGAGTTCGACGCGCGGCAGCAGAGCATGCGCGGCAACAACCGTCCGTGGTCGCACGCTACCGCGTTCCACGAGATGATTCCGGGGCACAACCTCACCGGCTACTACAGCCAGCGCTACGCCGACTACCGCCCGCCGCTCGGCGGCGGGCCGTTCTACGGCGAAGGGTGGGCAGTGTACTGGGAGCTCACGATGTACGAGCTCGGTTTCCACGACACGCCGGAGGAACGCGTAGGCGCGCTGTTCTGGCGGATGCACCGCTGCGCGCGCATCATCTTCTCGTTGAAGTTCCACATGGGCCAGTGGTCGCCGCAGCAGGCCGTCGACTTCCTGGTGGACAGCGTGGGACACGAACGCGAGAACGCGATAGCGGAAGTGCGCCGCTCCTTCGACCCGTCGGCGGGATACGGGCCGCTCTACCAGGCCGGCTACCTGCTCGGCGCCTTGCAACTGCGCGAGCTGCGCAAGGAGCTGGTCGACTCGAAGGAGATGTCGCAGAAGCACTTCCACGACGAGATCCTGCGTCAGGGTTCGATGCCGATCGCACTCCTGCGCCTCGAGCTCACGAAGGAGAAACTGACGCGCGACATGCCCATCGGCTTCGCTTTCGCGGGTGCGGGGTCAGGCACCTGATGTAGAGGTCCGCACGCTTTGCTGCCTGGACCTCTGGATCAGGTGCCTGACCCCGTCGCTTCCCGCAGAGGAGGAGAGTACGATGAGAGTGATGGCTCTGATACTCGGAATAATCGGTGTGCTGCTCGGCGGTCTCTGGCTGCTTCAGGGGCTGGGGCTCGTGCATGTGCGGCCGATCCTCTGTTTCGCGAACTGCGCGCCGGTCCAGGGCCCTTCATCGACGTGGACCATCATCGGAGCCGTGGTGCTCACGGCCGGCATTCTTGCGATTCGCCGCTCACGCCGGAGTCGCATTCGCGGGTAATGGTCGCGTACTGACACGACACGTTTTCCAGCGACCGGCGTTCGTAGTACGAAAGGACCCGACCCAGCCGCCAATCGAGGCCACATGAACGAGAGCATCCCACGCCGTCGATTTCTGCTGACCGCACCGGTCGCGGTCGGCGCGCTCGCGAACGCTGTCAACGGGAAGCCGCTTGCTGCCCAGGCGCCGTTTGGCGGGAGGGACGACGAAGCTTCCTCCATCCTCGCCAGCGAGATCGTGCGCGACGCCGAGTACACCCCGGTGGACGACTATCCGATCCGGCCCACGCCGTACTCGGCGGTGAAGGTGAACGACGAGTTCTGGCGGCCGAAGCTCGAGAGAAATGCCGCGGTGACCATCCCGTTCGAGATGCGGAAGCTGATGCGGAGCGACGGGCACGGTGGGCTGAGACGCGGTGTGCTCGAGGCGGCGATCATGTCGCTCGCCGTGCACCCCGATCCGGACCTGCAGTCGCTGGTGGACGAGAGCATTCGGCGGCTGTCGCGCGATCCCGAGTGGACGCGCGTCAACGACTTCTTCGAGGTCGCCACCGCGTACTACAGCATCGCCGGCAACCGCGAGCTCCTCGACAAGGCGATAGCCACGGCGGCGACCATCGCGAAGGACTTCGCCGAGAACGATCCACCCTTCTCCGGCGGCGAGCGCGATGCGATCAACTTCGTGCGGCTCTACCAGGTGACGCACGACAAGCGACACCTCGATCTGGCGAAACACTATCTCGACATCCGCGGCCGATCCGACTCGGTCGGGCGGAGCCGGCACAACCAGTCTTACATGCCGGTGGTCGAGCAGCGTGAAGCGGTGGGACACGCCGTGAACTGCGCATCGCTCATGGTATCGCTCGTGGACGTGGGTGTACTCACAGGCCTGAAGCCGTACTTCGCCGCGGGTCAGCGAATGTGGCAGGATGCGGTTGACTCGAAGTTCTACGTCACCGGCGGGGTCGGATCCACCGGGAACGAAGGGTTCGGCGTTCCGTACGATCTGTCCAACATCAAGGCATACGCCGAGACGTGTGCGGTGATGATGTTCATGACGCTGAGCCACCGTCTCTTTCTCGCGACGGGCGATGCGAAGTACATCGACGTGCTGGAGCGCGGGATGTACAACAACGCGCTGAGTGGCGTGTCGGCTTCCGGCGACCACTTCTTCTACGTCAACCGGCTGGCGAGCGCGGGCGACGGTCGCGACGAGCGGTGGCAGCATGCTTCGCTGGAATGCTGTCCGCCCAACCTCGTACGCTTCATGGCCTCGATGCCGGGCTTCGTCTACGCCCAGGGCGAACGCGACGCGATCTACGTCAATCTCTATCTCTCGAACGAGACATCGTTCACGGTGAACGGGAAGCCTCTCGCGTTCTCTATGAGGAGCTCCATGCCGTGGGCGGGAGATACGACGATCGCAGTGTCGACACCGGCGAACGTAGCCGGCGCCATCAAGCTGCGCATCCCGGGGTGGGCGCGCGGGAAGCCTGTGCCGGGCGATATCTACACGTACGTGGAGCGGAGCACGCGCCCGGTCCGCATCGCAGTCAACGGGAAGAACGTGTCGGCCGTGCCAGATGCATCGGGCTACGTGACGCTCGATCGCGAGTGGCGTGATGGCGACACGATCGCCATCGACTTCCCCGTGGAAGTGAAGCACGTGCAGGCCGATGCGCGCGTCGTGGAGAATCGTGGGCGGCTCGCCATCGAACGCGGTCCGATAGTGTACTGCGCCGAGTGGCCCGACGTGGACGGCGGACGCGCGCTCACCGCGATGGTCGCGGCCGACGCGCCGCTGAAGCAGTCGGTCGACCGATCGTTCGGCGATCCGGTAGTGGTGCTCGAGACCGAAGCACGTCAGGTCACCGACGCCGGGGCCGAGCCGCGTCCCGCGCGGCTGATCCCATACCACCTCTGGGCGAACCGCGGCGCGGGCGAGATGAGCGTGTGGCTCTCGACGCGGGAGTACGAGATCGGCGACGTTGGTCCGGCTGGCGGCTTGATCTTCTACATCAATCCGAACCATGCCCGCGACGGCTGGCGCTATCTCGAGGCCGCGCCGTTCGACCAGAGCCTCGGCGCGAAGTGGGGCTGCTTCCGGCGCGCGGTTCCGGGTGCGTCGGCTACCGCGATCGGAAGCGGACTGCAGAACACGAAGGACATGCTCGCCGCGTGTGCGGAGTCGGGGAGCGCGGCGGATCTCTGCGCGCAGCTCAGCGTCGCGGGTATCGGCGGCTGGTTCCTGCCGTCGATGGACGAGCTGGCGGAGATGTATCGGAATCTGAAAGCGAAGGGCGTCGGCGACTTTCGCGACGCCGGCATGGTGGACAACTGTCAGTACTGGTCGTCCACGCAGAACGACGCCGACATGGCGGGCCACATCGACTTCGCCGATGACGGCCGGCGCCATGGCGACGACAAGGATTTTCCGAGGCGGGTGAGAGCCATTCGCGCGATCTGAACGAGTAGGGTCGTGAACGCGCCTGCCAGAACATCACACTTACATCTTCCGCCTGAAGCACGCTCGATGCCAACCATCTTCGAAGGTTCCGCCCACAAACCGGTGACCATCGCGACCCTCTGGTCGCTGCTGCTGCTGACGATCACCATCGCCCCTACCGCGGCATGCGCGCAGCGAGCGATGATCACGCTCGACAGGTCGGTGGCATCCGCGCCCGTCACCGGGCGTGTCTTCCTATTCCTGGCGCGCACCGACGACGTCGAGCCCCGTCTCAGGGCGGGGTCCTACGGCGGGAGCATTCCGTTCTTCGGGCTCGACGTGAGCGCGCTCTCACCGGGAAAGGCCGCCACGATCGATGCAGGCACGCTCGGCTTTCCGCTCGAGAGCCTCCGCGACCTGCCGCCCGGCGACTACTACGCGCAGGCGCTGCTCAACGTGTACACGGAGTTCCACCGCGCCGACGGCCACGTGATCTGGGCCCACATGGACCAGTGGGAAGGGCAGCGCTTCAACCGCTCGCCGGGCAACCTGGTCAGCGATGTGCAGCGTGTGCACGTCGATCGCGATGCGACCATCAGGCTCTCACTGACGCGCGCTCTCCCGCCCGTCGAAATACCGGCCGATACGCGATGGGTGAAACACATCAAGATCCAGAGCAAGCTGCTCACCGCGTTCTGGGGCCGGCCGATGTACATCGGTGCTACGGTACTCCTCCCCAAGGGCTTCGACGAGCAACCGGCGCGCCACTATCCCGCGATCTACATCCAGGGCCACTTCGGGCTGCGCGCGCCCTTCGGCTTCGACCCCGACTCCGCGCAGACCGAATCGCCGGAACAGCGTACCGCCCGACTGGAACGCACCGCGCGCGAACCCGGCTTCGAGTTCGCGAAGTCGTGGATGAGCGACGACTTCCCGCGCATGGTCGCCATCACCTTCCAGCATCCCACTCCTTACTACGACGACTCGTACGCGGTCAACTCGGCGAACAACGGACCGTACGCGGACGCGCTGCTCACCGAGCTCGTTCCACTCCTCGAAAAGCAGTTCCGGCTCATCCCCGAGGCGCGTGCGCGTCTGCTCACCGGCGGTTCGACCGGCGGCTGGGAATCGATAGCGCTGCAGATCCACCACCCCGATTTCTTCGGCGGCACGTGGACGCTCTACCCCGACCCCGTGGACTTCCGCGACTATCAGATGACCAATCTCTACGAGGACACGAGCGCCTTCGTGCCCAACGTGGATCCCGCCACCACCTGGGTAGTGCCGGAGCGCTACATGTCGCGCACGCCGCAAGGTCAGCCGCTTCTATCGATGCGGATGATGAGCCGGCTCGAGGCGGTGCTCGGCTCGCACGAGCGGAGCGGGCAGCAGATGAACGCGTGGGACGCCGCGTACGGACCCGTCGGCCCGGATGGCTATCCGAAGCCGGCGTGGGACAAGCTCACGGGACACATCAATAAAGACGTCGCGCTGTACATGCGCGACCACGGCTACGATCTCACGTACTACCTGACGCAGAACTGGTCGCGCATCGGTCCGTCGCTCATCGGCAAGATTCACATGTACGTCGGCGACATGGACAACTACTACCTGAACCTCGCCGTCTATCGAATGGAAGATGCGCTCCGATCGATGACCAACCCGAAGGCGGAGGCCGTGTTCGAGTACGGTCGCCCGATGAAGCCGCACGGCTGGCAGCCGTTCACGAATGCGGAGCTCGTGCGGCTGATGGACGCGCAGGTGAAGAAGGCGACGTCGCGCTGACGTCGTCATTTTCTACCGCGCTACTCCATCCATCCAGGCGGCGCGAATGAGCCGTCCGCACTGCAGCGACGCGTAGCCGTGGCCCGCGGCGTCGGGGTCGGTGGTGTCGTCGGTGCCGGTGGTATCTCTTCGCGCGACGATGCCGTACCACTTCTTGCTCGCGTCGATCCACGGATAGAAGCCGAACGCGCCAGCGCTGCTGAACGCGCCATCGCCATCGATCGGATCGTCTTCGACCCAGTGACCGATCGAATAGTGGAACTCCTCGCTCTCCGGCACCGGTGAGTTGAACGCGTCGGCGCACGTGAACGGGTTCGTGCACACCGCGTCCGTGCCGAGTGCGTCGTTCATCGACAGTGAGCCCGAGAGAATCTTGCGGAGGAACTTCGCGTACACATCCGCGGTGGTCACGACGCCGCCAGCCAGTTGCGGCTGGACGTAAGTGAGCGGAGTGAGGTCGCTGCCGAGCTGCGATCGAATTTCATCTGCGAGGTCCGCGTTCCTGTCCGAGCCGAGGCCAATCAGACTCGCGTGCTTCTCCATATGGCCGCCGCCATACGAGAAGAGGCCATCGGTGATGTCGGAATGCACGTCGTTGTCTTCGTACGCGACGCACTCGTCGACGGTCTGTGTCGGCAGACAGCGGCTGAAGCGGGAGTATCCGCTGCGGAACGTGAGGAAGGTGATGTCGCTGTCGGAGAGCGCGCCGTCGCGAAGCTGCACGACGTACGCGCCGTAGATCCACTTCGATGCCGACGCGATAGGCATCAGCGTGGTGCTCGTGTATGACTCATCGCTGCCCTCGAGCGATACCGAACCCGAGGCACGACGAGTGGTCGAGTCGCCGACTTCCCAGTAGAAGGGCTGGATGTCGGTGCACGCGTTCTCGTCGCTCTCCGCCGTGGCAGTCGCCGCGTCGACCCGGGTGCTCATGGCGATGCTTCCAGGCGGGCCGCTGATCACCGACGTCCCCGTGCCGTTGGTGCCGCCGTCGCAGCCACCCATGGCGAGCGCGATGCCCAGCGCGATGCATGCGGTCGCGAGCCGTCGCCTCGTATCAAGTGATGCTGCCACAGTTGCATTCGTCGTCATCGGCACCTCTTCGGAAGTCAGGCTGAACGGAAGTACGCCCCGCGATCCATGACGCCATGGGAGCGGGATTCGTTAATTCCCTCCACCGGTCGATCGAAGCCGGTGCCTATGTTGACGAATGG
>CAZTTY010000021.1:26986-55072 GCA_964616815.1 uncultured Gemmatimonadaceae bacterium | reverse complement strand
GCCTCGCGGCCGCCTCTCCGCCGTCACGTGACGGCGGAGAGGCGGCCGCGAGGCCATCCGGCGTGGTGGCCCGCGATCTGCCGTTATACGGCCCCCGCGCGGCTGGCGCGACTACATTCTGAACATTCCGGCCCGAAACCACGAGGGAGGCTCCATCCATGAGCGTCAACGCAGATCCCGGCAACACGCGCTCGCCGCGGCGGACCGACGACGGTCAGTCTGGCGGACATACCGAAAGGCTATTGCAGCCCGGGACGGAGGCGCCCGACTTCACGCTGCACTCCACACCCGATCAGACGGTCTCGCTCTCCGAGTTCAGAGGACAGCCGGTGATCCTGGCTTTCTATCCGGCAGACTGGAGCCCGGTGTGCGGCGACCAGATGGCGCTCTACAACGAGATTCTCCCCGAGTTCCGCAAGCTCGGCGCCGAGCTTCTCGGGATCTCGGTGGACGGAAGCTGGTGCCACGCGGCATTCAGGGAGGCGCGCAACCTCCAGTTCCCGCTCCTCTCCGACTTCGAGCCGAAGGGCGAGGTCTGCCGGATGTACGGCGCCTACCGCGACGTGGAAGGGATGGCGGAGCGTGCGCTGTTCGTGATCGATGCCGAAGGCAGGATCGCATGGAGCTACTGCTCGCCGGTGGGAGTGAATCCCGGCGCCGACGGAATCATCGAGGCGCTCGAGCGACTGCACGAGCCGGCTGGAAAGGACGGTGAACAGTGAGCAGCCGGCTCCGCCCTCCCGTGAGCGTCGAGGACCATGCGCAGGGTCCCGATGATGCCCCCGCGACGCTGGTGGAGTACGGCGACTACGAGTGCCCGCACTGTGCGCGTGCCTACCCGATCATCAAGGAAGTTCAGGCGCGCCTGGGCGACCGGCTCCGCTTCGTGTACCGCGACTTCCCGCTCCGGGAGTCGCACCCGCAGGCGGAGCACGCGGCCGCCGCCGCGCTGTGGGCCGGCGAATCGGGAAAGTTCTGGGAGATGCACGACGCGCTCTTCGAGCGTCGCCGCGACGGCCCGGGCTGGCTGGACGACGATCGCCTGCTCGCCTACGCCAGCGAGCTGGGGCTGGATGCGTCCGACCTGGAGCGCGCTCTCGGCGAGGAGCGCTACGGCCCTCGCGTACGCGCGAGCTTCATCAGCGGCGTGCGCAGCGGCGTGAACGGGACGCCGACTTTCTTCATCAACGGCTCGCGCTACGACGGCTCCTGGGAAGCGGCCGAGCTCGTGGACGCGCTGGAGGGCGCGCACACCGTGCGCTAGAAGACCCACCTCGCTCCCAGCGTCGGCAGGAGCGGAAGCTGGCTCATGGGACGCCGGCGCACGTCGGCGCGCGCGGCGTTCCAGTCCGCCACGGTGTAGCCCAGGCCGCGGGGGTTGGCGCGGTCGTAGACGTTGAAGAGGTCCACGTACACGGAGAGCCGTCCCTTCCACAGCTCCCGTTCGTTCGACACTCTCAGGTCGAGCCGGTGGTACGGCGCAAGGCGGCCGGAGTTCATCTCGCCGTAGTGCGCGCGCACGTGATGGGTGCCGTCGTGCAGCGAGTCCACTTCGAACTCGATCGGCGTCACCGGCCAGCCTGAGTGGAGCTGCCAGGCCGCGCTCACGCGCCAGCTCTCCGACGGCTGCCAGTCCACGTTCAGGTTCAAAGTGTGGCGCTGCTCGAACGCGCTCGGCATCCGGCGTCCTGCCAGTACGTCGTCGTTGAACGCCAGCGCATAGCTCGCCGACCAGCGTATGCAACCCGTGGCCGACTCCGCCGCCGCTTCGATCCCGCGCGCGTCGCCCGAGACCGGAGCGACGCGCACGCGATCGAGCGAGGCTTCGGGGAAGACGTCGATCGAGCTCTCGAGGTTGACGTAGCGCGGGTTGATGCGGAGCCGCCGGCGGTCGTAGGCCGCGAGGCTCAACGCCAGCGGACCGTCGCGCCGTTCCAAGCTCACCGACCGCTCCTCGGCGCGCTCCGGCGGTGCCAGCTCGCGCACTCCGTCCTGCACCTGCAGCTCGTAGAGCTCCTGCGGCTGCGAATAGCGCCCCCAGCTCGCGCGCAGCGTGGTGTGCTCGTTCAGGCGCAGCGCCAGCGACGCGCGCGGGTCGACTGTGCCCACGCCGGTATCGCTCCTGCGATCGTAGCGCGCGCCTCCCTCGATCGCGAGCGCGCTCCACGGACTGACGCGCTGCGAGATGTACACCCCCAGCGCCCGGCTCACCGGCGCGAGCGCCGCGTCCGCGTCGTTGGATTCGCTGACCCACCTCGCCGCCTGCACTCGCGGACGCATCTGCAGCCGGGTGTAGTCGTAGCTCGCCGACAGCCGCCGCAGTTCGCCTCCGGCATCGATGTGCCACCACGCCGTGGCATCCACGCTCCACTCTTCGCGCAGGGTGAGCGCTTCGAATGTACGCCGGTCGTCGACGTCGAGCTCCGGCTGGCTTCCTCCCTCGTTCCACCCCTCGCGGTGCCAATACAATCGCGCGTACGACAGTACGCTCCGCCGCGAGACGCGCGGCGACAGCGTGCTGCTCCACCCGGTCCACACGTAGCTGCTGCTGTTGTCGCTCTGCAATGTGCCCATCTCCTCCGCGTCGAGGCGAAGGTCGTCGTCGGCGCGCAGAACGCTCAGGGAGAGCTCGTGGCCGGCGGCGGGGCGGAAGCGGAGGCGCGAGTACGCGTCGTAGTAATGCGGCGAAAGACCTCGGTCGCTTCCGCTGAGCGAGAGGGCCGTGCCGAGCATCCCGCGGCGCGCCGAGACGAGCAGGTCGGCGCTTCCGGACGCAAACGATCTCCGGTGCATCGCGCTCAGGCCGCCCACGCCCGCCTCCAGCGAGGTGCCGCCTTTCCCGGGCGCATCGTCGCGCGATGTCAGCTCCAGCACGCCGGCCAGGCGTCCGCCGTAGCGCGCGCCGAAACCTCCGGTCTCGAGCGCGGCGGAGCCGAGAACCGCGGGGTCGATGATCGAGATCGCACCGTCGAAGTCTCGAAGATGGAATGGCTCGTACAGTTCGAGGCCGTCGAAGCGCAGGAGCACTTCCCGATTGGGGGAGCCGCGCACGCGGAATCCGGCGGAGAGATCGCTCGATGCCACGCCCGGCAGGCGGGAGAGCGCACGGAACGCATCGGAGGCGAGCTGCGGCGCCGATTCGAAGTCGTCGCGGGAGAGGATCGCTCGGGGTACGGTCGTCGGGAGACGCGCGCCGGTCGCCGCTGCGGAAGCGGCGGAAGCGAGCGCGGAGCTCACCACGACGGCTTCGAGGGCGCGCGGCAGTGGCGCGAGCTCCACGATCAGCGGCTCGGCAGCGTCGGCCGGCACCACCCGTTCCACCTGCGCAGGCGCATAGCCGATGCGGCGAACTACCAGCGTGGTCGTGCCGGCGCTCGCCGGTGCGATGCTGAAGCGGCCGGCGAGATCCGTGCCGACCTGGACGCCCGATTCCACCACCGATACCAGCGCGCCGGCGAGCGGCGCACGCGTGTCCGCCGCCCGGACTTCGCCGGAGATGCTGCCCTGCGCGAGCGATGGTTCGCCGATGCAGGTGATGGCGACTACGGCGGCCAGCGCGCCGAGCGTGATGCGAAGTGTGCGCGAGTGGCTACGTCGCCACATGAGGCCTCCCAGCCTCGGTTCGACTGATGACGCCCCAATCTACCAGAGCGGGCCCAGCCGCGCACTACCCCCGGCTCACGAACTGCCTCGTCTTCCTTGACCGCCTTCCATGGCACGCCGCCAACGGGCCACGCGGCGCCCGGGGCGGCCCGCCGCTCAACCGGCTGCCGCGACTACGCGCAGCGCTGTGCCCCATGGGTCGAGGGTTTCGAGCACACCATGCTCGACGAGCCGCGCACCGAAGCCGCCTCCGGCGAGGCTCTCCGCCAGTTTCGCGATGTCGTCGGCACCCGGGACCACGAGCTCCCAGTCCAGGAGACGTGCCTCGTTCTCCGCCGGCGCGGTGGCGCTGGCGCCGGCCCACACGTTCACGCCGAGGTGGTGATGGTAGCCGCCGGCGGCGAGAAAGAGGGCGCCGCGATAGCTCCATACCATCTTGTCGAGGCCGAGGGCCGCGTGGTAGAAATCGCCGGCGCGGTCGAGGTCGCCCACGTGCAGGTGCACGTGGCCGATGGCGGTGCCCGCGGGCATTCCGCGCCACGGCTCGGCTCCGCCGGCGCGGATCACCGAATCCACATCGAGCGGCTCGGTGAGCATCAGCAGCTCGCGACCACGGCGCTGCCAGTCGCCGCGCGGCCGGTCGGAATAGATCTCGACGCCGAGTCCGTCGGGATCGCTCAGGTACAGCGCCTCGCTCACCGCGTGGTCCGCCATCCCCGGCGACACGCCGCGCTCGACGAGCCTCGCGAGCATGCGCCCCAGCGCTCCGCGGTCGGGCAGCAGGATGGCGAAGTGGTAAAGGCCGAGACGTCCCTTCGACGGCGCGTGCTCCAGGCCGTGGGGGGATGGGGCGTGGAGCTCCACCAGCTCCGCATCGTCGTCCTGCGGCCCGATGACGGCCCGCGTGGGCGAGCGGTCGACGACGCGGAATCCGAGCAGCTCTTCGTAGAACCGCAGTGAGCGATCGATGTCGCTCACATGGAGCCGCACGCGTCCCACGCGAGTCGAATCGGGGAGCCGGTAGTCTGGCGCTGGGAACCCTGCCGTGGGCGGCGCATCGGTGGTCATGAGCGGGCTCCGGGGATGCGGCAGCGCTGGCGGGTCGAAGCGCGGCGGTCGCGTTCGTCCGGCGGCGTGCCGGCGTCGGTGGCATGCGCGACGAACATGCGGGACGTCGCGGCAGTAGTGGATCGCTGAATGGAAGATACCCGATCGGTGGCCATCGAGCCGCTGCGGCGGGTTCGTTTCGGCACGGCCTCGCCAGCGATGCTGGCGGTCGCGCTTTCCCGGCTCCAGCTTTCGGCGCAGTCGTGACCCACCCGGCCGCTCGATCGTTGCACCTCGGGATACCTCAAACAGTGGAGAGTGCGGATGCCAGGCGCAGTCGGGCGTGCTTCGAGGGTGGTGGGGACACTGGGAATCTGCGCGGCACTCGCGGCGTGTGGGAGCGACGGCGGATCTCCCACGGAGTCGGAGGCGCCGGCGGCGCTCGCGCTCGCGCTGGGGGCTGGCCAGAGCGGCGTCGTGGGGAGCGAGCTTCAGACCCCCATAGGGATCAAGGTCACCGGCGCGAGCGGGCGCGCTCTCGCGGGCGTTACAGTCAAATTCGCCGCGCGCCCGGGCAGCGGCACGCTGAGCGCCAGCTCCTGGAAGACCAACGCGAGCGGAATCGCGTCCGTCACCTGGACACTCGGCACGAGTGCCGGTGCGAACGCCGACACGCTGGAAGCCAGCGTGAGCGGGCTTTCCGAGAGCCTCATCGTCACCGCCAGCGCCACCGCCGCGGCACCGGCGTCGCTGGTAGTGATCTCGGGCGACGCGCAGTTCGGCATCCCCGGCGAGCAGGCCGCTGAGCCGCTGGTGGTGGAAGTGCGCGATGAGCACGGGAATCCCAACGCGGGGATCGTCGTCACGTGGTCCGTGGAGGGGGGCGGCTCGCTCTCGGCGCTCGAAGACACCACCGACGCCGCGGGGCGGGCTTCGGTGCAGTGGATACTCGGAGCGGGGAACAATCGGGCGAGCGCGACGATAGACGAGCTCGCGGAGACGTCTGCGCCGTTCGCCGCGGCGATCAACGTATCCGAAGTGGTGATATTGGAGACCGTCTCGCCCGATACACTGATCGAAGGCGGGAGCGCGACGCTCACCGGAACGGGATTCAGCTCTACGGCCGCGGCCAACAAGGTTTACGTGGACGGCGTCCCCGCCGTGGTCACGTCCGCGACCGAGAGCTCGATCGAGATCACCGTGCCCGCCTTCGACTGCAGGCCGACGCGCGGCGCGCCGGTGCGGGTGGTGCTGGGAGGGGAGGGGAGCAACGCGGTGGAGCGGACGGTGAAGGGGGAGGGAACGGCGGTGGACCTCGCGGTGGGCGGTCAGCTCATCGTGCGCGACCCCTCGGAGTTCTGTCTGCAGGTGGGCGGGAGTGCTTCGCCGTCGTCATATCTGGTGGGCGCGCAATCGGTATCGGAGGCGGCGGGGAGCGTGACTCCGGTGACCGTGAGCGCGGCCGCCGCGCAGGGCGGCGATCTGCTCGCGCTGAGGACACCGGCGGTACCGTTGGCGTCGCGGCTCGTGACGAGCGGCGCGGCGCTGGTGAACGTGTTGACCACTCCGGAGCAGCAGCGCTGGCGGCTGCACCGTACGGCGGAGGCGAGCTTGCGCGCGGCGGAGCGGCAGCTCGTCTCGAGGATGCCGGCGCGCGCGCCGGTGCCGGGCGGGCCGCCCCGGATCGCCACGAGGCAGGTGGGAGGTGGAGTGGAGGTGGGCGACACCGTCACGGTCAACTTCCCCGACATCAGCCAGCCGGATTTCTGCTCCAACACCATCCCTGTCACTACCGTGGTGCGGGCGGTCGGCACCAAGGGGATCTGGCTCGCCGACGTGGAGAACCCCGCCGACGGCTACACGGACGACGACTTCCAGCAGCTCAGCGACGAGTTCGACGACCACATCTACGCCAGCGACGTGGCGTACTTCGGGCCTCCCACGGACTTCGACAATAACGGTCGCGTCGCGATCGTCACGACGAAGGAAGTGAACAAGCAGAAGAACGTGCTCGGCTTCGTGGTGAGCAGCGACCTGTTTTCCACTGCGCAGTGCGCCGGCAGCAACGAGGGCGAGTTCTACTACGGCCGTGCGCCCGACCCGGATGGCGAGTACGAGTCGCCCGCGCCATACACGCTGGCCGCCGCCCGGAAGGATGCGCAGATTCTCATCGCGCACGAGTTCACGCACGTGATCCAGTTCGGGCGGCGGATGCAGTATCCGGGGGCCGCGACGTTCCAGAGCATCTGGGAGATGGAGGGGCAGGCCACGCTCGCCCAGGAAGTAGTGGGGCACGACCTGAACGGGCGTACGACGGGCCAGAACTACGGTCCCGATATCGTCTTCCCGGCGCCGGGGTCATCCGAGATAACATGGTACCTGTCCGGCTTCACCGACCTCGCGCTCTACTTTGGCTACAAGTCGCCTACCGAGCGCGTGTCCACCGCACCCGAGCAATGCAGTTGGCTCGACCTCCCCACCAAGGGCAACACCGGTCCGTGCATCTCCGGACGGGAAGTGTACGGAGTGCCCTGGCTCTTCCTGCGCTGGCTCTCCGACCAGTTCGGCCCCTCGGTGGCGGGTGGCGAGGCCGGCGTACAGAAAGGCCTGATCGACAACACGCTCGCGGGCTATGCGAATGTAGAAAGCGTGGTGGGCGTGAAGATCGATACGCTGCTGGCGCAGTGGGCGGCCGCGCTCTACACCGACGACTATTGGGCGCCGGGCTCCGATCCGAACCCGCGTCTGGGTTACGAGAGCTGGAACCTGCGCAGCATCCAGGAGGCGATCCAGCCCACGGCACGCCTCACCCCCCGCGCGCGGGCGTTCTCCAACTTCACCGATATCGTATCGGTTCGCGGCGGCTCGACTGCCTACTTCACCATCGGCGGAAGCGAGACACCCGCCACCGCGATCAAGCTGCGCGACGCCGCCGGCCAGCCGATCGCCGCGGGCGGTCCGATGCAACTCTGGATAGTGAGGCTGCAGTGATGAAGGGATGTGCGCGCACCGCCGTGGCGCTCGTGGCCGGAGCGTGTCTGGCAGCGTGCGCGCGCAATCCGGAACCTGTCGCGGCCCCCGAACCGGTCGCCTCGGCGGGCGGCGACAGCGGTTCGCCCGCACTCACCGCGGCGAAGGGACGCGTGGTGAACGGCGGCACGGACCGAGTGCGCATCACTTCGCTCGTATCCGACGGTGGAACCGCGACCCGGCTGGTCGGGGCGTTGATCCACGAGCTGCGCTCGCTAGCGGGTGCGGAGCTGCTGGTGCGGGGAGTGACGCGCGACGATGGTGCGGGGCGCGCGCTCGATGTGCGCGAGTACGAGGTGCTCTCGGTGGACGGACAGCGTCCGCTGGTCGGGATCGTGATCCGGCAGGGCGATGCCCTCTGGCTCGCCGCCGGCGATACGCTTCGACTCGTCCCGCAGCTCGACGAAATGCGCGCGCTGGTTAACACGAAAGTCTGGGTGGTGGGGGAGACCGACCCCGTGATGCGGGAGCTGCGCATCAGGTCTTATGGAGCGATAGTCCAGGCGCGGTAGCGGCCGGGCGCGCGACCACCGGGGCACACCAGGGTCGCTGTCGGGTATCTTTCGCATACACCATTTGCGTACACCAACAGAGGTTCCGGATAGTGTCGATGCACAGCAGGTCCCTCGGCGCACGCCTGCGCCGGCTCACTTCGGCGGTGCTCGCGGCGGCGCTCGTGTCCCTGGGCGCGGCCTGGGCACCGGCGCCCGCGCGCGGTCATGAAGCGGCCAACGTGGCCGTGGCGCGCGGCACGGCGGCCGTGTCGGGCGTGTACGTGCTGGAGCGCGCTTCCGGAAAGCGTCCGCCCATTCCGTTCTCAATGAACGTTGCCGGCGGGACTGTGGCCGGCACGGTCGATGGCGCACGCGTGATCCTGGCCAGCGATGGCAGCTATACCAACGACGTCGTCGTGACCTGGACGAAGACGCCCATGCTCCCCATCCCGGGCCTCGAAGCCGATGGGAAGCCGCACACGCTGGCGGGATCGGGGAGCTACGCGCTGCGTGGAGACACGCTCGTACTGCGTCCGGCCGATATGTTCTCGCGCGGCCTGGTCCGCTCGGTCGCGGCCACTACGGGCGAGAAGGAGCTCGATCTCGTCTCCGCCTCGGGGGGGCTCGCGGGCTCCAGCGTACCCATCAACGCGCATTTCGTGCGTGTGAGGGATTGACTTCCCGCGCGCACGACGCATCTTTGCTAGCCATGACGCTCGACAAGCTCACCCGCGGCGCCCCTGTTTTCTTTACGGGCTATTACTACTACCGACTCTTTACGCGTCGGGAGGGGTGAGCACGAGCGTCCGATAGTTTTCTGGATGCCGGCCCCTCCCGAACATTCCGGGAGGGGCCTTTCGCATCCGAAGGAGGCGGAGCTCCATTCCCGGCGGGAACTGAGCTCCGCCTCTTCGCATCTACAGCACGATATCCGCTGTCACACCAGATTCGCTTTCACCCGATGGATCGACTCCAGACTTCGATGACGCACGCTGCATATCACGCCGGCCGATTTTACTTCGCCTTCTATTTCTACGGCTACCCCACGGGGGCCGTCGTCTCGCGTGCGCGCCGATGTCGAACAAGGTGACGCTTCACGATGCCGACGGCCCCCGGATCCCGGGGGCCGTTCTCGTATCTACCCGCGCGAATCGCCGGTCGCGAGCGCGGCATGCCACCGACTCTTCACACCATTCCACTCGACGATGCGCCGCGAAACGGCGACGCACTCACTACCGGAGCACCGAACGATGCTGCACCTCCTAGAACCCTCGAGAATTTCAGGCGCCCAGCCACGAGCCGGCACGCGCTCGATCATCAACGTGGCCGGGCGCGTGGCGATAGGCGGGAGGTCGCTGGCGATCATCGCCGGTCCCTGCTCCGTGGAGGGGCGCGACATGCTGCTCGACTCCGCGCGTGCCGTGCGCGACGCCGGCGCGGTCATGCTGCGCGGCGGCGCGTACAAGCCCCGTACTTCCCCCTACTCGTTCCGGGGGTTGGGCGATGACGCGCTCGAACTCCTCGTCGAAGCCCGTGAGGACACCGGACTCCCGGTGGTGACGGAGATACTCGACCCGCGTCAGCTCGAGAGAATGGAAGGCGTGGCAGATGTGCTGCAGGTGGGCGCGCGCAACATGCAGAACTTCGCGCTGCTCTCCGAGGTGGGCCAGTCGCGCAAGCCGGTGCTGCTCAAGCGCGGCCTCTCGGCGACGGTGGACGAGCTCCTGCTCGCGGCCGAGTACGTGCTGGCCGCGGGCAACCCCAACGTCATCCTCTGCGAGCGCGGCATCCGGACCTTCGAGACTGCCACGCGCAACACGCTCGATGTGGCGGCGGTTCCGGTGCTCAAGGCACGTACGCATCTCCCGGTGATCGTGGACCCGAGCCACGCGGGCGGGCACTGGGAGCTGGTCGAGCCGCTCGCGCTGGCCGCGGTAGCCGCGGGCGCCGATGGACTGATCGTGGAAGTCCACCCTCACCCGTCGGGCGCGCTCTCCGACGGCGATCAGTCGCTCACGCCGGATCGCTTCGCGCGGCTCGTGGAGCGGTGCGAAGCCGTGGCGAAGGCGGTGGGCCGACAGCTCGCCGCGCCGAAGCGTGCGACGGCGGGCGCTGGCACCGGCGCCCGGACGCGGGGCGGCTCGAAGGGCGGCAGCGCCAAGCCGGCCGCGAAGGCGGGCGTCAAGACAGTCGTGCTCGCGGGCGGCGCGCCGGCGACCACGCGCGACTCCTCCACATGTCTGGAGGAGCCATGGCCGGCGTGAAGCTGCGCGTCGCCTTTCAGGGCGAACTGGGCGCGTATAGCGAGGAGGCCGTGCGGCGATACTGGCCCGGCGACGCGACCGAGCCGGTGCCCGAGCGGAGCTGCGCGGACGTGGTCCGTGCGCTCGAGAGCGGCGCGGTGGATCTGGGTATGCTCCCGATCGAGAATTCCCTCGCCGGAAGCGTGGTGGCCACGTACGATGCACTGTCGGAATCGCGCGAATGCTGGGTGGTGGGAGAGGAGATACTGCCCATCCACCATTGCCTCCTGGCCCTTCCGGGCGTGGACGCGGCCGGGATCACGCGCGTGGCGAGCCACCCGGTGGCGCTGGCGCAGTGCGGACGCTTCCTCGGGCGGCACGACTGGATGGAAGTGGACGCGGCATACGACACCGCGGGCGCGGCGCGCGACGTGGCAGCGAGCGGCGACCGTACGCGCGCCGCCATCGCGGGCCGTGGCGCCGCGAAGCGCTTCGGGCTCGAGATCATCGCGTCCGAGATCGAGGACCGGCCCGACAACCAGACCCGCTTCCTGGCACTTTCGCGCGAGCGTGCGGTGCTCGCTCCGGGTACCGAGGCGCGCACGGCGATCATCGCAACGACTCTGAACGTGCCGGCCGCGCTGTTTCGACTCCTCGAGCCGCTCGCCGAGTCGGGGATCAACCTCTCGAAGCTCGATTCGCGACCCACCGGCGAGCCGTGGAGCTACAGCTTCTTTCTCGAGATCGAGCACCTCTCGAACGACCCGAAGCTCGTCGGCGTGCTGGCGGCCATGCAGAAGCGCTCGGATACGCTGCGAATCCTGGGGCACTTCCCGCGCGCGCGGCGGGACGGCGGCGTGGATGCGCCTGCGCTGCCGCTGAGCGCGGTGGCGTCGCTGGGGCCCGCCGCGCAACGCGCCATGGAGGGGCGGTGAGCGGCGGGGCCCGGGTGCGGGCGCTGCGCGGCGCGATCACCGTGGACGCCAACGATGAGGCGCCGATACTCGAGGCGACGCGAGTGCTGCTGCGCGAGATGATGCTGCTCAACTCGCTCGACGACGCGCAGCTCGTGAGCGTGATATTCACCGCCACGCCCGATCTGAGTGCGGCCTTCCCCGCGCGGGCGGCGCGGGAACTAGGCTGGAACGATGTGCCGTTGCTCTGCATGAGCGAGATGGCCGTGCCCGGCTCCCTCCCCCGGTGCATCCGCGTCCTCATGCACGCGGAGCTCCCGGTGGAGGCGGGGCGGGGGCGTCACGTCTACCTGGGTGGTGCCGCCGAGCTGCGTCCCGATCTCGCGGTGGAGGGAGGGGAGGCTTTGATTTCCAGGGGCCGGATCGGTTAAAGTGCTGGTTCCATGGTCGCCGGAAATCCGGCCGCCACTCAACGAGCGAAGGGGCGGTGCCGGAGCCGGCTCCGGAAGCGCCCTCCATGCACACCCGCAGCTCCCATGTGGAGAGTAGCATGACGTCTGAATCACTCGCGCCGCGAACTCTGTTCGAGAAGGTGTGGGACGACCACATCGTACGACCGGCCACCGAGAGCACCCCGGCGGTGCTCTATGTGGACCTGCACCTCGTACACGAAGTCACCTCGCCGCAGGCCTTCACGCGGCTGCGCGAGCGCGGCCTGAAGGTGCGCCGTCCCGACCGCACGGTGGCGACCATGGATCACTCCACCCCCACCACACCGCGCGACGAGCACGGCCGCATCCCGATCAGCGACGCGCTCGCGGCGGCGCAGCTCGCGCAGCTCGCGCGCAACTGCACAGACTTCGGGATCGAGCTCCACGAGCTGGGCGCGGAGCAGCAGGGTATCGTGCACGTGATCGGGCCGGAGCTCGGCCTCACGCGTCCGGGGATGACCATAGTCTGCGGCGACAGCCACACGAGCACGCACGGCGCTTTCGGGGCGCTCGCCTTCGGCATCGGGACCTCCGAGGTGGGGCACGTGCTGGCGACACAATGTCTGCTCCAGCGGCGGCCGAAGACGATGGAGGTGCGCGTGGAGGGCGCGCTGCGCCACGGCGTCACGGCGAAGGACATCATACTCGCCGTGATCGCGAAAATCGGAATCGGCGGCGGCACGGGACACGTGATCGAGTACACCGGCCCCGCCATCCGGGCGCTCGGGATGGAGGAGCGGATGACCGTGTGCAACATGTCCATCGAAGGCGGCGCGCGCGCGGGGATGATCGCACCGGACGACACCACCTTCGAGTACGTGTCCGGTCGCCCGCGCGCGCCTCGCGGCGCCGATTGGGATGCCGCCATCGCGCACTGGCGCGGGCTCCCGACCGACGAGGGCGCCCGCTACGATCGCTCGGTGACGATCAGCGCGAGCGAGCTGGCGCCGATGATCACCTACGGCACGAATCCGGGGATGGGGATGAGCATCGACTCGCCGATCCCCGATCCGGGCTCGCTGGCCGACGGCTCGGAGCGCGCCGCACTCGAGAAGGCGCTGGGCTACATGGAAATCCGCCCGGGAGAGCGGCTGCTCGGCCGGCCGGTGGACGTGGTGTTCGTGGGAAGCTGCACCAACTCGCGCATCTCCGATCTGCGACTGGCCGCGCGGGTCATGCGCGGTCGCAAAGTGGCGCCCGGCGTTCGCATGCTCGTTGTGCCCGGCTCGCAGCAGGTCAAGCGCCAGGCGGAGGCCGAGGGGCTGCACACGATCTTCCGCGACGCGGGCGCGGAGTGGCGCGAGGCCGGGTGCTCCATGTGCATCGCCATGAACGGCGATGCGCTGGGACCGGGGCAGTACGCGGTGAGTACCAGCAACCGGAACTTCGAGGGGAGACAGGGGAAGGGGAGCCGCACCTTCCTGGCCAGCCCTCTCACCGCCGCCGCATCCGCGGTGCGCGGAGCCATAGCTGATGCGAGGGAGCTGAACGATGCCTGATACAATCGCCCCCCCACCGGTCCGCACGATCGAATCATCGTACGTGGTGCTCGACGTGCAGAACATCGATACCGACCAGATCATCCCGGCGCGCTTTCTCAAGGTGACCGACCGCGCGGGCCTCGGTGATGCGCTCTTCGCCGACTGGCGCTACGACGCCGACGGCGCGCCGCGCGGCGATTTCGTGCTCAACAGGCCCGAGTCGCGTGGCGCCGAGATACTCGTGGCCGGTCACAATTTCGGCTGCGGCTCCTCGCGCGAGCACGCGCCGTGGGCGCTGCGCGGCTACGGCATCCGCTCGGTGATCAGCACGCGCTTCGCGGACATCTTCCACTCCAACGCGCTGAAGAACGGACTTCTCCCCGTCACGATACCGGGCGAAGTGCACGAGCTACTCGTGAGCTGGCCGGCGAACGGTTCGCGGCCCCGCCTGAAGGTCGACGTCGCCAGCCAGACCCTCACGCTTCCCGACGGATCGGCGGTGAGCTTCCCTCTCGAGAGCTTCGCCAAGCACTGTCTTCTGGAGGGAGTGGACGAGCTGGGATATCTGCTGAACGCGGCGGGCGAGATCGCCGCATACGAGGAGAAGCATCCATGAGCGCGGCAGTCACTCCCGATCACGAACCGCGTGTGGGCGAGGCGCGGACCGCACGCATCACCGTTCTTCCCGGCGACGGGGTAGGACCGGAGGTCACGGCCGAAGCGGTGAAAGTGCTCGGCGCGGTGGCCGCGCGCTGCGGCCACGACTTCCACTTCGACGAGGGGCTGATCGGCGGCTCCGCCATGGACGCGGCGGGGAGCTCCCTTCCCGAGGCCACGCTCGAGCTCTGCCGCTATGCGGACGCGGTGCTGCTGGGTGCGGTGGGCGGTCCGAAGTGGGATCGCACCGACGGCGGCGACCGTCCCGAGCGCGGCCTGCTCGCACTCCGCAAGCTGCTGGGAGTCTACGCCAATCTGCGTCCCGTGGTGGCGCGCGAGCAGCTCGCCGCCGCGTCGCCGCTACGCGCCGAGCTGCTGAGGGGAGTGAACGTGCTGGTGGTGCGCGAGCTCACGGGCGGTATCTACTTCGGCGAGAAGGGGCGGGAGCCGATGCCGGGCGGCGGCGAACGCGCCTTCGACATCTGCGGCTACACCACCGGCGAGATCGAGCGCGTGGCGCGTGTGGCCGGCGAGCTGGCCCGCGCGCGCGCAAAGAGGGTGGTGTCGGTGGACAAGGCGAACGTTCTGGAGACTTCGCGGCTGTGGCGTTCCGTGGTGTCGCGCGTGATGGAGCTGGAGTTCCCCGATGTGCAGGTGGAGCACATGCTCGTGGATACGTGCGCGATGCAGCTCATCCGCCGTCCCGCCGGGTTCGACGTGATCGTGACGGAGAACATGTTCGGCGACATCCTCACCGACGAGGCGTCGATGCTCGCCGGTTCGATGGGAGTACTTCCATCGGCATCGCTCGGTGCCGGCGCCGACGAGAGCGAGTTGGGCGAGAGCGCGCATCCGAGAGCGCAGTCGCGGATGGGGCTGTACGAGCCGATCCACGGCTCGGCGCCCGACATAGCGGGGAAGGGGGTGGCGAACCCGGTGGGCGCGATCCTGAGCGCCGCGCTCCTTCTGCGTCACTCGCTCGGCCTCGGCCGGGAAGCGCGCCTGGTGGAGACGGCCGTGGACGCGGCGCTGGAGGAAGGAGTCCTGACCGCCGAGCTGGCGCCGAGCGGCGGCCGCGCATGGCGAACCGCCGAAGTCGGTGACGCGATCGCGCAGAAGATTTCGGCGGCCCCTTGACACGGCTCGGCACGCGCTGCATAGTGCGCGAGTCTTCGCGAGCCGCCCGTCGCGAGCTCCGCGAGAATTCGAACCTGCACGTCAATCGATGATGCTCTCCGTAGCCCCGCAGCTTCTTCTTAGCCTTATTAGCGTCGTCCTCCTCCTTATTGGAGTGGACGTCGTTGTGCTTGGGAGAAACGCGGGGTGAACTAGAGCGGACTGACGAGTTCCGAGCCCCTCCCGAGCGAAGGTGAGGGGCTTTTTTTTCGGCGATGGCCCCTCGCGATCCGGCGGGGGGCCTTCTCTTTGACGGAGCGGCGCCATGGTGGCACGCGCTCCGGCCCCAGCGCCGAACAGGAGCTACCAGGTGCCCGTCCCCATGCGCAGCGACGCGATCAAGCGCGGATTCGACCGCGCTCCGCACCGCAGCCTGCTGCGCGCCACCGGCCAGATACGCGGCGTCGAGGATTTCGACAAGCCGTTCGTGGCCGTGTGCAACTCGTACGTGGACATCGTGCCAGGCCACGTGCATCTGCGCGAGTTCGGCGCGCTGGTGAAGGAAGCGGTGCGCGAGGCCGGAGGGATCCCGTTCGAGTTCAACACCATAGGTGTGGACGACGGGATAATCATGGGGCACGCCGGCATGCGCTACTCGCTACCCTCGCGCGAGCTCATCGCCGATTGCGTCGAGACCATGGCGCTGGCGCACTGCTTCGACGCGATGATCTGCATCCCGAACTGCGACAAGATCGTGCCAGGGATGCTGATGGGAGCCGCGCGCGTCGACATACCGACCGTGTTCGTGTCCGGCGGCGCGATGCAGGCGGGCGTGGACCGATCGGGCAGGAAGATCGATCTCATCTCGGTGTTCGAGGGAGTGGGCGCGCACGATGCTGGGCTGATAGACGATGCGCGACTCGAGGAGCTGGAGACGTTCGGCTGTCCCACCTGCGGAAGCTGCAGCGGGATGTTCACGGCGAACTCGATGAACTGTCTCTGCGAGGCGCTGGGGATCGCTTTCCCCGGTAACGGGACGGCGTTGGCGCGCACCCCGGAGCGCGAGGCGCTGGCGCGGCGCGCCGGCTCGGCCGTACTGTCGCTGCTGGAGCGCGGGGTGAGCTTCCGCGACATCGTGACCGCCGAGGCGATCGACAACGCGATGGCGCTCGACGTGGCGATGGGCGGCTCCACCAACACGGTGCTTCACGTGCTCGCGCTGGCACGCGAGGCCGGCGTCGACTATCCGATCGCTCGCTTCAACGAAGTTGCGGAGCGGGTGCCGCACCTCGCCAAGGTATCGCCTGCGTGGGATGGCGACCGCCAGTGGCACATGCAGGATGTGCACGCGGCAGGCGGAGTGCCCGCCATACTGCGGGAGCTGTGCGGGAAGGCTGGCGCGCTGCATCTGGACGCGATCACCGTCACCGGCGAATCGCTCGGCGCGACCGTGAAGGCCGCCGGCAACGCGAATCCGTCGTGCATACGGCCCGTCTCCAACCCACACTCCGAGCGCGGGGGCCTCTGCATCCTTTTCGGATCGCTCGCCCCCGCCGGATCGGTGGTCAAGGTGGGCGCGGTGGAGCAGCACCAGATGCGCTTCCGCGGGCCAGCGCAGCTCTTCGAGTGCGAGGAAGACGCCATCACCGCGCTGCGGAAGGGGGGCATCCGCCCCGGCTCCGTGGTGGTGGTGCGCAACGAGGGACCGCGCGGCGGGCCGGGGATGCGCGAGATGCTCTCGCTCACGAGCATGCTCAAGGGAATGCCGCTCGGCGACCAGGTCGCGCTGATCACCGACGGACGCTTTTCCGGCGGAACACGCGGGCTGTGCATAGGCCACGTGTCGCCGGAAGCGTCGGAGGGCGGGCCGATAGGCGTGCTGCGCGAGGGCGACGTGATCTCGATAGATCTCGCCGCAAGATCGCTCGATGTCGAAGTATCCGGGGAGGAGCTGGAGCTGCGGCGCGCCGACTGGCGGGCGCCGTCGCCCAGATATACGCGCGGCTGGCTGGCGCGCTACACGAAGCTGGTAACCAACGCGAGCAACGGAGCGGTACTGGAATGAGGTCCACACCATGACCCCGACGGAAGCACCCACACTCGACGAGTCACACGCCGCCGGCCGGCGCGCCGAGCACGACCATGTACTCACGGGCGCGCAGATCATGTGCGAAGCCCTCGTCCGCGAAGGAGTGGACACGATCTTCGGAATCCCCGGCGGGGCGATCATGCCCTTCTACTTCGCGCTCCCCGACTACGCCGGCAGGCTGCGCCACGTGCTCTGCCGCCACGAGCAGGGCGCCGGACACGCGGCCGAGGGCCACGCGCGCGCCACGGGCAGGGTGGGGGTCTGCGTCGGGACCAGCGGCCCCGGGGCGACGAACATGGTGACGCCGATCGCCGATGCGTGGATGGACAGCACGCCGCTCGTCGCCATCACCGGCCAGGTGGCGAGCACGATGCTGGGGAAAGATGCCTTCCAGGAAACCGACATCACGGGAATCACCACTCCGATCACGAAGCACAACTACCTCGTGACGCGCACCGGGGACCTCGCGTACGTCTTTCGCGAGGCCTTTCACCTGGCGCGCACGGGACGACCGGGTCCGGTGCTCATCGACGTCACCAAGGATGCGCAGCAGGGCCGTGCCGTGCCGCGCTGGGACGCGGATCTGCGGCTGCCGGGCTATCGCACCACGTACGACGGGAGCCGCTGGCAGGTGCGCAAGGCGGCGATGCTGCTCCAGCAGGCGGAGCGGCCGCTGATCATGGCCGGCAACGGCGTGATCCAGTCCGGCGCGTCGGCAGATCTCCGTGCGCTCGCCGAGCTGCTCGGCGTGCCGGTCATCACGACGCTGCACGGACTCGGTGCCTTCCCGCAGGATCATCCCCTGAGCATCGGAATGCCGGGGATGCACGGCTGGGTGCACGTCAACCGCGCCATCCAGGAGTGCGACCTGCTCCTCAACGTGGGCGGCCGCTTCGACGACCGCGTGACCGGCAAGGCATCCACGTTCGCCCCGCGGGCGAAGGTCGTTCACATAGACATCGATCCGTCCGAGATCGGGAAGAACGTTCGCGCGGAAGTACCGATCGTCGGCGACGCCCGGAGGGTGCTCGCTGCACTCGTGCGCGAGGTGCGCGAGCAGCACTCCACTCCGCCGACATCCACGCGCTGGCTCGAGCACATCCGCGCGCTGCAGGCAGAGCACGAGCCACGGCAGGCCTACCGCCGCCGCCCGGAGACCACGCCGCTGGCGCCCCACGATGTGTACGATGCCCTCGATCGCTCGCTGCAGGAGCACGGCAGCTACAGGGTGGTCACCGACGTCGGCCAGCACCAGATGTGGGCCGCGCAGCTCATCGACTGGCGCCGTCCACGCACGCACATCACGAGCGGCGGATCCGGCACCATGGGCTTCGCGATCCCGGCGGCGCTTGGCGTGGCGATGGCGTGTCCGGAAGAGACCGTATGGGTGGTGGTCGGCGACGGCGGCTTTCAGATGACCAACCAGGAGCTCATCACTCTGGTGCAGGAAGACGTGCGGAACGTGAAGATCGCCATCATCAACAACGGCTATCTCGGCATGGTGCGCCAGTGGCAGGAGCTGTTCGACGGCCGCCGCTACAGCGGCACTCCGCTCAGCGGTCCCGACTTCGCCCGGCTCGCGGAAGCTTCGGGAATCCGCGGCCTCACCGTGGATCACGCGCGCGATGTCGACGAGGCGATCTCCTTCGCCTGGTCGCACGACGCCCCAGTCGTCATCGACTTCCGCGTCGAGCGCGAAGCCAACGTCTTCCCCATGGTCCCCTCCGGCGGAAGCATCGGCGAGATGCTGGTGGGAGGAGAGGAGGCGGAAGGAAGCGGGGAGCAGGAAACAGGAACTGCACACGCCTCGCTGTCGTCCCCCCGAAAGCGGGCATGACCATGGAACGTGTGCAATTGCTGCTTCCTGCTCCCTTCTCTCTTCTCTTCCCCCGGTAAGCGAACCAACCCCAATACGGAGCCCCATAAATGTCCCATACACTCGTGACTCTCATGCAGGACAGGCCCGGAGTGCTGCACCGGGCGGTGAGTCTGTTCAGAAGAAGAGGATTCAACATCGAGAGCCTCGCCGTAGGACACAGCGAGACTCCCGGGGTTAGCAGGATGACCCTCGTGGTCGAGGCCGACGATGTCGAGCAGGTGGTGAAGCAGCTCTATCGTCTGGTGGAGGTTCTCAAGGTCACCGACGTCACGAAGCAGCCGAGCGTGGAGCGCGAGAGCGTGCTCGTGAAGGTGCACGCGCCGGCGGCGAATCGCGCGCCGATCCTCGCGGTAGTGGAGGCGTTCGACGCGCGTACGGCCGACGTGGGAACTGCCACCATGATCATCGAGCTCACGGCCACGCCATCGAAGGTGGATGATTTCCTCGCGGTGCTCCGGCCATTCGGCATCAAGGAGATGGCACGCGGCGGCACCATAGCCATGTCCCGCGGCACGCAGCAACAGCTCAGGCAGCGGCGTCGCCTGCGCAGCGTGGCTGCCTCATCCTCGTACGACTACGCGGGATCCTATTCCAACACGACCCAGGAAGAGCCCACGGCGCAGGCCGACGGCGTAGCCTGAGGAGGACCGAATGACACGAGCATTTTACGACGCCGACGCGGACATCGGCCGCCTGGAGGGCCGCAGGGTATCGATCATCGGCTACGGAAGCCAGGGACACGCGCATGCACTCAACCTCGCCGACAGCGGCGTGGATGTGCGGGTCGGCCTGCACGAAGGGTCGCGCAGCCGCGCGAAGGCCGAGCGCGCCGGGCTTCGAGTACTGGGAGTGGGCGACGCGGTGGCCGAGGCGGACATCACCATGATGCTCACACCCGATACGGTGCAGCCCGCACTCTATTGCGACTGTGTGCTCCCGAACCTGACGCCGGGGAAGACGCTGATGTTCGCGCACGGCTTCAATATCCACTACGGCCAGATCACCCCGCCGGCGGGCGTCGACGTGAGCATGGTCGCTCCGAAGGCTCCGGGCCACCGGGTGCGCGAAGTGTACGCCGAGGGGTTCGGCGTTCCCGCGCTCGTCGCGATTCACCAGGATGCATCCGGCCGCGCGCTCGATGATGCGCTGGCTTACGCGCGCGCGCTGGGCTGTACGCGCGCCGGCGTGATAGAGACCACCTTCGAGGAGGAGACCGAGACGGATCTCTTCGGCGAGCAGGCCGTGCTCTGCGGCGGCGTCTCGGCGTTGGTGAAGGCCGGCTTCGAAACTCTCGTCGATGCCGGCTACCAGCCGGAGATCGCCTACTTCGAGTGCATGCACGAGCTGAAGCTCATAGTGGACCTCATGTACGAGGGCGGTCTCGAGTACATGCGCTACTCGGTTTCCGACACCGCGGAATACGGCGACTACATCGCGGGGCCGCGCGTGGTCGACGACCGCACGCGCGCGACCATGCGTCAACTCCTCGCCGAGATCCGCGACGGCTCCTTCGCGAACGCGTGGATCGCCGAGAACCGTACCGGCCGCCCCAACTTCGAAACGCTCCGCGCGCACGAGGCAGGGCACGAGATCGAGCGAGTGGGAAAGGCGCTGCGCGAGAAGATGGGGGAGAGGGGGGGAAGAGAGCAGGAAGCAGGAAGCAGGAAACAGGAAACTGCACACGTTCCATAGTCATGCCCGCTTTCGGGGGGAGGACAGCGAGGCGTGTGCACTTCCTGCTTCCTGCTCTCGTCCCCCCCTCTCTCCCTTCGCCGTTAACTTCCCCTCCTTCTTCCCCCCTTACCCGACATCCACCATGTCCCGAATCCGAATATTCGATACCACGCTGCGAGATGGAGAGCAGGCGCCCGGATGCACGATGACTCTCGAAGAGAAACTCGAGGTGGCGCGGCAACTGGCGCGGCTCGGTGTCGACATCATCGAGGCGGGATTCCCCGCCGCGTCGCCGGGCGACTGGGAGGCGGTGCATACGATAGCAAGGGAGATCGGTACCGCCGACGGGCCGGTCATCTGCGGACTCGCGCGCGCCAACAAGGCCGACATCGACAGATGCCATACGGCCACGGCGGGCGCGGCGCACAGGCGCATTCACGTCTTCCTTGCCACCTCCGACATCCATCTCGAGCACAAGCTGCGCATGACCAGGGCGCAGGTCCTCGAGGCGACGGCATCGATGGTGCGCTACGCGCGCTCGCTCTGCGACGACGTGGAGTTCTCGCCCGAGGATGCGAGCAGGTCGGACCCCGACTTCCTGCACCAGGTCCTGCGAGCGGCCGTGGAGAGCGGCGCGAGCACGCTGAACATCCCCGACACGGTAGGCTACGCTACTCCCGACGAATACGCCACGCTCATACGCGGCATCGTCGAGAACGTGGTCGGTGATCGGGAAATCACTGTCTCTACGCACTGCCACGATGATCTCGGACTCGCCGTCGCCAACTCCCTGGCGGGCGTTCGTGCCGGCGCACGCCAGGTGGAATGCACCGTGAACGGGATCGGGGAGCGCGCTGGCAATGCATCCCTCGAGGAAGTCGTCATGGCGCTCCAGACGCGCCGTTCGTACTTCGGTTCGGAGAGCGGCGTCGAAAGCAGGGAGCTGGCGCGTACTTCGCGGCTCGTCTCGTCGTGTACCGGCGTGAACGTACCGCCGAACAAGGCGATCGTGGGTGCCAACGCGTTCGCGCACGAGGCTGGAATACATCAGGATGGCGTCCTCAAGAACCGCCTCACCTACGAGATCATGAGCGCCGAGACAGTCGGTCTCGACGGGAACATCCTCGTCCTGGGCAAGCATTCCGGGAGGCATGCCTTCCGCAAGCACCTCTCCGCCATGGGCTACGAGCTCGCCGACGAAGAGCTGCGCCACGCTTTCGCGCGCTTCAAGGATATCGCCGACCGCAAGAAGATCGTCGATGAACGCGACATCGAGGCGATCGTCTCGGGTGAGGCGAGGCGCGCTGTGACGATCTACGCGCTCGAGCACGCTGCCGTCACGTGCGGGACGCATCTCATGCCCACCGCGATCGTTCGTCTTCGCGGTCCCGATGGGAAGCTGCGTGCGGGCTCGGCTCAGGGAAGCGGCGCCGTAGATGCGGTGTGCCGGACGATCCAGGAGATCATCGAAGCCGACGACCCCGAGGGCGGAAGCGATGGTGCGGAGCTGGTCGAGTTCACGGTGAACTCGATCACCGAAGGGCTCGACGCTGTGGGCGAGGTGACTATGCGCCTCAAGGAGCACAAGCCGGCCGCCGAGCGTGAACCCGCGCAGCGGATCGCCGCTACCGGTGACCGGCGTGCCCACGTCTTCAGCGGATACGGCGTGCACACCGACGTGATCATGGCGACCGCGGAGGCGTACATCGGGGCGCTCAACAAGCTCCTCCTCGCGCGGCGCGAACGCGAGGGCGAACGCGACAGGGAGACACCGGCACGGCGCGCGGGTCTGGTCGGGGCGCGGCCGGGCGGCTAATTCGGTTCCGGCCCCGTCATCGAGTAGATGAGAATCACCCCGTAAGGACTCATGAGGTACCCGCGCGGTGGAACTCCGCCCGGATAGATCTCCACGCGATCGATGTGGAAGGTGGAGAGCATGGTGAGCACGCAGGTATTCACGGCGCGCTCGCCGTCCACGTATATCGTGGCACTCGAGTTGGTGAAGATGGTGGACTTGCCGCGGAGGATCACCTCGGGACAATCGGCCGTGGGAGAGACCGTAATTCCGGGGACTCTGTAGCGAAGCAGGTCGAGAACCGGCATGTCGTTGCGCGCCAGGATCTCGCGCCCGATCACCGTGCTGCCGCCTCGCGACGACACAGCGCCATCGTCTGCCCGCTGGAGCCTGGTGCCCCGGGGCGCGCTGTTGCAAGCGCTCGCGAAGAGTGCGAGCCAGGATGCTGCGAGCATCGTTCGAAGCCGAGGCATGAGCGTCTCCGCACGGGCACGGAATGCGATCAGAGGCTCGCCGCCGTACTGGTCCGTCCGTGTGCCGTGCTTCTCATACTACAGCTTCGAGGAGAGGCGCGCCAGACTTCCCGAGGATGCGCGCCGGCGTGCTCAGCGCGAAGCCAGGTATTCCTTGTACGATTCCGGAATCACCACAACGTGGAAGTGCGCGGGGTGATGCTCCTCGGTCGCCTCTATGTCGCCGCGCTTCTCGATGATGAGAAGGTTGCGACGCAGCCACCGGAGGCACTTGGCGTTGCGCGGCTTGCGAAAATCCACCGCGATTCCTGCCGGGTGTACCGAATACTCGGAGCTGTTGGCCGGCTGCATCGACTCCGGACGGACGGCGCTGGTGATGACCAGCCGCTCTCCGCAGCCGCGATGGTACTGCGCGGCGAGCCGACGCACGAAGGTGAGCGTGGTACGGGTGACGTACGGAAAGCTCACGTCGTGGGTCCTGTAGTCCGGGCTCGCGCCGAGCCGCAACAGGTATCCCTCGTGCAAGCGGCGCTTCACGTCGCGCGAGGTGCGCGAGAACGGGAGCTCGTGCAGCGTGGCATAGCTGTAGGGCTTGTGGACCGCTCTCCTGGAGCCGCGCAGCGACTGCGCCGACGCGGTAGAGCCCGGCGTGGCGAATGCCAGCAGCGAGACGGCGGTCAGCGCGAGGAGAGTGCGCAGCACGGGCCGGGAAGCGTCGCGCGAGCGCGGACCACGCGACGACCATGACACCTCGACCGGGCGCCGTGCGGAAAGGGATGTGGAGGGGGACTTGCGCATACTAGTGGGACTGGCGGCAGGGCGAAGCGGCTGCGGCGCCGCGCGGGCTACACTGCTATGACGAAGCAGCTTCGCTGAAGCTACAGCGGGGTTCGTTCTCGCGCTACCTCGCAGCGGGGGCGAACGACGGAGTCAGCTCTCTTGGAAGAGCGGCGGGGCATTCCGCCCTGCCGCTCTACTATCAGGGAAATGCCCCCGTCGTTCGCCGGACCCCGCGCTGGTCCGGTGCTTGCTGCACTACGAGGTGATCAACATAGTCAGAGGTAAGTGAGCATGTCGGCAGACAGGGAGTACACTTCCACGTCGAGCACGACGTCCGAGCACGCCTTCCAGTCGAGAGGGGAGTCGCTCGCTCGCGCGCGCGAGGCCATGGAGCTGCTGCTCGGACCGATCGGCGCGCGAGTCTGTACGGTGCGCTACTGGGACGGCAGCGAGGATCGGCCGCCCGCGCAGGTCGCACTGGGCGCACAGCAGAACGGATCGGCAACACCACGTTTCACTCTCGTGCTCCGCTCCGCGGGGGGCCTGCGCAGGATGCTCTCTCCGCCTTCGGAGCTTCATTTCGGCGAGGCGTACGTTCGCGGCGACATCGACATCGTCGGCGACATCGAGTTCGCCGCCGCGCTCGCCGAGCAGTTGCGCGCCCGCCTCGGCGCGCCGCGCGAGGTCGCGCGCATAGTCGGTTGCGCCAGCCACCTTCCGCGCGACGGCGACGACGGCCCCGAGCCGCCTCACCGCCGTCGCGCGCGACTCGGCCTCGTCGGTCACAAGCACTCGCGCGCGCGCGACCGCGAAGCCGTGCGCTCGCATTACGATGTCGGGAACGACTTCTATTCGCTGTGGCTCGACGGATCGCTGGTCTATTCATGCGCGTACTTTCCCGGCGGAGGCGAGGATCTCGATACCGCGCAGCGCGCGAAGCTCGACCTCCTCTGCCGCAAGCTGCGCCTGGCGCCGGGCGAGCGGCTCCTGGACATAGGCTGCGGCTGGGGTGGTCTCGTTCGCCACGCCGCGGCCAACTACGGAGTCGAGGCGCTCGGCATCACGCTGAGCGAGGGGCAGGCGGCGCTGGCGCGCGAGCGCATACGCGCCGATGGCCTGGAGCGCCACTGCCGCGTGGAGCTGCGCGACTATCGCGACTTCCCGCCCGGCACCACTTTCGACAAGGTGGTCAGCGTCGGGATGTTCGAGCACGTGGGTCGCGCGGAGCTCCCCAATTACTTCCGCCAGGCCGCGCGGCTCACCAGACCCGGAGGGCTCTTTCTCAACCACGGAATCGTGCGTGCGCGCGATCACGACGATGGCTGGAGACGCCGTATCCGCCGGATGATCTGGCGCGAGGGAAAGTTCATCGACCGCTACGTATTTCCCGATGGCGAGCTGGTGCCGCTCGACGAGGCGGTGCGCGATGCCGAGGGCGCGGGTCTGGAGACTCGTGACGTGGAAACGCTGCGCGATCACTACGCTCTCACGCTGAGGCAGTGGGTACGCAGGCTCGAAGCCGCACGCGATACTGCCGAGGAGCTCGTGGGAGCACAGGCCTACCGTGTCTGGCGACTGTACATGGCCGCGTCGGCCTACGCGTTCGCGAGCGGGAAGCTGAGTCTCGCGCAGGTGCTGCTTGGCAGACCGGACGAGCATGGTCGCGTGGAGATCCCGCGCAGCCGAGCCGACATCTACGCCGCCGAAACAGGAGTGGGTGCGCATCACGCCGCCGCTTGACGTCCATGATGGGCTCCCGACGGGCGCGCGCTGAGGCCGTCCGTCGGGCGCTCGTCCGTGGCGGGGTGGCGCTGCTGCTCCTCGGCTGCGCCACCGTGCCGCTGGCCGGATACCGCGGTCCGTTGAGCGACCACTTCGACGGGAAGCTCTTTCACAACATCCAGCCCTTTCAGGAGCAGGCGGTGGAGGATGTCATCGCCTGGCAGTTCCGGCGCGGCCGCGGCGAGTGGCAGCGCGAGTACCCGCCGCCGGCTCCCGCTCCCCCTCGGAAAGTGGGCGGCCGCTCCATGCGGGCGACTTTCGTGAATCACGCCACGGTACTCATCCAGATGGATGACCTCAACATCCTCACCGATCCGGTCTTTTCGGAGCGGGTGGGGCCCGCGCCCTGGCTCGGCCAGCGACGATACCGACCGCCGGGTGTGCGCTTCGAGGACCTTCCTCCCATCGATGTCGTGCTCCTCAGCCACGACCACTACGATCATTTCGACATCCCTACGCTCCAGCGCCTCGCGCGGCGGTTTCACCCGAAGATCATCACGGGGCTCGGCAACGCCGAACTGCTGCGTGCGGCTGGAATCGGGGGAGGCGAGGAGATAGACTGGTGGCAGAGCACGTCGCTGGCCGACGGAGTGAACGTTCGGGCGGTCCCGGTGCAGCACTGGTCGGGGAGAACGCTGAGCGATCACTGTCGCCGTCTCTGGGCCGGCTTCGTGATCGAAGGCAGGCAGGATACCGTACTCTTCGCGGGCGACACGGGGTGGGGGAGGTTCTACGATCTCATCCACAGGCGGTATGCCCGCTTCCGGCTCGCCATCCTCCCCATAGCACCGTTCATCCCTCGCTGGTACATGCACCGCAAGCACCAGTCGCCCGCCGATGCGGTGCACGCCGCGCAACTGCTCCACGCCGCCACCAGCATCCCCATCCACTGGGGCACGTTCGAGTTGGGCGACGACGGTCGGCACGAGGCGGTGGACTCGCTGAACGCCACCATCGCCGAGCTGCCCGAGCGCTGCCGGCCGGCGTTCGCGGTGCTCGATAACGGCGGCGCGCTCGAAGTCCCCGCGGTTTCCGACGAGGAGCGGTTGATGTCGGCCGCCGATTCCAGTTGCGTGCCGGCCAAGGCGGAGTCGCGCCGCACGGCCTGGTGAGTTGAGCGATGAAGAACGTGAGCGAGCGGCACATAGATGTCGCGCGCACGGCGCGCTACTACATGCTGGGCGACCCCGAGCGTGCACCTCGCGAGCTCTGGTACGTGATTCATGGCTACGCGCAGCTCGCCGCGCGCTTCCTGCGCCGCTTCGCCGCGCTCGACGATGGGACCAGGCTCGTGGTGGCGCCAGAGGCGCTCTCCCGCTTCTACATCGAGCGCCCCGGTCGTGCGCACGCCGACGCGCCGGTGGGCGCATCGTGGATGACGCGGGAGGATCGCCTCCCGGAGATCGACGACTACGTCCGGTATCTCGATGCGCTGGATGCCCGGCTCCGGCACACGTACGGCGGGGGGCGCGTCGGCATCACCGTGCTGGGATTCTCGCAGGGAGCTGCCACGGCCTCGCGCTGGCTGGAGCGAGGTTCGGTGAACGCCTCCCGACTCGTGCTCTGGGGCGGGCTGCTGCCGCCGGATCTGGATCTCGGTGCGCGCGCCGAAGCGTTCCGCTCGCTGGAGCTGGTGATCGCCGCCGGCGACTCCGATCCGCATGTACCGCCCGCAGCGCTCGCGGAACAGCGCGAGCGCCTCGCGCGCCACGGGCTGCGCGCGCGCGAGCTGGCATATGCCGGCGGCCACGAGATCGCGGCGGAGGCGCTGGCGGCGCTGCTCGCGTCTTAACGTTCGCCGCGCCCGCGCGTCAACCTGGGCACAAGGGCCGAGCTGGTAGTCGGAGGGCCCCAAAACACCAGGAGGCAGGGAATGTCGCGCACCTACATGATTGCCCTGGCCGTCGCGCTCTGCGCCGGCGCCGCGGCCACCACGCACGCACAATCGGAACGATCGGCCGCGAAGTCGGATACCACGGCCATCACCAGGCGGCACGATCGCCGCCCCATGCGACGCGGTGCCATGCAGCGTGGCGCCATGCAGCGCGGTGAGCGGGCGTTGTTCAGAGGCATCGACCTTAGCAGTGCACAGAAGAGCCGGCTCGACTCCATCCGCTCGAAGTACCGCAGCGAGTCCAGGTCGCTGCGCGAACAGATGGGGCCAGACATGAAGAGCGCGCGCGCAGCGCGACAGAGCGGCGACAGCGCGAAGATCGCGGCGGCACGGCAGAGCATGTCCGCCTCGCGTGAGAAGATGGTGGCGCTGCGAAAGCAGGAGATGACGGAGATGCGTGGAGTGCTCACTCCCGAGCAGCAGAGTGCATTCGACAGGAACGTGAACGACATGCAGAGCCGCATGCGGCACGCGCGTGGAGCCCGCAGGGGCGCTCGCGCGGACAGTGGTGCGGCCGCACCGGATCGGTAGCCGCGCGGATGGATGCGCCATCCCGATGCACCGGGGGACCAGGCGCGGGCGGGGCGGGGCCCGCCGGGCCGGGGTGATAAAGGTGGGGGAAACCCCAGGGGGGGGGGGGGGCG
>CAZTTY010000021.1:0-26976 GCA_964616815.1 uncultured Gemmatimonadaceae bacterium | reverse complement strand
CGCGGGCTGGCGCTATCGTCTCGCGCCGCATGGCCACCGCCTCGCCCCCCGCGGGCTGGGCCCCCCCACCCCGCCGCACCGGGTGCCCTGGCGGGGCGGGGAATTCCCGGCCCGCGCCTGGTTCATCCAGGTGGATCACACGCCTGGCGGTGCGGATGCCGGCGCGCGCCGGTGTTCGCGAGCGGTCACCTGGTCCCACATGCGGACGGTCCGCGTCTGCGGGTGGGAGGGATCCCGGCCTCCAAGTGCTTGCGATGTATCGATCTGCGCATTCGCTACCGCTGGCGCGGGATTTCCCTTCTGTCCGAGGCAACGCTTTGTCGGCAGGCGGTATCTAATTCCATAGAAAACCCGGGCAGCGAAGGACAGCGTCCGGCACGGCATTCCAGGTCGAGAGGGGTGGGGAAGTATGCGGGCATCGGCGGTTCCAGCGCAGGCAGCCAGCATCGATGAGCGCACGCTCCTGGAGCGCGAGCTGGGCTCGCACTTCCAGGTGGTGCGCCTGCTCGGACGGGGCGGGATGGGCGCCGTGTATCTCGCGCGCGATCTCTCGCTGCATCGCGCCGTGGCCCTCAAGGTGCTCGCCGCGGAGACCCGCTCGAGCGAGGAGGGACGCGAGCGGTTTCGCCGCGAGGCCCGGATGGCGGCGCAGCTCACCCATCCCAACATCGTCCCCGTCTTCTCCTTCGGAGAGACCGAGAGCCTCTCGTACATCGTGATGCAGTACGTCGAGGGCGAGTCGCTCGGCGACCGGCTCCGCAGGGAGCAGCGGCTGGCCCCGGACGAGACTCGCAGGATACTCGTGGAGCTCGCCTCCGCGCTCGACTATGCGCACTCCGAAGGGGTGGTCCACCGCGATCTGAAGCCGGAGAACGTGCTCATCGAGCGCGGGGGCGGCGGGCGCATCATGCTCGCCGACTTCAGCGTGGCGGTTCGTCCATCCTGGGAACCGCAGCCGGGCGAGGTGCGCCGGGCCTTCGGTACGCCGCACTTCATGTCGCCGGAGCAGGCCGCGGGCGAACTGGACATCGATGGCCGCAGCGACCTTTACGGGCTCGGCGTGCTCGGATACCTGATGCTCACCGGTTCGCTCCCCGTGCGCGGGCGCAGCTTCGCCGAGATCGCGGCGGGGCACATGACTGGCCGCGTTCCCCGTCTGAACGGCGTTGTGCCCGGGGTGCCGCGCGATCTCGCGGCCGCCATCCAGCGCTGCCTCGCGAAGAACTCCTCGGGACGCTGGCGCCACGCGCGCGACCTGAGCGCGTTCCTCGCGCCGCGCCCCTCGCGCATCTCGTGGACCATGGGCAGCGCGCGGATGCTCAGAGCCGCTTCGCTGGCGGCGATGGTGGCGGCGCATCTCTTCCGGATAGTGCTGGGCAGAGGCGCCTGAGCTCCCGCCAGGGAGCGTGGGCCGCCGCGCGCATCCGGACGGCGGCCGGTATGACTCCGGACGGGAGTCGTTCGTCTGCAGACTGACGGCCGCCGGAGGCCGCGTCTTCGCTTCCGCATCCCTGCCGTTCCCGGCAACATCGCCGCCCGATACGGGTATCCCCATACAGGATGAGACTCCCTCGCGTACGCACGCTCGCACCGCTGCTGGTGCTGGTCATACTCGCATCCTCGTGCGAGCGTATGTCCGTGGGCCCGGAAATCGCCGGCGAGTTGCGCGGCGGGCGAGCGTACGCCACCGCGCTGATCGCCGAGGCGAGTGACCCGAGGTCGGCGCCGTTCGCGCCTTCCACCGCCATCGCGCTGGGCTACCTGGAGCGCCACCGGCTGGGGCTCGGCTCTCCCTTTCGTCTCATAGACTACGCGCTCCGCGATCCCCGCCTCGCCGATTCCACCCGGCGCGCCGTGGCATGGGCGCTGCTCGCCCGCACAATCGATGGCGACGGCTTCGCCGTGGAACCGGCCGCCCTCGACTCGCTCGACGCTCCGCCGCCGCTCGGGAATCACGTGCCGGGGAGCGTGCATCTGGCGCTCGTCGAGAAGGCGGTGCGCGATGCGCACGACCCCCGGGCCGGAGAACTGGCCGTGCGCCTGGCGTATGCCTTCGCGGCCGCGGAGCACCGGGTGCGCGCGAGCGCACCGCTCACCGCCGCTTCGGCGGCGGCGCTGGTGCGCGATCGGGAGCTGGCGAGCGAGGACGCACGCGACCTGTTGCGGGAAGCGTGGCTTCGCGGCGAGGATCCTCTCGGCCTGCTGGTGAGCTGGCGCGTGACGCGCCGTTTCCGCGTGGAGCAGCCGGCCATGAGCACCCTGTCGCGAGCCAGCGAACTGGAGGCGATGGAGCTGGCGCCCCGCCTGGCGGAGCGTGTCGCGCGCCTCGGGACGGAAGACATCCCGGGCGGCGCGGCCGAGGGTGCCGACGACGCTTCGCTGCTGGGCGTGGCGGCGTGGCGTCTCGCCCAGGTGGCGCACGCCACGGACGCTCCTCCGCAGACGCCCGTGGTCGTTTCGCTGGCGAGCAGCCGCGCCCGGATCCTCGGTTCGTCGCGTTCTTCCGCCCACGAGCGCGATGCCCGGGCGCGCTTCCTCGATCGCACGCGCAACGAGGAGGAGCTCGCGGCCGAGTACGCGCTCGTAGAGCGGGAGGCGCCGGGGGAGAGCGTGGCCCGCGCCACGCTCATGGCAGCGGTGGCGCTGCGCGCCTACGCGCAGGAGACCCCATGGTTCCAGGGTGAAGGCGGCCCCACGCCGCGCCAGCTATTCGACGCCTTCGGTCTCGCGGCGGTCAGCTTCGATCCGGGCACGCGCGAAGCGTGGAAGCCCTATTACCTCACGATGCTGGCCACGGCGCTGCGCGATCTCGAGCGGGTGGTGCCCTCGCTCGACCTCACCGGTCTGCGCATCCACTTCGGCGAGAGCCCGATGCACGACCTGGCGCTCGCGCTGCACGACCCGCGCGAGCGCACCATCTACCTCCCGCTCGCTACCGGGGCAGGCACCATCGCGCACGAGATCGCGCACGACATCGACTGGCAGGCCGCGCGCTCGCGCTACGCCGTGCGCGGCGACTACGCGACCGATCTCGCGGTTCGCGACACGCGGCGAAGCCGTCTGGCCGCGTCCATGCGCGGGCTGCGTGCCGCGTCGGTCGCCGCGGAGGGCGGTGGTGCGGGGAGGGCGCGCAGCGAGCGCCCCACCGAAGTATTCGCCCGGGGACTCGACTGGTTCGTGGCCGTGTCGCTCGCGCACGAGGGTCGCACGGACGGATATCTGTCGTCGGTGCAGGATGATCTGCTCACCGGCTACGTGACGGTGACGCCTCCGGATGTGACCGGACAGGCGGGCTCCGCCCTGGTGAGCGCGCTCGACGACGTCGCGCCACCCGGCCCCGGACTGCGCGACTGGTTCCTCACGCGATACGGTCCGCAGCGCTCGCTCACGCCTTATGACCTCGTGCGGCGAGTGCTGGAGGCCCCGCTGGACGCGGGGGCGGAGCCGGACACCGTGTCGGTGGAGACGCTCGAACGCCTGGTGCGTCCGGTCGCGCGCGCGAGAGACGAGGTCCTGGCGCTGGTGGATGCGGGGAGTTGCCGTCCGGGAGAGGCGCGCGACGATCGGCAGACCGTGCAGGTGCGCCGGCAGCTCGTGGAGTACGCCGCGAAGGCGCGCGCCACGGGGGTCATGCGCGAGCGCGGGAGCGTGATAGCCGCGCCCGAGACGTGGCGTTGGGCGGCCGTGGCACCGTACACGGCCACGCAGCCCTTCCTCTTCGACGACGCGCTCAGAAATGCGCTCGTGGGCGAGGTGGCCGCGCGGGTAGAAGCGCTCGGCCACTTCGATCCGGACGGCACCGGGGCGCTCGGCACCGGGTATTCCTGCGCGGCCGCCCGATCCTGAATGGCTCCAGGCACCGACCCGGTCTCCGAGCTCCAGCTCCTCATCCGCTCGCGCTACTCCCTGATCAGGATCGCGGGCGCCGAGGCGCCGCGGATCGAAGATGCCGTGGAGCAGCTCGCGGCCGCGATGGAGTTGCCGCTCTTCACGTGGACCAGCTCGAAGGGACTGCGGCGCTCGGGGATGAGAAACGCCATCTACGATACCGCGCGCCCCGAGATGGCGCTGGCACACGTGGAGGCGGCGAGGATGCCGGCGCTGTACCACTTCGAGGGGCTGGGACACGCTCTCGACGACCCCGCCACCGCGGCTCGACTGCGCGACGCGGCGAGGCTCTACACCGACATGCGTGGCGCTATCCTCCTTTCCGCCATCGACGGCGACTTCCCCGACGCGCTGCGTGACCTCGTCTCCACGTTCGAGCTGCCCGCGCCGGCCGCGGCGGAGTACGGCGAGCTCCTGGATCGGGTGGTGCGCGAGCTCGCCGACCGCATCCCCGTCCGGATGGAGTTGAGCGGGGAGGAGCGCTCCCGCCTCATCGCGAACCTGAATGGCCTCACCCTGCTCGACGCCGAGCGGATACTCACTCGCGCGATACTCGAGGATGGCCGGCTCTCCGCCAGCGATCTGGAGCTCGTGGTGAAGGCGAAGCGGGAGATGGTGGAGCGGGACGGGTTGCTCGAATACTTCGCGCCCGAGCGGTCGCTCGCGGAGGTGATCGGAATCGATGGCCTGAAGGGGTGGCTGGCCGAGCGTCGGAGCATACTGGCGGAACCGGAGCGCGCGGCGGCGTTCGGGCTCACTTTCCCGAGAGGAATACTGCTCCTCGGCGTTCCGGGTTGCGGCAAGAGTCTCTGCGCCAAGGCAGTCGCACGCGACTGGGCGTTGCCACTGCTGCGCCTCGACACCGGTGCGCTGTACGACAAGTACGTGGGCGAGACCGAGAAGCACTTCCGGACCGCGCTCGCGACCGCCGACCGGCTGGCGCCGGTCGTCCTCTGGATCGACGAGGTCGAGAAGGCCTTCGCGGCGTCGGCCGGGAGCGAAGACGGCGGCCTTTCCACGCGAGTGCTGGGCGGCTTTCTCTCCTGGATGCAGGAACGGAAGAGCAGGGTTTTCGTGGTCGCGACGGCGAACGACATCCAGCGACTCCCGCCCGAGCTGTTGCGGAAGGGGCGCTTCGACGAGATTTTCTTCGTGGACCTGCCCGACGAGATGGCACGCCGAAGACTTTTCGCGCTGTATCTGCGCAAGCGGGGACAGCCCGTGGAGAAGTTCGACGTCGACGCCCTCGCGGCGGCATCCGGCGGATTCAGCGGCGCGGAGATCGAGCAGGCAGTCGTGTCCGCTCTCTACGGCGCCTTCTCCTCGCATGGCGATCTCTCCACCGATGCGCTGCTCCACGAGCTATCCAGAACCAGACCGCTATCGCGCACGATGGGCGAGAAGCTCGACGCGCTTCGCGTCTGGGCGCGGGAGCGCACGGTGTCCGCGGCGGGAGCCGGTACGCGGCGGCCGCCGCGGTTGACGGCCACGCGCTGAGCTCGTCGAAATGACCACCACCGCGCGCTACGAGCAGCAGGTGGACATCGAGACTCCGGAGCAGGTGGTGGTCTCGTACACGGTAGCGGGCGTGGGGGCCCGCAGCGCGGCGGCGCTCATCGACTACGCGATCATCTGGACACTGATCGTGGGATTCTGGACGCTGCTCATCATGCTGGCGAACGCGATCGCGCCGGATCCCGGGCAGACCGCCGAAACCACCACCGCGCAGAGCTCCGGGGCGTGGGCGGTTTCGCTCGTGATACTCATCTCCTTCTCCATCCAATGGGGCTACTACGTCCTCTTCGAGGCGCTCTGGGACGGCCAGACGCCGGGGAAGCGAAGGCTCGGGATCCGTGTGGTGCAGGACGGTGGATACTCCGTGTCCTTCGCGGCCTCCGCGGTGCGCAATATCGCCCGGATCGTGGACATGCAGCCTCTTTTCCTGTATTCGGTGGGGATCGCGAGCGTCGTGATCTCCAAGACGGGGAAGCGCCTCGGCGACATGATGGCCGGCACGATCGTGGTGCGCGAACGCTTCCGGAAGGGGCCGCAGCCCGCGGCGTACGAGCCGGATGGTGACGGGGAGCTGAGCGCGTCGCTCTCCGATGCGGACTTCGTGCTGCTGGATCGTTTCGTGGGGCGGCTCGAATCGCTGGATGCGGAGCGACGGAACACGATGGCGCTGCAGCTCGCCAACCGGTTCGCCGGGGAGCTGGAAACCGTGGGCGCGCCGCCGTTGGCGGCCCTGCTCGCGTTGCACGAACGCGAAAAGAGGGCGCGCGCCGCTGGCGCCGCTCCGCGCGGAGCGACCGGCGCAGAGCGCGAGCGCAACGCCATCGTGGCGCGTGGGAGCGCGCGCTGGAGCGCGTTCGCCAAACTCCTGGCGGACGCGCAGAAGCGCGGGCTGCGGTCGCTGTCCGAAGCGGAAGTGAGCGAGTTCGTGGCGAGCTACCGCGAGACCGCTACCGACCTCGCCCGACTGCGTACCGCGTCCGGCGTAACGGGCGCGGCGCCTGCGATCGGGAACGATGCGCTGTTCCGCGTCAGCCGCCTGGTGGCGGCGGGGCACAACCTCCTGTATCGACAGCGGCGACTTTCGTGGCGCGCAATCGCGAACTTCGCCCTGGTGAGCATGCCGCGCGAGCTGCGCCGCTCGGCGCTCCCGATCGTGGGCGCCGCGTTTCTCCTCTTCGGCCCGATGGCGGTGACGTACGGGCTGGTGACCGCCAGGCCCGATCGGGCCGCGCGGCTGCTTCCGCCCGGGATGATCGACCGCGCCGAGGAAGGGGCGGCCCGCGCGCTGCAGGGTGACAGGACCTACATCCCCATGAAGGATTTCGAGCGGCCGGTGATGGCCAGCCGGATCATCGCCAACAACGTTCAGGTCACGTACGCGGTCTTCGCGTTCGGCATAACGGCGGGGATCCTCACCGTCGTCATGCTGGTGTTCAACGGCGTCAGCATCGGCGCCGGATTCGGATTGTACGCGAGCAAGGGGATCTTCGAGCAGATCGGAGAGTTCGTGCTGCCGCACAGTGTCTTCGAGCTGAGCGCTATCTGCATCGCGGCCGGCGGCGGCCTGCTCATCGCTTCGGCGCTCATCCTGCCCGGCGAGCACACGCGCGCCGAGGCGCTGGTGATGCGCGGCCGCCGGGCGATCCGTCTGATAGCGGTGTCCACGGTGCTCCTCCTGTTCGCGGGCACGATCGAGGGTCTCATCTCGCCGCGCACCGACATACCGCTCTGGGTGAAATGGTGCATCGCCGGAGCGTGCGCGGTGGCGCTCGTCGCGTACGTGTCGCTGGGCTGGCGGAGCGCCGAGGATGCTCCGGGTGAGGAGTTCGCTTACAGCGAGCCGCGGGCCTTGATGTCGAGGTAGCGGTTGATCACCGCCGGCGTCATCGCCGCCGGCGATACATCGAGCACCTGAACGCCCGCGGTCCGCATCATCCGGAGCGCATCCTCCCGGGCTGCCACCAGCTCCTCCGCCGCAGCGCTCTGGAAGAGCCGCGACACGGACTCGCGCCCCTTCGGGACCGCGGCATCCACGAGATGGTCGTTGCGGAGCGCTACCACGACGAGAACGTGACGTGCCGCGCTTCGCGCCGTGTGTGCGATGAGCGCGCGAGACGCTCGCGGATCGATGACGTCGGTGAAGAGCACGACGAGCGAGCGCTTGCGGTGGCGCTCCGAGAGAAGCCGGAAGGCCGCCGCGTAGTCCGGCTCGGCCATCGAGGCGATGGCGGAGAGCGATGCCGATCGGATGCGCTCCAGCGCCTGCTTGCCGCGCGAAGCGGGCACGAAGGCGCGGATCTCGTCGTCGAAGATCATGAGCCCCACATTGTCGCGCGACTGCGTCGCGATGCTGGCCAGAAGCATCGCCGATGAGAGCGCGTGCTCGAATCGCGGAACTTCCCCGGAGAGCTGTGTCATCATCCGGCCGGCGTCGAGCGCTATGAGAACGGTCTGACCCTGCTCCACGGTGTACTCGCGCGTGATGAGCCTGCGGCGTCGCGCGGTGGCCTTCCAGTCCACGCGGCGCGGGTCATCTCCGGTCACGTACTCGCGCAGGCTGGCGAAGGTGGTTCCCTCGCCTCGGCGGCGGATGTTGCGCAACCCCGCATCGCGCAGCCTGTGCTGCAGCGTGAGGAGGCGAAGGCGCCGCACGCCGGCCATCGACGGCACCACGAGCACGCTGTCGCGCAGCTCGTAGCGGATGGAGCGGCGCACCAGCCCGAGCCGCCCCTCCACCCGCAGCACTATCGGCCCGAGCTGCCAGTCGCCGCGTTCGCGGCCGCGGATGGTGAATGGGATGATGACTTCGCCGCCGGGCGGCAGTCGCTCGGCGCCGCGGAGAGCGCGTTCCACCGCGACCGCGCCGGGGAACCGGTCGAAGAGCCGGATGGTCAGCGGGCGCCCCGCGCGCGAAGCGATTCTGTACGCAGCGTCCACCGTGTCGCCCAGCCCGGCCTGCGCGGGGAGCTCGCGCGCCACGCCGACCTCCCACCGTGGGGGCATGCTCAGGGCATCGGCCGCCACGGCGAGCAGCACCAGCAGGAGTGCCAGCGCGATGAGCTGCGGCCCGTGCGTGGCGTCCGCCAGGAGCCACATCGGCGCGAGGAGCGCGATTACCAGCGCGAGACGCCGCGTCGGGACGAACGAGATGCACGCCCTGAACGCCTTCAGCAGCGCGTCGCGAAGCGCGTTGGCGATGCGGTCTTCCGGGTAGCCGCCGGCGGGGGCGCGCCCCGTCGCGGCACCCGGCGTGTCCCTCACCTCGTGCGCCGGGCCCCGCGGCGCGGAGTCCGGCGCGACTCGCGGCGTGCGCGCCGGGACCGGTGCGCTCACTGCGGGGCCGTCACCCTGGTGAGCACCGCTTCCAGCACCTCGTCGCTGCCGCGCCCCTCCACCTCCACCTCGGGCGAAACGATCACGCGATGCCGCAGCACCGGGAACGCGAAATCCTTCACATCGTCCGGCGTCACGAAGTCGCGGCCAGCCAGAAGCGCCGCCGCGCGGGCCACGCGGAAGAGCGCGACGGTGGCGCGCGGCGAACCGCCGAGCATCAATGCCGGCTCTTCGCGGGTGGCGCGCACGATGGATGCGATGTACTCGCGAACTTCGGGCGCCACTCGCACGCAATCGGCGGCACCGCGCAGCTCGCGCAGCTCGCTCTCCGAGGCCACCGGCTGCGGCACGGCATCGGCCGTACGTTCGGCGTCGAAGCCGCCGGAGTAGTTGTCGAGCATGGCGAGCTCCGCCTCCAGCGCCGGGTACGGAACGCGAATCTTGAGAAGGAACCGATCGAGCTGCGCTTCGGGGAGCGGGTACGTCCCCTCGTACTCCACCGGATTCTGCGTGGCGAAGACAGTGAACAGCGCGCCGAGTGGGTGCGCCACGCCGTCCACCGTGACCTGGCGCTCCTGCATCGCCTCGAGCAGCGCCGCCTGCGTCTTGGCCGGCGCGCGGTTGATCTCGTCGGCCAGGAGCAGGTCGCAGAAGATGGGGCCCGCGTGAAATTCCGCCGTCGCGCCGCCGTCACGCAGCACGTTGATGCCGGTGATGTCCGACGGCATGAGGTCGGGTGTGAACTGGATGCGTCCGAATCGCGCGCCCAGCGCGCCAGAAAGTGCGCGCACGAGCAGCGTCTTGGCCGTGCCGGGAACGCCCTCCAGGAGTGCGTGCCCGCGCGCGAGAAAGGCGACCAGCGCTTCGTCGATCACCGAGTCCTGGCCGATCACGCGCTCGGCGACCACCCGGCGAACGCGTCCCGCGAGCTCCTGTACCTCGGCCGCTGACATCATTGTGCTATCGTCCTCTCGATGTGATGAATTGCCGAGCCCACCTCGACCCACTCGGATGCGGGGAGCGGTCGCGCGAGCGCGACGCGCACGCGGTCCACATCGTCCGCGAGCTCGGGATTGCGGATGACGACGACCGAAAGGTAGCCGTCGTCGTCGAGCGACCGGGTGGCGCCGAGCGGGTGCCTGCGCCGGATGCCTCGCACGAGCCGCCGCGTTCCGGTGCGCGTCGCTTCGATCTGCTGATACGCGCGCGCCAGCGCGCCGACATGTTCGAGCGGCGAGCGCCGCTCGATGGAGCGGCGCTTCAGCGGCGCGATGGGGCGCACGGCGTAGCCGAGCAGCAGGATCAACGCCGCGGCCACGACCTGCAGAAAGGTGCGCCCCGGTGCCGTGTGCAGCAGGGCATCGCGTACCGTTCGAGGCATGCTCGCCCTGACGCCGAATCCCTGGTGATATTCGTCGAACACGAGCAGGCGCTCGCGATCGGGGGCGAGCCACTCTAAGAGCCGTACTGCCAGCACGATACCGGGGCCGCGTCTCGCGCTGAAATTCCTGATGAAGCCGACGTCGGAGAGCGCTACGACCTCGCCGTCACCGATGCGAAGCGATGCTATGGCCGGCTCCTCCGCGCTGTCGCGCTGGACGTATGCCAGGGCGAGCGCGCGCGGCGGAGCCGCGGAGTCCACCTCGAGCGCGTAGTCGAAGCGACCCAGGTGCATCGCGGCGCGCGCCACTTCGTCGGCCAGCGGTTGGCGCGTCCCGGCGGAGTCGGGGCCGCCGACCACGGCGGAACCGAACGCGCTCATCAAGGTGCGGTGGAGGCCGAGCGAATCAGCCAGCGGAGTCCCCTCGACGGGGACCACCAGCGCCCGGGCGCCCGAACGCACCGCCTCCAGCAGCCGACCCGTCTCTACCGCGGAGAGCGGGTCCGGCGGGTCGAGGATCAGATAGATGGCGTCGGAAGCGAGTGGGGCATCCATGGGAACCACGCGACGCTCCACCGGCCAGCCCAGGCGCTCGGCCACCTCGTACGCCCCGCGCGCGCCGAAGGGACGGGTGCTGAAAGTCGAGATCACGTACGAGCTCGCGCCCTCATCGCCGCCGGGCGTGAAGAGAAGCGTCGCGAGCAGCAGCAGGGCCGCCAGGGCGAAGATGTAGCGCGGCCTGAGCCAGCGCGAACCGCGCTTCTCAGCCATCGCTCCGCGCGCGTCCCGCCGCCTGACCCGCCAGCGCATGGAGCCTGTGATACCGTTCCTCGTCGCACGTCCCCATGCCGTAGATCACCGTCTCGTACGAGCGCGCGAAGTCGCGGAAGCTGCCGAAGAGCGATGACGAGCGGCCGCGCAGCTCGCGCACGTAGTCTCCGGCGGTCTTGGAGGGGTGCAGCCTCACCTGGCCCGCGCGTGCGGCGTGCTCGAGGATCGCCGCGTAGAGTGCGTGTGCCGCGTTGGTGAATTCGCCGCGCGCCGAGAGCTCTTCGGCCGCAGACCACGGGTCGCGCCCGGCGCGCCTGAGCGGCGAGCTCTCCCACGCCAGCGCCGCGGCGTCGAAGAGCCGTCGCTTCCGCCACAGATACACCGCCCGCGCGACCACCGCCGCCACCAGAGCTATCAGGAGCCCGATGACCGTCCAGTACAACAGCGGCGACCTGCGCAGCACTCCCAGCAGCGGAGCCAGGAGCACCCACGCCCTCGACAAAAGGTCGAACACCCATCCCCAGAACCGCTGCCACACCGAGAGCCGGTTGTACGCCCCCTGGCTGAACACCGAATCCGCCGCCGCCCGGATGAGCGAATCGGCGAGTGGGGAGGGGAGGTAGGGTGGGAGCACGGTGGGAAAAGAGAGCAGGGAGTAGGAAGCAGGAACTGCCGAGGAAACAGGGAACAGGAAACAGGAAACGGGGAACAGGAAACAGGGAACAGGAACTGCACACGTTCCATAGTCATGCCCGCGTAAGCGGGGACGACGGTGACTGATGTGCACGTCCCTGCTTCCTGCTTGCTGCCTCCCGCCCCCCTACCCCTTCTACTTCCCCACCACCCCTTCCAGTCCGCCGGCGATGAGCGAGGCGATGTTGGCTATGATCACTGGGCGGGCGGCGCCGCTCGGGGAAACGAGGTACTTGGGTTCCCAAACGGGGTGAAACCAATCCTTGAAGTCGCGGACTCCCTGAAAATTGTAGAAGCGTTCACCATGGCCGTAGATGGCCGTGCCGAGCTGATTCCACAGTGGTGCCACCGCGGAGGCGTGCAGCCCCGAGAGCGGCGCCATGCCGAGATTGAACCAGCGGTATTCTCGTTCCCTTCCCCAGAGCATGAGCTCCGCGAGAAGGTAGCGCATCACGCCCGGCGGCGCCGCGCTCGAGAATCGCATCAGGTCCACCGAGAGTTCCGCTCTCCGAGCCGACTCCCATACGTTCGCGAACGCAACTGCCCTGCCTTCCCTGTACACCAGCGCCGCGGGGTAGCGCGAAAGATACCGCTCTTCGAAGAAACCCAGCGAGAAGCGCTTCTCCCTCGTGTTCTTGCTCTCGAGCCACTCGTCCGAGATCGCGCGGAGCTGCGGCATGGCGGCGCAGACCCGTGCCGCATCGACCACGTCGAACGAGCAGCCCTCCTGTGCCGCCCGCCTCCACGCCCGCCGGAGGTTGCGGCGCTCGGGCCCCTCCAGCGAGAAGCTCTCGAGATCGACCCGCGCCTCCTCCCCGAGCTTCACGACGCTGAGCCCCAGATCCAGGTACAGATAGAGCTGCTGCCTGCTCACCTTGTAGAAAACGGCCCAGCCACCGTGCCGGTCGCAGAGCTCGACGAAGCGCCGGGCGAGCGGCGCCATCTGCTCGGGGGGTGCCACCGGATCGCCGAGCGCGACCCAGCTTCGGCCCGCCACGGAGTACATCACGAATCCGGTATGCTCGTCGTTCACCAGAAGGGACTTGTCACCCAGGAAGACCAGATTCGCCTCGGCATCCGGCGATGCCCGCACCACCGGCGCGAGCTGGTTCAGCTCCTCGGCGGACGGGAGCGCGCGGGTGGGACGCGCCGGGCGCATCAGTCGCGCCACGGCCACGATGATGAAAAGCGCCATCACGCCGGCCGTGCCTCGCACGAATCTCGGCGCCTGGGCTCTCAGCGAGAAGTCCCAGAAGCGCGCCGCTCCCACCGCCGGGTTCCCGTAGGAGATCACGCCCAGCGCCACGGAGCCGAGCACCACCAGGAGGATCGCGACCAGCCAGCCGCGCGTGAAGCGCTCCTCGGTGAGGCTCGCCTTCCGGTAGAAGTAGCGCCGGCTCGGGAGCAGCGCCGCGAGCATGAGCGAGAGGATGATCGCTCCCTCGTAATCGAGCTCCTTGAGGATGGAGAACACTATCCCGGCCACCAGGAGCGCTACCGTGAGGTGGTAGGCGGCGTCGAGCCGGCGCTGAATTCCTCGCGCCAGTATCAGCAGGCCCGCACCCGCCACGCTCCCGAAGAAGTGCGAGACCACGATCACGGGGAGCGGGAGGACGTCGTGCAGCCAGCCGAGCCGTCCGGCGCGCGCGGGGGTGGCGCCGGAGAAGAGCAGGATGGAACCGGCGAGAAAGGTCGTGATCGCCAGGACGCGCGGCACGATGGCGGGCGCGACGTGCCCCGACACGCGGAGCAGTCGCTCCAGCGGCTGCCTCTTGCGCAGTAGGAAGACGACCACCGACAGGGCGGCGGCCACGATGCTCGGTACCAGGTAGTGAACCACTCTGCCGAAAGCTCGGGAAGGGCTGTCCCGACGGCAATGGGGTAGAACCTTGTTACATCCACCCTCTTCCGGGCATTCTTGAATGCGACGCGCGTCTCAGCGGCCCGAGATGGTCTCGAGCCGGCGGGCGCATGCGCGACTCCACTGAGGAATCCGTTACATGAATCGCCTCGCACGAGCGGCCCTCGCGGCCGCTGCACTCGCTTCCGTACCGATGCTGGCGCCTCGCGCGCAGGCGGCGAAGGGACCGATCACGTACTCGCCCGGCAATTCGCGCTATCAGATCACTTCGGTGGTTACACGCTCGCAGGAGTACGCGGGACAGCAGTCGGAGTACAGGGTCACCAACGAACAGGAGGTGAGTGTGGAGCTCGCGCGCCACGGGGGCGAGGGCGACACGCTCGATTTCAAGTACACCATCGACTCCAGCCGCGTGTCGTCCGAGCCCGTCATCCCTCTTCCCGACGTCTCCAGACTCGTGGGGACCACGGTCCAGGGCACCATGTCGGCGCACGGCAAGGTCTACGCGCTCACGTCCAACGCGGCCGACAGCGACGCGGATGCCCAGAACCTGGTGGCGGGGATGCGCAAGTTTCTGCTCCCGCTCCCGGAGGATGCGGCGGTGGGGAGCAGTTGGACCGACACTACCATCAACACCGTCTCGGGCAACGGCGGGACGCTGGACATGACCGCGGTCACCACGTCGAAGCTGGTGGGTGACACGACTTTTCATGGCCAGACCGCCTGGCTCGTGCAGCGCACGTCGGTCATGTCGATCCACGGAACTCAGAGTCAGGGAGGGCAGGAGCTGCAGGTCGAAGGCGACGGCACCGGAACTGGCTCGCACTACCTCGGTGCGGATGGCAAGTACCTCGGTTCCACGGCGGTGCAGCGAATGAGAATGCAGATCACCATCCCCGCCGCGGGCCAGAGTGTGCCCGTTACGCAGGTCGTGACGTCTACTGTGGAGATGATCAGGTAGCGACCATTCCACCTTTCACGACGAGGCCGCCCACTTGTCCGACACGGAGCGCATCGAGCGACTGGAGAGTGTAGTCCGGGCGCTGAATCAGCAGATCGGGGAATTGCGAACGGAGATATCGGCTCTTCGGGGGACCTCGTCGCCGCGGGCCGGTGGCGTTGCCGGTGTGGGACGGAGCCCGGGCGAGCAGGGCGGGGCCGAAGCCCCTGCGTCGGCCGCCCTCTCGGCAGCCGAAGCGTCGCAGCGCCGTGGTATGGAGCGTCCGAGGAGCGTGGCCGAGGGCGCGGCCGCGCGACCCGTAGCGCGACCCGCCGTACGCGGCATCTTCGAGGGCCTCTCCACACTGGGCTTCGAAGAGGCGGTGGGACGCTACGGCACCATGGCGCTGGCCACGCTCGCGCTGCTCGCCGGAATGGGCGCCTTCCTGACGTGGGCCATCGCGCACGGACTTCTCGGGCCCAGCCAGCGCGTGGTGCTCGGCGGGCTCGGAGCCGGTGCGGTGGCCGTGATCGGCTGGTGGCTGCGTTCGCGAGGAACGCTTCGCTTCGGCAACACTCTCCTGGCGCTCGCCCTCGCCCTGCTGCATCTGGACCTCTGGGCGGCCGGACCGCGACTGCACGTGATACCGCCGTCGCTCGCGCTCGTGGTCACGGCCGTCGCATCGATGGCGCTGGCGGCGCTCGCGCTGCGCACCGAGGAAGAGGCGCTCTTCTGCGTGGGGTTCGGCGGCGCTCTGCTCTCGCCCTTCGTGACGTCCACGGGAGGTGGCAGGGCCGTGGTGCTCGCCGCGTTCGGTCTGGTGGTGATCGCCGTATCGATCGTGGCCATCCGCTCGCGCAACTGGCACACCGCCACCCTGATCGCCGGCGTCGGATGCCTGCTGTACGCCGGGGCGACGCACGGTCTGCTGAACGCCTCCTCGCCATGGCCGGAGCGCGCCACTCCGGTGCTGCTCACACTCGCATGTGCCGGTGCTGCCCTGGTGTGGGGCGCTCACGACGTTCGGGCGCGTCTGGCGCTCGGCTTTCTCACGGTGGGCGTGGGCGCGCTCGCGGCGGCGGACCTCGCGGCGCACGCGATGCCTCTGGCGGTGGCGCTCGGCGCGTCCGGCACGCTCGCGGCCCTCGGCGCGCCGCGCCGCGGACCGCTCTCCGAGCCGTGGCGAATCGCGGCGTGCGTGCTTCTGCCGCTCGGGTTTCTCATGGCGGCCGTCACCCGGCTCGAGCATCCTGCCTCGCCTGCCGGCGCGCTCGTGGCCGTGCTCTGGTCGGCGATCCTCGGTGCCGCCGCGCTGCGCGGCGCGGCCGATCGCGGGCTCCACACCGCCGCGGCGTACCTGGCGAGCGCCGCGGCGATCGTGCTCGCATTGCACGCTCATCCCGAGTGGTGCATCGTCGGGCTCGCTGCCCACGGGTCGCTGGCGTCGATCCTGATGGGCCGGCGCGACTCGGCCTCGCTGGCGCTGCCCATCGCGATCGTCCTCGCGGGTTCGGCGCTCTCGACGTACGCGCTCCTCCTCGACCGCGCGGCGTACTCCTACACGCCCTTCATCACGCTTCCATCGCTCGCGGCGTTGGCGTGTACCGGCGCCGTCGCGATCTTCACGCGGCACGGCGCGCGCCTCACGAGAGTGGACCTCGCGATGCTCGCCCAGCTCCCTGCACTCGTGGCCTTCATCTGGATCCGCACGGAGCTCGCGGAGGCGTACTCGTACGACGTGTCGGTGTTCCTGCTGATCGTCTTCTACGCGCTCTCGGGGATCGCCGCGATCTTCCACGGACGGCGCCGATCCCATGCGCCATCGCGCGCCGTGGGCCTCGCGCTGGCCTGCTACGCCGCGCTGAAAGCGCTCATCCACGCGTGGAGTCTGTCCGCGATCGCCCTGCGAGTGGGAGCGTGTCTTCTGGCAGGCGCCTTCATCGCGCTGGTCGCCTACTGGTATCGGGGTGAGGAATCGACGAGCCCGGAGTCCGGACTCGGGTGGGCCGGGAGCCGCACAGCCGGCCCATCGGTGCAGGGGGAGAGCTGATCCCGCCGGTTACTCAGGCGGCTTTCGCAACCGTTTCTTCTCGCCTTTCAGCCGCTTGTCCTTCAACCGCGCTTCCCGGGAGGCGCGCGAGGGGCGGGTGGGCACGCGCTTGCGCCGGGTGGCGAGGGCACGGCGGAGCAGCGTGGCGAGGCGGGTAGCGGCGGCTTCGCGGTTGCGAAGCTGGCTGCGGTACTCGCTCGAGACCACGCGTACGTTGCCCGCGGCGTCGAGGCGGCCGGCGAGACGCCGGCGCAGGCGTTCGCGCTGTTCGTCGGTCGGGGCGCGCGAGCTCTCGAGATTCCAGACCAGCTCTATCCTGGTAGCCGACGTATTCACGTGCTGCCCGCCCGGGCCTCCGGAGCGGGTGGCGCGAAACTCCAGCTCGGAGTGGGGAAGTGAGAGCTCGTCGTCCACCTCGAGCTCGTCGCTCATGCCGTGGCCTGGCCGTCCAGCGCCGCGCGGTGCACGCGCACCGCGGCGACCCGGCGTCCCTCCATGGCTACTATCTCGAGCTCGCCGCCGGGGAAGGCCACCCGGTCGCCGACGGTCGGAAGCCGCCCCAGGCGCGAGAAGACGTAGCCGCCGAGCGTCGACCAGCTTCCGTTCGGGATCGCCAGGTTGTGGTCGTTGCGGACATCGATGAGCGACAGCGCGCCCGATAGCTCGAGCACGCCGTTCATCTCGAGCGCCTCGCGCGCGGCCACATCGTACTCATCGGCTATGTCGCCGATCACCTCCTCGACGAGATCCTCCATGGTCACGATGCCCGCGGTGCCGCCGTACTCGTCGAGCACCACGGCCATGTGCGCGCGGGTCCGCCGCAGATCGTCGAGCACCCGCTCGGCGGCGCGCGTGTCGGGCACGTACAGCGCCTGGCGGACGAAACGCTCGAGTGAGAACTGCTCGGCGCCGTCGTGCAGCCAGAGGTCCTTGGCGAGGAAAACCCCGATCACATCGTCGAGCGACTCGCGGTACACCGGATACCGCGAATAGCGCTCGCGGCGCACCACCCCCCACACCTCCTCTTCCGTGCTCTCCAGCGGAAGCGCCACGATCTCAGTGCGCGGCCGCATGACATCGCGGACTCGCTTGTTGTGGAAGTCGAATACGCCAGCGAGCATCTGCGAGTCGGTCTCATCCAGCAGCCCGTGTGCGTGCGTCTGCATCACGAGGAGTCGCAGCTCCTCCGGGGAGTGGACGCTGGAGCTCTCCGCGACCGTGTGGAGCCCCAGCATCTTCAGGAAGGCGTTGGCGGCCCCGTTCAGGACGCCGATGAACGGCCGCATCAGCCAGGTGAAGGCCCGCAGCGGGCGCGTCACCCACACGCTCACCCCTTCCGGGTTGAGAAGCGCCATCGATTTCGGCGCGAGCTCGCCGAGCACGATGTGGAGAAAGGTGATCAGGAGGAAGGCGACAGTGATGGCCGCGGCGCTGTGCGTGACTCCGGCGGGCACGTCGATGCCGACTGTGAGGAACAGGCGGTCGATCAGCGACGCTATCGCGGCTTCGCCGATCCAGCCGAGCGCCAGCGAGGAGAGCGTGATCCCGAGCTGAGTGCCCGAGATGTAGCGGTCGAGGTGCTGGAGCGCCTGCTGCACCACCTTGGCGCCGCGGTCCCCCTCGGCCGCGCGGGCATCGATCCGGCTGCGGCGAACCCCGACAAGGGCGAATTCCGCCGCCACGAAGAATGCATTGGCGAACACGAGCACGAGCACGGCGACCAGGCGCAAGGATATCGCGCCCATCGTGAGCTGCTCCGTCGGGCTATCCACGTAACTCCCCTAGAGCGTTGATCGTCGAAGATATAGCAAAATGCAGCGGTCGGCGCTGTCCCGGTGTCGCACTATGCAAGAGTTCTTCCGGAGCGGTGGGCGCCGCGCGCCGGCGGTCCGTAGCGCCCATCCAGCTCCAGGGTCCAGAATGTTCGAGCCAATTCGCGTTCTCCGCTGGCTGTACATAGGCCGTTTGTCGCTCGCGTTCTCCGTGTTCCTGGCCGCGCTCTTCGCGTGGCAGGACGCCGAATCGCACTCGACGATGATCGCCTCGCTCGCCATCGTGACGGCGTTGGGCTTCACCGTCGCCTCGAGCTGGTACGGCGCGCTCCGCGGACCGGCCTCTCCCAGGCCCGCCGGTCGCGCCTTCTACACGTTGCAGGCGGTCTACGACGTGATACTGGTGACCGCAGTGGTGCACGTGACCGGCGGCGGCGAGTCGCAGTTCGCGGCGCTGTACATCCTCGTGACCGCAGCGGCGTCGCTCCTCCTCCCCGCGACCAGCGCGCTGCTGATCGCGGCGTTCGGCATTGCACTTTATACGGGCGATGTACTGCTGTCGCAACACGGCGCCGACGCCATCAGTGTGTTTCTCCAGATCGGCGTCTTCGCCGCGGTGGCGCTCGGTGTAACATACCTCTCCGCGCGGCTGCAGGAGGCCGGAGGCGCCCGCGAAGAGCTGGAGGCCCGTCTCGCGCTCGCGAAGCTGCAGGCCGAAGACATCCTCCACAACATCCGCAGCGGCATCATAACCGTGGACTCGGACGGGTTGCTCATCTTCGCCAACCCGAGCGCGGGGGAGCTGCTCGGCTTCGACAATTCGACGGCCCGCGGACGCACCGTGCAGGAGCTGATAGCCGTGCCCGCGCCGGAGCTCGCCGCCGCTCTCGAGCGGGCGGTGCACCAGCGCGAGCGCGTCACGCGCGGCGAGGCATCCATCACGCTGCATGGCCGCGCCGTGTCCATCGGCTTCACCACCACGACGATGATGGCGGCCGGCTCGCCGGACCAGCTCTCCGCGACCGTGATCTTCCAGGACATCTCGGACAACAAGCGCCTCGAGGAGCTGCGTCTGCGGACGGAGCGCCTCGAAGCGGTGGCCGAGCTGAGCGCCTCGCTGGCGCACGAGATCAAGAACCCGCTCGCATCCATACGCAGCGCGGTGGAGCAGCTCGCGCTCACCGCGGGTGCCGGCGATGACGAGCGCACGCTGGGTCGGCTCATCGTGCGCGAGTCCGATCGTCTCTCACGGCTCCTCTCGGAGTTCCTCGACTTCGCGCGCGTACGGGTGACGCGCGGCGCGCTGGTGGACTTCGGCGGCATAGCGCGCGCCGCCGCCAGCCTGGCCGCGGGCAACCCCGATGTACAGAAGGATGTCGTTCTCGAGTGCGACATCCCCTACGAACCGGTGTTCATCGAGGGAGATGAAGACCTGCTCCACCGCGCCGTGTTCAATCTGGTTCTCAACGCGATCCAGGCATCGCCGTCAGGCGGCCGGGTGCGCGTGGAGCTCGCCGAGATGGCCACGGACCAGCTTCCGCGCGGCGTCCTCTTTCCCGATGACGCCATAGCTCTCCACGTCCAGGACGGCGGTCCCGGCATTCCGGCCGACCTCAGAGATCGCGTGTTCGATCCATTCTTCACGACCAAGTCCGGGGGAACGGGCCTCGGCCTTCCCATAGTCCATCGCGCGGTGGACGCGCACCGCGGCGTCGTGTTCGTCGACAGCTCCTCGCGCGGCACGCGATTCTCCGTGCTCCTTCCCCGCACCCGGTTCGCCGAAGCGGAGGCCGCATGACCGCCGCTACTCCACCGGCCGGCGTGAACGTGCTGGTGGTCGACGACGAGACCGGAATTCTCGAGACGCTCGGGATCCTGCTCAAGAAGGAAGGCTTCAGCGTCCGCACGGCACTGGGCGGACGCAAGGGGCTCGAGGAGCTCGAGCAGCGCTCGCCGGATGTCGTCCTCACCGATGTGAGGATGCCGGGCGTGTCGGGGCTGGAAGTGCTTTCCAGCGCTCGCTCGCGCGATCCCGACGTGCCGGTGATTCTCATGACCGCGCAGGCCGACCTCCGTTCCGCCATCCAGGCGGTGAACGAGGGAGCGTACCACTACATCCAGAAGCCGTTCGTCAACGATGAGATAGTCGCGATCCTCCGGCGGGCCGCGGAGCATCGTTCGCTGAGGGTCGAGAACCGCTCGCTCCGCCAGGAGATCCGCAGGCTCGATCGGAACGTGGACGGCGGGCCCGTGGGGCGGAGCGACGAGTGGCTCGCCGTACTTCGCCTCGCGCAGACCGTCGCGCCCACCGACTCCACGGTGCTCATTCAGGGCGAGTCGGGGACCGGAAAGGAAGTCGTGGCGCGCTACATACACGATCTCTCGTCGCGGAGCGAAGCGACCTTCAATTCGATCAACTGCGGAGCGCTCCCGGAGAGTCTGCTCGAGAGCGAGCTCTTCGGACACATGAAGGGCTCCTTCACCGGGGCCGTGAAGGACAAGACGGGACTCTTCGCCGCAGCCGCCGGGGGAACGTTCTTCCTCGACGAGATCGGCGAGACTACGCCGTCTACGCAGGTCAAGCTCCTCCGCGTCCTCCAGCAGCGCGAAGTCATACCTGTAGGCGGTACCGAGGCCATCCCGATCGATACGCGCATCATCGCCGCCACCAATCGCGATCTCGAAGAGGAGATGAAGCGCGGCGGCTTCCGCGGCGATCTGTTCTACCGCCTCAACGTCTTCGCGCTGCACCTCCCGCCGCTGAGGCGGCGCAGGGAGGATGTCCCGCTCCTCGCCGACGCCTTCCTCAGGCGTTCGGCTCGTGCGGCCGGCACGGAGCCGAAGCGCATCACTGAGGAGGCGATCGAGCTGCTGCAGGCGTACGACTGGCCCGGTAACGTGCGCGAGCTGGAGAACGCGCTCGAGCGTGCGGTGATTCTCACCGAAGGCGAAGTGATAGATGCCGCCGCGCTCCCCGAGAGGGTGGTCGAGCGCCGTGTCGAGCCGCTGGTCTCCGACCGCGAGGGAAGCGCCAACCCATCGCTCGAGGCCATCGAGCGCGCCTACATTCTGTGGGTCCTGCAGAACGAGGGCGGCCACAAGAGCCGCGCGGCCGAAGTACTCGGCATCGACGTCTCCACGCTCTACCGCAAGCTGGCTCGATACGGGGTCGAGGTGTGATCCGCTCGCTGCCGTGGCCGGGAGCGCGCGGGCGCGGCCCGCGCACGGTCGGATCCGGAGCCTACACGTCGCTCAGGGCGGAGGTCCTGCTCGGCCTCGCCGTCCTGGGGACGGCCGCGCTGGCACTCGCCGCGCTCGACGTGGTAGCGCTGAGGAGCCTCGTGAACAGCGCCAACGGCTCGGCCTATCTCACGCTTCTCATCGTCGCTGATGTGGTTGTGTTCGTGGCTTTCGGTTCGCACAGGCTGCAGCGGCTGGTGGTCTCGCCCCTCGACGACGTGGTGGGCGCGGTCGAGGCCATCGCCAACGGCGACCTCTCGCGCCGCGTGCCGCCGGGCGACACGCGCGAGCTCGCACGGCTCTCGCACGGCGTGAACAGGATGACCAGCCGGCTGCTGGCCGAGCAGGCGCAGCGTGCGCACCTCGAAAAGGTGGCGAGCGTCGGGCGCCTCGCCGCCGGTGTGGCGCACGAGGTGGCCGCTCCGCTCGACGCGATCGCCAGCAGTGCACGGCTTCTGAGATCGTCGGTTGCGGCCGACCCGGATGCCGCCGAGGCCGTGGCGGCGATCGAGCGCGAGCGCGCACGGATCGACAGGATCGTGCACGGCATGCTCGAGTACGCACGTGCACGCGAGCGCGTCGCGCTCCCGATGAATCCCAACGACGCGGCGCGCGATGCGGTGCGGCTGCTTGCCGAGCAGGGGGCGCTGTGCCATGTGCGCGTCACGATGACGCTGTGCGACGACCTTCCTCGGCTGCTGGGCGACGCGCACGAGATGCAGCAGGCCTTCGTGAACCTGCTCCTGAACGCCGTGGACGCGCTCGAGGGCGAGGGAGCGGTCGCCATGATCTCCGACCGGTTGTCGTTCGCGGAGTTGGTGGAGGGCGCGCCGCGCCGGGGGAGCGATCCGGAGGACTTCGCGGCGGCGCGCGACCAGAGCGCGCGCGTGCGCTCGTGGCTCGACTCGGTGGGGAATCCCGCCGAGGTGGTACGGCTACTCGTTGCCGATACGGGGCCCGGTGTGCCATGGGAGCAGCGGGAGCGAGTCTTCGATCCGTTCTTCACGACCAGGGAGCCGGGGAGGGGGACTGGACTCGGTCTCGCACTCGTCGCGCGGGTCGTGGAGGGGCTGGGCGGCACGGTGTGGGTGCGCACCGCGCGCGAGGGCGGTGCCGCGTTCGTCATCTGCCTGCCAGTCGCCTCGGGCGAGGATGAGCCGGACGATCGTGCGGGCGACCCGCCGGGGGCGGCCGGGTCGTGAGAGTGCTCGTGATCGATGACGATCCGGAGGTTCGTCGCACGCTGTCGCGGCAGCTCGCCGAGGATGGCTACGCGACCATCGCCGCGGCACACGCCGGCGATGCGCTCGCAGCGCTGGAGGAGGAAGGGGCGGAGATCGTGCTCTGCGGTACGAACACCCCGGCCGCCGGTGATCCGTGGTTCGGCGAGTCATACACGGCACGCTGCGGAGCGCCGCTGGTGATCGCCATGAGTGCGGCCGGCGATGCGGATGCGGCCGCCGCCGCGATACGGCGCGGTGCGTACGATCACATCTCCAGGCCCTTCCGCATCGACGAGCTGAGGCTGCGCGTTCGAAGAGCCGCCGAGCACGTGGAGCTCCTGGCCAGGCTGCGACGTCTGGAGACCGAGCTGCGCTCGCTCAGGGGCATGGAGATCGTCGGCCAGAGCGCGGGCTTCCGCAGTGTGGTCGAGATGGCTCGCAAGCTCGGGCGTCATCAATCCACGGTACTCGTTACCGGGGAGCGCGGAACCGGAAAGGAGACCATCGCTCGGCTCATTCACCAGTCGAGCCCGCGCGCCGACCAGCCGTTCGTCACGCTGGACTGCGGTGCACTGCCGGATGCGCTGCTCGAGAGCCGGTTGTTCGGGCACGTGAAGGGCTCGTTCGCCGGCGCCGCATCCGACAGTGCGGGCGTGTTCGAGGATGCGGAGAGGGGAACGCTCCTTCTGGACGAGATAGGGGAGCTGCCTGGAAGCGTCCAGGTGAAGCTTCTGCGCGTACTGCAGGAGGGCGAAGTGCGGCGCGCGGGGTCGAACGGCGCGCGCGCGGTGGACGTGCGCGTGATAGCCGCCACCAGTCGCGATCTGGCCGCCGACGCCACGTCGGGTCGCTTCCGCGAGGATCTCTACTATCGGGTGAACGTGGTGGGCATGCGGCTGCCGCCGCTGCGTGAGCGGCGGGACGACATCCCCGCGCTGGCCCTACACTTCGTCCGGAAGCACGGCGCACGCTTCGAAATCGACGATGCCGCCATCGAGCCGGACGCGTTGGGTCTGCTGATGGAGTACGAGTGGCCCGGCAATGTGCGCGAGCTGGAGAATGTCGTCGAGCGCGCTCTGGTCCTCTCCGGTGGGTGCATTCGCGGCGCGCAGGTGGCCGAGCTGGTGCACCACCGTGCGATCGAGGTGTCGTCGGCGGACGGCGATCTCTCGGTGAAGCGGCGTACCGAGGATCTGGAGCGCCGTCTCATCAGGCGCGCGCTGGAGCGCACGCGCGGCAACCGTACACGCGCGGCGCGCCTCCTGGATCTCTCCCACCGCGCGCTGTTGTACAAGATCCGCGACTACGGTCTGGGCGACTGAACGAGATCGGTACGCGGGGGGTGCTTTGGGTGATGCTCTATTCGCGCTGAGCACCATCTTGGCGGACATGACCCACCCGATCCTGCACCCCCCGTACAGCCGGCCGGCGCGATCCTCTCGCGGCGCCCGCACCCATCCCGCGGCGGCCACGACGGCATCAGCGCTCCGCGCGGGCTTCACGCTCACCGAGCTGCTGATCGCGAGCGTCGTCCTCGCTGTGGGGCTCCTGGCTCTCACTACCGCGGGCGCGGCCGTCGTGAGACTCGAGAGTCGCGGCCGGCGGCTCGCCCGCACCGCGGCCGCCGCCGAGAGTCGGTTGGAGTCGCTCCGTGCACTCGGATGCGTCGCCGCCTCCGGAGCCGGCACCACCGATGGCCTGGCGGAGCGCTGGAGCGTCCGCCAGGTGAGTGTGCGCACGGTACTGCTCTCGGACAGCGTCGTGCATCGCGATGCCGCGGGGCCGGCGCCCGGGGTCGGATACATCTTCCGGAGCGCACTCCATTGCTGACGCGTACCGTCTCACGCGGTAGCACGCTCCTCGAGCTGCTCGTGGTGCTCGTGCTCCTCGCGACGCTGGGTGGAGCGATCATGCGACTCGTGGTCGGCCAGCTCCGCTTTCTCGATGCGGCGCTGTCCGTGATGGAGACCGAGCGAACGGTTCGCGAGGGAGCGGAGATCCCCGGCCACGAGCTGCGGGCCGTGGCGGCCGCTTCCGGCGGCATTTACGAAATGGCGAGCGATCATCTGGACTTCCGCTCGCTCACCGCCACCTCCGTGCTCTGCTCCATCGATGGCTCGCGCGGCAGGGTGAGCGTCCCCGACAGGCAGTCGTGGAGTGCGCTCACATCGTGGGTCACCGTGCCGCGCGAGGGCGACACGGTACTCTTCCTCGACTCCAAAGGCTCCACGCCACCGGTCTGGAGGGTGCACACCCTTCGGTCCGCCCCCGTGCCGGGCGGTAGCTGTCCGCTCGCCACCGGGTTGGCGCGTACGGGCTCCGAAGAGGGCGCTGCCCTTTCCTTCGAAGTGGCGCCGCCGTTGGAACCGTCGGTGGAGACTGGGGCGGCGCTGCGCGTCTTCCGCAGGGCGCGCTACGAGCTCTACCGCGCCGGCGACGGTGGATGGTATCTCGGCTTTCTGGACTGCGCACCTTCGCGCACCGTGCCCTGCAGCACCGTTCAGCCGGTGAGCGGGCCTTTCACCGCGCAAGGGATACGGTTCGCGTTCCGCGATTCCACCGGCTCGCCAACCGCCGACCCAAGGCGAGTCAGGCGCATAGATGTCCTCTCGCGCGCCAGATCGCGAACCGCGCTGCGAGCCATGGGCTTCGCGCGCGGCTTTCGAAGCGATTCGCTGCTGGCGGCGATCGCTCTGCGCAACCGATGATTCGCACCCCCGGTCCCACTGCGCGCCGCGCCGCTGCCCGGGCGCGCCCCGGCGTCGCGCTGGTCATGGCTGTCGTCGCCATGGCGGTGCTCGGCGCGCTGGTGACGGGCGTGTTCTTCGCGGCGCTACGCGAGCAGCGCGACGGTCGCGACAGCGTGAACCGCGTGCGTGCGCTGGCCGCGGCGGAGTACGGGCTCGCTGCGGCGTTGTCGCCCGGGGTGTGGCGCCCGTCGTGGAAGGTCACTGCGCGCCGAGGCGTGCTGGCCGCGTTCGACGGCGGGCCGGAGGCAGGTGCGAGCCACAGCGTCCGCCTCTGGAAGCTCACGCGCAACAGCTTTCTCGTCGCATCCGCCGGCGCCTCCGGTACCGGCGATTCACGTGCCGCCCGCCGGCTTTCGCTTCTCGTCACGCTTCGAGTCCCGGCGCTCGCCGCGTCCGCGGCCGTGATCGCGAGTGGAGTCGTGACCGTCGCCGACTCCTCGCTCCTGTCGGGAATCGACACCGTACCCCCGGGGCGGGAGTGTCCGCCCGGGGAAGGCGCGCGTCCCGCCATAGTGGTGCCGGCCGTGTCGCGCGTCGTCGACGACTACTGCACCGCCGAGCCGTGCATCGCCGGGCTTCCGCCGGTGCGCGGCGATGCGCTCGCCGGTGCGACGGACAGCTATCAGCGCTTCGGGGCCACGGATCGAGATGCCCTGGTCGCGGCGGCATCGCGACTCGGAAACCCCGCCATCGTCGCGACACCCGGACCGCGGCTGGACGGCGAGGGGGAGTGCAACGTTGCACTCCCCGACAACCTCGGCGATCCGCTGCTCGAGCTGGGGAGCGATTCTCCGTGCGCGGACCATCTCCCGCTGCTGCATGCACCCGGGAACATGCGCATCGAAGGCGGTGCCGCCCAGGGGATGTTGCTGGTGGACGGCGATCTGGAGCTCGCCGCGGGGGCGCGGTTCAGTGGCGTGGTTCTCGTCCGTGGAGTGCTCGAGATCACAGATGGCTCCGTGCTGCACGGTACCGTGCTCGCGTCGAACGCGATGGTGCACGGCGGCTCGCGCCTGCGTTACTCGAGCTGCGCCGTGGAGAGGGCGTTGCGGGCGGCCGCGGAGCCCGTCGTACCGGAGGGGATAGCGTGGTCGGAACTGTACTGAAGGGCGTTACCTTGTCCGCCCCCGGTCGTGTCTCTGGTAGCCAAAACGCCCGCTACTGGGACAGTTGGAGCATGCCAGCGCGGGTCACGGAATCAACGAATGCAACACGCGCGAGACTGTTCGCGAATCCCCGTCACCGCATGGCCAAAGCTATGGCTCTTCTGGGTCGCAGGAAAACGACAATAGGGCTCGACATCGGGTCGGGGCTCGTCAAGGTCGCGGTCATCGATCACGGCAAGGGCGAGCCCGAGCTCACCAGAGTGGCGATAGTTCCACTCCTCGCCGACGCCATCGTCGAAGGCGAGATCATGGACCCGGGCATCGTGGCGGAAAGCGTGCGCGCCGCGCTCTCCGCCACCGGCGTGAAGGCGAAGACCGTGGTGACGGCAGTGGGCGGCCGCGACGTGATCATCAAGAAGATCCAGATCGATCGCGTGAAGGAGCAGCAGGCGC
>CAZTTY010000020.1:0-55498 GCA_964616815.1 uncultured Gemmatimonadaceae bacterium | reverse complement strand
GGCCGGCACACACCCACCGGCGGGCGGCACGGGGGGGGGGGGGGCCCCCCACGCCCCCCCCCACCCCGTCCTCCATCCCCTCGTTTGGTCCAGGTCCACCTCGATCCGGCATCCCGACGTCCGGTCCATGAGCTCCTGGACCCGGCATCCCGCCGTACGACCTGGGTGCTCCTCGGGCCGGCATCCCTCCGTCTAGCCGATGTCCACCTCGATCCGGCGCCACTTCCCCTGGCCGAACCTCGCCACGCTCAGCGCGCAGCGGGTGATGTGGCCCACGAGGATCGCCAGCCAGATGTGCATCGGCCGCAGCGTACCGGTCTGCTGGATCACGAAGCAGATACCCAGCGGGACCACGATCTGCGAGATGATCGAGATGTAGAGCGGGCTCTTCGTGTCGCCCGTTCCCTGCAGTCCACCGGTGAACGCGAGCGCGACGGCGATGAAGAGTCCCGATACGCTCAACACGCGCAGCAACTGCACGCCGATCTCCACGACCGCGGGCTCGTGCATGCCGAAGATCGCCAGTAACTGGCGCGGGAAGACGAGAAAGAAGACGCCCACGAAGATCGCCACCGATACCGCGACGCGCGCCGCCACGTGTACCGCGGCCCGCGAGCGCTCGGGTTTCTTCGCTCCCAGGTTCTGGCCGGCCACGGCCGCCGCCGCGCCCATGAGACCGACCGAGGTCCAGGTTATGAACGAGAAAAGCTGCGAGTAGCTCACCGAGTACGCCGCCTGCGCGGCCGCGCTCTCCGCCAGCGAACCGACGAACGAGAGCAGTATCACCCCGCCCACGTTCATCGCGATCCCCTGGATCCCCGTCGGGAGCCCGAAACGGAAGAGCGCGCGGATGATGCCCCAGTCCGGCCCCCACCCCTCGCCGCGCGGGAAGCGCACCACCCAGCCGCCGTGCCAGAGCTTGTAGAGCGCGTACACGGCGAGTATCCCCATCGCGAGCACGGTCCCCATCGCGGCGCCGGCAGTGCCGAATGCCGGTATCGGACCGAGACCCGCGATGAGCACCACGTTGAAGATGACGTTGAGCGGAGTGATCACGAGCCCGATGATCATCGGAGTCCGGGCGTCGCCCGCCGAGCGGAGCGCGCCGCTCATCATGAAATAGATCATCAACCCGCCACTGAAGAGAAACATGATCCTCAGATACGGGAGAGCTTCGCGCTGCACCGACGGCGCGGCGTTGATGACGTCCAGCAGGTAGGGCGCGAGGAAGTAGCCGGCGGGCGCGAGTACCAGGAACGAGATCCCGATCGCGGTGATGAACGCCTGGTAGACGGTGCGATTCACCTTGTCCTCGTCGCCCGCGCCAGCGAAGCGCGACACGAGCACGCTCATCCCCATGAAGAGCGAGATGATGAAGGAGATCACCACGATGAAGATCTGCGACGACACACCGATCGCGGCGTTGCCGGTGAAGCCCACCATGTGCCCCACCATCACCTGGTCCACGATCCCCTGCAGTCCGCCTACGATGTTGGTGAGCATGGTGGGCCACGCCAGCTTCCACACCGCCGACGAGAGCGGTCCTTCCACTATGGAACGATCGAAGCGGCGTGCGCCGGGGCGCGGCGCGGCAGCCGAGCCAGGCGAGGCCGGCGCACCTGGCGCGCCTCGCGCACCTGGCGAGCCGGCTGGCGTGGTCGCCTCGGACGCTTCCATCGCCCCCGATTCGAGGCCGGTTCCCGTAGATGCGTCGGTCAACTGATCGTGCCCCCTCTCCCCTGCTCTCCGTGAACCAGCGGGCGCCCCGTGCGCACGTTCATTCGACATCCCTGCTCTCTCTGCCGTCGACACCGGCACGCTCTCCGCCGCCGCCACCCGGGGACCGGAGTTCCGCGCCGCGCGCGCGGGCGGAGTCGGTCCGGACGGCCGGGGAGTCGGGCGGAGTCGGTCCGGACGGCCGGGGAGTCGGGCGGAGTCGGTCCGGCCGTCCGGGGGGTCTCTGCGTAACGGGCGGATGCTGCCCATGGTTTCAATCTCGCCGCTTCAACCGGCTTCACGCGACTTCGGCCGCACCCGCAGAGTGTCGAGGTACACGGCGAGCGCCTCCATGTTCGACCGGAACATCTCCAGGCTCCGGGCGCTCTTGGCGACACCGAAGGAGCCCTCGGCGGCCGCGACCAGAAAGGCGGCCACCTGCCGCGAGTCGACTTCCTTCCGGAGGATCACTCGCGCCTTCGCCTGCTCCAGCACTCCCTCGAACCCGCCACGCCATGCGGAAAACACCGACTCGACTCTCACGCGGAACCCTTCGTCGAGCGGCGACATCTCCTGCGCTAGGTTGTTGAGCGGGCAGCCGAGCTCCACCTCGAGCGGCTCCACCTCCCGCGCCCGCAGCCTGAACCTCTCCTGGAGCGCGGTAAGCGGGTCCCCGTTCGACTCGTCGAGGTAGTCGAGCCAGCGCGCCAGGAGGTGTTCGCGGATCACCTCGCCCACCACGGCGTAACCCAGCGAGGCCTTGTCCCGAAAGTGATGATAGAGGGCGCCCTTGGTGACGCCCGCGTCCGCGACGATCCTGTCGAGGCTCGCCGACTGGAAGCCGCGGCGGTAGATCTCGTGGAAGGCGGAGAGGAGGATCTTCCGGCGCGTGAGCTCCGGCTCGCGTGTGCGCCGGGCCGGCGCGCGCGCGGCTGAAGTGGGCATGCGTCCTCCTTCCGAATGGGGCACTTCGGGATGCATTCGACGGCCCGTCGCGCCGCGCTAGCATACCAACCGGTTGGTATGCTAGCGCGAGAGTCGGCCGTGCGCAACCGCCTTCGGCCGTCCAGCCGCCCTGCTCGTACCTCGGAGTATGAAGAGGGAGAGTGCCGGCGTGGCGCGGCGCGATGGATTCTCCACACTCCAGCGGGCCCGGCGCCGTGCGCCGCCGCGTCGCGCCGTTCGCGCTCGAGCCATGGCACGACGCCCTGTCGACGACCCTCCGACCGCGCTGCACAGCGCACGCGCTCGCTCGATCGTATTCGTGTCGGTCGTCCAACCACAGGAGAATGATCGTGCGCGTGTTCCGCAGAACCGGTAGTCCCGGCCGTCCACCTCGTTCCAGCCGCCGCAGCGCGGCCCGCCGGCCTCGTACCTGGAGCTTCACCGTCGCAGTGGCGCTGGCGCTCGCTCTGGCGACGAGCGCGGTGCTCGTTCCGAGCCACGCCGATGCGCAGGACGCCGTCATCATACGCGGCGGCTGGATCTTCACTGGCACCGCCGATACGGTCGAGCGCAATCGGGGCATCCTGGTGCGTGGCGGCAAGCTGCTGGTGACCGACGGCAGGATGTCGGAAGACGACACGGCGAACGCCAAGGTGATACGGCTCGACGACGACGAGTACATATTGCCCGGTTTCTTCGACATGCACGCCCACTACAACATGACCCTCGGCGAGGGCGGCGTGCGCAGCGACGAGTACACCTGGAATCCGCTGATCTTCCTCGCCAACGGCGTCACCTCCACGTTTCCCGCCGGCGAATACGATCCGGAGGGGATGATGGAGGCCCGCAAACGTATAGACCGCGGCGATCAGATCGGGCCGCGCATCTACAACACGGGGCCCTACTTCGGCACCGCGCGCCGCGACTGGAAGCGCGACATCACGCCGGCCGAAGTCTGCGCCGAAGTCGATCACTGGGCGGAGCTGGGTGTGCGCGGCTTCAAGGCAAAGGGAATCTCGCCAGGAGCACTGCGCGCGCTCATCCGCTGCGCGCATCGGCACGGGCTCACCGTGACGGGCCATCTGGAATCCGGCTTCCGCAACAGCACCAACGCGAAGGATGCCATTCTAATGGGCATCGACCGCGTGGAGCACATCCTCGGTGGCGACCAGCTCGCTAGCGACAAGCCGGCGTATCCCTCGTGGGTCCAGGTCGATACCAGCTCGAAGGTATTCAAGGACATCGTCCGCCTTTTCATCAGCCACGGCGTTGTCTTCGATCCCACGATCACGGCACCGGTGTACTTCTCGACCGTGGACGACAAGCCCGGCTTCGACTACTGGGTGGACGAGCGCAAGTTCTTCACGCCGTACGTGCAGCGGTGGCACGCCTCGAAGCCGCCGCGGAAGTCCTTCGCGCTCTTCGACTCGCTGTACTCCACCATGATCCGCACGACCAGGGCGTTCTACGACGCAGGCGGCACCATCACGCTCGGCACCGACAACCCGAGCCACGGCGGCTACCTAGCCGGCTTCTCGGCGCACCGCGAACTGCACACACTCGTAGTCGCCGGCATCCCGCCCGCGGCCGCGCTGCGCGCGGCCACGATCAACGGCGCCCGCGCGCTCGGTGTCTCGAGCACCCTCGGCACCATCGAGGCCGGCAAGCTCGCCGACATCTTCGTGATCCGCGGCAACCCCCTCGAGAAGATCACCAACACACGCAACGCCCAACTCGTGATGAAGGACGGCCAGCTGTACGACCCGCAGGAGCTCCTCTCCCGCGCCATCGGCAAGATCGGCCCCACCGGACCGGGCCCGACCAGGGAGACGACGCGGCGGAATCGGTGACGCCCGTGGCATCGGCATTGATGCTGCCGAGTCACATACGTCGATGATCCGACCATTCCATCCACCGCCACCGGAGAGCTGTCATGACCCTTCCCACCCGCACACTCGGCCGCGAGGGCCTCTCAGCCTCCGCGCTGGGACTCGGCTGCATGGGGATGAGCCAGTCGTACGGGCCGACCGACGAAAGCGAATCGATAGCCACCATCCATCGTGCCATCGAGCTCGGCGTCACTCTCTTCGACACGGCGGAAGTGTACGGCCCTTTCACCAACGAGGAGCTGCTCGGTCGAGCGCTGAAGGGGAAGCGCGACCATGTCGTGGTGGCTACCAAGTTCGGATGGCGCATCGGCGGCCGGAATGGCGCGGGAGGCGACGCCGCCCGTGGGGAGAGTCTCGACATCAAACCGCTCGGACTGGACAGCCGACCCGAGCACGTGCGCGAAGCGGTGGAGGGCTCGCTGCGCCGACTGCAGACCGACCACATCGATCTGCTCTACCAGCACCGCGTGGACCCTGCCGTGCCCATCGAGGAAGTGGTGGGCCTCATGGCCGAGCTGGTGCGCGAAGGGAAAGTGCGCTGGCTCGGCCTCTCGGAGGCGGGCGAGAGCAACATTCGCAAAGCACACGCCGAGCATCCCATTTCGGTGCTGCAGAGCGAGTACTCGCTGTGGGAGCGCAATCTCGAGGCGGAGATCATCCCGCTGCTGCGCGAGCTCGGGATGGGACTCGTGCCATTCAGTCCGTTGGGTCGCGGATTCCTGAGCGGCACGGCGAAGCGCGCGGAAGAATATCCGGAGGATGACTATCGCAGGGGAGATCCGCGATTCCAGGGAGCGAACTTCGACGCGAACATGAGCGCGGCGCAGCGCGTACGCGACCTGGCTGCGAGGAAGGGCGCGACGCCCGCGCAGATCGCGCTCGCATGGCTGCTGCAGAAGGGAGACGACATCGTGCCGATCCCCGGCACGAAGCGGCGGCGCTACCTGGAGGAGAACGTCGGTGCGGCGAGCATCGAGCTGGACACGGGAGAGATGCGCGAGCTCGACGAGACATTGCCGCCGGGGCGAGTCAGCGGGCCGAGGTACAACGAGCGGCAGATGCGGTACGTCGATCGCTGAGTGTAGATGGATTTCCGCGTTCGCGGGAATGACAGTCTCCCTCGTGGTGTGGCGGACTCTTTGGCGCGCGGAACCCGGGCGTTCTATCATGATGCTCGCTCCGACCCGGGTCGCGCGCCGCCGCTTTGGCCCACACATCCGTGAGCCGCGCAGCGAGTCACGTCGTGATGGCCCGGTCGTTCATCAGGGGACACGGTAGGCTGCATCACCTTTCCGGAAGGCGAGCACATGGGAGATGGCTTCATGCACTATCGGCCAGGAGGGATCGGAGTGCACTTCCTCAATCCGGGCCTGATATCGTCAACGCCCGACCCCGCAAAACCCAACGTGCTGCTGTACGAACCCGACGGCAACAAGCTCCGGCTGGTGGGCGCCGAGTGGTTCGTACCGCTCGCCACGGGCGTAAAGGAGCGTCCGGCACTCTTCGGCCAGGCGTTCGACGGACCGATGGAGGGGCACGTCCCGGCTTCATGCATATCCGGCCGAACGCGGGGGATGCACGAGGGCGGAGCGCGGTCCCGTCGGCCCGACGGTACATCGACCAGGGCGATGACGTTCGCAGACGGATTTTCGCGCAATGCCCGGTGGAGGCGGCCGCCTCGCGGCGACCAGCGACCAACCACCGAAGGGGGAGACGATGCGCGAGATCACGATCAATGGCAGGTCACTCGAAGTGCACACCGTAGTCGGAAAGGTGGTGGGCGCCAGCAAGCACCTGGAGACGAAGGTAACCGGCGGCGGAGGCGGGGGCGGGACGTACCACGGCACCGGCTACAACGCCCCGGTGCACATCAGCTCCACCACCACGACGCACGATCAGATCTTTCTCCAGAGCAGCGACGGAACCGAGCACGCGCTCAAGTTGCAGAACTGGGACCTCGCGTGCAGGGAGAGCCACGAGATGATCGCGACGTGGATGAGGAGGAAGGGCGCCAAGGGCGGCCCCTACGTGGCCATCCGCAACCTCACTACCGGCAGCACCGACTACAACGACAAGGCGCTGGCTCAACTCACACGCCCGTGGTATCCGCTGCTCGCGCTCGCACTTCCCCTGTTCATGCATTTCAGCGGCCTGTCGTTCCTGCTGGCGATCGCCGGGTGGGGCGCGTGGCTGTACCTCGGCATGAAAGGGCGGAAGGAGATCAAGGGTAGCGGCATCCTGTTTCCGGAGGGCGGCGCTACGCTGGTGGCGTGAAGCGTCGGGGTGGGCCCCGGCCGGCGCCGCATCGCCGAGTCGGAGCTTCACGTTCCGAGAACGCGCGAGACGCCTCTTCGCTTCTTCCAGCTTCTTCGCGCCGGGATACTCGCCCCGCCCCTGCCCGCTCCCTCACGCCGCTCTGGCGCCACCGCGCGCCGATCGCGATGTTCGGAGATCCGTCCAGGCGCCGTGCCCGCCGTCTCCCGCAACGATCGAGCACGCCCCGCCCCCGCACTTCTCCCTCACTCGTTCGGTCTCGCCGATGCGTCCTGCCCTTCTCGTCCTCGCCCCTCTCTTCCCTCTCCTCGCCTCCGCCTGCTCATCGCGAACGGACAAAAGCGCGTCACCCGCCGACCTCGTCCTCCGCAACGGCACCATAGTCACCATGGACTCGACTGTCCCGCGCGCCCAGGCGGTCGCCGTCACCGGCGGCCGCATCACCGCCGTGGGTTCGGACGCCGACATCGAGCGTTACGTCGGCCCATCCACGAAGGTGATCGATCTCGGCAGGCGACTCGCCATCCCCGGATTCAACGAGTCGCACGGCCACTTCACGGGATTGGGACGAGCGTTGAGTGAGCTGAACTTGATGGGCGTTCCCACCTGGCAGGACATCGCCGCCATGGTGGCCGACGCGGCGAAGTCCGCCAAGCCCGGCGCCTGGATCCAGGGACGGGGCTGGCACCAGGAGAAGTGGAACAAGTCGCCGGGGCGGATCGTGAAGGGGTTCCAGACGAACGATCTGCTCAACCGGGCCGCTCCGAACAATCCGGTGATCCTTGGTCACGCCAGCGGGCACGCGCTCATCGCCAACGACGCTGCGCTGCGGCTCGCCGGTATCGGCCCCGATACTCCGAACCCGCAGGGCGGCGAGATCATCAAGGACTCGCGCGGGAGGCCGACGGGTATACTGGTGGACGGCGCGCAGGGACTCGTGAGGCGCGCGCTGGCGAAGTCGCTCTCTGCGCGCTCCACCGCCGAGGCCGACTCGGACTTCACGCATCGGATCCGTCTGGCCACGCAGAATGCGCTCGCGAACGGCGTGACGACGTTCCAGGACATGGGCGAATCGTTCGCCACGATCGACGCGATCAAGCGGATGGTGGACGCCGGCGACATGCCGCTGCGTCTCTACATCCTCGTGAGCTCGGGCGCGGTCCGGCCGGACGATGTCGACGCGCTCGTATCGCGCAGGATGGTGGATCACGGCAACGGGCACCTCACGGTTCGCGCCATCGGCGAGATCAGCGCCGACGGGGCTCTCGGATCGCGGAGTGCATGGATGCTCGAGCCCTACGACGATGAGCCCACGAACTCCGGTCTCGAGGTGACGAAAATGTCGCGAGTTCGGGAGCTCGCCGAGATCGGCATCGCGAATGGATTCCAGATATCCGTACACGCCATCGGCGACCGCGCGAATCGCGAGACGCTCGACACTTTCGCCTCCGTGTTCGACGAGCACAATGTGAAGGGCGACACTTTGCGGTGGCGGATCGAGCACGCGCAGCATCTGAACCCCAGCGACATCCCCAGATTCGGCGAGATGGGGGTGGTGGCGTCGATGCAGGGGATCCATGCCTGCTCCGACGCGCCGTACGTGGTGCCGCGGCTCGGCCCGAAGCGCGCGGAGGAAGGCGCGTACGTGTGGCAGAAGCTCTGGAATACCGGCGCCATCATCACGAACGGCACCGACGTGCCGGTGGAGGCCATCAGTCCGATCGCTTCTTTCCACTGCAGCGTCACGCGCGACATGGTGGGCACCGACTCCGCGTTCTTCCCGGATCAGAAGCTCAGCCGCGAGCAGGCGCTCCGGACATACACGCTCAACGGCGCCTACGTGGCGTTCCAGGAGAAGGAGAACGGATCTCTCACGCCGGGGAAGTGGGCCGACATCGTCGTCCTCTCGCGCGACATCATGACCGTGCCGCCCGACTCGATCCTCGGAACGAAGGTGCTCTACACGATCGTGGGCGGGGAGGTGGTCTACACGGCGGCGGACTCCACGAACGCGGAGTGAGCAAGATCGGGGGAGCGATCCGCGCACGCCACGGCCACAGCTGACGCATGGTTCGACGGCGGCGAGATCTGCGCGATGCAGATCGAAGCCAACCGCATCGGCGTGCGCGACTCCGACGAGGATGTCGAACGCTTCGCCGAGGCGGTCGTCAAGGTGACTCTGGAGTTTCTCGAGGACCGCTGGGGTCTCACTATCTGACCCGCTACTTCCCTCCCACGGAAGTCAGCTTTACCTGACCGGCGGCTTCGCGCGCACGCAGCACCGCCATCACCTCTTCCATCGGCAGCGGAGTGAACTCTCCCGATAGGAAATCGCGGATCTCCAGCGCCGTCATCTTCTTCGGCAGCAGGAGCGAGAGCTCCGCATTGAACTCGTCGGGAAGTGATGGACCGCTCGTGGCGCCGCGCCTGAAGCGGAATCCCCGCTGGCCTGGTGGTGGCGGTACGACGTCCACCACGACTCTGGCTGCGTCACGCTCGGCCGCCGTCAGTGCCGGTTCCACGGTGCGCACGCCACGCTGCGCCGCCTGGAGCTGGTACGCCGCCTTCACTTCGCCGAGCAGCCCCTTCGCTCGCTGATCGATGAGCGGCTCGAATGCCGCCGTCCGCTTCTTCCCCTCGGCGGCGTCGGTCCAGAGTACGCTGGCCGAGCGCACCACGCCCTTCTCGACCTTCGCCTGGTGCGCGATGGCATTCCGTGCCTCCTTGTACGCCACCGCCAGCGTGGACGCGTCGGAGGCGTCGGCCAGATAGCCGAGTCCTTTGGTGTGCGACTCGCCCATGCGCGCCAGGCCGCGGCCCAGGTTCTCGTTCAGCACTCGCGCCGCCATCTCGGGGGTGCCCGTCGCGAGCACCGCCAGCGATCCAAGCCCCACCGCGCCCGCGCGCTTGTACTGCGTGGGATCCTGCTTGTCGGGCGTGTCTTCCGACGAGTGATACCACATGTCGGGCCAGGTGATGAACATGACGGCCGGGATGCCGTGCTGCATGTACGTGACGTGGTCGCTGGCGCCGTAGTGCTTGTCGATCTTGATGTAGAAGGCGTCCTTGCTCCCGTGGATCGCCTCCACCGGCTGGCTCGGCGCGTAACCGGTAATCGAGCGCCGGAAGCGCACGCGCTCGCGCGAGATGTCGGCTATGTACTCCATCATGCTCTGCGCGATGTCGTTGATGTACGACGGGAAGGTGTCGGGCGTGCGCTGCAGCACCCAATAGCTCCGGCTCTGGGCGATGCGAATTCCTTCCATGTCGAAGTTGAGCGTGCCGATGATGTTGCGGCGCTTCTCGGGATACTTCTCGAGCCACGCGTTGGTGCCGGAGATCTCGGGCACCCACTGGAAGTTGATCGTCCGCTTCGGCGGCGGGAGCTTCCCTTCCTTGATGAGCTTCATGTAGGCGCGTCCGATTTCCAGGATGAGTGCCGAGCCGGAGTTGTCGTCGTTGGCGCCTTGCTTGATGAGCCCTTCATACAGGTGGCCGCTGATCGCCACTTCCTGATCGGTGCTCCCATCGCCCGGAATCTCGGCGTGCACGTACTCCTGCGTATAGGACACTTCGGCGCTGCGCGTCACGGAGCGGATGTGGATCTTCTCGCCACGCAGCAGAAACGCGGCGAGATCGTTGTGAATCTCGGGCGTGACGTGCCAGGCAACAGTGTTCGGCTTGGCGGTCACGCTCGACGACACTATCTGCGTCGGATAGTCGGTGGCTCGCTGCGGGCTGATGGCGCTGATGCCGAGCACGCCGATCGCTCCGCGCTCCGTTGCCACGTCGTAGACGGCCCTGGTGGAACCGGACGTGAGCACGAACTTGCCGGTGACGTCCTTCCCCTCGAAGTCCTCCGCGCGCCCCGGTCCCACGTCCACCAGATCGCCCTCGAGGTCCCAGTTGGCGTTGAGCGACGCGAGTGCGAGCGCGATGTCGTGGATGTCGAGCAGCTTGATGTTCTTCGGCGTCGTCATCCACAGCTCGCCCTGCGTGGGCTGCCATGTTTTCGTGGTCGGCCCGAACTTCTCGATGGTCACGTTGCTGAAGCCGAAGTCGCGGGCGAACCGCGAGATCACGGTGCTCTCGCGGTACGGGCCATCGTACTCCGACGGCGGCCGCACGCGCTGGTAGGGCACGAGCTCCAGGACGGTGTTCATGGTCCGGTCGCCGGAGATCTCGTTGATGATCGCGGTCATCTCCGTCTGCGAAAGGAGCGTGCGGTCCTCCCGCTCCTGAGCTGCCAGATCCACGGGCTGGAAGGCGGCGGCGAGGCCGAGGGATATGGATGCAGCAAGTGCCAGAGGTCTCGTTCTCATGTCGAATTCTGGGGAGGGATCCTGGTGAGTGGACCGGGGGGAGCTACGGTAAGGTACGCTAGGAGCCGCGAATCCGCTGAAGGGGATCTGTAGTGCGCGTCGATCCCTTCCCGCTTCACGATCCCGCTCCTGACCCGGCTTCGCCTTCCGCCTCTCCCACGGCTTCGGCGCCGCGCACCGGTTCCACCCCCAGCAGATTTCTCACGAAATAGTCCCACCTGCGCCGCACCACGTACGGGATATTGTCGATGTCGTGGGTCCCGTTCGGCACGATGAGCATGTCGAAATCCTTGTCCGCCTTCATCAGCGCGTCCACCAGGCGGATGGTGCTCGCGGGATGCACGTTCTCGTCCAGCTCTCCGTGCACCAGCAGTACCCTCCCCCGCAGCCGCCCCGCCATGTCGATATTCGACTGCTCGGCATAATGGGTCCCCACGGGGAAGTCCATCCAGGTCTCCACCCAGGAAGCCTTGTCCATACGATGGTCGTGATTGCCCGACGTGGACACCGCAACTTTGTAGAATTCCGGATGCGTCAGCATCGCGTGCATCGAGTCGTAGCCGCCCGCCGAGTGGCCGAAGATGCCCACGCGTGTGGTGTCCATGTACGGATAGCGCTCGGCGAGCTGCCGCAGCGCGGCGATGTGATCGGGGATCCCGCCATCGCCGAGGTTGCGGTACGAGAAGTCGCGGAACTCGCGCGAGCGGCCATTGGTCCCGAGGCCGTCGACCATCACCACGATGAATCCGAGCTCCGCGATTGGGCGCACCAGCGTCTCGCCGGGCCAGCTCCTGTTGCCCCGCGCCTGGAAACTCTTCGGAACGTGGAAGCTGTGCGGGCCGGTGTAGATCTGCTCGATAATGGGATAGCTCCGCGTCGAGTCGAAGCTGGATGGGCGCCAGATCACGCCGTAGATGTCGGTCTTCCCATCGCGCGCCTTCACCTGAAAGCGCTCGGGCATGGTCCACCCCGCAGCGAGAAGGTCGCGGATGTCGGCACGCTCCAGCTCCTGGATCACGGAGCCGTCGCGCGCATCGCGCAACACGGAGACGGGCGCGAGCTCGACACGCGAGTAGGTGTCCACCACGTACTTCCTGCTGGGCGACAGCCACACGGAGTGATCGGCGCTCTCCGGCGTGAGCAGCCGCAGCTTGCTCCCATCGAGTCGCACGCTGTACAGATGCCGATAGTACGGCTCTTCGTTAGGCTCGCGACCGCCCGCGGTGAAGTAGACCACGCGCGCCTTCTCATCCACGCCGACGATCTCGTGAACCGCCCACGCGCCGCGGGTGAGCTGCCGGACGAGCTTTCCAGTGGTTCCATCGTAGAGATAGAGATGGTTCCAGCCGTCGCGGTCGGAAGTCCACACGACTTCGCGGCCGTTGCCGATCACTTCGTGGTCGTGGATCCACGGATCGACGTGCGGCTCCACGCTCTCGCGCGCCATGACACGAGTCGCGCCGGAAGCCGGGTCCACCGCCCGGAGCTCCATAGCGCGATTGCCGCGCCGGGTCCACGTGAACCAGGCGCTGGAGCCATCTTCCGCCCACTCGAAGCGCGGACCGCCGTAGTAGAGCTGATCCAGCGGCTCGGTCGTGATCGGTGAGATGCGGCGCGTGGCGATCTCTATCACGGCGGGGTGCGCCTGGGTGATTCCCACGTCGCCCGGAAGCGCGTACTGGTAATCGTACGCCGCGGGCCGATACCCGTACTTCGGAGTGCTCTGCACGAGGGTGAGCTGGCCCGCCGAGCGTCGATCGAGCCGCCACGTGATGATGTGTCGCGAATCGGGCGACCATACGGCGGCCGGCCGACCGGGGAGCGCCGAGCTTCCCGCGCGTACCATCTGCGTCGGGCTCGGGAGAGTCGCGCCGTAGTCGAAGTCGGGCGCACCGTCGGAGGTGAGGCGGATCTCCTCGCCGGTGGCCACCCTCCTCGCCCATAGATCGTGGTCGCGCAGGAAGGCATCCCACTCTCCATTCGGGGAGCGAATCTCGCGGGCCGCAGGCGCGGCGCTCGCCGTGCTCTCCCGACAATCGTACGTCGCCAGCGCGCAGCTCCACCCCTTGCCATCGACCTCGAAGCGGACGCTGTCCGCCGGATCCGACAGATCGATCTCCTCGAAGGGCAGCGCGCCCGCCGTATACACGCTGTCCAGCCGACTCGACAGCGCCGCCGCCATCCGCGAGTGATCGAACGCGGGTCGGCGTGCACCTGTCGCCGGATCCACCAGCATGAATACGTCACCTTCGCGGGTGTGGCTCAGATACCAGAACCGGTCGCCCTCGCCGATCCAGCGCGGCTGCGCTTCCGAGTGATAGACCAGGCTGTCCACCCGCTCTGGCAGGAGCGCGCGGGCACGTTCGTAGTCCGCGGCAGTGCCCTGGGCCGGGAGCCTCGCTACCGCGACCGCGCCAGCCAGCGCGATGGTGACTAGCAGCACGACTGTGTCTCTGACGCTCTTCACGTTCTCCTCACTGTACCGTGGCTCCGATGTGAGCATGGCCGGGCGTACAGCCCGGCCACGCCCGTCACATCGCTACATGTTGGGATTGTTCGCTCGCTCGGAGTCCGGGAGCGGGAAGCACTTCTGGTCACCGTAGCTCCCGGTTCCGGTGCCGACGTACGGCTCGCCCGTCGCAGGCAGGAAGGTAAGCTCGTAGCGGCGCATGTCGCCCAGATGCTGCGATTCCAGGAAGAGCTCCGCCTGGCGCTCGTACACGATCTGCTGTCGAATCTCCAGTGGATCGCCGCTGCTGAAATGCGGCAGCCCGGCGCGATCGTGCAGGTCGTTGATGATCCCCACCGCCACCGAGCCGCCGCGCGCCTCGGCCACGATGAGCTGCGCCTCCACCCACGTCGCGAGCTCGATGTCGGTGCCCTGGTCGCCGTATTTCTGCGGCACGTAGAGCTGCGTCTGGCCGTCGGCGCCCAATCCATCCTGCACCACCGCCACGCGCGGGTCCGCCGCGCCATCGTACTGCACGTCGCGGAAGGGGACATCCACGCTCATCCCACGATCGAGCTGCACCGCCTCGTTCACGTAGTTCGTACGGGTCGACGGCGTGGCATCGTACTGGGCGTACGCCACGTAGTCCTCCGACACTGACTCGGCGACCTCCGCGGCCTCGTCCGCCCGGCCGAGGTTCAACAAGGCGCGCGCGTAGCCCACGCGCGCGAGGTCGAGCGTGGCCGCGTCGCCGGAAGTGCCGGCGGCGTCCATGGCCCTCGCGAAGCGCTCGGCAGCGCGAGCGAACGCGGAGTCGGGCGGTACTTCGGGGCCGCCATCGAACGCCACGCTACACATCGCCTCGCCGAGCAGCACATACGAGTAGCCGGAGTAGGCGGCGGCGCGCGCGATGAGACCGGCGCGAGCCGGCACTTCGGCATCGTCCCACCCGTCGAGCAGCTCCAGCACGTGGTCGTTCATCCAGCGCGCCGTGGAGAGCGGCTTGTAAACCGACAGCCCGCTCGCGCAGCTATACAGGCCGTACAGACCCGTGGTGGGATTCATCGCGCGCAGGTCGGTCTCGCGCCCCCAGGGGCTGTCGGACGACCAGCGTAGCTCGTTGCCGAGGAGGCCGCCCATGACCGTGTAGCGGCCGAAGGCACACTCGAATTCGTTGATGGCGCCGTCCACGAGCAGCGCCGCGTTTCCAGGTACTTCGGCGTCGCGCGCGATGACACGCGACGGGGAGTCCTCCACGCCGATTATCTGGTTGCACGCCGCGGTGAGCAGCGCGAGGGCGAGCAGCAGCCCTCGGCGGAGATCCACCTTCCAGCCGTGGCCGCGGGCGTTCGGAGGAGTGTCGATAGCAGGCATCACGCGCTCCCGGAGGCCGGTATGTATGGTCTTGTGCATGGCTCGTCAGAAGCTCATTCGAAGGGTGAGCTGCACGGAGCGCAGCGGCGGAATCGTCTGGTCGTCCTCGGCGAGGTTCCTGTGCGAGAGCACGGCCCCCTCGGGATCGAAACCGGAGTACCGCGTCCATGTGTGCAGATTGTGCCCCGAAAGAGTGAGCGACGCCTGGCTGGCACCCACGCGATCCGCCAGATTCGACGGTAGCGAGTAGCTCAGCGACACCTCGCGCAGCTTCGCGTAGCTGGCGTCCTCGATGGTCTCCCACGCGTATAGAGTGGGGTCGGTCTGCACTTCGGCGACCCACGTGGGGCTGAACTTCTCGGGGGAGTAGTTGACTTCGCACGCCTGGTAAAAGGCGCCGCACGCCACCCACCGGTTCACGTTCCAGAGCCGATGCCCGGTCTTGAAATCGACCATCGCATACACACGCAGGCGATCGAAGAGCGTCAGCGTGTTGGAGAACGAGCCCGAGTACTTGGGGTCGGGCCGGCCACGGTAGACCTGCGGCGCATCCGCGCAGGCCACCGCGCCTCCTATACCGTCGTCGCACAGCATGGACGAGGGAATCACGTGCCCGCTCGGGTCGAGCTCCGCCTGGACGATATGCTTCCGGAAGAACGCCGTCAGCGGATAACCGGGCTGATAGCGGTTCTGCAGGTAATCCACCGTGAGATACTCCTGATCGCCCGACAGCTCGAGGAGTTTGTTGTCGTTCACCGAGGCCCCGAACTGCATGTCCCAGCGCAGCGAGCGCGAGTCGAGCACGCGACCGTTGAGCGCGAGCTCCACGCCACGGTTGCGGATCTTGCCGCCGTTGATCCACTGCTCGCCTTCCAGCCCGTCGCCTGTGGCGTAGCCCATGGATGGCGGCACGTTGTTGAGTACGAGCGCGTCCGACGTGGTTTTGTTGTAGATGGTGAAATCGACGCCGAGGCGATCGCCGAGCAACCCGGCCTCGAAGCCACCCTCGAACTCCTGGCTCCGCTCGGGCTTGAGGTCGGCGTTGCCGGGTGCGCCGGGCCGCAGCACCGAGGCGCCATCGCGACCGGTGACGGCCGCGTAGGTGCGCGTCGCGGAGTATGCGTCGGGCTGCTGCCCCGACGCCCCCCACGCCGCGCGGAGGCGGAAGGTGGTAATCCACGACACGTTCCAGAACGGCTCTTCGCTCATCACCCACGAGCCGCTCACCTTGGGATAGATGACGGCGTCGAAGTTGCTTCCGAAGGCGCTGTTGTCGTCGGCACGGATCGCTGCCGTGATGAACACCCGGTCGTTCCAACCCATCTGCTGCTGGATGAATCCGCCGAACGTGGTGTTCTGCACGAAGTCATCCCACGAGTCGGTCTCGCCCGCGGCCGAGATCGCGGTGATGGACCGGCTGGGGAAGACTCTCCCGCGCCGCCAAGCCTGATCGTACTGCTTGCGGTAGTACTGCGCGCCCACGGTCGTGCTGCTCCTGAGGTTGTCACGCACGAAGAAGCTGGCCGTGGCGTTGTAGTCCACGGTGGTGTAGCGCGACTCCGTGGGCGTCACGGTCTTCTGGCCCACCTGGCTGTAGTAGCCCCACGAGCCGAAGTAGGGCTCCAGCTCCGCCGAGAGGCGCGGCTGCAAGTAGGTCTTGCTGTCGTTGGTGAGATCGAGGCCGGTGGTGAGTCGCTGCGTGAGCCACGGCGTGGTGCGGTACTCGAGCTTCACGCTGGTGGTGAAGCGGTTCACATCGTACATGGAGTTGGAGTACTCGCGATAGGCACCGTGCGGGATGTTGCTGAGCTCGCCGCCGCCCACGCTGTCGCTCCAGGTGGCGAGCGTGACGGGATAGACGGGGAGCTCGAAGCCGCCGGGTGCCTCGAGATGTCCGGTGACGAGCCCGGCCGATGCATCGATGTCGAGGTTGTCGCGCGCGGCTATGCTCAGGTTCAGGCGACCGGAGAAGTTCTCGTTGTAGCTCCCGATCTTGGCACTCTCGTCGTGATCGTAGTCGAGGCCGAGGAAGTAGTTGGTCTGCGAGCCGAGCGCTCCGCTGAGCGTGGCGCCGTAGCCCTGCGTGCGCCCCGTCTGAAACAGGGGCGTCCCCTTGGCTTCCTGTTCGGCCGCGAAGTTCTGCGTGATCAGCGCTCCGCTCACCGGATCGCGCGCCCACATGATGGGCCACCGCGAGTTCAGTCCGTTGAACCAGGCGGCGCCCTGCGCCACGTGGATGCCGAACTGCGGTGCGCCGTTGCCGCGCTTCGTGATGATCTGGATCACGCCGTTCGCGGCCTCGGTGCCGTACAGAGTGGCCGCCGCCGGGCCTTTGATGATCTCGATGCTCTCGATCTGCTCGGGATCGATGTCGTTGAGGCGGGAGACTATGTCGCTGCGATCGCCGCGCGCGGGGTTGCGGCCCATCCCGACGCTGCCGAGTCCCACGCTGTTGTCCACGCGGACGCCGTCCACGTAGATGAGCGGGTCGGAGGGGAGCGAGATGCTGGCACGCCCGCGGATGCGGATGCGCGAACCGGAGCCGGCCATACCGGGTCCGGAGGTCACCACGACGCCGGGCGCGCGCGCGTTGATGAGCTGTGAGACATCGGCCACGGGCGCGAGCGCCACCTGCTCGGCCGCATTGACGGTGGCGACCGCGTTGCCGACCTGACGCTTCTGCGTGGCGCCGGCGGTTCCGGTGACGACCACCGCCTCGAGGTTGACCGCGGTGGCGTGGAGAGTCACGCTCACGGAATCCTGGCCCGCGGGGACGGTTACCGCCTCGGGGCGGTAGCCGATGAGGCGGAAGCGGAGCGCGACGGGGCCGTCGGGAAGTTCGGGGATGCTAAAAGCGCCGGCATCATTGGTGACGGCGCCACGGCGGGTTTCCTCGGCATACACCTGCACGCCCGGCAGCGGTCGGCCATCTTCACCGGTCACGGTGCCGGAGATGGTGCGGGCCAGGCGCTCGGCATGGATCGACACCGGAGGGGGCGGCTGCGGGGTGCCGGCCAGGGCAACCGTCCCTCCTGCATGCACGAGCAGCGCGAACAGAACACTCTGGATCATGGGCGTCCTCTCGGAAGACGTGTCGGGGCCGTTAGTGTAGTCGGCGCAGCATGACTCGGGACGCCGCAGCCGGGCGAGTACGCTCGCGGGCGGAAAAGCCTGCATCGCCGCTGGCCCCAGCGCGGCGCGCCCGAACGCAGGCCGGCGCGGTCGCGAAGCATATTTTATCCAATACTCGCAGTCAATCTGCACCGCGGTGCAGGGTGCCGCACCGGTCCGCTGACGGCCTCGCCCGTAGTGCTCCAACCGTGCAGATGCACACTATTGGTCGCCATGACTCCACCCATCCTGGTCGTCAACGACGTCGACGCGAGCCGGTTCGAGATAGTGGTGAACGGCGGCGTCGCAACGCTCGCCTACTCGAAGCGCGATGGAAAGCTATACCTCATCCACACGGAAGTCCCGAAAGCGCTCGAGGGACGCGGCTACGGGAGCGCGCTCGCGAGGGCCGCGCTCGATCACGCGAAGGCGAGCGGACTCGGCGTCGTGGCCTGGTGCCCTTTCATCCAGGCCTACCTGAAGCGCCATCCGGAATACGAACCGCTGGTCGAACGCTGACCCGGGCGTGCCGCACGCTCAATCCAGCCTGCGCACGCCCTCCACTATCCTCGCATCCACCCCGGCCGGGATCACCCGCGACACCTCCAGTCCCGCCGCCGAGTAGATCCGCCGAAACTCCTCCACCGTCCTCTCCCGGCCGCCGGTCATCACCAGCATCTGCACGTCGAGCAGCTTCGCGGCGACCGAGTTCTCGCCCGCGTCCACCACGCTCTCCATCACCAGCACTTTCCCATCTTCCGCCATCGCCCGCTCGCAGTTCGCGAGTATCGTGGTGGCCGGCATGTCGTCCCAGTCGTGGATGATGCTCCGCAGCACGTAGACGTCGCCGCCGCTCGGCACCGCGCGAAAGAAGTCGCCGCCCGCGACCTCGCAGCGCTCCGAGACGCCCGCCTCCGCGAGCATCCGCTTGGCGCGCGACAGCACATCGGGATGGTCGAAGAGGATGCCGTGCAGGCGAGGGTTGGCCTTCAGCACGCCGGCGAGAAGTATTCCCTCCCCGCCGCCCACGTCCACCACCGTGAGCGCCTTCGAGAAGTCGTACTTCTCCACCAGACCCGCCACCGCGCGCCTGGTGATTCCCGTCATCGTCGCGTCGAAAGCGGCGCCTGCCTCGACGTCGCGCCTCAGGTACTCGAAGCCCGGCATTCCCAGAACTTTCGCCGCCGGCGTCTCGCCGCTCATCACTCCGTACAGCAGCTCGCTCCACGTTCTGTACGACAGGCCGCCCAGGAAGATCGCCATCGGTCGCAGCGATTCAGGATGATCGGCACGCAGCAGCTCCGACATCGGCGTGAGCGCGAAGCTCCGCCCTTCGCGCTCGTCGAACATCCCCACCGCGGCGAGTGCACGGAGCACGCGATACAGCCTGTCGGAGTTGGCACCCGCCTGCCCGGCCAGGTCACGCGCGCTCTTCGGTCCGTCGCCGAGCAGGTCCGCGATGCGCAGCACCGCGACCACGTGCACGAGCTGCGTGAGCTGGTAGCCGCCGATCATCCCGAGAAGCGCTTCGCGCTCCGGCGGCCTGTGCGAAATCGTCATCGGAGCTCCTTCCTGTGGTGATCCCGGGAGCATAGCGCCCTGGCGTCGGACGATCGCCGGTACCGGCGCGGCCGGCGATCCCCGGCCGCCACACGGTTGACGTCACGTCTCGATATCGTACAATACCCCGGCCCCCCGCAAGGAGCCTCACCGATGCGTGCCCTCGCTACGCACTTCCGCTTCGCGCTGCGCACTCTGCCCCGTGCTCGCGCTTTCTCGGTGATCGCGGTGCTCTAATCACGAGGAGAACGATCCGGCCAGGTCACCGCAGCGCCGCAGCCACCGTAGCTTGCGCTTCCTCGATGATCCGCGCGAGCGCGTCTTTCCCCCCGAAACTCTCCGCGTAGATCTTGTAGATCTCTTCGGTTCCGCTCGGCCGCGCGGCGAACCACCCCGTGGCCGTGCTCACCTTCACGCCGCCGAGCGGCGCGTGGTTGCCCGGCGCCTCGGTGATCACGCTCTCGATCTTCTCGCCGGCGAGCTCGCTCACGCGGATGTCGCCCGCCGAGAGCGATGCCAGCCGCTTCTTCTGCTCGCGCGTCGCCGGCGCCTCCACCCGATCGTAGACCGGCTCGCCCAGCTCCCCGGTGAGGTCGGCGTACAGCTCCCCGGGATCGCGCCCGCTCTTCGCCGCGATCTCGGCGGCGAGCAGCGCGAGCGCTATCCCGTCCTTGTCGGTGCTCCACGCCGTTCCATCGCGACGCAAGAGCGAGGCGCCGGCGCTCTCCTCGCCGCAGAATCCGAGTGAGCCGTCAGCGAGCCCATCCACGAACCACTTGAAGCCCACCGGCACTTCGTACAGCCGCCGCCCGAGTTTTGCGCACACGCGATCGATCATGGAGCTGCTCACGACGGTCTTCCCCACACCGGCTTCACTTCCCCACTCGGGTCTGTGCCGGAACAGGTGATGGATCGCGACCGCGAGGTAGTGGTTGGGCGGGAGGAGCCCGCTCGTCCGCGTCACTATCCCGTGGCGGTCGTGATCGGTATCGCACGCGAACGCGATGTCGAACTCGTCCTTCAGCCCGAGCAGCCGCCGCATCGCATACGGTGACGACGGATCCATCCTGATCTGCCCGTCCCAGTCGAGCGTCATGAAGCGGAAGGTCTCGTCCACGACGTCGCTCACCACGGTGAGATCCAGCCCGTAGCGCTCGGCGATCGGCGCCCAGTAGTGCACACCCGCGCCGCCCAGCGGATCGACGCCTAGGTGGAGCCCGGCCGAACGGAGCGCATCCATGTCGATCACGTTCGCGAGATCGCCGACGTAGCCATCCAGATAGTCGTACGCGTGCGTGGTGGCCGCGTGCAGCGCGCGTTCGTACGGGATGCGCTTCACTCCCGCGAGGCCGGCCTCGAGCAGCTCGTTCGCCCGCGCGCCGATCCAGCCGGTGATCGCGGTGTCGGCGGGGCCGCCGTTCGGGGGGTTGTACTTGAAGCCGCCGTCGCCCGGCGGATTGTGCGAAGGGGTGATGACTATCCCATCCGCGAGCCCGCGCGCGCCGTTCACCCCACCCGCGCCTCCTTCACCACCGCCGCTGCCCGACGCGCGCCCCCCGTTATGAACGAGTATCGCGTGCGATACTACGGGCGTCGGCGTGTACTCATCGTCTTTCGCGAGCATCACGTCCACTCCGTGCGCGGCGAGCACTTCGAGCGCGCTGGCCTGCGCGGGAACCGATAACGCGTGTGTATCGATCCCGAGGAAGAGCGGCCCGTCTATACCGTGCGCCTCGCGGTAGCGGCAGATCGCCTCGGTGATGGCGAGTACGTGCCGCTCGTTGAAGGTGCAGTCGAAGGCGGTGCCGCGATGCCCCGAGGTTCCGAACGATACGCGCTGTGCCGGCACCGATGGATCGGGGAGCTCGGCGTAGTAGGCGGTGACGAGCTTCGCGACGTCGACGAGCGACGATGGCTGCGGAAGCTCTCCGGCCAGCGGACTGACTTTCATGGCAACCCCCATTCCCCCTTCGTTTTCACCGCGAGCGCCCTGCGCCGCTTCTTCTCACGCTACGATGACCCGGTCCGGCATCCGAGTCGTAAGATGGGGCGCGGCGATTGTCCAGTGCCGGCGGCGTCCCCGCTCCTCCCGGTTCCCGGACGCGCGGCCGGCGTGTATGATCCCGGCATGACGACCGCACTCATCCGCGCGGCCACCCTGCTCGCCGCGTTCGCCCCGGCCCTCGCCGCACAGTCTTCCGCGCATCGCCACGCGCTTCCGGCCACTCCGGCCACGATCGCATGGGGATACTACAGCGCCGAGGCGAAGCCGGTGCTCCGCATCGCTTCCGGTGACACGGTGGACGTGGAGACGCTGATCACCAGTTCTCCACGCGGTCTGGAGCGCGCGGGCGTGCCCGCCGGCGACGTGCAGCAATCGCTGCGCGACATCTACGACCAGGTCACGGACAGGGGCCCGGGCGGCCACATCCTCACCGGCCCCATCTACGTGGAGGGCGCCGACTCGGGTGACGTGCTCGAGGTGCGCATCCTCGACGTGCGCCTCCCGGTCACGCACTCCTACAACGGGTGCAGCGGTTTCCTGCGCGACAACTGCGGCGACCCGCGCATGCGCATCATCGATCTCGACACCGCCGGCATGGTCGCCGACCTCGGCAGCGGCATCGTGGTACCGCTGCACCCGTTCTTCGGCAGCATAGGCGTAGCGCCGCCGCGCGACTCTGGCCGCGTGTCCAGCAACCCGCCCGGTATCCACGCGGGCAACCTGGACAACAAGGAGCTGGTCGCGGGCACCACGCTCTACCTCCCGGTGTGGGCGCCTGGCGCGCTGCTGGCGATCGGCGACGGCCACGCCGCACAGGGCGACGGCGAGGTGGACCAGACCGCGATCGAAACTTCGCTCGACGGCACGCTCCAGATCATCGTGCGCAAGGATCTCACTCTCGCGTGGCCGATGGCCGAGACACCCACGGATTACATAACGATGGGGATGGACCGCGATCTCACGACGGCCACGCGGATCTGCGTGCAGGAGATGGTGGACTTCCTCATGCGGAAGAAGAAGTTGTCGAGCGTGGAGGCCTACCGGCTCGCGAGCATAGCGGCCAACCTGCGCATCACGCAGCTCGTGGACGGCAACGTGGGAGTGCACATGATGATCTCGAAGGAGATACTGGGAACCACGGAATCCGGTCTCTAGCGCGGAGGGCCGGCGGCAACGCTCACGAGCGCTCCGCGTCAGAGAGCCGATTCCGCCATTCCCCGGCGCGCCAGCGTGAATCCGGCCGCCAGCACGCAGATGATGGCAATGTGGTAGACCACATCCGGGAGCGTGCGGGGCCCCACGCCCATGATGATCGTGAGCAGCCCCACCAGCGTCCCGATGATCGCGAACCCCTGGACCACGATGCCGATGCGCCGCGTCCATTCGGGGAGGAAGAGCGAGAGGAGCAGGCCGCCGAACAGCACCGACGCGATCACGCTCTCGGCGATGTATGCGCGCTCGTGCCCGTAGCCCTCGATGATCAACCCCCTGTGGATCAGCGCCGCGACGGCGAAGGTGGCGGTGTCGAAGAGCAGGAAGAGTCGAATCGCCTGCGTCATGGTGCCTCCCGCGTATGGGGGTCTGCGACGCTCATCTCCGGCGTGCTCGTTGGAAGACCGTCTCCACGATCGGCCCGACTCGAAGGAGCGGTGCATCCATCCGGCATCCGCCGGACCGCGAGAGTCGTACCGCGGAGCTGCGTCGGACGTGGCCGCTACATGGCCGCGCAGCCCACCCGGGCGGGTGTCGGCGCGCCGTAGCGCGCTTCGATGAGCCTCGCACGGCCGTTCGCCTCCACCGTAACGATCTCCATCCGGTCGTATTCCGAGTCGCAGATCGCGTCGGGCTTCGAAGCACCGAGCGCCGCGACGATATCGGGAACGGTATTGCTGTGCCCCACTACGAGCACCACGCCGCCGGAGTGTCTTCGGACCGCGGCCGCGACGTCGGCGGCGTTCCGCGCGACGGAGTCCCAGCGCACCGTCAGCACCTCGGGAACCACGCGCGCGTCGCGCGCGGTGGGACCCGCCGTCTCGCCTGTGCGCACGAACTGGGTCGTGATCACGGCATCCACTCCGGCACCGTCGAGCGCCTGCGCCAGGGCCGCGGCCCGGGCGCGGCCTTCGTCGCTGAGGTGCGGGTCCTCGCCTCCACCGGCGGCCTTCTCCGCATGGCGCACGACGATCACGGTGGTGACCACCGCGCCGACGGAGGTGAGCGCCGACCCGGCCGGCCGTGGGTCGCCCGCGGGCGACCGGGCCACCTCCCGCCCCTCGACGCCGCTCCCGCCGGCGGAGCCTCCGCCCGTGCACGCACAGACTATCAGGAGTGCGGCCGGCATGGCCATCCAGCTCGTTCTCATTCCGATCCTCGCTCGGTGATCGTGAGTGCCTTGTCTCCGGGGTACCCGTCGCATACTCTTCACTTCCATGATACTCAGTACTGCGGGAACCACCTCGCGCTTCGCGTGTTCGCGATACATGATGTACTGCTGCGCCGGCCTGGAGGCCAGCGGGGCGGCCGGAGCGCGTGCCTGAGCGGAAGCCATTCCCGACGTCCCCGCCTGCTGCCCCGGTCTCCAGAAGACCGGGGCATTTTCGTTCCGCGGACGAGCGACGAAGGTCGTACAATCACCCACGAGGAGCATCGATGCAGCCGATAGCGATCTTTCACGAGCACCCGGACTGGTTCCGTCCGCTCTTCGCCGAACTGGACCGGCGAGCTATTCCCTACGTGCGGCTCGACGCGTCCGCGTTCACGTACGACCCCGACGAGCGCGAAGTCCCCTACTCGCTCGTCTTCAACCGCGCGTCACCCTCCGCCTACCTGCGCGGCCACGGGCAGTCCACTTTCTTCACGCTCGACTGGCTGCGCCACCTCGACCGGCTCGGCGTACCGGTGGTGAATAGCGCCGCGGTGTACACGATGGAGACGTCCAAGGCGCTGCAGACCGGGATCCTGGCGGAGCTCGGGCTCCCGCACCCGAAGACGCGCATCATCAACGACGCGTCGCGCGCGGTGGATGCGGCACGGGGGCTCCGCTACCCGGTGCTCGTGAAGGCCAACATCGGCGGAAGCGGCGCCGGGATCTATTCGTACGACGACGAAGCCTCGCTCGAACGCGCCGCAGCGAAGCGCGAGATCGAGCTCGGACTCGACAACGTAGCGCTGGTGCAGGAGCGCGCCCCGCTTCGTGGCGAGCACATAACGCGCGTGGAGGTGCTCGGCGGAAAGTTCCTCTACGCCATCAACGTCTTCCCCGCCGACACGTCGTTCAATCTCTGCCCGGCGGACGTCTGCCAGACCACCGAAGGACAGGCGCTCTCGCGCTCGGCCTGCGCGCTCGACGCGCCGAAGAACGGGATGCGAGTGGAGGGATACACGCCGCCCGCCGAGATCATCGAGCAGGTGGAGAGGGTCGCGCGCCGCGTACAGCTCGACGTCGGCGGGATCGAGTACCTGGTGGATGACCGCGACGGCAAACACTACTTCTACGACGTCAACGCGCTCTCGAACTTCGTGGCGGATGCGCCGCGCGTGATCGGTTTCGATCCATTCGTGAAGCTCGTGGACTACCTCGAGACCCGAATCGAGCGCCGCGTTGGCGCGGAGGCGGCATGATGCGTTACGGCTACTGGTTGCCCGTGTTCGGCGGATGGCTGCGCAACGTTCCGGACGAAGGGATGGAAGCATCCTGGGAGTACGTGAGCCGCCTGGCGAGACGGAGCGAGGAGATAGGCTTCGACATCACGCTCATCGCCGAATTGTTCATGAACGACATCAAGGGGATCGACGCCCCGGCACTGGACGCGTGGTCCACCGCGGCCGCGCTCGCGGCCGTGACGGAGAAGATCGAGCTGATGGTGGCCGTGCGACCCACGTTCCACCAACCCGCCCTCCTCGCGAAGGAGGCCGCGAACATCGACCAGATCTCGCGGGGCCGTCTCGCGCTCAACGTCGTGTCGAGCTGGTGGAGCGACGAGGCTCGCCGCTTCGGCATCCATTTCGACCAGCACGACGACCGCTACGCGCGCACGGCCGAGTGGCTGGAGGTGCTCAACGGCGTGTGGAAGGAACCCGTGTTCAGCCACAGCGGGAAGCACTACGCCGTGGAAGACACGATCCTCGAGCCGAAACCCTTCCGCCAGCCGCGCCCCACTATCTATGCGGGCGGCGAGTCGGAGGCGGCCAAGAAGCTCATCTCGCGCGAGTGCGACGCGTACGTCACGCACGGCGATCCACCCGAGCGCATCGCGCCGAAGCTGGCCGACATGACGCGGCGCCGCGAGGAGCACGGCCTCCCCAGGATGGAATACGGGATGGCAGCCTACGTCATCGTGCGCCCAACGGAGGCCGACGCGAAACGCGAGCTGGAGCGGATCACGAACGTGGCCCCCGGGTCGCCGGGCTACCACAACTACCAGGACTGGCTGGCCAACACGCAGCTCGAGCAGAAGGTGTCGCTGGAGGACTACTCGGTGTCGAACCGGGGCCTGCGCGCGGGGCTGGTGGGCACTCCCGAGCAGGTGGCCGAGGCGATCCGCGGCTTCGAGGCCGCCGGTGTGGATCTGCTGCTGCTCCAGTTCAGTCCGCAGTACGAGGAGATGGAGAGGTTCGCCTCGGAGGTCATGCCGCTCGTCGCGTGACGGCGGCGTCAGAGCGACTGACGGATTGACGACGGGGCCGGGTTCTCGATGCGGAGGACCCGGCCCCGTCTCCAACTCGCCTCCCTCGGGTCAGATCGTCCCGACAGCGCGCGCGATGCCGAGCAGCCGGGCCTCGTCCCAGCGCCTCGCGACGAGCTGCACGCCGATCGGCAGGCCGTCGGCATCATGCGAGCAAGGGAGCACCAGAGCGGGCTGGCCGGTGTAGTTGAAGAGCGTCGTGTGCGCGCCGATCAGCGAGTACTGCACTCTCTCGCCGTCCACGTCGAGCTCGGTGTCCTTCGGGCAGTGCGGAAAGGCGGTGACCATCGCCGCCGGGCAGAGGAGCACGTCCCACGCTTCGAAGAAGCGTTCCCAGAGCGCGATCGTCTCGTCACGCCCCCGGAGCGCTTCCATGTACTGCGCGAGCGTGGCGGCGGGGTCGCCTTCCTTCGGATGGTAGACGCCCGCCAGCATCGCGATCAGATTGGCGGCGCGCTTCCCTTCCATCGTGTAGTCGAGCGGCGGGAGCGTGCACTCGTCCACCACGGCACAGAACGGCTGCAGTCTCCGGGCTAGGGCCAGCACGCTCTCGCGTACCACGCGGGCCAGCGGGAAGCCGGGAAAGTTGGGCGCTACGGCCACCCGCGCGTCACGCAGCGTCACCTCGGGTGGGGGCTCCAACGGCACCGGCGGTACGTCGCTGTCGTGGCCATCGGGCCCCGCGATTATGCCGTGCAGCAGCGCGAGGTCGTCCACCGATCGCGCGATCGGCCCGATACCTGCCATCACACGCACCGAATGCTCGTGCCCCGGGTGCCGCCGCAGCCCGTGGGACGAAACGCGGTGCTCCGTGGGCTTCAGGCCATACACGCCGCAGAAGTGCGCGGGAACGCGGAGCGAGCCCGAGAGATCGGTGCCGATGTCGAACGCGCTCAGGCCGGCCGCGACGGCCGCCGCCGCGCCGCCGCTCGAACCGCCGGGAGTGCGCGCAGGGTCGCACGGATTGTTCGTGCGACCGAATATCGGGTTGCAGCTCTGCCAGTCGTCGAGCATGGGTGGCACGTTGGTCTTGCCGAGGAGCACCCCGCCGGCGGCTTTCAGACGTGCCGCCACGGTGCCGTCGCGATCCGGCACGTGGTCCGCGAGGGACTCGCACCCCACCGTCGTGCGCATGCCGGCGGTGGGGTGCGCATCCTTCAGCGTGAAAGGCACGCCGTGCAGCGCGCCCCAGCAATCGCCGCGTGCGAGCGCGGCGTCGGCGGCACGTGCCCGGTCGCGCGCCGCGTCCGCATCCATGGTCACGATCGCATTGAGCGCGGGGTTGCGTTCGGCGATCCTTGCGAGGTACGAGTCGATCACCTCGAGCGCGGAGATCTCACGCGACCGGATCGCGGCGGCGAGTTCGCTGGCGGTGGCGAGGGAGGCGTCCAAGGCGGCGTATGGAGGAGGTGGCAGGGGGCAGGGGGCGCGGTCCGGCATCGCTCCGCGACCGCCCCGTGCCGGCGGAAGTGCAGAGTACGTGCCCGGCCACCGGGTCGCGCCTCCGATGCGGGCGCCTCGCGAGCGTTGCCGCCCGCCGTCTCCGTCTACTGCACGGTGTTGATCATGTCGAAGATCGGCAGGTACATGGCCACCACCATACCGCCCACTATCACGCCCAGGAACACGATCATGATCGGCTCCATGAGGCTCAACAGGCCGCTTACGGCGGTGTCCACTTCGGTATCGTAGAAGTCGGCGATCTTGCTCAGCATCTCGTCCAGCCCGCCGGTCTGCTCACCCACGGCGATCATGGAGATCACCATCGGCGGAAATACCGCCGACTTCTGCAGCGGCGCCGAGATCGTGTCGCCGCCCGCGATGCTCGCGCGCGACTCCATGATCGCGTCGTGGATCACCCGGTTCCCCGCCGTCTTCGCCGTGATCTCGAGGCCGTCCAGGATGCTCACGCCGGAGCTGATGAGCGTTCCCAGGGTGCGCGTGAAGCGCGAGACGGCCGACTTCCTCAGGAGGTCACCGAGGACCGGTATGTTGAGGAGGAACGTGTCGATCCTGAGCTGGCCGGCCGGAGTGGCGTAGTAGCGACGCAGCCCCACTACGATGGCCACGATCGCTATGATCACGGCCCACCAGTAGCCGGTGAGGAACTTGGACGCCCCGATCACGACGCGCGTGGGGAGCGGGAGCGCCATGTTCACGCTGGCGAACATGTTCTCGAACACCGGGATCACGAAGATGAGCAGCACCATGATGGCGATCGCGGCCACGCTCATGATGACGCCCGGGTAGATCATCGCGCTCTTCACCTTCCCCACGAGCGCGTCGTTCTTCTCGAGGAAGGTGGCCAGGCGCATGAGGATGGTATCGAGAATACCGCCCGCCTCACCGGCCGCCACCATGTTGACGTAGAGCTCGGAGAACGCCTTCGGATGCTTGCGGAGCGCGTCGGCCACGGTGTTGCCGGACTCGACGTCGTACACCACCTGCCGCGTGACTTCCTGCAGCGCCTTGTTCTCGCTCTGCTTGGAGAGGATGTCGAGCGCCTGCACCAGCGGGAGGCCGGCGTTGATCATGGTGGAGAACTGGCGGGTGAAGATGACGATGTCGCGGGTCTTGATTCTCCCCGGACGCTTCTTCGCCCTGTCCTGATCTATCTTGACGATGACGAGCCGCTGACGCTTGAGCTGGGCCACCACGTCGTCGCGTGAAGCGGCCTCCATCGTGGCGGACTTCAACTCGCCGCCCAGCGTCCGTGCGGTATACGCGAATGTCGGCATTGGCCTCCTCGGAATTCGGGGTCGTTACCGCTTCCCGCCGATGGCGGCGATCTTCCGATCGCGCGCGCCCGCGGAAATGAGATCCGAGGCGTCCTCGGTGAGCGGCTGTTCCCCGATCATGCGCAGGAACTCGTTGGGGTTCGGGGACACGCGGAGACACTCGTCGCGCTCCACCTCGCGTGCCATGTGCAACTGATACAGCGCGTCGTTCAACGTCTGCATGCCGTACTTCTTCCCGGCCTGCATCAGGCCCGGGATCTGGTGGATCTTGTTGTCGCGGATCACCGCGCGGATGGCCGGCGTAACCACCAGGATCTCGGCGGCCATGGCGCGGCCCCTCCCCCGCGCCCGCGGCAGAAGGGTCTGCGTGATGATCCCCTCCAGCGAGAAGGCGAGCTGCGCCCGAACCTGCTCCTGCTGGTGCGAAGGGAAGACGTCGATGATCCGGTTCATCGCCTCCGCCGCCGAATTGGTATGCAGCGTGGCGAAACAGAGGTGGCCGGTCTCGGCGATCGTCAGCGCGGCCTGGATCGTTTCCAGGTCGCGCATCTCGCCCACCAGAATGGTGTCGGGATCCTCACGGAGCGCGTACTTGAGGGCGATGGCGAAGCTCTTGGTGTCGGTCCCCACTTCGCGCTGGTTGACGATGCACCCCTGATGCCGGTGGATGAACTCGATCGGGTCCTCCACCGTGATGATGTGCCCCTTTCGCTCGCGATTGATCTTGTCGATCATGGCCGCCAACGTGGTGCTCTTGCCCGACCCCGTGGGCCCGGTGACCAGCACCAGCCCCCGCGGTCGCTCCGCCATCCTCGCCACCGCGGCCGGAAGGCCCAGGTCCTCGAAGGTGCGAATGCTGAACGGGATCTGCCTGATCACGAGCGACACGCACCCGCGCTGCTTGAAGCAGTTGCCGCGGAAGCGCGCCAGGTTCTGAATCCCGAAGGAGAAATCCAGCTCGTCCTCCGTCTCGAACCTCTTCTTCTGATTCTCCGTGAGGATCGAGTAGGCGAGCTGCATCGTGTCTTTCGGCGCAAGCACTATCTCGTTGTTCGAGTTGACGATGTCACCGTCGATGCGGAGCTTCGGCCGGTCTCCCGCCGTGATGTGCAGGTCCGACGCGTCGCGCTCGATCATCTCCTCGAGTAGCTGACGCAGATTGAGCGACTGGGTTGCAGGTGCGGTCATGGAGAGCGGCTGGTGAGTGTGTAGTTAGGACTACTTGGGGGACGCCGAAGTAAAATCGAGGGGAGAAGGCAGACAGCGGAAAGCAGGCGGCAGGAACTACCTCGGGGCGAGGGCCATCACATCACGATCAGCTCCTGCTTTCTGCTGCCTGCTGTCTGCCTTCTCCCCCCTACGCCGTCGTCTCCCTGATCACCTGTTCCAACGTCGTTATGCCCTTCATCACTTTCAGCAGGCCGTCCATACGGAGGGTGAGCATGCCGTCGGCGATCGCGGCGTCGCGGATCTCGCCGGCGCCCACGTTCTGGAGGATCAACTTGCGGAGGCGGCCGGTCATCGCCATGACCTCGTAGAGACCCTGGCGACCCTTGAGACCGTTGCCGTTGCACGTGTCGCAGCCGCGCCCACGGAAGAGCGGGATCTCCTTTACCTTGGTGTCGAGCGTGAAATCCTGGACGATCGGCGCCGCGACCTTCGTGGCGCCTTTTTTCATGTTCTGGATCGCCTCCTCGGTGTAGTGCAGCTCGCCGAGGGTCATTTCGGGCGCCAGCTTCGCCGCGCGGAAGTACTCGTCGGTCCATTCGATTCGCTGGACGCAGCTGCCGCAGATGCGCCGCACCAGCCGCTGGGCCAGGACGAGATTCACCGCGGACGCCACGTTGAACGGCTCGAGCCCCATGTCCAGGAGACGCGTAACCGTTTCGGCGGCCGAGTTCGTGTGCAACGTGCTCATCACGAGGTGGCCGGTGAGCGCCGCCTTGATGGCGATGCCGCCGGTTTCGAGATCGCGGATCTCGCCGATCATGATGATGTTCGGGTCCTGGCGCAGGAACGCCTTCAGCGCTGCGGCGAAGTTGAGGCCGACCTCCGTTCGGACCAGTACCTGGTTGATCCCGAAGAGGTTGTACTCGACGGGGTCCTCCGCGGTCATGATGTTCACGTCTACGTTGTTGATCTTGGAGAGCGCGGAGTAGAGCGTGGTCGTCTTACCCGAGCCCGTCGGCCCCGTCACCAGCACCATTCCATAAGGATTGGTGACCGCCTCCATGAGATCCTGCTCGGCGCGCGGCTCGATGCCGAACTTCTCGAGGTCGAGGGTGAGGTTCCCCTTGTCGAGGATTCGGAGCACGATCTTCTCGCCGAAGAGCGTGGGAAGCGTGGAGACGCGGTAGTCGATGACCTTCTTCCCGATCTTCAGCTTGATGCGGCCGTCCTGCGGTACGCGGCGCTCGGCGATGTTGAGGTTCGCCATGATCTTGAAGCGGGAGACGAGAGCCGCCTTCAGCTTCATGGGCGGCTTCATGATCTCCATGAGCGCGCCATCGATGCGGTAGCGCACCCGCATCTCGTTCTCGAAGCACTCGAAGTGGATGTCCGAAGCGCCGCGGCGAACGGCGTCGGTGAGGATCCCGTTGATCAGCTTCACCACCGGCGCATCGTCGATCGCGGCGGCGAGGGTGGCGGCGCTGACCTCTTCGTCCTTCTCCTCGACGACTTCGATGTTGTCATCGTTGTCGATGTCCTCGAGGATGCTCTGCAGGGCGGCGTCCGCCGGCTCCCCGTAATGCTTCTCGATAGCGTGGCGGAGGGTGTACTCGCCCGCTATCACCGGAAAGATGTCGTATCTGGTGATGAACTTGAGGTCGTCGATCACCACGAGATTCGAGGGATCGGCCATCGCGACCGTGAGCGTGCGCCCCTCGCGCTTGAGCGGGAGGAGGAGGTGGCGCTGCGCGAGGTCGGGAGGGATGAGCTTGGCGATCCTGGTGTCGACCTCGAAGTTGCTGAGGTCCACCGCCGGCATGCGGAACTGGCGCGCCAGCATCCTGGTGAGTTCGACTTCGTTGATGAAGCCCATCTTCACCAGGTTGTAGCCTACCCGCATCCCCGTGTTCTTCTGCTCCTGCAGCGCCTGCTCGAGTGCTTCTCGGGTGATCAGCCCCTCACGAATGAGGAGCTCACCGAGTCGCTCACCGGAGGATGCTGCTACTGGTGCGGCCATGTTCGCCGGGAATGGGTGTGGTACGGAGCTGGCGCTTCCTAGGGGTGAGATGGCGCACGCCGTCGCGCCCTCGTGCGACCCGTTTTGCGGGCCGGTTCTTTCACACGGGATTGACGCGGGCGGAGTGAAAACGTCACGTATGGCGCGATGGCTCTGGCGAGCGCAGGTCCTATCCCCTTAACGCGTTGCAGCTCCTCGAGGGAACCGAATGGCCCGAGCGAATCCCGATCGGTGACGATCCGCCTGGCCATCACCGGCCCGATCTTCGGAAGCGCCTCCAGCGCGGCGGCTCCGGCCAGGTCCACGTCGATCCTGCCGGGCTCAGTGGAGGTGTAGTAGACGGTAGGATGCAGACCGCCGCCGGAGCCGCTGACGGCCATCTCGGTGGAGAGCCGCCCTTCTCCCATCCGGCTCCCCCGTGCTCCGCCACCGGCCGGCGGCTTTTTCTTCTTTTTCGAGCTGGCTTTCCTGGACGCGCTCCTGGCCCGGGCGGTATCGACCGCCGCGATCTGCCGCTCGAGCGCCGGCTGTCCTTCGGCCATGGCACCGCCGCCCTCGGCCCAGCCCAACGCGGCCGAGGCGCGGACTCCGCTGCCCAGGAGCATGAGGCCGGAGAGGAAGAAGAGCGCCTTTCGTTCTGCTGGTGTCGGCATGGCCGCCAATGTACCGAGGGCCGGCGCTGGTGCATCACCGGAAGTCATCGGCGAGGAGCGTATCAGCGCGCGCGGCGGATCGACGCCTGCGCTCCCGGAGCCCGATCCGGACGACGCACCTTGCGGGCTTCCCCCGATCGCTGTCTACAGGGATCATGCGCAGCGCGCGCGGACGGTGCTCGGCGGTCCGCTTTCCGGGAACGGCGCGGCGCGCTCACCTGTGGCACACCGGGCGCGCGCGGAATACTTTCATGGCTCCACCTTCAACGGCACCTGGAGCACGGACCTTGAAACGACTCGGAGCCATCCTCATGATCGCGGCCATCGCCGCGTGTGGCCGGGAGCGGGGGCCGCGCACGCAATTCAGCGGCGAGGCGGCACTCGGCTACGTGAAGACCCAGCTCGACTTCGGGCCGAGGATACCGGGCTCGGAAGGACACGTGCGGACCGGCGACTGGATAGTGGCGCAGATGCGCGAGCGCGCGGACACCGTCATCGAGCAGAAGTGGACTCACGTGACGACGGACGGCGACACGCTTCCCATGCGCAACATCCTCGCGCGTTACGACCCCGCGGCGACAAAACGGGTGCTCTACGTCACGCACTGGGACACCCGCCCCATCTCCGACGGCGCGAAGGACTCGGCGCAACGGATGCTCCCCGTACCGGGCGCCAACGACGGCGCCTCTGGCGTGGCGCTGTTCATCGCGCTCGGCGATGTGCTGCGGCAGACACCGCCGAACGTCGGGCTCGACCTCCTCTTCGTGGACGGCGAGGACTACGGTGAGTTCCCGAAGGACGGGAATCTCACCGGCTTCGACGATGTGCTCATCGGCTCCCGCTACTTCGCGCAAAATCTTCCGGAGGCGGGCTACATGCCGCTCTACGGCGTCTTGTGGGACATGATCGGCGACCGCGACCTGCAGATCTACCAGGAGGGCAACTCCCTCCGGCGCGCCCCCGAGGTGATCAATCTGGTGTGGCACGAGGCCGACGAGGGGCTGGGCTATTCGCGCTACTTCATCCCCCAGCCCGGCCTGTACATGATCGACGACCACATCCCGCTGCTCGATGCCGGCCTGCACGTCATCGACGTCGGCGATTTCGACTACCCCTACCACCACACTCCCGAGGATACGTTCGACAAAGTATCCGCCGAGAGCCTCCAGGTGGTGGGCGACGTGGCGCTGTCGCTGGTTACGAAGTAAGAGCGGACGATCGCGACCCCGCCTTCGCCGTCATCCCCGCGAGTCGCGGGGATGACCATGGACCGTGTGCAGTTCCCGTTCCCTGTTGCCTGTTCCCTGCTTCCCCGGTAGTCCCTGCTTGCTGCTTGCTGCTTTCTGCTCTTCCTCCCTCACGGCATCTCCCCCACCGCGTAATTCAGGTGGAACACCACCGAGAACACGGTCTGCGAGAAGCGACGGTCGTAGGCCGCATCGTAGGTGAGGACCCGCATCAGGAGGAGGCTCAACGATAGCGTCTCCGACACGTCGGAGTCGGCGTTGAGCATCAGCGCGCGGCGTCCGTTGTCGGTGATGCGGCGACGGGTGTCTTCCTGGACGAAGAACGATTGCGTGTGGCTGCTCTGATAGCCCACGCGGGTGCGCAGGATGTTGCTCTGGAGATTCCAGGAGCTGGGGAGCGGGAACGACTTGGCGACGTCGGCGGTGACGTCGTTCTGGCTTCCCACTATCAGGCCGCCGCTGCGCAGCTCGCGGCGGTCGGCGCGAGTCCAGCCGGCGTTCGTCGTGAACCCGCCGAGTATGGCCCAGCTCACCGAACCGTTCAGCGGATACTGCTTCAGCTCCTGCTCCACCCGGATCCCCTGGCCGAAGATGTCCGACGCGCCGCCCGTGATCGGCTGGAACGACTTCGCCTTCGTGATCCGCGCACCTGCCTGCGCGCCGATGGTGGTGAAAAGGTCGCGCAGCGACGGCGGCGCCGAGTAGTTCCAGCGCACACTCACGTCGGGGAAGGTCTCCTGCTCGGCGTCGAGCACGGTCTGGACATCCACCACGCGCGACCACGAAGTGCTGTGAACGCGGCTGTACCTGTCCGTCAGCACCAGACCGAGCGGGAGGAAGACACTGTGCGACAGCACGAGGTTGTGCGACACGCCCGCACTGGTGGCCAGCACTCCACGCGCCTCGCGGAAGTCGTCGCCGCCCCCCAGCGCGAGTTGGTAGCCGAGCGACGGATCGAAGCCTACCGCGTCGTACGCCGAACGCAGGTCGCGGCGCCACTGGATGTCCACGGGCGAGAGGATGTTCGCGAGCGTTCGCAGCGCGCTGGAGTCGCCCGTGTACAGCGAGATGGCGCGCGGGAGATCCACGGTGGCCGTGACCGCCACTCCCTGGCTGTTGGAGAAGCGGCGTGGCAGGTGGAACGCGCGTCCATCCTCGTCGTCTCCCTCCGGCCCCGCATCGGAGACTCCGGCGAGCGCCTCGCCCAGCGCGCCAGCGCCACGCACCACGGTTCGCGCGTTGGGGTCGCGCAGCAGCGAGAAGCTGGCCGTGAAGTCCACGCGCGGGCGCAGCCACGGAGCGAGCGGCGGAGCGATGCTGACGGCGCTGGAGATCTGCCGTTCGCGCTCCATCCCCACGTCCACGCCCAGAAATCGTTCGCGCTCGGCGCCGGCCAGAAGCGCCACCCCCGTGCTGTCGCCGTAGTCGCGCAGATCGCGCAGCGTGGAGACGCTGAAGCGGGCGCTCATGGTCTGGAACGGACGCAGCTCGATCGCCGCCGTGTTGCGCCACACGTCCTCGAGACCGAGCACTTCGTGGGCGCTGTCGCCCGCCAGCGCCACGGGGAGCGCGAACGAGCGGCGCCGGCTCTCGTTCTTCGCGTACGAGCTGGTGAAGCGCACCAGCGTGGGACTCCAGCGGAAGGTTGCATCGTGCAGCGACTGCAGCAGCTCGGTGCCGCTCAGCCACCCGGGCAGCTTCTCGATGGCGCCGCGGAGCCATCCGGGCATGGCCGACTCGCGGGGGCGCGGAGCGAGGTTGTAATCGAGCTCGCCGGTCACGACGGAGTTCTCGCCAGTGTCGAACTCGCTCCGCGAAGACGACTCGATGTAGCTCCCGCTGAGAGCGAGGTTGTTCACGATGGGCGCGAACACCGAGTTCTCCAACGGCTCCGACCTCCGCACGGAGAGCGAGTACGAGGTGGCCGCGCTGCGCGGCGTACGGGCGCCGGGGATGTCGGCCGCCATGAGATCGGATCGCGCAAAGAAGAGCGGGTCGCCGCCGGTTCGGCTGTGATTCACCGTGAAGGGGAGCGCCAGGCCGAGCGAGCGCGGGAGAAATCGGTCGAGCCGCACCGACGACGAGAGGTTGAACTGATCGTCCGCGATGAAAGTGGGCCGGTCGCCGAGCTGCCTGAAGTTCTGGTCGCGGCGGCTGGCGCTCACCCGCAGTGTACCCACGTCGCCCGCTACCACGTTCACCCCGAACTGGCCGGCGTAGCCCGGTTCGTCCACCACGCCGGTGAGCCTTATGTCGTCCACCCACAGCTCCAGACTGTCGGACGGCGAGATCGCGCCGCCGTTGCCCAGCCCCTCGTCGCTCACGCGGAGGATGCCCACCGAGAGCTCCTGCGCGGCGGCCAGGTTCGGCGGATTGATGGCGGGGTTGCTGGTGTAGACGATGTAGCCGTCGTCGCACGCGGCGAAGCGCCTCGCGCCGGTGGACTGCGCCAGCTCGGAGCGGACCACCAGGGCGGAGTCCACGCCGTGACACGACAGAAGCGTGTCGCCGCCGGCGAGGAACGCGTTCTCCAGCCGCGCGCGCAGATCGAAGAAGCGGCGCAGGTCGACGCGCACTTCCGGGAGCCATGCATCGCGCGACTGGCCCTGGTTCACCGGCGTTCGGTAGAAGTAGAAGTTGTCGGCGTCGCTCCCGACCTTGATGTAGAACTGCAGGTCGCCGAGCTCGCCCCACCCCTTGCTCGCGCCGCGGGCCCACACGCGGAGCTCGCGGTAGCCCATGAAGTTCTTCTCGCCCTCCGGGAACCTGAAGAACGCCTCGGCGCGGCGCATCACGGGTACGTTCACGGCGATGAGACGCAGCGAGCTCTCGTTCACCTGCACCGTACCGGGAGAGAATTCGCTCCCCTTGCTGTCCGGCTCGTCGGTGACCCCGGGGGGCGACTCGTACGGAGGCGCGTCGCCCCCGCGCGCACCGCGGTCCTGCGTACCGATGGTGGTGGCTATCACCGTGCCGGTGCCGGGCGCGGGCGTGCCTCCGACGTCGCCGCCGCCTATCCCCGCTATCGCGCGATCGGTGCGCTTGGTCCATGGCGAGCCGGTGAGCCTGAGGCGCGCGAGCGCGAAGCGCGTGAAGTCGCCCGTACCGACCTGCGACTGCTGGCCCGACACCACCGTGATCCGCAGCGACTTTATCCGCCGCGCGAGCGGATTGTTGAGCCGTGCCGTGGGCGCGCTGAACGGGACGCGGAACTGGACCCAGCACACCGGGCGCGGCCCGCCGCCGGATGATGTGTCGGTGAGCGTGTGATAACAGCGGCCCACCTGCGCGAAGGACGCGCGGTCGCCCAGGTCGACGACGTACCGGAGGAGTTGTTCCGAGTCGCGCGCATCGCTCGGGATGTTGAGGAAGCCGTCGCGATCGAGATCCTCCTCGTCGAGGCGGCGGTTGCCCACGGTGCAATCGGCGGTCGCGTCGCCCAACGGCAGCACCGGCACCGAGCCGCGCCTGCAGACCGGGACGTCGAAGTGCGTGAGCGTGGTCCCGGCCGCCTGGTCGCGCACCACCAGTTGCCGCGCCACGTCGCCGGGGAGGCCACGGTCATTTCGTGCGACGTCGAACGATCTGGTGAGCGAGTCGCGCTCGGTGGCTATGCGATCGAAGCCCTGGATGGCGCGCCCGGTGTACACGGAGTCCACCACGCCGCCGCTCCCCGGGACGAGTACGGTGAGCGTCTCCGGCGCGAAGGCTACGCTGTTCTCCGATATCTCGCCGAAGTCGAACACGAGCGTGGGGCTTCGGGGACGCATGCTGGTCGTGGTGTCCATGAGCGCCCAGAACTCGAGCTGCTCCACGTGCGAGAGGTCCACTCCCGTGGGATCGAGCGACTGGCTGAGCGAGCGCCACGTGCGGCCGCCCGGCGTTCCGCCGCCCTCGGCGGGCGTGAGCCACTGGTAGCGTCCCGCCGAGTTGGGGAGCCCTCCTATTCCGCGCGGATACAGCGAGAACCAGAGCAGCGTCTCCGGCGAACGAAACGATTGCCCGCCTATGAAAACGAACTGCGAGTCGATCTGTTCGGGGAAGAACCGCAGCGCCACCCCACCACCCACGGCTGGGTCGGGCACCATCCCGATGTTCTGCCAGGCGAGCGTGGCGGCGCTGTCGAGCGGGAAGACGTACGGCGCGCCTCCGGCGCTCACACCCGCCGCGTCTCCGAGCGCCGGCTGGCTCCCGTAGCGCCACGACGACTCCTGCAGGTCCACCGTTATCCCGCCGGTACCCTCGAAGGTCTCCACGTACGCGGCTCCGGCGGAGTTGGGCCGCGGCCTGCTCGTGGCGAACTCGCCCTGCACGTTGACCGTGGACTTCGCCTCGCGCGACGACGATGGAAGACGGCTCACGAGCCCCGATAACAGCGTGCTCTCGAACGTGAAATCACCGCTCACCCCGGCCAGGAGCGTGGAGGCGGGCTCGAAGCCGAGCGGCGGGCGGTTGAAGGGTGTCTTCTGCGCCTGCGACAGCGCCGTCACGTTGAACTGGCCGTGGTCGCTCGGAAACTCGGCGGCCAGCCCGAAGATGGATGTGGGCGCCTGCGTGAAGAGCGGATTCTCCTCGTACTGCACGCTCACCTGGCGCGGCTGCGGAAAGAGAGTGTCGGGCCGGATGAACTCCACCCTCCCCAGGTCGTAGTCGACCGTGTAATCCACGTCGCGCACGAGCTGTCGTCCGCCGAGGAAGATGCGCTCCGAGTTGGGACGTACCTGCACGGAGCCGAGCAGGAGCGAGCCCGATTCGCCGCCGCCGGCCGCGGAGTAGGATGCCCTGATGCGATACTGCGTCGGCGGTCGGCGCGGCGACACGAGGTCCTCGTCGGTGACGCGATAGAGCGAATCGTTCACCGGGTTCGGTGGGTTCGCCATCCCGGAATCGGCGAAGGGCATGAGCGACGGGAAGACCACGAAGAAATCGCGGATGAGCTGGGTGCTCCGCCCGCTCTCCCCGCCTCCGGTGCTGAGCGCCTGGTTGGGATCGGTGCGGCGGGGCCAGAGCCGGTTCTCGGCGTCGAAAGTCGATGCGTTGGTGCGCTGCGAGAGGCCGAAGAGCTGCAGATACGTCTCCGCGCTCCCGCCCACCGGCTTCTCCTGGTCGCCGCTGCTTCCCACCACGATCCTCACGGAGACCGTGGATCGCTGCACCTCCTCCCCACCGAGGCGGTACACCGAGCGGATCTCGCGGTCGAAAGCCGGATCCCCGGGGAGCACCTGGTTGTCCCAGAGAAGATTCACCGTGTCGCTGGCGGCCGGATCGCGCTGGCGCGGCATGGTACCGCCCACGCCAGGGTCCACGATCTCGCTCCCGCCCGGACCGGTGACGGTGTAAGAGACGGCGAGCCGCTCGCCGCGCTGCAGCGGATTCACGAGCGCTATCCACAGGTTGGTCGGATCGATGTAGTAGTCCACGCCCTGCTGCAGCACCTCGTACGGCCCGATCGGATTGGTGTTGCGCGCGTACCTGGTGGCCGCGTAGGGACCGTTGATGTCGCGCGCCGCGCTCCCCGTGGCGGTGGGGCTGCGGTAGCGGTACACGAGCACCCGCCGGGGTCGCAGCCCCGGCGGAATGCGCGCCGCCAGCGACGGGAGCGAAGGGTCGAGGATGTCGATGTTGGGATAGAGATCGGGGAACGCCGCTCGCGGATCGATCACCCAGAAGAAGCGCAGTCGCTCGATCTGATAATCGTCTATCTCCCTGTCCACCTGCTGCACCGTGCGCTCGCCCACGGTGAAGACGCGGTCGGCGACTACGTTGCCCTTCTGCTGCGCCGCGATCGCGCGGAAGCGCATCGGACCCAGCTTCCCGATGGCCTGAATGCCGTAGTTGCCGCTCGGAATCCCGGCGGTGATGAAGCGCGACGGAGGCAGCGCGAACGAGACGTTGCCGACTTCCACGCGCTGGAGGATCTCGTCGGGCTTCCCCTCGTAGTACGCCGAGATGTTGTTGGAGGCATCGAACTCGCGCTGCGAATCGTAGTCGATGTCCAGGTGCACGCGCTCGGCCACCGTGCCGGCGGTGCGCACCGCGAACTGGAAGCCGAACTGCGGCTGGAACACGCCGCGGCAATTTTCGATTGGACTCAGGAAATCCGTGGCGACGCAGCGCTCGTTGCGGTCGCGGGCGAGCTTCGTCTCGATCCTGGAGTCGAGGCGCAATCCGAGGTCGGCGTACTGGCCGAAGATCTCCGCCACTCCGCTCTTCGGCCCGCCGCGGAGCGGCGCGGCTGCCGTGATGGAGTTGCGCCAGAGGATCGCGCGCTGTCGTTCGAGGTCGCCGCTGAGCGCCTCGGCCCTCAGCCGAGCGATCTCGAGCGCCGGCGTGCGGCGCGGGGCCAGGCGGCCGAAGGGGAGCAGCGGGGCTGGCTCGGGAAGCGAGAGCGTGTCGGTGGGCGCGGGCGGCCGGAGCCCCGGCACGCTGCTGGCGGCCGCCGCAGTGTCGACGGCAATGCGCTGGGCGTGCACGGGCAAGGCGAGCACGGCCGTGAGTACGAGCGATACGGCGCACACGGCGGCGGTGCGGAACCGGCCGTGCGATACGGCGCGGCCGACTCGCTCGGCACGGGCTGGAGGCGGGAGTTCGTTCGCGGCAACGACGGGGGAGATAAGCACCCAATCCCGGCGCGAGGGGTAAGATGCCGAACGGGAGCGTCGAGCGAGGAAAACACCGGCCGACGGAGTCGGCGCTGGGCCGTTGTAGCTTAGATTACCTTGCTTCCGGCCGGGCAAGGCGCGGCGGCGCGGGGATTCCACCTCGACCGTCGTCCCGAAGGGAGTCACGAGCACGGAATATACGAGTATAAGACGAGACCGGCGACCACCAGAGTGAAGATTCTCACCAGATACATCCTCCGCGAGCACGTAGGGCCGCTGATCTTCGCGTTGTCGGCCCTCACCGCGCTGCTCCTCCTCAACCAGGTCGCCAAGCGCTTCGGCGATCTCGTGGGGAAGGGTCTCTCGTGGGGGATCATCGGCGAGTTCTTCCTCCTCTCCATCCCGTTCATCATCGCGATGACGCTCCCGATGGCGGTTCTGGTGGCGGTGCTGTACGCCTTCAGCCGGCTGGCATCGGAGAACGAGGTGACGGCGCTGCGCGCTTCGGGGGTGGGCGTGGTGTCGCTGGTGCGGCCGGTGCTCTGGGGCGGCTTCGCCCTCGCGCTGCTCATGCTGCTCTTCAACGACCAGATCCTCCCGCGCGCCAACCACCGGCTCCGCACGCTGCAGATGGACATCGCGCGCAAGAAGCCCACGTTCGCGCTTCGCGAGCAGGTGATCAACGAAGTGCTTCCGGGAAAGATTTTTCTCAAGACCGGGCACATCGATCCCGCCACGAACAAGCTGCGCGAGGTCTACATCTACAATTTCGAGGACCCCTCGCACCGCAAGACCATCTATGCCGACAGCGGCCAGATGGGGCTCGTGGCCGATCAGAGCACGCTGCAGATGACGCTGCACAACGGCTACGTGCTGGAGATCCCGCCGGACGATCCGGGAACGCTGCAGCGCCTGTACTTCACCACCGACGTGGTGCGCGTGCGAGGGGTGGCCAACGAGTTCGAAAAGACCGACAAGGACAACTTCAAGTCCGAGCGCGAGATGACGATGTGCGAGATGAACGCGCAGTACCAGCGCGGCGTCCGCCAGCTCGGCACCGCGCGCGACGAGCTCGAGGCGATGCTGGTGGGAGCGGCGCGCAACGCGGCCACCGGCGAGCAGGTGCCGGGGCGCGAGGTGCGGCCGTCGACGGACAGGCGCACCTCCGGCGCGCTCTACTGTGATCTCATCTCCCGCGTGTTCGGCGGCGTGCGAACGGCGGAGGCGTCGGAGCCGCCATCCGCTTCCGCCTCTCCCCCGCCCTCGCCCGGGCAGGCCGTGGGCGAAGGGAGTGCGCGTCCACCCCGCGATGGGGCGTCCCAGTCGACGCAGGCGCCGCGAGAGCGCCGGCGCGCGCCGAGCGCGGGCGGTGGTGCGGAACCGGCTCCGCTCGCCGAGGAGCTGGGCAACGAGCGCTTCGAGCGAGTGAACACTCCCGACGCCACGGTGGGCCAGATAAACGTCATCCGCTCGCGGATCAGTGATGCGCGGCTGACGATGAGCCGCTACCAGGTCGAGATCCAGAAGAAGTTCGCGCTCGCCGCCGCATGCGTGGTCTTCGTGCTCTTCGGCGCGCCGATCGCGCTGCGATTCCCGCGCGGCGGAGTGGGTCTCGTGATCGGCGCCAGCCTGGTCGCGTTCGCGCTGTACTACGTGTGCCTCATCGCGGGCGAGACGCTGGCGGACAAGCTGATCCTGAGTCCGATCATAGCGATGTGGCTCGCCAACGTGATATTCACGGCGGCCGGCCTCGTGCTGATGTTGCGCGTGCAACGATCGGGAGCGACGGCGAGGGGCGGCGACGCCAGCGAGATGATCGATTCGCTTCGCGGCGCCGTCACGCGCCTCGCGCGCCGGGTGGGAATGCGCGCCGACCGGACCGGGAGCGCCGCGTGAAGAGGCTGCTCCACCCGCTCGACCGTTACGTGCTCTCGGAGTTCTGGAAGATCTTCGTGCCGATGGCGCTCGGATTCCCGCTCCTCGTCATCATCATCGACCTGGTAGACCACCTCGACACCTACCTCAACCGGAATCTCACGAACGGCCAGATAGCGCTGAGCTATCTCTACTGGATACCGGACTCGATGTTCATGGTGCTCCCCGCCGCGGTGCTCTTCGCCACGGTGTTCTCCATCGGTGCGCTCACGCGCCATTCGGAGGTTACCGCGGCGAAGGCATCGGGCGTGAGCTTCCACCGCCTCGTGGCGCCGATCTTCTTCGGTGCCACGCTCGTGACCCTCTTCGCGCTGGTACTGGGCGAGGTGGTGCCAGTGACTAACGCCCGCCGCAACCAGCTTCTGGAGGAACGGGGCAGCTCGAAGCCGAACGACCGCTTCAACTTCGCGTACGAGGCGCCACACGGGCGCGTCTACCAGGTGGCCGCCCTCGATCTGCGGAGCAGGACCATCGACCAGTTGTCGATCGAACGCAAAGGCAGCGGCCCCGAGTATCCCACGTATCTGCTGGCGGCGCGCAGCGCGCAGTGGGACACGGCGAGCGAGCGCTGGACGATCAAGCAGGGGAACCTGCACATCATTCCAGACTCATCGCATACGTTCGCGATCCATTTCGACTCGCTGCTCGATCGCGACTTCGATGAGGCGCCCGCGGACCTCACGCTGGTGCCTCGCAGCCCGGAGGAGATGCGCTACTCCGAGCTGAGCCGCTTCATAGCCTCGCTCGAACGCTCGGGAGGCGACGCCAACGAGCTGAAAGTGGAGCGCGCCCTGAAGATCGCCATCCCGATCACCTGTCTCATCATCGCCATCTTCGGCGCGCCGCTCGCCACGAGCACGCAGCGCGGAGGCGCGGCATATGGTATAGGCATCAGCCTGGCCACCACTGTACTCTTCCTGATGCTCATCCAGATCACCAAGGCCGTGGGGGGCGGCGGGGTAATCCCGCCTACCCTGGCGGCGTGGATTCCCAACGCACTCTTCGGCGTGCTCGGAGTGGCTCTTCTGGCGAAGGTACGCACTTGACGGCCGGCGTTCCCAGCGAGGGCGCGGCGTGAGCGCTTCGTACTACCCGGAGCCCGGCCGACGGCCCACGGGAAACTTCCCCGTGCATCAGCGCGTCGCGATGTCGTTCTTCCGTCCGGTGGGCCGCTGGACCGCGGCCTTCTTCGCGCAGATCGGATCGCGGGTCTACTTCCTCATCGACATCTTCCGCGCCCTCGTCGAAGTGCGGACCTACGCGCCGCTCACCATCACGCAGATGCGGAAGATCGGCGTCGACTCGCTCCCGCTGGCCGGCATAGTGGCGGCGTTCATCGGCGCGGTCACCGCGTTCCAGACCACGTATCAGCTCTTCCCCGGCATCCAGTTTTCCATCGTGGGGTGGATCACCCGGCAGAGCATCATCCTGGAGCTCGCGCCGCTGCTCACCGCGCTGGTGCTCGCCGGAAGGGTAGGCGCGCGGATGACCGCCGAGATCGGAACGATGCGGGTCACGGAGCAGATCGACGCGCTGGAGACGCTGGCCTACGATCCGGTGGCCTATCTCGTGGTACCGCGGCTGATCGCGGGCCTCACCATGATGCCGCTGCTCACCATCATGGCGATCGCGATCGGGATCGCGGCCGGCGGCGTCACCGTGGTCACCGCCACGGCTGTCCGCATGACGGACTACACCACCGGCCTGCACCTCACGTTCATACCGTTCCAGATCTACTACGCGCTGGTGAAGGCCACGCTCTTCGGGATGTCCATCTCGCTCATCTGCTCGTACGAGGGATACGTGACCGAGACGGGCGCCGAGGGTGTGGGCCGCTCCACCGCACGCGCGGTCGTGATATCGTCGGTGGTCATCCTGCTGCTCGACGCACTGACAGCCCTCTTCCTCGCTCCCAAACTCGCCCCATGAAGCGACGCGACGAAGTCATCGTTGGAGTATTCGTTACGGTTGCCCTGATCGTGGGAGTCTTCGGCACGCTCTGGCTCGCCCGGCGCGGGCTCGCGAAGTCGTATCCCATGTACGCCCGCTTCGACTGGGGGAACAACCTCAAGGTGGGCCAGCAGGTGCTCCTGGCCGGCGTTCAGATCGGCTTCGTGGACAAGGTCGAACTGAATCCGGCGGGCTACCTGGACGTCACCATGTCCATAGACAAGGGTCGGCAGATTCCCGCCATGGCCACCGCGGTGGTTCAGAACGAGGGTTTCTTCGGCGACAAGTCGGTGGCGCTGCACCCGTGCGGAGACGCGCCGCCGCCGGCGCAGCGCACCGCGCAGGGAGTCGAGGGCGCGTCGAGCGCCACGGACGTGGCACACTGCCACCCCACGTCCTTTCTCCCGCCAGGCGACACCATTCCTTCGGGAAGGCCCGCGCCATCGATCGACATGATTCTGGGCAGGGTCGATTCCATGAGCGGCGCGCTCGAGGACGTGGTGCAGACGGTGCGGATCTCGATGGTGGAGAAGGGCGGCATCGATGACCTCCGGAAAACCATAGCCTCCACCAACGCGCTCGCCCAGGAGCTCACGCGCGTCGCCGCCGAGCAGTCGAAGGGTCTCTCGCTCACTCTCGCCTCGCTCCGCCGCACTGCCAGCGCCCTCGACAGCGCGTCGATCGACTCGACCGTGCAGAACATGCAGGCCACCACCGCGAACCTGGCAGAGCTGACGAGCTCCCTGAAGTCCACCACCACCCGCCTCGACAATGTGATGGCGCAGGTCGAGACCGGCGATGGCACCCTCGGCCGCCTCCTCAACGACCCCGGCGTCTACAACGAGCTCCGGCAATCCCTCGCCCGCCTCGACTCCCTCATCCTCGACGTGAAGACGAACCCCAAGCGCTACATCAACGTCAAAGTCTTCTGAACTACAAAAGGGAGAACTGCCGAGAGGGGCAAGGAGACAAGGAGAACTGCATTCGATGCAAGCTCCTTGTCTCCTTTGAAGGATCTCTTCGTGGGCTGGTAAAGGTGATTTGGGGGAACTGCTCCCGGCGGTAGAGCTCTACCGCCGGGAGCAGTTCCCCCAAAGCACACTTCGCTTTCATTACAGAGATGGTCGAACGGAGAAAAGGAGCCCTCCTGGCGAGCTTTCTCCTTGCCTCCTTGCTTCTCTCGGCAGTTCTCCCTTTTGTAGTTCACTCCCCGGAATCGAGGACCCGTGCAGGAGTGTTGCGGAGCTCCTTCGTGCGGCCGACGGTGAGGTAGTAGACGGGGATGCCGAGGAGGACCACGGCGAGGACGGCCACCGTGGACCAGCGGGTGCCGGGATCCATGATCGCGTTCACGAGCAGAGACGCCGTGGCGATCACGAAGAGTGCCGGGACCAGCGGGTAGAGCGGCACCCGGAAAGGAGGGTTGTAGTCGGGCCGGCGGCGGAGCACGAAGAGCGACGCGACGCTCAGAGCCAGGAATGGCACGATCGCTATCACGAACGCGTCCGCGAGCTGCTCGAAATCGCGTACGAGAACGAACGCGATACCGAGAGCGGCAGCGAGCCAGATCGCCACGTACGGCGTCTTGTAGCGCGGGTGCACCGAGGCGACTTTCCTGAAGAACAATCCCTCGTCCGCCATCGCGAAGAAGATGCGCGGCGAGGTGAGTACGGAACCGTTGAGCGTTCCGAACGTGGAGAGCATCACCGTCGATGCCACGAAGATCACTCCCGGCGTGCCCATGATACGCTCGGCCGCCGCCGCGGCAACCAGCGGCGAGTGGCGCACCGTCTCCACAGGAAGCACCGCCATGTACGCCAGGTTCGCCAGCAGGTAGACAACCACCACGGCGAGCGTGCCCGCCACGATCGCCCACGGAAGGTTGCGGCGCGGGTTCTTCACCTCGCCGCCCACGAATGTCACGTCCTCCCAGCCGTCGTACGCCCAGAGCACCGACACCAGCGCGAGGCCGAACGCCGTCATGCTGAAGCTCCCCTCCGGCACGGCGGGGGTGAAGTGGCCGCCGGTATGCGGCAGGCCGATCGCGAAGGCGAGGATGATGATGAAGAGCAGCGCGCCGTACTTCCCAACCGTGGTGATGTTCTGCACCAGCGAGCCCCATCGCAGACCCACGTAGTTGAATACCGCCACCACGAAGATCGCCACGGCAGCCACGAGATGTACGTACCAGTCGTACGGCGGTACCGTGGGGTCGTAGCCGAGAACGCGAAGCAGATACTCGGCGAAGGTGGTGGCGATCGCGCCCAACGCGGCGGCGCGGATGATCACCAGCTCCGCCCAGCCGAAGAGGAACGCCGTGAGCCGCCCCCACCCTTCCCGCAGATACACGAACAGGCCGCCCGTGTGCGGAAAGGCGCCCGCGACCTCCGCGAGAGAGAGCGCGCCACAGAGTGCGAAGAGACCACCCGCAACCCACGCGATCATCAGTGGAAGCGGGCCGGGGAGCCGGTCGGCTATGCCGGACGGCGAGCGGAAGATGCCGGATCCTATGGTGGAACCGACGAGGACGGCTGTCGTGCTGAGGAAGCCGAGCCGGCGGGGGAGCTTGGAATCGGGCATAGGGAGGGAAGCTACGGCCGTGCACGGCACGACGCGAGGGGAAAGGGGTCCAAGGGCCTCAGCGAGGATGACCGTCCTCCGTCGTGCCCGCTCGAGCGGGAATCCAGGTTACGGTACCCAACATGGGTCCCCGCTTTCGCGGGCACGACGTTCCGTGTCATGCCCGCTCGAGAGGGAACCAGGTGATGCAACCGAACGCGGAATCAGCCGGCCCCCACCGCCCGCGCCTCGCGCACTGCCGGCTCCTCGGGAAACTGGCCTCGGTACAGGCGCGCGTACACTCCGCCCTCGGCCATCAGCTCCGCATGCGTACCCGTCTCCACCATACGACCGTACTCCAGCACGATCACGCGGTCGGCACGGCGCACGGTGCTGAGACGGTGCGCGATGATCAGAGTGGACCGGCCGCGCAGCAGATCCTCCATCGCCCGCCCCACCAGCCGCTCGCTCTCGCTGTCGAGATTGGACGTGGCCTCATCGAGCACGACCAGGGCCGGATTCTTGAGGAAGACGCGTGCGATGGCGATGCGCTGGCGCTGTCCGCCCGAGAGTTTGACCCCGCGCTCGCCCACACGCGTTTGCAGCCCCTCCGGGAGTCGTTCGATGAACTCCATGGCGTGCGCGGCGCGGGCGGCCGCGATCACGTCCGCTTCCGCTGCGTCGGGCCGTGCGTAGGCGACGTTGTCGCGTACCGTGCCGCTGAAGAGCGCCGGTTCCTGCGGCACCATTCCGATCGCAGCGCGGAGATCGAGGAGCGAGAGCTCGCGGATGTCGTGCCCGTCGAGGGTGATCCTTCCCTCGTCCACGTCCCAGAAGCGCGGGAGGAGCGAGGCCACCGTGGTCTTCCCCGCACCGGACGGACCGACGAGTGCCACGACCTCGCCGGGCGCTATCCGGAACGAGAGGTCGTGCAGGACATCCGGCAGCTCCGGCCCATACCGGAAGCGCACCCGCTCGAAGGCCACGTCGCCGCGAACCGGCTTCGCGAGGCCAAGCGGCCGCGCGGGGTCTTCGACTGTGGGCCGCGTACCGAGCAGCTCGAACACCCTTCGCGCCGCCCCGATCGCCTCCTGGTAGCTGCCGAAGAGCGAAGCGAGAGAGCCCACCGCCGCCGCGACGAATATCGCGTAGAGCAGGAACGCCACCAGCGCGCCCGGCGTGAGCTGCCCCGTGAGTACCAGCCGGCCGCCCTGCCAGAGCACTGCCACGACGCCGCCGAACGCGCAGAAGGTGATGACGCCGAAGAACATCCCGCGGATGCCGGCGCGCCGGATCGCGGCGTCGACCACGCCGCGGAGCTGCTCGCCGTATCTGCGCGACTCCTCCGCCTCCCGAGTGAAGCCCTGCACGGTGCGAATCTGGCCGAACGCCTCGTCGGCGGTGCCCATCGCATCGGCGATGCGGTCCTGGACGCCGGTGCTCGCGCGCCGCAGCGCGCGCCCGAAGCCCCACGCCGCGCCCACCACCACCGGCACCACGGCGAGCGTGGTGACGGTGAGCTTCCAGTGCGTCATCGTGAGGAGCACGATACCGCCGACAAGGAAGAGAAGCTGCCGGGAGAGCTCGGTCATCTGGTAGCTCATCACGGACTGCAGTAGCGTGACGTCCGTGGCCAGCCGGCTCGTGAGCTCGCCAGAGCGACGTTCCGTGAAGAAGCCCGGGGAGAGTCGCACGAGGTGCGAGAAGAGATCCTCGCGCAGCTTCGCGATCACCTTCTCGGCCACCGTCGTGAGGAGCTTCACCTGCACGTAGTTCAGCACGCCCTGCAACGCGAAGAGCACGAGGAGGAAGACCGCGATGCGATTGAGCGCGCCGGCGCTCGCCTTCACGAAGGCGGCGTCGAGCAGGTAGCGCACCACCTGCGGGAACGCCAGCGTGATCGCCCCGCTGAGGAAGAGAGCGATCCCGCCCACGAGCAGGCTCCCGACGTACGGACGCATCCGCGCGAGGAGCGGACGCAGCGCCGTGGGCGACGGAAGTCCCCTGGCGCGTCCGTCTCCGCTGGCTGGTGCGGCGGCGGCGGCGCCCGCGCCCCTGGCCGCGGACCCTTTCGTGCCGCCTCCCGTTCTCCCGCCCCCGCCCCCGCCCCCGCTGCCGGCCGAGTTCGCTCCGCCGCTCACGCTGGACGGCCCGCGAGCCACGCCTCGAGTCCCTTGAGCGATACGGTCATACGGCGTCGCGCGTCGTACGCCCCACGAAAGATCGCGAGCGCGTCCGCGACGGGCAGCTCCCGCTCGTCGGGCGCGGCCGACCAGTTGTGCGTGGACCACTCGCGCAGGTGCACCATGCCATTCGATGGACGCGACAGGAGAAGAAGGCGGTCCGGCTCGCCGGCGCCGGCGGAGATCAGCACGCCCAGCTCGGGCGCGCCGGCCGCGTCACTGCCGGATGCGGCCGGGGTGCGGGGCGATGGCGCAGCTCCTTCCGCCCCCGCCGTCACCGCGCCAGGCCCCTGTCGATCGCCATCGCGAGAAACAGGAGTGCCAGGTAGAGCAGCGAGAACTTGTAGAGCTTCCACGCACTGGCCGTCCACTGCGGCTTCGTCATGATCTTCACGATTCCACCGAAGAGGATCGAGCCGAGTATCATGGCGGAAACGAAGTAGAGCAGGCCGAACGCGCCGAACGCCACCGGGAGGAGCGTGAGCGGCACGAGGATCATCGTGTACCAGAGCATCTGCCACATCGTCTCGCGCTCGCCCCACACCAGCGGCGCCATCGGCACGCCGGCGCGGCCGTAGTCGTGTTGTTTGAGGAGCGCGAGCGCCCAGAAGTGCGGCGGAGTCCAGTAGAAAATGATCAGGAAGAGATAGATCGCCGTGAGATCGATGTGGCCCGTGACCGCGGCCCAGCCGACCAGCGGCGGGAAGGCTCCGGCGGCCCCACCGATGACGATGTTGTGCGGCGTGCGCCGCTTGAGCCAGCGCGTGTAGATGAAGACGTAGAAGTAGAAACCGGCGAGCGCGAGCGCGGCGGTGAGCACGTTCACCGTGAAGGCGAAGAGCGCCGTCGCCGCCGTCGCGAGCATCACGCCGAAGGCGAGCACGGCACGCGGATCCATCCGGCCGCTAGGAATCGGCCGGAGCCGCGTGCGCGCCATCCGATCGTCGATGTCGCGGTCGATGTACATGTTGACCGCGTTCGCTCCGCCGGCCATCAGGTAGCCGCCGATCGTGACCAGCACCACCAGTCCGAGACTCGGGTGGCCAGCCACGAACATCGGCGCGACGGTCGTCACGAGCAGAAGCGAGATGATGCGCGGCTTGGTGAGCATCACCAGGTCGTGCGCGAGCGATTCCGCCCGCGCTTCGGTTACCGCGGCTCCTCCCGTCATGGATGCACTCCCCGGCCGGCCACGATCGGAACGTCACCCGCCACTCCCCCCGCCCCCGCCGCGGCGCGGCCGCCATGCGGGGCGGCGGGAGGGAAGACCGTGATCGCTGCTCGTCGCTCCCGCTCCCCCGGCTCCAGCGCCGCGAGGTGTGCTAGGTAGGCGAGCGTGAAGAGGCTCAACCATATGCCGACTCCGACCGCCTGGTGCAGCGAGCGCAGCTCGGGCGGCATCTTCATGCCGATCATGGCGCCGGCCACGAGTATCTGAAGGAAGACGAAGGCGAACGCGATGCGACCCGTTCGCACCACGATCGGGGCCTCGCGCCTCCGCGCGAAGGAGATCATCAGACCCAACACATGAAAGAAAAGTAGAAAAGCCAGAATCCGGTGAGTCATCTGGACGTGCTGCGCCGGCAGCGAGAGCGGCGCGCCGCACAGCGGGAACGAGGGACAGGCACCCGAAGCACCGGGATACTTGGCCGTCATACCGCCGAACATGAGTACGACGAGCGCCAGACCGGCAGCCGCCATCGCGCCGCGTGCCGCCCGCAGCGAGCCCCGCTGCGTCAGCACGCTCTGTCCACCGAGTCCTCCGCCGCGTATCACGGCCACGGCCAGCGCCGCCAGCAGGACGGCCGCCAGGAACCAGTGTACGAGCGTGGCCCACCAGACATTGCCGAGCCACACCGTGATCGCGCCGAAGAACGCCGTCACCACCACCGTCAGGGCGGCCAGCGCGGCCGCGCGCAGGACCCCGCCGCGCCCGCCCACCGCGGGGAGCGCGCGGCGGGCGAAGGCGGTCGCCGCGAGCGCGACCACCGCGGCAATGAGAAGCGCCGCCAGCAGGCGGTGCGTCCACTCGATTATCAGCGTGGGCTGGTCGAACGGCGGGAACCAGTGGCCGTAGCACTTGGGCCAGTGGTCGCCGCACCCCATTCCCGAGCCACTGATGCGCACGATCGCACCGAACACCAGGTGGGTGAGCGCGATAGCGAGCGTCACGTACGAGAGCCGGCGGAGCGAAGTCACGGTCTACCTGCTCGAGGAAACGCGTTCGAGCACGAAAGGCGCCGCATCGGGCGCGGGCGGAGGCGGCGCGTGGATCGCCCGCCAAGTCAGCACGAGCGCAAGAGCCAGCCCCACGGCGGGCATGACGGTCCAGGCGATCTCGATGGACCGGCGAGGACGAGGGACGCCGGGACGCAGCTCCGCGCGCAGGACGGAAGCGCCGAGCGTGGAGCGCGCGATCGCGACCTGCGCGACTGCGCAGCAGAGCACGGCGATCCAGAAAAGGATATCCACCAGACTACGAGCCAGTTATCGAGGGACATCCGCGCGAGCGAGCGAAACGGTTGGGCGCGCCGCGCGGGATAGCAGGTGAAACTTGAGCGGCGTGGGGGCATGGGTCAACCCGGAAACACGCTACGGCCCGCACTCAGAACACGACTTCGAGCTTCGAATCGCTGGCCGCTTCCACGCGCACCTCCCGCTCCCGCACGCCCAGCCGCGGCTCCCACATCACGAGCCTGTATTCGCCAGGCGGCACCGAATCGATGGTGAAGATCCCGTCCCGGTTGGTGACGGCGAAATACGGGTGATCGAAGACGCGGATCCACGCGCGAGACCACGGATACCGATCGCTCCACACCTCCACCCTTCCCGGTTCCGCGAGCGGCTTCCCCGTCGGCACGACCTGTCCGGCCCCGGTTTCGCGTACGGACGACACCGTGTCGGAGCCGCGAACGAAGATCGTGCGATGCTCCGAACGATCGGCGTTGCGCACGTTCAGCATCCCGCGAGCCACCGCCGCCTGCACCCTCGGCTCGAGCATGCAGTCGGAGTTGGTGATCTCGTAGCGGCGCTCCAGCGGAAGCCGCTTCCCTTTCCTCGCATCGGCCAGCCACACGACCACATCGGCCACGTCGTCGCCACGTCCGCGAACCAGCGGCGTGGTGCGGCTCGAACCGCAGAAAGCGCCCGCGCTGTCGCTCGCCGTGTAAGTGGTGTCGCTCCGGGCATCCGGGGAGATGCTGATCCTGCCGACTATGGAGCCCGAGCCCGCGACGTCGACCACCCGGTACGGAGCCGGCGGAGCAGGCGGAGGCGACTCGGCAGCCGTGGAGTCGCCGTCGGCGCCGCTCGTCGCATCGCCGGGCGCGCGGCACGCGGACGCCACGGCCGGAAGCGAAAGCAGTACGACGAGCGCGGCCGCCGAGCCGCGCCGCGGGCGCCGATAGTAGATCACCGCTCCCAGCGCCAGGATCGCGCAGCCCAACAGCGACATCCGGAACGACTCGTAGAACGAGCTCGCGATTCCCGCCAGGGCGGCGAGAACGAAAAAAGCCGGGAGGACGGGATAGCCGGGCACCCGGTACGGACGCTGCGCGCGCGGCATCGTGCGCCGCAGTACGAAGACACTGGCCGCGCCCAATCCGAAGAAGATCCAGTCGGCGAACACGACCCCGCTCAGGAGCACGCCGATGTCGCCGCGCGAGAGGAAGAGCAGCGCCAGCGACCAGAGCGCCATCACCGCGATCGCGATGTGCGGCGACCCGTAGCGCGGATGCACGCGGCCGGCCGCGGAGAGAAAGAGTCCGTCGCGCGACATCGCGAACACGATGCGCGAGTTGGCGAGGATGGTCACGTTGACGAACCCGAAGATCGAGACCATCGCGGCCACGGCGATGAAAGTGCCGCCGGCGGGACCGAGCATCCGCGTAGCGGCATCGGCGGCCACCGCGCCGGATGCCGCGAGGCCGTCGCGCCCGAGCGCGCGCAGATAGGCGGCGTTGGCGCCCAGGTAGCAGATCACCACGATGGCGATCCCGATGGCGAGAGCGCGAGGGATGTTGCGTCCCGGATCGCGGATCTCTCCGGCGACCATGTTCATCTGCTGCCACCCGCCTATGGTGAAGAGCACGGGGACGAACGCGGCACCGAGCCCCGCGACGAGCGAAGCGCGGGGCGCTGGCGCGCTGGGAACCGGCGGCGCGCCGGCCAGTCGGTTCCAGAGAACCAGACCCGCCAGGATCAGCGCGCCCAGCGCGGCGACCTTGGCTACCGTCATGATGTTCTGCACGATCGCGCCGGGCTTCACGCCGAAATAATTGATCAGGGCGAGGAGCGCGATGGTGACGGCCGCCACGGCCATCCGCCCGCCCACCACGGCGGTGGGTACGAAGTGCTCCACGTAGCCGGCGAACCCCATGGCCACGGCCGCCAGCGCGCCCGACGCGATCAGGAGCAGCGACATCCACCCGTACAGGAACGCGGGAAGTCCGCCGAACGCTTCGCGGATGTAGACGTACGCGCCGCCGGCCTCCGGCATCAGCGCTCCCAGCTCCGCGTAGGTCAGCGCGCCCGCGAAGGCCACGACGCCGCCGACGGCCCACACCGCGAGGACCCAGCCGGCACTGGGCAGCGCCTGCGCAGTCTCGGACGGCGTGAAGAAGATCCCGCTCCCGATGATCCCGCCCACCACGAGCATCGCGGCGGAGAACACACCGAGCTCCCGGCGGAGAGCCGTGGGCGATCGCGCCGCCCGTGGTGCGGCGATGCCGCCCTGCGCCCGAGCCGGCGGCCCCTCACCGGTGCCGGCCCGCCCCTCCATGCCCGCCACGCCTTCCTCCGAAGGCACTCGCGTCAGACCAGGATCAGGTCGCGCTGATAGTCACGCGGAGTGATGAGCGCGCCATCGTCGCCTATGTACGCGTTCACTTCGGTACGCATCCCGATCTCGCCGGCGATGTAGATGCCGGGCTCGATGGAAAAGCCCACGCCCGGAATGAGCAGCCGCTCCTCGCGAGTCTCGAAGTTGTCGATGTGCGGCCCCGAGCCGTGGAGCTGACGCGGGTCGATCGAGTGACCGGTGCGGTGCGTGAAGTACTCGCCGAAACCGCGCTCCGTGATCACCTTCCGCGCGGCATCGTCCACGTCGCCGCCGCGCAGCGGCTCTCCGCTGCCGGCGGTGTCCCGGAGCAGCGCGATCGCGGCGTCGCGGGCGTCGCGTATCGCTTCCCACACCTGTGTGGCGCGCGCATCCGGCTCGCCCAGGACACCCATCCACGTCTGGTCGGCGTACACGCCGCCGGGCTCCTTCGCCCACAGATCGATGAGAAGAATCTCGCCGCGCTCGATGCTGCGCGGTCGCTTCGCGGACGGCGAGTAGTGTGGATCGGCTGCGTTGGCGCCCGCGCCCACGATGGCCGGGTGATCGAACTCGAGGCCGGCATCGGTGAAGCGGCGCGAGATCCAGTCCTGCAGCTCGTCTTCGCGGATCGGTGAGCCGTCGCTGGCGCGCGTGCCCGCCAGCGCCAGCCCCTCGCGCGCCACGCCCGCCACGATCTCGGCCGCCCGAAGGTGCGATTCGAGCTGCTCGGCGGACCAGACGGCGTAGAAGCGCGAAACGAGGTCGGCCGAGGATGCGACCTGCGCCCCCGCTGAGCGCACCATCTCGAGAACGCCCGCCGGTACCCGATCGAGATACGGAACGGCATCGCCGGGCGAGTACTCCATGGCTACGCGCTTCCCGGCGACGAGCCTGGCGAGCGCCCCTTCGAGCGCGCGCCACGTGCTGTACCGCTCGCGCTTCCAGTCGGCCGGCCACTCGCGCCACGGCCCCTGCTCGATGTTGTGCGTGATGGCTACCGGCTCTCCTTCGCGCGGAACGAACGCGAAGATCCGTCGCGTCACCATCCCTCGAAGGCCCAGCACCCCGCCCGCGATCGGGTTGGTGCTCTGGAAGTCGTAGAGAAGCCAGCCATCGAGTCCGGCATCGGCGAGCGCCGACTGCACCTTCGGGAGTGCGGCAGGTGTGAGCATTGTCCGGTGTGTGAGTGTTTCGGAGATCGGCCTGGTGTCGTTTTCTGAATCTACGGCACGCACGGCGGAGCGAACACCGGGGTCGGGTCTTTGGCGTAGAGGCCCCGTGAGCGTTGCTCACGG
>CAZTTY010000019.1:0-55847 GCA_964616815.1 uncultured Gemmatimonadaceae bacterium | reverse complement strand
GAGGCGCAGGACCTCGTCTCCGAGACGATGCTGCGGGCGCTGGAGCGGTGGGAGCAGTACCAGCTCGGCACCAACGCGCGCGCCTGGCTCTTCACGATCCTCTACAGGATCTTCGTGAGTCGCAAGCGTCGCATCGACGCTCGCGAGCTCCCGCTGGCCGAGGAGTCGGAGAGCGGGTCGTCGCGCGAGGTGGTGGGCGACGCGGATCCGGAGGGTCATTTCTACGACTCGTTCGTGGACGAAGAAGTGACGCGCGCCATCGACGAGCTGCCGGACGAGTATCGCACGGCGGTGGTGCTGAGCGATCTGCACGGGCTGCGTTACGCGGAGATCGCCGCGGTGCTGGACATCCCGGAGGGCACGGTGAAGTCGCGGCTCTTTCGGGGCCGCCGCATCCTCCAGAAGAAGCTCGTGGATTACGCGCTGGAGATGGGATACATCAAGCAGCCGGCCGCTGTCGCGGTCATGGAGCATTGAAGGCGCGTCACCGGGTGACGGGTTCTGATCCTTGATGTGAAAAGGGCGCTGCCGCTGGCAGCGCCCTTTTCACATCAAGGATCAGAACCCGTCAGTGGCCCGCCGCACCCCGTGTATTTCTTTCCATCCACCGTGACGGTGACCGTGGCCACGAAGGCCCTGCCGCTCATCGAGTCGTTGCAGGGCTTTCGTTCTATCACCGCCACGAGGTGGTGGCCGGACGCGGTGATGTCGTACATCTCGCGGTCAGCGCTGGAATCCGGGCTCGCGTAGGGGAATTCGAAGCGGTGTTCGCCGTAATCCGTCACGAGGAGGATTTTCTCTCCCTCGGCGATGTCCATGTACCAGCCGGGCTCCTGCCCCAGCGCGCGGAAGTCGGCATCGTCGATCCGCTGCTGCGCCTGCGCCGCGCTGGAAGAGGAGGATGGGGAGCGCGTCGCTCGCGGCGACGTGGCGCACGCCGCCGCGAGCGCGAGCGCTCCGCCCGCGAGAACGGCCCGTGACGTTCGTGTGATGGAGATTCCCTGCATCGCGAGATCCTCGTTGGCGCTGGGGGTGGGGTTCTCAGCTCCTCGATGTAGAGGGGCTCTGCTCATCCATATCGAGAGCCGCGCCTCGATGTTCCGAATCCTGCCTCCGTCTGTGTCGCGCCGCCTTGGCGCGGTTGCCGCAGGTGGACATGTCGCACCAGCGACGGCGCCCGTTCTTCGTGCTGTCGTGAAAGACGCGCGGGCAGCGCGGGTCCGCGCAGCGCCGGACTCGCGAGAGCTCGCCGAGCATGAGCGCATCCGCCGCGGATTCCACCAGCGGTATCATGAGGCCCGCGAAGGCATCTCCTACTGGAACGAAGCTGCGCACGAAAGAGCCGTCGCTGCGCGACTCGAGGCGCCGCGTGCCGGCGCTCCGTCCCAGGACGCGATTGATTTCCGCTACCACATCGTTCCGCACCCCCTCGTCCGCGGCGCCGCGCTCGGCCAGCGCGCGCAGCGCCGCTCGAACGCGCCTCGCGTCCGCGAGCGCGGCGGTGGCGCCAGCGGGCTGCTGGCGCGCGCGACGCCGCATCCCGGCCGCGCGTTCCGCGTCCAGCACATCCGCGGCCTCCAGCCACTGCACGAGGAGGTTGAAGTCGCGCAGCGCATCCATGCGAACGCCCTGCCTGACGTCATCGGTGTTGATGAAGTCGAGCCAGAGCCGCTCGCCAATGAATGCGAACTGGTGGACGAGAGGGGAAACGCCGTTGGACTTGCTCATCGCGCGAACCAAAAAACGGGGAGACAAGTCTATCCCCGCCGTGCGGAGGGTGCAAGGATGATGCGTACCGCGGAGCACTTCGCCCGCCGCACCGCGCCGTGGCCGGAAGCTTGCCATTGCACGCGGGCGACTCAGTACCGCAACCGACAGCAGGAGCTCCGCATGAAACCGCTTCATCTGGTGACCATCGTCACGTTGCTACTCGCCACGGCCTGCGCGACTTCGCCCCGCGCCACTTCCGGGCCCTCGCCGTCCGTGGCTCCGCGCGACACCACTTCGCCGGACACCACGCGCGACACCGGGCGCATCCCGCCCGATACGTCGGCGACCGCGCTTCGCGCGATTCTGCGCTGACGCATGCGCTGACGGCGATCGCCATCCCCGCTCGCGCGAGCAGCAGGTGCGAGCGGGGGATGGCTGCACGGTCGATCTGGGATTGCGGGCCGCGAGAGATGATATTGCGGAGAAAGCGAGCGCGTGCACGATCGCGCCCCCTCCCATCGTCATCAACCCGGGGACTTCCAGGTCGTATGAAGAAGCCGTTCGTAATCGAGGAGTACGTGCGCTGGGGCGATATAGATCTGGCAGGCATCATCTGCTACGGCGCCTATATTCGCTTCTACGAGCTCGCGGAAACCGAGATCTTCCGTGCGCTCGGTTTTCCGTTTCGCGATATGTTCGAGCGCTACGACATATGGCTTCCGCGCAAGGTGATGCACACGGAATTCCACTCGCCGGCGCGCCTCGACGAGCGGCTGCAGGTCGTAACGTACTTCAGCCACGTCGGCCGCACATCGCTCACCATCAATTTCGATGTCATGAGCGCGACGGATCACCAGCTCCACGCTTCCGCGTACCAGGTGCTGGTGTGTGTCTCGCGCTCCGACTTCTCGAAGCGCCCGCTCCCCGATGACGTCTCCCGCGCAGTGCGCGGTTTCCTCATGAACTGCGAGGAAGCACGACAGGCCGCGTGACCGATGGAAATGCGGGGTCGGGTACTTTACGTAGAGGTCCCGGGGCGATCGCCCCGGGACCTCTACGTAAAGTACCCGACCCCGTCCAGCGCGTCTTCCGCGTACGCCAGCCAGGCGCCGCCGTCTTCGGCCACCAGCTCCACTTCCGTGCCCAGGGGGACCGTGATGTTGGGAACCTCGTGGCCGGCGGGGAAATCGGTGAGAATCGGCACGTGCAGGTCGGAGAGCAGGTCGAGGATGAAATTCTCGAACTCGTCCTCCTCGGAGCGGTCGATCGACAACTGGCCGAACACGATGCCGCGTACGTTGCGCAGGAGGCCCGCGGCGCGGAGGTGAACCAGGCGTTCGTCGAGAACGCTCATGGGATCGCGCGTCTCCTCGAGAAACAGGATCGCGCCGCGCGTGTCGATCTCGTACGGCGTACCGATGGTCTGCTGCACCAGCGAGAGGTTGCCGCCCATCAGGCGGCCCACCGCGCGGCCCGGGCGTACCGCGCGCGCGATTCCGCGTCCCAGCTTCGTGGTCGGGCGCGGCACCGTGAGCGCCGAGAGGAGGGAGGCCATGGTCGGATCACGGATGGACGGAATGAGGTCGTCTACGGTGGGGCCGTGGAAGACGCGCAGTCCCGAGCGGCGCATCAACCAGAGGTGCAGCGCGGTGACATCCGAGTAGCCGACGAACGGCTTGGGGTTGCGGCGAAAGATCTCCGGCTCGAGGTATGGAAGCATGCGCACCGCGCCGTAGCCGCCCGTACCGCCGATCACCGCCTTCACCCTCGGGTCGAGCCAGACGCCCATGAAGTTCTCGGCGCGGCGCTCGTCTTCGGCGCGCGTGAAATGACGTCCCTCGGCGATCTCGGGGTCGAGAATCACCGGAAACCCCGCGCGCTCGAGCGACTTGATGCCGCGGAGCAGCCAGCCGGGCCGGGGGGCGTACGATGGGGCGACCACCCCTATGGCATCGCCCTTCACGAGCGCGGGCGGTCGCAGGAGCGGCTGGGATGCTTCGACATCGGCGGGTTCCGGCACGCGGTGAAGCTAGTCGCGCCGATTCCGGGCTTCCAGAGACCACGGGCGGCCGTAGCGCACGACCGCGGTTTCCTGCAGCTTTCGGCCGTAGCGCACGACCGCGGTTTCCTGCAGCTTTAGAGACTCCCCTACCCGTCGGCCGCCGGCACGCCGCGGCGTTCGCGATCCACCGTTCACGCGAGCAACCGCCATGCTTCGAATCCCCGCCATCGTACTCGCATCGATCGTGACACTGGGCGCCGCGCAGGGGTGTGCGCGCGGTGCCGCGAACGAAGACGCCGAAGCGGCCGCCGCGGCGACGGCCGCCGGCGGGGAGGTGCTGCCGGGCGTGGAAGTGCTGTTGCGCGACTCGCTGCACCTCATCGAGGGGAAGCGTGTGGGGCTCATCACCAACCCTTCCGGGCGTGACCGCGCGGGGCGGAGTACCATCGACCTGCTCCACACGGCGCCGGGCGTCACGCTCGTGGCCCTCTTCGGCCCAGAACACGGCCTGCGCGGCACGGCGGAAGCAGGCGCGAAGGTGGCCTCGGGCGTGGACTCCGCTACCGGCGTCCCGATCCACTCCCTTTACGGCGACATCCGCGTGCCGACGCCGGAGATGCTCGACCAGATAGACGTGCTCGTGTACGACATCCAGGACGTGGGCGCGCGCGTCTACACGTTCGAGTGGACCATGGTGCTCTCGGCGGCCGCGGCGGCAAAGGCCGGGAAGCCGTTCATCGTGCTCGACCGCCCCGATCCCATACGCGCCGACCGCTTCGGCGGCGGAATCCTCGATACGGCGCTGCGTTCCTTCGTGGGCCAGTACCCGGTCGCGCTGCGCTACGGGCTCACTCCCGGGGAGCTACTGCGATACCTGACCGGGACCGGCCAGGTGCAGGCCAACGTCACGGTGGTGCCGATGGAAGGGTACCGCAGGTCGATGTGGTTCGACGATACCGGCATCCCCTGGGTGAACCCTTCGCCCAATCTGCGCGACCTGGATGCCACGCTGCTGTACACGGGAACGGTGTTCTTCGAGGGTACGAACCTGAGCGAGGGACGCGGCACGGACCGCCCATTCCGCGTGGTGGGGGCCGGCTGGTTGAACGACGCCGGCGCCATCGCTGCGGCGCTCGACGCCGAGCAGCTTCCCGGGGTCCGCTTCGATTCCACTTCGCGCACGATAGCGGAGGGGCAGAAATGGGGCGGCCAGACCATTCCCATGATCGAGATCCACGTCACCGACCGCGACGCGGTGGAACCGGTGAGCGTAGGCGTGCACCTGCTGCGGGCCATCTACTCCCGGCACGTGAAGGACTGGGAGTGGCGCGCGTCGCACTTCGACCGCCTCGCCGGTACCACGGCGCTCCGTCAGGCGCTCCTCGCCGACACCGCTGGAACCACGGCGACGGATGCGCTCGTCGCGCGGTGGGATGACGAGGCGAAGCAGTGGGAGGAGATGGTGAGGCCGTACCTGATCTACGAGTAGGAGAAAGAGCGGAAAGAGGCTACGTCCCTTATCTTTCTCCTCCATGTCGGAACCCATCACTTACTACCGTAAGGGGCTCGGACTCAAGGCCGAGGTGCAGGGGACGCTGGACGCTGACTACTCGGGGCGTCTGGTGGACCTCATGCGCGAGCGGGAGTTCGAGCTCACGGCCGGCGACACCACCGTGCGGCTGGCGCGCGAGTTCGGATTCTGCTACGGAGTGGAACGCGCGGTCGACTACGCGTACCAGGCGAGGGCCAAGTTCCCCGGTCGCCGGGTGGTACTGGTCGGCGAGATCATCCACAACCCCCACGTGAACGCCAAGCTGCGGGGGATGGGGGTGGAGATCCTCATGCCCGTGGCGGAGGCCGCGGACGCGAGTGTGCCCGGCGGGGCGGGTGCCGGGAAGCCGGCCACCGGCGTCGCGAGCGCGAAGGCGATTCCGCGATTCGACTATTCGTGCATAGAGCCGGACGACGTGGTCATCATCCCCGCCTTCGGCGTCGCGATCCGCGACTTCGATACGCTGCGCGGGATCGGCTGCGTGCTGGTGGACACGACCTGCGGCTCGGTGCTCAACGTCTGGAAGCGCGTCGAACGCTACGCGAAGGACGGCTTCACCGCGCTCATCCACGGCAAACACTATCACGAGGAGACCCGCGCCACCGCGTCGCAGGTGGAGAAATACGAGGGTGGCTCCTTCCTGGTGGTGCGCGACATGTCGGAGGCGAAGCTCGTGTGCGAGTACATCGAGGGTCGCGGCGACAGGGAGGCCTTCCTGCAGCGCTTCGCGCACGCGGCGTCGCCTGGCTTCGACCCCGACGTGCATCTCCGGCGCATAGGCGTGGCGAACCAGACCACCATGCTCGCCAGCGAATCGCTGGCGATCGCGGCGGAGGTGGGCGCCGCGATGGAACGTGCGCGGGGCGCGGAGTATCGCGAGGCGAACTTCCGGTCGTTCGACACGATCTGCAGCGCCACGCAGGAGCGGCAGGATGCGGTGAAGGAGCTGCTCGAGGAGCCGCTCGACGTGATGGTGGTGGTGGGCGGGTACAACTCCAGCAACACGATGTCGCTCGCCGCGATCTGCGCGGAGAAGGTGAGCACGTACCACGTGGAGGATGCGACGTGTCTCGATCCCGAACGCGGCACCATCCGCCACAAGCTGGCGGGGAAGGCGGCGAGCAGCGAAGTCGAGACGGCCGGCTGGCTTCCTTCCGGGGGGCCGGTGCGCGTGGGGATCACGGCCGGGGCGAGTACGCCCAACAACAAGATAGGTGAAGCGGTGGCCCGGATATTCGCGACCCGCGGAATCGACCCCGTGACGATCGAATGACCGCGCCGGCGCCGGCGCGGAAAGGGAGCGCGCAGTTCGGAACCGCCGAACTGCGTGCCGGGAGCACGAGGGCGGTCATCGTTCCGGCGCTCGGCGGCAAGATCATCTCACTCGAGTTCGCGGGGCGCGAGTGGCTCCGGAGCAGCGAGGTCGCCGGCCGGAGCGCGCCGGTGGATGGCGCGCCGTACGACGAGCGCGTGGACGGCGGCGGCTACGACGAGCTCTTTCCCACCATAGCGCCGTGCACGCTCCCGTCGCACGTGACTCGCTACGGAGGGCTTTCGCTGCCCGACCACGGCGAGCTCTGGTCGCAGCCGGCCACGTTCTCCCTCGAGACGCGCCCGGAGGGAATGTTCGCTTCGACCGGGTGGCAGGGGCGCCGCATGCCGTACCGCTTCGTGCGCGACGTGTTCGTGGGCAACGCCGGTTCGGTCGAGATGCGCTACGCGGTGAGCAACGACGGCGACGTCCGTCTGCCCTTCGTATGGTCGGCACAGGCGGTACTCCCGCTCACGAGGAGCACGCGACTCGTGCTGCCGGAAGGTTCGCACGCGCGCGTCTGGTCGCAGGAAGGCGTGGAGCTGGGCGGGCCCGGTGCTTACCTGCGCTGGCCGCGCGCGGTGATCGGCGGGAAGCTGGTGGACCTCACGCGTCCCGATGACGTAGCGCGCGCGTACGCATGCAGGATCTACTTCGATCCGGGCGCCGGCCGCGCGGCGGTGGACGAGGATGGGGCGCGCCTCGAAGTGTCGTTCGACCTCGAACGGGTTCCGCACCTGGCGCTCTCCATCCAGAAGCCGGGGTGGAGTGCCTTCGGCAGGCATCGATCCGCTCGCACCATCGCGCTCGCGCCATCCATAGGATCGCCCGACTCTCTCACCGAGGCGCTGGGCGGCTGGCGCGACGCCGCGTGGCTGGAACCGGGCGAGACGCGCGAGTGGCAGCTCGTCTGGCGAGCCTTCGCCGCCGAGCCGGCGGAGCCGTCCGACGAGGAGCGCCAGCCCGGGCAAGAGTGATCGCTCGCCGGGCATGAAGCGCCCGGCGTGTCGCCCGTGCCAGCACGCCGCCTTCGGCCTGTGCGACTGATGCGTTCGGCGCTGCGCCGCGACGCACGGTTGGCTACTTCGGCGGCCAGCACCCGAGCTGGATGCGCAACCCCACGAGCTGGCCGATATGGTACGAGCCGTGGTCGATCACCAGCAGGAGCTCACGCAGGTAGGTCTGCCCCGTACCGTGCGGGATGGCGGCGAACAGCTCGATCTCCGAATCGAGCGTGAGTCGCTTGAGATCCTCGCGGTCGCGGCGGTATGCGTCGGTGCTGCGCGACCAGGCCGATTCGTCGGGCGGGGCGGGAGACGGCGGCCAGTACTCGTCAGGCCAGTTGCGCTCCCAATAGTCGGGGTTGCGGCAGAAATCGAGGATGTCTTCCTGCGCGATGCGCAGATGCTCGAGGAGCTCCCAGGGCGTGTGCGCCGCGTGCTCGGGTTTCGCCCCGCGGAGCTCGGCTGGCATGTTGGAGACGGCGGTGTCGAAGTCGACGTGGGCGTCGGCCCAGTCGAGCGCCCTCGAGATGTGAGCGCGGAGAATCGACTCGTTCACGGTGACCTCCGGTGCTTGCGGGGAGAGTCTGACTTCAAGATAGAGCCGGTGGCGGCAGGGTGGGGAAGTGTGCAAGTACCATGTCGCCGGGTGCGGCGCCGTCGCGTCCGGCAGTGAAGCCGACGGCGCTCTATGCCGCGCGCCCGGCGTGGGCCGTGGCAGCCACGGGCGTGGCGGTGATCGGGGGCGTTCTGGGCTGCATCGGGTTGCTGCTCCGGAAGCGTTGGGCGCATGTGGTTCTCATCATTTCGCTGATCGGCATCGTGGTTCAGGACTTCGGCCTCTCCGTGCTCGCCGGGGGCGCGCGCCTTGCCGGAGCGGGAGCGATGGTGATGCAGGGAATCGTGCTGCTCATCGGCATCGGTCTCGTGATGCTCAGCCGGAAAGCCATCGCGAATGGATGGCTGGGGGCGGTGGCGCAGGGTCCGGAGTGATCCGGTACCGGTATCGCGGAGCTCGTGTACGAGGTGCGGCGAGGGCGATCGTCGGTCTACTCCGTGACACGGATGGTTCGGAAGTCGTGCGCGCGTGCCAGCCGTGTCAGAAACCCGACCCCAACCAGTACGAGAGCTTCACCAGAAACACGTCTCGTGCGTGCCGGTGGAAGAGGTTGGCGATGTCGCCGCCGAACGACTCGCGTCCCTCGATCGGGGCGGAGCCCTCGCGCCCCTGACTCCACACCAGAAAGAGGGTGGAGCCCGGGTGGTATTCCCAGCGAAACACGACGTTCGACCGGAACTGCGCCACGTTGAACCCTCCGGGGTCGCTCCGCACCGCCGCGTCGCCGTACGGCCGAAGGCGGGCGGAGTACTCCGCGGCGCGCGGTCGATCGAGCTCGCGCACGTCGGAGTACGTGCCCTTCGATATGAAAGGCGATGCGTAGAGCTGCAGCGAGGCGTCGGGCGTGAACGTGTAGCCGAGCCGCCAGGTGAGGCTGAGTGTGCGCTGCTCGAGATGCGCGAAGGTGTAATGCTCGGTGGACGCGGAGTCGGTGAACGTGCCGTAGTACTGGCGATCGAGGCGATTGCGGGCGTACGTGGCGCTCACCGAGGTGGCGAAGCGGCTCGAGAGCTTCAGATCGAGCTCCGGCTGCAGGCTGACCTGCTCCGAACGCCCCTGGTCGGAGCGCTGATAGTTCACCCACAGGTACGGAACCAGCGACCTTCGGTCGTCGCCCTGTATGCCGATCCAGGGCGCGAAGTAGGGGTCCTGTCTGATCGCGGGTCCGCCGCGCGCGCAGCGGTCGCACCACGTCGTGCCGAGCTGGCCGATCGTACCGCCGAAGTGCAGCCACCAGCGATTGACGAATTGCGTGTGCACGTTGGTGTTGAAGGCGCGTTCGGTGGGGAGGCCGGCCGCGCTCCAGTACTCCCAGTTGTTGAAGTTCCATTCGAGTCGCCGGAATATGCGGTTGGGAGTTCGAAAGGCGAGCGCCGCCCACGACGTCCATTCCTGCTGGTCTGCCTGGCGCAGGAAGCCGATGTCGTTGATCTCGAAGCCGGGCGTGCGACGCTGGTAGGCGGTCTCGAACTGGAGGCGCCTCCCTCCAACCTTCGCGAAGCGCAGCTCGACCGATGTACCGCCGAGGGAGGTGCGCGCGGAGTCGAATGCCAGGCCGTCGTCCGGACGCTGGTAGAGGTGCACGGGACTCCTCTGTGTACGCGCGATCGCCGCGTCGGTCCCCGCCACGTGCGAGTAGTCGAACGAACCGGAGATTTCGAGCTCTCCGGCGAATCGCCTTCGGGCGTCGATGCCTCCCGCGTACGCGCTCTCGTGCAGGTAAGGCTCGCTCGAGGAGTCGAGCCGCCGGTTCACGCCGGTGAGTATGAAGCCGAAGCTGCCGCGTCCGCCGTCGTAGTCCTGTTTCCCGCGCACGACCGCGTAGTTCGTGGCGGGCTCCAGCGTCGTGTGCTCCGGTCCACGTACGCTCCCCGTCACTGCGTCGAGCACTCCTAGAGCGAAGCCGCCGGGGAGGCGTCCCGTGACCTTGGCGGCGCCCAGGATGGTGGTGGATGCCGGCGACGAGTCGCTGCCGTACACGTCGGCGAGCTGAGGTGCGCGGCCGATGCGCCGCGAGTAGAAGAGTCCTTCGCCGGTATTGCAGTCGAGGACCACCACGCAGTTGACTCTGAATTCGAAGAGTCCCTTGCCCTCCACGAAAAACGGCCGCCGCTCCGTGAAGAATGTCTCGAATGCGCTCAGGTTCAGCTCCGACGGGTCGGCTTCCACCTGGCCGAAGTCGGGATTCACGGTGGCGTTCAGCATGATGTTCGATGCGATGCGGTAGGCCAGATCGCCGCCCGCGGTCACTTCCTGCCGCCGTTCGAACCCGGACGCGGCCGGGTGCTCCACGTTCTTCGTGACGATGTACGGAGTGATCTGCGCGCGTCCCGGGCTCCCCAGCCCGTGGAGCCCGGTGAGCACGCCAAACTGGGAGACGAGGCCCGACCGCGACATCCTGTACAACGGCCAGGTGATGTCTTCGGTGTAGCGCTGCACGAACCGCCAGATGAGGATGCCGAAGGTGCCGTCGCCGTTCGTGGAGTAGCGAAGCTGCGAGAGGGGAATGCGATATTCCGCGGTCCAGCCCAGCGAGTCGATGCGCGTGGCGACGTCCCAGACCGCATCCCACGCCTCGTCTTCGCTCGCATCGTCGTAGAGGGCCTCGTCCGCACGCACCCCCGCGGGGTTCACGCTGAACTCGAAGCCCGTACGGCGGTCGTGGTACGAGTCGATCATCACCGTGATGCGATCCGACGGCGGCATCTCGTCGCGCCGCGCCAACAGACTCACGATGCTGTCCGGATGCGGATCGAACGCACGGACGAACACGTACAGGTTGCGCGCATCATATGCCACGCGCGCGGCGGTTCGGAGGCGGGGCTCGGCTCCCTCGGTGGGCCGGGCTTCGAGAAAGTCGTCCACGGTTTCCGCGGCCCGCCAGATCGCATCTTCCGCGCTCCCGTCGAGCACGGGCGGCGTATCCGCCCGTGTCGCGCGCACCGCGGCGGCTGGGAGTGGCTCGCGAGCGGCCACGGCGGGAGCGGGAGATGCCGCGATCGTTTGAAGAAGAAGCAGCAGAGCGGGCATTGCCATCGGGTGCGAGTCGCACGAATCGCGAACATGGCGTTGGACATACGGAGCGTGCGGATGGTTGGATCGCCAGCGATCGAGCCGGGCGTCCGCGAAGCGGAGCGTGCGCTCTACCCGCCGCCGCATATTCGCGGTGGAAGCCGCGCGGGCCCGCTCCACGAGGGATCGAGCGGCCGTGCACCGGGCACGTCGCTTGCCCGGGTGCGCCTGCCGAGCGTACGCACAGACGCGGGCACGGCAGCCGATGGCGGAGCGACGCGCAGTCAGCGAACTGGAGATCGCACTTGCACACCCTGGCCGGCACAATCGACACGATCGCGCCGCGGCTGGCTCCGACGCTGGTATCGGACGCGGCGCGTGCCGCGATCGCCGAAGGCGCGCGTGCGCTCCCGGCGGCGCTCTCGGACTGGATCTACCTCGAGTGCCGGCTGCGCCCCGGCGAGCAACGCGTGGATTTCATCGCGCGCGTGGACGAACGCGGTCGAGACCTACTGGCGGGGAGCAACCCCGTGCTTCGCGTGCTTCCGGCGCCGCGCGGTGTCTCCGTGTGGCACCGGATACGCGCTCTGGCGCGCTCGTGGTCCGACGCATCGTCTCCACTCTTTCGCGGGGTCGAACGGCTCTGGCTCGAGTTCGATATGCCCGCGATCCCCGATGAGGCAGCTACCTGTGCACGCAACGAGCTCCCCGCGCCCGGCGTCTTCGTGGAGTTCGCGCGCGAGGTCTACGCGCATCACAGGAAGGACGAGCGGCTCGACGCCGCGCTGGCGGCACTGCGTCCGCTCCTCGGTGAAGCGCCTACGGCCGCAACCAGGCGCAATCTGCGCCGCTGCTGGGAGTTCCTCCCGTCGAACGCGGCCATTCCGTACGTCGGGGTCTTCGCCGCGCGCGGCGGCGGGGCCGTTCGCGTGTCGATCGCCGGGCTTTCCGAGTCTGAGCTCCCCGCGTATCTGCGAGCGCTCCGCTGGCCCGGCTCGCTGCGCGATCTGTCAGACGCGATTTCGGCCTTCCTGCCTCCGCAGCCCGCGTCCCGGCCGCGCATGGGGATCGTGAACATCGACGTGCACGACGAAGTCGGCGCGGGCATCGGCTTGGAGTACCTGCTGAGCCACGCCGCTCAGTTGCGCGGCCGGGTACTCGAACGGACGCTGCTCGACCACCTGGTGCGCCGGGGCGCGTGCTCCGCCGCGAAGGCGGATGCACTGCGCTCCTGGCCCATGGTGTGGTACGAGACGATGCCGCACGAGCTCTGGAGGAGCCGCGTGTGCAGGCGCGTGAACCACCTCAAGCTGAGCGTGGGGCGCGGCACCCCGGCCGAGGTGAAGGCGTATCTCGCGCTGAGTCACGAGTACCGGCCGGCGCGCCATGCCGTGGCGCCGCCCACTGTGCGGCTGCAGCACTCCACGCGGTAGAGCGCTCGCTCGCGCGCGGCTCGCCGCGCGGGCGCGTCGATACGCGCAATCGCTTCGCGCCGTGTCACTTGTGGATGCCACCGGGCGAGGTACGCGCGTTGCCTTCCCGGTGCGATGCACACGACGCTCTCACATCGCACGGAGGAGCACTCATGCAGTCACCCAGGGAACCCGAGCGCCGCGCGCTCGACGGCATCGTCGCGCGAGCCACGGTGGATCGCGCCTTCCGCGAGAAGCTGCTGGCCGATCCGCGGCGCGCCATCCACGATGAGCTCGGGCTCACAGTCCCGAGCAATTTCAGGATCAAGTTCGTGGAGCGCGGTCCGGATCTGGACGCGCTGGTAGTGCTGCCGGAGTTCCGGGAGAGAGCGGAGGAGCTCTCGGACGACGAGCTGGAAGCCGTCTCGGGCGGCGCCCACCATTATGCGGTCTGGTCGGACGCGCCGGTGCGCATGCACGGCGATCGCGCGAACGGCGAGCCGCACGGACGCCGCGATGCAGACGGCGGCCCGGAGCTGGGGCGGTGATGCGCTCGCCCCTCCTCGCGGCGGCGCCGCCGTACGCGGTTCTCGCCGTCGCGCTCTCGTGCGCTACGTTCGCAGCTCCCGCGCGGGCGCAGTCCGACGGGATATCTCTGCAGCGGGCGCTCGACGACGCGCTCGAACGGGGTGCGCAGCCACGGCTCGGCGCGCGGCAGGTGCAGATCGGCGAGGGCGCGCTGCTCGCGGCGCGGGCGCCGTTCGACGCGCGCTTCGTGACGTCGATCTCGAGCGAGCGGAGCAACGGCTTCCCGGCGGCCCCGCACGGAGCGGCCGCCGATGCGACTCTCACGAGCACCTTGACATCGACCGTGGCGGTGGCGAAGCGTTTTCGCTGGGGCGTGGAGCTCACCCCGCACGTCGAGCTGGCGCGCACCGAGGTCGGCGGTGTTCCCGGCGCCGTCGCGAGCACGGCGAGCCTGGGTGTCGACATCGCACTGCCGCTCCTCCGCGATCGCGGAGCGAATCTGGCATCCTCCGCCGAGCGCGCCGCGCGGTACGCATTGCGCGCCGCACGCTCCGACGCCCGGCACGTCGCGGCGTCGAGTACGCTCGCCGCGGCGGTCGCGTACTGGAATTACGTCGCCGCCGAGCAGCGACTGGAAGTGTATCGCTCGTCGGAGAAGCGAGCGGAACGACTCGTGGACGACACGCGCCGTCTCGTCGACGCGGATGAGCGGCCCGCCGCGGATCTGCCGCAGCTCCGGGCGAACGTCGAGTCGAAGCGCGCGGCGCGACTCGCCGGAGAGCAGGCCATGGTGGAAGCGGGCGAGCAGCTCGCAATGGCGATCGGCGCGCGCGTCGAGTCCGGGGCGGAGCTCCCTCGCGCGGCCACGCGCTTCCCCATACCGGCGGGTGCGGCGTCCGCGGAGGGCGGCCCGCGCGCTGGGGTTGCCGCGCGAGCCTCGAGAAGCAGGTCGGACCTCGCCGCGCTGGGTGCCGCGCGCGCCGCCGCTTCCGAGCGGCTGCGCGCCGCGCGGGATGGCCTGCGCTCGCGGCTCGATCTGACGGTGCGCGTCGGTTACCGGGGCGCGGCGGCCTCGCGCGGCGTGGGTGGTACGCTCGCTTCGATCTACAGCAACGTTCCGGGCATCGATCTGTCCGTGCAGTTCGGCTACGAGCTGTCGTTCGCTTCGGCGGCGCGGGGCGAAGCGCTCCGCAGCTACGCCGCGCTCGAACAGGCGCGCATCCGCGAGGCGGAGCTCTCCCGCGCGATCGCGAGCGGCGTGCGAGTGGCGCGCCAGGCGCTCGAGCACGGGAGAGCAGCGCTGCTCGCGTCGCGCGGCGCGGCGACCCTCTCACGCGAGGCAGTGGAGAACGAGAAGCGAAAATTTCGCCTGGGTATGTCGACGCTTTTCGACGTGATACTCGCCGAGGACGCGCTCACCAACGCGCGTCTCGGAGAGATAGCCGGGTCGCTGGCGTACGCGGTAGCCATCGCGCGGCTGCGCTACGAGACCGGTACGCTGCTCGCCGCCGGCGACGGCGCGCCCACGGTGGACGCCGGAGCTCTGATGGAGGAGCCATGAGCGGCACGTCGGTGTTTCGCAAGGTTTCGCTCGACCGGCTGGCATCGCCCGAGCAGCTCGACGAGCTGATGCAGGTGACCACGCCGAAGGGCTGGGTCGCGCTGCTGGCGCTGCTGCTCCTGCTGTGCATGGCTCTGGTGTGGGGATGCGTGGGACGCATACCGGAGACCGTGCGCGGTCAGGGGATGCTGATCAAGAGCGGTGGCGTGCTGCAGGTGGTGCCATCGGCCGGAGGGCGAGTCACCGACGTGGCCGTGAGCGTGGGCGACATCGTCAGCGCAGGTCAGGTCGTGGCGCGCGTGGCGCAGCCGGAGCTGACGGACCAGTTGAACCAGGCGCTCGCCCGGCTCGACGATCTGAGAGCCGCGCGCGAGAGCGCGATCGCCTTCGGGCGGCGCGATCTGGCGCTGCAGAGAGCCGCGCTGGAGCAGCAGCGCAGGGCCGCGGAGCAGGCTGTGGCGGCCGCTGAGGAGAGTCGGCGCTGGCTCGAGGCGAAGATCGCCGAGCAGGAGACCCTCGTGGAGCAGGGACTCGTGACCAAGCAGACGCTTCTGGGCACGCGCGAACAGTTCAACGCCGCCCTGCAGCGCGCCAGCGCCGGACGCGGCGAGCTGGCGCAGATACGGGTGCGTCTGCTCGCGCTCGCCAATGACTACGACGGCGAGGATGAAGAAGCGCGACTGCGCATCGAGGATGCCAGGCACCAGGTGGCGCGCCTCGAACGGGAGCTGGCTGAACGCTCCGAGGTGGCCACCCCGTATACCGGCCGCGTTCTGGAGTTGATGACCGAACAGGGAGACATGGTGTCGAGCGGCGAGCCCATTCTGAGCCTCGATCTCACGGGAAGGAGCGTGAAGAAGCTGGTGGCCGTGATTTACGTGTCGTCGATCGACGGCAAGCGAGTGAGAGTGGGGATGCCGGTCCGCATCGCTCCCTCGACTGTCAGGCAGGAGGAGTACGGGATGATGCTCGGCAGGGTCACGTACGTCTCCGACTTTCCGGCGACCACGAGAGGGATGTCGCGCGTTCTCAGGAACGACCAGCTCGTGAGCGTGCTATCCGGAGGTGGTGCGCCCTACGAGGTGCACGCCGATCTGACGGTGGCGCCGGAAACGGTGAGCAGGTACAAGTGGTCGTCGTCGGACGGACCGCCACTCGCCATCCAGAGCGGTACGCTCGCCGCGGTGAGCATCGAAGTGCGGGCCGAGCGTCCGATAGGGATGGTGATCCCGTTCCTCCGCAAGTACACGGGGATCTGATGGTGCGCCCGGGATGGTGGCAGCGCGCTGGGCGGGTACGTACTCCGACCGTGCTCCAGATGGAGGCCGTGGAGTGCGGCGCCGCGGCGCTCGCGATGGTGCTGGCGCATCACGGCAAGGTGGTGCCGCTCGCCGAGCTGCGCCTCGCGTGCGGCGTTTCGCGTGACGGGAGCAAGGCGAGCAACATGCTGCGGGCGGCGCGCCACTACGGCCTCGCGGCGAAGGGCTTCAGGAAGGAGCCTGCGGAGCTGAAGGAGCTCCAGGCGCCCATGATCGTGCACTGGAACTTCAATCATTTCCTGGTAGTCGAAGGGTTCCGTGCCGGGTGGGTATATCTGAACGACCCTGCGACCGGTCCGCGCCGGGTGTCCGCCGAGGAGTTCGACCAGGCATTCACGGGCGTGGCGCTGACTTTCGAGCGCGGCGAAGAGTTCGTGAGAGGCGGGGAGGGGCCCAGCCTCTTCGCCGCGCTGCGGCGGCGCTCGTCGCGCTCCGGGGTGGCGGTGGCGTACATGGTCACGGCCGGTTTCGCGCTGCTGGTTCCGGGTATGATCACGCCGGCGTTCGGCCGGATCTTCGTGGACGACATACTGGTGAAGGGGCTGGTGTCGTGGATGACGCCGCTTCTGTGGGTGATGGGAGTGGCCGCGCTCGCCACGGCGGCTCTGGTGTGGCTGCAGCAGCGCTACCTCCTTCGGTTCGAGACCAGACTCGCGCTGGACAGCTCGGCGAAATTCTTCTGGCACGTGCTGCGGCTGCCGGTGGACTTCTTCGCCCAGCGCTACGCGGGTGAGATCGGCAGCCGGGTCGAGCTGAACGACCGCATCGCCCGGCTCGTCGCCGGGGATCTCGCCACCACGCTGCTCGGCGTGATGGTGATCGCCTGCTACGCGGTGCTCATGATGCAGTACGATGGCGTGCTCGCGGCGATCGCGGCGGGCACGGCCGCTCTGAACATGGCGGCGCTGCGCTACGTATCGCGGCTGCGTACGGATCTCAACCAGCGGCTCCTGCAGGACCGCGGCAAGGCGATGGGAACCGCGATGGGGGGGCTCCAGACGATCGAGACGCTGAAGGCCACGGGCGCCGAGTCGGACTTTTTCGCGCGCTGGTCGGGACAGCAGGCAAAGGTAGTGAATGCGCACCAGCGGCTGCAGCTCGCCACCGAGCTGCTCGGCGCCGTGCCTCCGCTCCTCCTCGCGCTCGACACGGCTCTCATACTCGGAGTGGGCGGGATGCGCGTGATGGATGGGCAGCTCAGCATGGGGATGCTGGTGGCCTTCCAGTCGCTCGTGCTGCTCTTTCTCTCGCCGGTGAACCGGCTGGTGACGCTCGGCGGCACTCTCCAGGAAGTGCGCGGCGACCTGGCGCGGCTGGACGACGTGCTGCGCAACCCCGTGGACGCGGGCGTCGCCGGGCGCGATGACGCAGCGCCACCTCCCGGGGACGGCACGCCGTTGAAGCTCTCCGGAGCGCTGGAGCTGCGCGGAGTGACCTTCGGCTACAGCCGCCTTGAGCCGCCGCTGATCGAAGGGCTCGACCTCGTGCTTCGCCCGGGGAGCCGCGTGGCGCTGGTGGGGAGCTCGGGGTGCGGGAAGTCCACGGTGGCCAGGCTCGTGAGCGGGCTGTACGAGCCGTGGAGCGGGGAGATCCTCTTCGATGGCCAGCCGCGCGCCCGGATTCCCCGCTGCGTGATGACCAACTCGCTCGGCGTGGTGGACCAGGAGATCTTCATGTTCGAGGGGAGCATCCGCGACAACGTCTCGCTCTGGGATGCCACCGTTTCCGAGGCGGAGCTGGCGCGCGCCGGACGCGATGCGTGCATCCACGATGAAGTCACCGCGCGGGCGGGGGGCTACGCGAGTCGCGTGGCGGAGGCCGCCGGGAACTTCAGCGGAGGGCAGCGACAGCGGCTGGAGATAGCGCGCGCGCTGGCGGGCGACCCGAGCATACTCGTGCTCGACGAAGCGACCAGCGCGCTCGACCCGGCCACCGAGAAGGCGATAGACGAGAGCATCCGCCGCCGCGGCTGCACCTGCCTCATGATCGCTCACCGCCTCAGCACCATCCGCGACTGCGACGAGATCATCCTCCTCGAGCGCGGACGGATCGTGGAGCGGGGATCGCACGAGGAGCTGTGCGCGCTGAACGGCCGATACCGCGAACTCATAGCCGCGGAGTGAAGCGTACATGACCGCCATCCCCGCGCGGGCCGGGAGAGGAGCCGCCCCTTCGTCCACGAGCGAGCGCCGCCGGCTGCTGCGCCGCGCGGAGCTGCGCCGTTCGACGCTCGCGGCGGCCTGCGCGCGGCTCGTGGACACACTCGACCAGGGCGCCGGTGCCCATGCGGCGCTGAACGGCAACCGGGCGACAGCCGGCATCGACGGCGCGGAGGTCGACCGGCTCCTGGCCGCATGCGTGATGGTCGGTGCCGACTCCGGGATCACCTTCGTACGGCCGCCACCTGCAGACGCGTCCCCGGGCGGAGACCGCGTGGAAGCGATCGCGCGCGCGTCGCGCGTCCGTTCGAGAAGGGTGATGCTTCGCGGCACCTGGTGGCGCGAGGACAACGGTCCGCTACTGGCCTTCCGCGCGCAGGGGAAGAGCCCCGTAGCGCTGAGCTACGGACCCGCGCGCGGCTACACCTGCCGCGATCCCGTAGATGGGAGCGAGACGGCGGTGGACTCGGCCGTCGCCGAGACGCTGGCGCCGTTTGCATTCACCTTCTACGCCGCCTTTCCGGAGACCCCGCTCTCCATCCACGATGTGATCCGCTTCGGCGTGCGCGGCTGCGGGAGCGAGCTGCGTACAGTGGGCGCGATGACGGCGCTGGCGGCGCTTCTCGGAATGATTCCGCCCGTGGCCACCGGGCTCGTATTCGACTCCCTGATCCCCGGCGCCCGACGTACGCAGTTGCTGCAGATGACGGTGATCCTCGCGGTGTGCGCGCTCTCGGCGGCGATGTTCCAGGTGGTACGCAGTATGGCGCTGCTGCGGCTGGAGGGAAAGATGGGCAACGCCGTGCAGTGCGCGGTGTGGGACCGTCTGCTGGCGCTGCCGATGGCGTTCTTCCGTCCCTACACGGCGGGGGAGCTCGCCGTGCGGGCGATGGGCATCGACGGGATCAGGCAGCTCGTGTCGGGCACCACGGTGACCGCGCTGGTCGCGGGAGTGACCTCGCTCGGCAACTACGCCCTGCTGTTTCGCTACGACGTGCGGCTCGCGCTCTGGGCGACGCTGCTCATCGCGCTCGCGCTCGCGGTCACGCTCGCCGGAGGACTCCTCCAGCTCGAGCACCAGCGAGGGGTGGCGGCGCTGCAGTCGAAGACATCCGGCCTGGTCTTGCAGCTTCTCACGAGCATCGCGAAGCTGCGCGTGGCCGGCGTGGAAGCGCACGCGTTCGCGAGCTGGGCGAGGAAGTTCGCGGAACAGCGCGGGCTGCAGTTCAGGGTGCGCAGCACGGGCAACTGGATCGCCGCGTTCAACGCCGGCTTCCCGATCGTCGCGTGCATGGTGGTCTATCGACTCGCCCTCGCGCCGGCGGAGGCATCGCACGGCATGGGTACGGGCGACTTCCTCGCCTTCATGGCGGCCTTCGGCGTCTGTCTCACGAGCGTGGTCACGATCTCGAGCGCATTCATCACGATGCTGCTCGCCGTCCCGCTGTACGAGCAGGCCGGGCCGATACTCCTGACCCCACCCGAGGTGGACGGAGCGAAGGAGGATCCCGGCGAGCTCACGGGCGCGATCGACATCGAACACGTCTCGTTCCGGTACGAAGCCGATGGGCCGGCCGTGCTGCGCGACGTGACGGTCAGGGCGCGCCCGGGAGAGTTCATAGCGCTCGTGGGACCGTCGGGGTCGGGGAAGTCCACCGTGCTGCGCCTGCTGCTCGGCTTCGAGGCGCCGGAGGCCGGCTCCATTCACTACGACGGTCGCGAGCTGGGCGGCATCGACCTCCGGGCGCTGCGGCGTCAACTCGGCGTCGTGTTGCAGAGCGGCCGCCTCATGACGGGCGACATCTACACCAACATCGTGGGCGCGGCGCCGGTGCCGATGGCGGCCGCGTGGGAGGCGGCCCGGCTGGCGGGCTTCGCGAACGACATCCGGCAGATGCCGATGGGGATGCACACGGTGATCAGCGAAGGAGGGGGAACGCTATCCGGAGGTCAGCGGCAGCGACTCATGATCGCGCGCGCGATCGCGCACCGCCCCCGCGTGCTCCTCTTCGACGAGGCCACGAGCGCGCTAGACAACCGCACGCAGGCGATCGTGAGCACGGGCCTCGAGCAGTCCAGCGCCACCCGGATAGTCATCGCCCATCGGCTGAGCACGATCATGCATGCCGATCGCATCTACGTGCTCCGGCGCGGCGAAGTGGTGCAGTGCGGGAGCTACGCGGAACTGCTGGGCGAGAAGGGGCTGTTCGCGGAGCTCGCCGCGCGGCAGCTCGCCTGAGCGAACCAGGGAGGGGAGCGAGTCATGAATACGAACCGGGTATCGGATGTGGCGGCGCGGCCGCGCGGCACCGTTGGCGGTGGTCCGTCGTCCGGCCGAGCGATGCTTCGCCGCGCGCTGCTCGCGTGGCTGCTGATAGTCGCGAGCGCGTGTGGGCCGGGCGGCTCCACAGCGGAGGAGCGTGCGGCGCGAGCCGCGCGCGCAACCGGCGAGGTGATCGTGGGCGTGGCGTGGCCGTGGACGGCGCGGCGTGGGGTTCGCTACGGCGAGGGGCTCGAAATGGCGGTCGCCGAGATAAACGAGTCCGGTGGAGTGCTGGGACGTAGAATCGTGCTGCGCAGGGAGGACGATCACGAGTCGGTGGATGAGGGTGAGCTGGTGGCGCAGCGTCTGGCCGACGACCCGGGCGTCGTGGCGGTGATAGGACATCTGCAGTCGTACGTCTCGGTGCCGGCATCGGCGATCTACGATCTCTCCGGGCTGCTCATGATCGCACCGACGTCCACGGACCCCGAGCTCACCGCGCACGGCTACGCGCGGGTGTTCCGCGCGACGTTCACCGACACCGAAGTCGGTCGGCAGATGGCGGAGTATGCCGCCCGTCAGGGGTACGAGCGAATCGCCATCTACTACATCCGCAGCGACTACGGTCGAAACCTAGCCAACGCGTTCGAGGAACGGGCCAACGACCTCGGACTGACGATCCCGGTGCGTCAGTCGTACGAGCCGAGCGATTCCGGTGGGGTCGAGAGCTTCCGGACCGCGCTTCGCGGATGGAGCGACACTTCGCTGGACGCGATATTCCTGGCGGGCGAGGTGCCGTCGGCGGCGCGCGCCATAGTGGCGATGCGGCGGGAAGGGATCGCGATCCCAATTCTGGGCGGCGATGCGATGAGTTCCGGCGAGCTGATATCGGTGGCTGGAACCGCGGCCGAAGGAGTGGTGGTAGCCACCGCGTTTCACGCACGCGAGCCGCGCGCCGAGGTGCGGCGCTTCACGGCGGAGTTCGAGCGCCGCTACGGTTTCGCGCCCGACGCCGGGTCGGCGTTGGGCTACGACGTGATCCGGCTGCTGGCCGAAGGCGCGCGGCGAGCGGGAACGCTGCGTCCCGACAGCGTAGCGGCCGTGCTGCACTCGCTGCGCGACTGGGGTGGCGTCACCGGGCAGTTCACGTTCGACGATGCCGGTAATCTGGTGGGGCGCTCCATCGCCAAGATGGTGGTTCGCGGCGGCGTATTCGAATATCTCCCCGCCGCCGCCCGTACGAACGTCGATACCACGCCCGTTCCGGGCGGCACGGGCGGCGCCGGGCCCGGTCGCTGACCTCGCCCTGGCCGCCCGTTCGCCGAGGCGCAATCGCGTGCCGACCGTACCGGAAGGCGGTCCCTGCAATGACGGTAGTGTGACGAGCGTCTGATAATATCGCCGCCACGCAGACCGGCAACGACACTGCGGCGCAGCTCGGACTCCGCGCCGCCTTCGCATTGGAGGGGATCGCGTGCTCGCACATCAACTGTCGCTGGTGGACAGCGGCTGTCAGCTCGAGCTGGCGCGGCGGATCGGCGAGCTCTCGCGCGAGCGGTGGGGAGAGGAGAGAGCCACACTGCTGATCGGGCGGCATCGCACCCTCGGCGATGCGCTCGAGAAGCTCGACCGCCTCGCCGAGTCGGACGCGCCCGTGCTGCTCACGGGAGAGACCGGAACCGGGAAAGAACTCTTCGCGCGCTCGCTTCATCTTTTGAGCGAGCGGCGGCGTGCCCCGTTTCTGAGCCTCAACTGCGGCCGCTACCCCGAGGCGCAGCTAGTGGCGAGCGAACTGTTCGGCCACAAGCGAGGCAGCTTCACGGGCGCCGTCTCGGACCATCGCGGCATTTTCGAGGAGGCGGATGGCGGCGTGGTGTTCCTGGACGAGATCGGCGAGCTCTGTCTGCCAGCGCAGGCCATGCTGCTGCGCCTCCTGAGCGAGGGCGACATCAGGCCGGTGGGGGCGAGCCATGCCAGGCGTATCGACGTGCGGGTGGTGGCCGCCACCAATCGCGATCTTCGGGCGATGATCGCCGCCGGTACCTTCCACGCGGACCTCTACTACCGGCTGCGGTACCTGCAGCTTCGTGTGCCCGCCGTCCGCGAGCGGGGTGACGACTGGGAGCTGATCTCCGACTACCATCTGCGGCGGCTGGGCGCGCGCCGCTCTTCCATGAAGTGCTTCTCGCCCGAGGCACGCACTCTCCTGGCCGAGTATCCGTGGCCGGGCAACGTGCGCGAGCTGGTGAGCGTAGTGGACACCGGCTTTCATCTGAGCGACGGCCCGGTGATCGAGCCGGATCACTTCACGGAACAGCTCGAGGAAGTCGCGCGGGAGGAGCAGCTCGATGGCATTCCGTTGAATCGCGACCACGGTGACATGGTCGCGCGCATGACCTCCGGTGGCGCCAGCTTCTGGGATGTGGTCTACCGCCCGTACATGGACCGCGAGATGAGTCGGCGCGAAGTGCGCGACATCATCGAGCAGGGGCTCTACCGTACCAGAGGGAGCTACAAGAAGCTGGTGCGCAGCTTCGGGATGCCCGACTCCGACTACCTGCGCTTCATGGATTTTCTCCGCCACCAGCGGTTGAAGCCCGGTTGAAGCTCGTGGAGGCGGCCGCGTGGCACACATCGTCGATGGATGCGTCGGTGGATGGCGGCCTGCGCCAGGCGGGAGCCACCACGTGGCCGCGCCTCCTGGCGATCGTGAGGAGGGCGGCCGCTGCGGCGAGACAGATGATGACCGCCGGCACGGAAGCCTCCACGCCGAACTCTCCGCCGGTGAGCGCAGCGGGTCCGCGCAACTCGGCGCGCAGGATGCCCTCGGAAGCGATTCCCGACACCGCCACGCCGAATACGCCACCCTGCACGAAGTTCCATGCGAAGTGAAGTCCAATGGCGAGCCAGAGTCGCCGTGTGAGCATGTACGCAGCGCCGAGCAGAACGCCTGCCTCGAGCGCGAGGGCGACTGCCGTGGCAACCGTGGCGTTCGGATTCGCGAGATGCGCGAGGCCGAAGAGCAGCGCGGTGCCAGCGAGGGCGAGCCAGCTTCCCAGGAGCGCCTCCAGGTTCCTGAAGAGAATCCCGCGCATCACGAGCTCCTCGACATAGGCAGCTCCGGCTGCCGCGAGCAGCGGTGCGAGTGCGCCGCTCCATGGATTCGTGCCCGTGGCCCGGTACCATCCCCCGGAAACCAGCACGAGCATCACCAGCGAGAAGATGCCCGCTCCCGCGAATATGCCCGCTGCCAATTCGCGCGCGGCATGCGCGGCGGCGAGCTCGGTGGCCGCTCTATGCTCCACGTGGCGGACGTACAGCAGATAGACGATGTGCACCACCGCGATGGTGAAGAGCGTGCCGAGCAGCATGACTGCCGCGCGATGCGAAGCGCCATCGCGCGCCGGCGCGAGACCGAGCAACCGCAGAGCGATCCGTGCGAAGTTCAACGACAGGCTCACGGCCATCGTGGCCAGGAGCAATCTCACGAGGGGGTAGCGAAGCGCGTTCGCGACCCGCTTTCGTAGTACGGCCGCCGCGGATGCCGCGGTATCCGTTCGTGCGAGCTTCATCCACTTCATCGCGTCATACTCCGCTGGAGGTTCGGAGGCGTCACTCCCACGAGAGGAACGAGGGGAGGAGCTCGGGGTGGCAGAGTCGGAGGAGCAGATATCCGATTCCCGCCCTCCCGCGATACAGCGCAGGGTCGCCTACGTCGGCGCACGCGGGGCCGGCACGGCCGCGGCGGTGGGTCGAGCGGAGACGTCGCACCACGCGCGAGGCGCGCTCGTGCGCGGCCGCGAGGAGGGTCGTATCGCCCCACCGGAGCCCGGCGGTGAGCAGCAGCTCCACCTCGCCCATCGTGCCGCAGCAGACGCCGGCGTCCGTCTCCTCGGAGAGTGCGTGACGCGCGCGCACGTGGGAGATGCAGCGCTGCGCCCGCGGCCGCAGCTCGACTGCGTGCGCACCGGCCGCGGGCGCGAGGCAGACCAGGCCGATGCCGGCGGAGCCGCGGCACCAGCTCGCGCCGAGCGATGCCGCCTCTCTCGACGGTGGCCACGCGTGCCCGGAGTGCCGAGTGCCGGGCGGCACGTGTGTGGCGGATGCACCATCCGCTACGGGTTCGCAAGGACGGCCGCTGCGCAGCAGTTCGTCGGCTTCCACCGCGTCGATGGCCGCCGTGGCGTACTCCGTGATCCCGGTTGCCGCGTGCAGGCGGAAGAGCGCCAGGGCGATCCCGGCTGCGCCGTGCGCGAAGCCCGCGCGGCCGCCGGCGCAGGTGGGCCACGCGGCGGAGGCGCCGCCGCGGGCCGCCGCGACTGGCACTCTCGCAGCGAGAAGGTGCCTTCCGCAAGCGAGCGCGCGCTCCACCAGCCAGTCGCGCGGCCTCACGCGATGCAGCGCGACGAGGGCGAGGATGGCGCCCGCCGAGCCGTACAACACGTCGAACGAGGCGTCGTGCTTCACCGCGGCCGGAGAGATCAGCCGCGCCGCGTCGAGCGCATCGTCCAGGAGCGCATCGTCGTTCAGCAGGATGCCGGTGCGTGCGAGCGCGTAGACCGCCGACGCGGCGCCCTCCGCGCCGCCTATCCCGTATTCGTCGGCATACGACGGCGCCGCGCGCAGCCGTGACCTGAGCGGAGCTAGCGCGCGGAGCGCGAGGCTGGCCGCGGCGGAATCGCCGGAGCAACGGCTCGCCGCCGCGAGAAAGAGCGCGATCCCGGCCATGCCATCGTAGAGGCCGTAGCCGGCGGCGCGAAGCCGCAGATGACCGGCGGTGGACACCGGTTCGGTGACGATCCACGTGGGGTCTCCCGCCTGGTCCGTGAGCGCGGCGCGGCCCACCTCATCGGTCAGCTCCGCCGCGAACTCGATCAGCTCGGCGCGGGGAATCGGGGCCCGGCACTCTTCGTTCGCCGTCGTCTCCTCTCCCGCCACCGCGCCACACCGCGGGAACGTTGCGGTCTCCGACGGCCGCGGTCGTGCCAGCGATCCGCTGGCGGATTCGCGTACGCGATCGGTGCCGGCCTCCTCCGCGAAGTACCTCAGCGCGAACGAAGCGCGCACGATGTGCAGTTGGCGCTCGAGGTCCCGCGCGTCCAGCGACTGAAAACGCGCGCGCGCGACGTCCAGCGCGCTGCGCGTGAGCCGCAGTGCGGCCCCACCCGCGGGGAGCAGAGTGGAATCGCCGCGCGTCGTGAAGGAGGGGATGTCGAGCTGCTCGAGCGCGCACTGCTCCGCCGACAGGATCGGCCAGAGCTCGCGCGGAAGTTGCCGAAGCCCGCGCGCGAGGAGCTCCAGCTCCACGGCGCGCGCGGCACCGTCGCGCAGGGCGTCACCGCGCAGCGATCGGCGAAGTACGTAGTCGTACACGGAGCTCGGTCGCACTATGAACCGCACTTCCTCGCGGGCCATGCGGGCCAGCGGCCCGCCCGGCGCCATGATTTCCTCGCGATGCGCGACGAGCCATCCGTACATCCGCGCGAAGCCGCGCGTCAGGTCGCCCATGCATTCGGCGGGCGAGATGGCATTCCCACCCAGCCGGGGGAGGTTGGAGCCGGCGCCGGTTGTCGCCGGTTCGCGGTGGATGCACATCGCATCGCTGTTGACGGCGCTCCATCGGACGGAGGCGAACGGGGTAGCCTGCCCCGGACTCGCCGAGAGCCCGCCGGTATCGTACGCTCCGGCCGTGCCGCCCTGCTGCCAGATCGGGAGCATGCCTGTCCGCAGGACGGAATCGTCGAAAAGGAGGCGCGCGCCGCGATTGCGCGCGTGGTCGCGCGGCGGGTCGCCGCGGGCCACCCCGTGTTGCAGGATCGTCTCCAGGTCCACCAGCACGGGGCGGTCGCCGGCGGCGACGATGTTCTCGTAGTGGCAGTCGCTGCTTCCCAGCGCGTGGAGGAGCGCCAGCAGCGCACCGGAGCTCTGGTAGTAGCGGCGGGCAGCCGGCAAGTCCGCGCACTCCGTGTGCGCCACGTACTCCGCCCATCCGTGTGATCGGCGGTCCAGCACACGGGCGGCGAAGGTCGGTGCGCCCGGCGCGGGCAGAGGCGCGCCACGGATCGCGAGCCACTCCAGCAGTTCGCCGAAGGCCGCGTCCACGCCCAGCGAACGGGGCTTGTACACGAGGCGCAGTCCCGAGGCGAAGCGGAGCAGGTGGACCGTGCGGCCGCCGGTGTGCGGGTCGGAGCAGCCGGCGTGGATACCCGCCACTTCACCAGGGTCGACCCCGCCGTTGAAGCACTCCGCGATCGCCGCGCGGTCGGCAGCGAGGCGCTCGAACAGCTCCTGACTGGCGTCGCGCCAGTGGACCGCGGCCGTGGCGATGGCGCGAGCCAGCGCGGGCAGCTCCACGAAGAGCCCGTGGATTCCGCCCGCCAGCATCCCTCGCGCGAACGTCAGGTAGAGCGAGCGCGAAGACGCGTCGCGCTCGTGCGTTCCAACCGCGGCGGCATCGCGATGCGCAGCGCTTTCGCCTCTCCAGTCGTCGAAGCGCTCGTACAGGGTGGGAGCCGCGATTCGCGCGAGTCGAGTGTACAGCGCGTTGCGCAGCGCTCGGAGGGCGGAGGCGGCCACGCGCGCGGATGGGATGGCGACGCAACTTTCCACGTCCTGCGCCGCGACTTCGCCGAGCGGCGCGAAGATCTCGATGAAAGGGATCAGCCTACTGCCATCGCAGGCACCGCGATCGGCGTCCGCCAGTGCCAGCAGCGAACGCTCGAGCATCCGGGCCCACTCGGGAAGCGGGGCGGCGGCCGCGCGGCGCACGGGTGCGAGCGCGCGTGAGGCGGCGCGCTGGTCGAGGCCGTCGAGCGCGAGGCGCTGCTCGAATGATTCGTCGTCGCCGCTGGCCGCGTTCGCGCGCCAGGAATCCAGCAGGAGGCGGACCGCGTGGCGGTCCACATCCGGCTCGGCGACGAACGCCGGCGAGCTTCGCTCGCGCCAGCCGCTCGCGCGCGCGAAGATCTCGACGACGATCGCATGCGTCGTCGGCGAATATGACTGGCCGGCCTCGGCATGCCGGCCCGCACGATCGATGGGGCGAACTTCCACCCGACCGCCGTCGCGGACGGTATCCGCTTCGCTCTTCGCCCACACCGATGCGTGCATGACCGGTAGCCGTCGGCCGTGGTACGGCCACTCTCAGATCGGAACCACCGGAATGTCGGGGACGCTCGTATCGCCCGGATCACCGCTGCCGAAGCAGATCGACGTTGCGATGAGCTGGATGAACCAGCCGCCCGCGACCGTCTCGAGCTGCGCATCGCTCAGCTCTCCGCCGCCCGTACCCAGCGCTTCGGGCGGGAGTACCACGTAGTGACTGCCGATTCCTTCTTCCAGAACACGCACGTCGGTATTGTCGGGAAACTCGACACCGTAGATGGATTCGAGCGTCGCCCTCGGTCGCTCCAGCAGCGCCGTGCGCGTCTCCGGGTCCGAGAGTACGCGCGAGAGAACCTGCCGTTCGCGCTCCAGGCGCTTGTCGATGTACATCTGCTGCATCGTGGGCATTGCAGCCTCCATGAGGTCGAGAGTGGTGCCGCCGGGGTGGGAATCGGAGTGCGGCGTGGCGTGAAACGGTCGCGCGGTGGCCGTGCGGAGCGGACGCGCGAGTCAGGTGCCGCCGGGTTTGCCGCTCCCGACGCAGAGCGTCGTCCAGATGAGCTGCACGAACCAGCCGCCCGCTACCGCTTCGAGCTGTTCGTCCGTGAGCTCTTCCGAGAGCGTAGACATGTCGGGCGGGATCACCACGAAGTGACTGGTTTCGGATTCCTCGAGTACCCGGACGTCGGCGTCTTCGGGGATTGCCACCCCGTAGAGCTCGGAGAGTGACCGATGTGGGCTCGAGATGAGCGCGGAGCGAAAATCCGGATCGGTGAGCGCTCGATCGAGGATCAGCCGGTCGCGCTCCGTGCGTTGCGCGATATACTGCTCGTGGACGTTCTCCATTGCGGTTCCCCGTGGTGGCTGGTGATGGGAGGCCGCCAGGGGCGGGCCGGCTTCGCCCTCGGCGCGTGCGACGACTGCCTGGAAGGCACGCGGCGGACCACTCGGCGCACCATTCGCAAGCGCAAGCGGTTGCGGAGTTTATGATGTGGTTCGGGAGGCGCGTGGCGTGCGGAGTGGAGCTCGCGCTCCAGCCGATAGAGCGAGACAGCCGCGTTCTCCGCTGGCGCGGCTCGCGGTTGCACGCCATCGAGCATCCGCCGTGCGGTACTCCGGAGTACCTTCCCCTCGGGACTCCGGAGTCCTATCGTGCTCGAATACCTCCTCCTCCGAAACTCAGGACCACGCCAGCTTCAGCTCCATGAGACCAGCGGCATCCCCAGGGCAGAACGAAAGCGGAGCCTCTCGCTGCACGTCGCGGCTACGGATCGTGCGATGAGAGCGTCGGAAGCGCTTCGCAGGCAGAACTTCGACGTGCGGCCCGCGGAGGGACTCTCGCGGGTGAAGCGCGTGGCGGGCTCCGTCGGACCGGCACCGGTCGCGCTCTGGATCATCGTGGCGGCGGTGGCGGTCAAGCTCGCGATGCACGTGACGACGGCCATCGTCACGCCGTACGGAGTGCATCGCGACGAATTTCTGTATCTGGCCATGGGAGAGCACCTGCGGCTATGGGGGATGGACTTTCCTCCCGCCATCGCCATACTCGCGCAGGTGATGCGGTACACAGTGGGCATCGGCGTGCCGGCGCTGCGGCTGGTTCCGGCGATCTTCTCCGCTGCGCTCGTGGTGTTCGCCGCGCTCACCGCGCGCGAGTTGGGCGGAGGCCGCTTCGCGCAGGCGCTCGCCGCTCTCATGGTGATCGCGAGCGCGGCCTTCATGCGCAGCGGCGCGCTCTTTCAACCGGTGGTGCTGGACCAGCTCGCGTGGACAGTGGCGCTCTTCGCGTTGATCGTGCTGGCACGCACGGAGGACCCGCGCTGGTGGATAGCGGTGGGCGTTGCCGGGGGGTTCGGGCTGCTGGCGAAGTTCAGCATAGGCATCGTGGGCCTCGCGATACTGGCGGCGTTGCTCGTGCTTCCGGAGCGCCGCTGGCTGGCCACGCGCTGGCCGTGGATCGCGGCCGCGATCGCGGTGATCATCGGACTGCCCAGCATAGTGGGTCAGATACGTACCGGATGGCCCGCGATACTCTACGCGCGCGTGCTGGAAAGCGAGCAACTGGTGCACGTCACGGTGGGCGGATTCTTCGTGAGCCAACTGGAGATGCTCGGCCCGGCGGTCCTGCTGGCCGTCGCCGGGGTGTGGGAGCTGCTGCGGCGGGCGAAGCTGCGCGTGGTGGCTCTGAGCTGCATCGGTGTTCTGGTATTGCTGCTCGTGTTGCGCGGCAAGGGGTACTACCTCCTGCCCGTCTATCCAGTGCTGCTCGGTGCTGGGGCCGCGTGGGCCGAGCGTGTCAGCGACTATCTGGCGCATCCGCGCGGTCGGGCGATAGTGCGGTTGCTGGTCGTGGCGACAGTGGTGGCTTACGGAGCGCTGGCATTCCCGTTCGGGTTGCCGGTGCTCGCGCCTGAGAAGATGGCGCGCTACGCGTCAGGCGGCCCCGGCGACGCGGTTCGAAGCAACATGGGGAAGAGGCTCGAGCTGCCGCAGGATTACGCGGACATGCTCGGTTGGCGCGAGCGGGTCGAGGCCGTTGCGCATGTCTACGACTCGCTCCCACCAGAGTTGCGCGCGAGAGTCGTGCTGGGCGCGGACAACTACGGCGAGGCCGGGGCCATCGATTACTACGGGGCGGCGATGGGCCTGCCGCGTGCCATATGCGGCTGCGGCAGCTACTGGTATTTCGGTCCCGGAGAGCGCCCCGGCGACGTCGTGCTCGTGTACGGGATGGATGAGAGCGATCTGCGGCGGTTCTATCGCGACGTGCAGGTCGTGGGGCGTGTGGATCTTCCGTGGTCGGTGCCCGAAGAGCGCGATGCCGCGATCCTGTTGGGGACGGAACCGGTCATGACCTTGCAGGAGCTGTGGGGGAGGCTGGCTCCGAGGAATTGACAGGGGTGCGGCGATGAACGGTGCCGCGCGTTTCATTCGGGGCAATCGGGCCTGAAATGGTCGCGATGCCTCTCTACATGAAGGCCCGCCGAAACGAGGGTGTCCGGGAAGGCGTTCCCGAGATCGCGATCAGTGAAGAAGACGGTGGTCAAGCCGAGCGCTCGTAGAGCACCGCCTCCTCGATCTCCGGCTGTCCGACTTCATAGTCCCGGGCCAGCTCGCTCACACTCTCGCCGGCGTCGATTCGTTCGGCGATAGCCCGGGTGGATATCCCTTGCCGGTGCAGCACCGGCCGCCCGAACGCGATCCCCGGATCGATCACGATCGGTCGATTGGTCGTCGGCACTTCAGTGGAAACGAAGGGATACAGGCGAATGGGAAATTCCCAGCCGTCCCACTCCACACGCTTCAGGTGTTCGTCGAACATCTGGCGCATGGCGATCTGCCCGGAAGCGGAGAGATCAGTGAGTCGTCCGTACTGCTCGAGAAAAAGCCTGCCGCCGTCCGTGCGGAGCTCCGGCCGAAGGAGGAGACGGTCGAGATCGAGCGAGTTCTCTGCATAGCGCAACGCCTTGCGGACACTCCGCAAGGAGACCCCATGCTCTGTGCGCAGCGACCGCAGCACGTGAGCCTCGATCAGGTTCCAGAAAGAGAGGAGAGGAGGGGTGAAGGAAGCTGGGCGGATGAGCCTCTCCGACCGGGACGCGCCGGTGGCGGTCCGGCTCCGCCTGCCAGCTACCCAGCCGCTCAGAGTCGCACGCGGCACTTTGATATATCGTGCTGCTTCCGCGAGCGGGTAAGCGGGCTGGTTCCTGGGGTCTGTTGCGGCGAAGGCGCCTCTCTCTCGTACGGGCATGGCTGGATGCTATCACTCCTGCGTACCGCACGCCAGAGTGGCGCCGCCAGGTACCAGCAGACGCACGTTCGACGGCTCCTCGACGTCAAATGTGTACGGCGGACGGCTGAAGTTACTCCTCGCGCTGTTCGATGGTCGAAAGAGTATCGACCATGCCTCTGATCCGCCTCTTTCCATGAGCACGGAAGCCATCCCCGTCAGGCAGTCCAGCACCGTACTGCCGCGGGACCTCTCCGATTTCGTGATCGAGCTCTCGATCGCGCTGCACAAGCATGGCATGTACCCCGCCGGCCATCCGTCGCTCGGAGTCGCCAGGGCGACGGTCGCGAGGCGGCTCGACGCGCTTCTCCGGGAACGCGGAACGCTCGCACTCGGCGTGGCCCGTCACCAGCTCATAATCGAGGGGCTCGCCACGGATTCGCGCAATCCTCTCCTGCAAACGCTCGCGCAGCATCTGCACCGGCACGGAGTCGGGGCGGTGAAGTTCGTGGATGGAGCGCGCATCGACGAGCTGGACTCCATGCTCGCCATCCTCGCCACCGATCCTGACAGGGCTGGATGGGCCGTGGAGCCCGGAACGACGAGCGCGCACTTCCGCTCGGAGCACATCTCCCTCCTCCCGCTCACCTACGACCAGCTCGAGCTCGTGGACGATGCCGCGGACAGCGCGGCGACTTCGACGGCGCGGCATCGCACGTCGCAGCTCTGGCTCGATCTCGCGCGTGCCGCACTGCAGTCCGACGAGACCGCGGAGCGCACGCCCGTCGATCCGGTGGTGGTGGCCGACGCGATCAACGCGCACGCGCGGGAGCAGGCGTACGACCAGGTGATCATCGGTTATCTCCTCCAGATATCCAGCGAGCTCTCGGCTGGCGACCGCGCCGAGTCCGCGACGCTCCGCCGACGCGTTTCGGAGCTCGTGAGCGCCCTGGATCTCGATCAGCTGCGCCGGATCCTCGAACAGGGCGGCGACTTCGCGCAGCGAAGCCGCTTCCTGCTGGACGCGTCGCGCGGGATGTCCGTGGATGCCGCACTGGCTCTCGTGGGGGCCGCGTCGGATGGTTCGCGCATGGTGATCTCGGAGGCGCTGATGCGCCTCTTCAACAAGATGGCGCTCCACGCCGAGCGCGGCGCTCCGGCCGTGAGGCCGGAAGCGGAGCTCGCCCTGCGTACGCAGATCCAGCACCTCATCTCCGACTGGACGCTCCCCGACCCCAGCTCGAAACGCTACGGCGCGATGCTCGTGCAGATGGCCGCGGACAGACCGCTCTTCGCCGCACCGGATGCGTCCATGTATCGCTGTGAGAACGAGCGGCTGGTGCAGATGAGCATCGAGGTCGGCGCCGCCGGGCCGATGCTGCGCGAGGTCGTACAGGCGATGGCGGAGCGGGGTGAGGTACTCGCCATCCTGGACATGCTGGACGAGATATCCGAGCCCAACGATGCCACGGCGGCGATCGAGGAATGCCTCGCCACCCCCGGGAATCTCCGGATGCTGCTCGGCGGATCGCCGGCGGATTCGCGGGAGGTGTGCTGGATCGTGTCGCGACTGGGCGCGGCAGCGGCAGAACCACTCCTCGACGAACTGGAGGCGGCGGAGACGCGAGCGGGCAGGCGAGCGCTCCTCGACCAGCTCGCGGCGCTCGGCTCCGCCATCGGAAACGCGGTCGCGGCGCGCATTCCCGACGCGCCGTGGTACGTGCAGCGCAACCTGCTCTCGCTCCTCGAGGGGATGCGCAACCTGCCGGAGGGGTTCTCCGCCATTCCGTACGCCTCGCACCCCGACCGGCGGGTGCGCCGGCAGGCCATTCGCGTCCTATTCGAGCAGGAGGCGGAGCGCGGTCCCGCCATCCTGAGGGCGTTGCGCGATGACGACGATCAGATAATCCGGCTCGGGCTCGGCCGCGCCATGGACGACTGTCCGGATGGCGCGCTCGCCGCGATACGCGAACGGCTCGCCAATCGCACTCTCGAACCCGAACTCGAGCTGCTGGCGTTGCGAGTGGTGGCGACCGTAGATGATCCCGCCGCCGTGGACTGTCTTCTCGAGTACGTGGTGAAGAGCCGGGGCTGGTTCCGGGGCACGCGTCTGAACAAGGGATCTCCGAGGGCACTCGTGGCGCTGGCGGGACTCGCCAGGCGCTGGTCTACGGAGCCCCGCGTCGCCGCGGTACTGCACCGCGCCGCACGCCACCCCGACCCCGCCGTGCGGGCAGTGGTGGCCAGCGAATGGAGCGCCGCATGAGCGCTCCCGCGGCCTTTCTGCTCGGCCTGACGCGATCGATCGCGACGCTGGCGCTCTACGACGAGCGGCATCCCACCACCATGGCGGCGGTGGAGAAGTCGTTCGAGCTGCTCGAGCTCGCGCTTCTGGAGAACCCGCGACTGCGGTTCAGCTTCCTGATGAACGAGGTCGTGTGCGGCCGGCGCGCGCTGCGAGAGCTGAGCGACTGGGAGTGGTCGTCGCGCCTCGCGCTCGCCGGAGTCCAGCGTCTGGAGATCGACGCCGGCGTCACGGCCGAGGAGCACATGGGAGCGGTCGTCGATCTGGAGCGGCAGCTTTCGGGGAGCAGGCTGCTCTCGACGCTCGCTCGCACGGAGAGGACGAGCCACATCCGCTACGGCGCGGTCGGCCTTCCGGGACAGAGCCACGAGAATCGGGAAGCCGGCGGAGCCGCCGCGTTTCCGACGGCCACGATCTCGTACTCGCTCGGGGAGGAGGCCGAAGCGGTACGCTGGATCCACGGCGAGATGGAGTCGACCGGGACGCTCGCGCTCCTGGAGGCGGAAGCCGTGGTGCGCTCGCTCTCGGTGGCGATGCACGGGAACGGCGAGATAGTGATGCCGCTCATGCAGATGAAGGAGTTCGACCAGTACACCACCACGCACTCTATCAACGTGGCCGTGCTGGCCATGGCGCTGGCGGAGACACTCGGCTTCGGCAGCCAGGACACGCGTGCCTTCGGAACGGCCGGGCTGCTGCACGACATAGGTAAAGTGCGCGTGCCGCACGACATCCTGGTCAAGCCGGGCAAGCTGAGCGACTCGGAGCGCGCCGTGTTGAACGCGCACCCGGTGGATGGAGCGCGAATCATCCTGGAGGGTGACCAGCGGCTCGATCTCGCCGCCACCGTCGCATACGAGCACCACATCATGATCGACGGCGGCGGCTACCCTCAGATGCTCTTCCGCCGCGACTGCCACTACGCGAGTCGTGTGGTGCACGTGTGCGATGTGTTCGATGCGCTCTGCACCGATCGTCCGTATCGTCCTGCCTGGGATGTCGGCCGCGCGCTCGAATACATCGAGGAGCGCTCGGGCACGGAGTTCGACGGCGATGTCGCCCCCATCTTCACCGGCATGGTGCGCCGCCTGGATTCGCGCACGGTGCAGGAGGCCGGCGGTTGACGCTTCCGCTGCGGCGGATGCTTCGCCCCGCCGGGCGGCCGCCGAGTCTCAGCGAAGCTCGTTGCTCAGCCCCACCAGCTTGTAGCGTCCGTCGCGCTCGAGGACGGTTCCGAAGAGCCGCTCGCCGCGCTCGCCACCTCCGGAGACCCGGCGCACAGTCAGGCAATCGCTCCAGACTATGTTCCCACCCTGCCGCTCGTGGGTGGCGCACTCGTGGCGAACGTAGCCCAGGCTCGCGCCGCTCCGCCTCCGGAGCAGCGCCTCGGCAGCCTTCCGGTTGTTCGACTGGAGCTGGAACCACATGAGCGAGGGAGGCAGCGCGTAGGGTGGTGCGGAGAGCGGCGAGCTCGGATAGTACAGGTATGCGAACTCCGCTCGGTTCAGCACGAGGCGCTCCAGCGCCAGCGTATCGCTCTGCTCGAGAGCGCGCACGAAGCCGCGCACGAGCGCTTCACGCGATGTGAAGCCGCCGTCGAGCTCCGAGGGCTCCGACGGGATGTCCGCGCGGAAGCGGCGGAGCGCTTCATCGATCGGGATCGCGCTGTCCACCGGCGTGGCGGCGCTGGCCGACGGCGCCGCGCTCGTCGAGGCGTTCGCCTTCTGGCCGGCCTCCACCCGGCTGCGCGACGCCGGCACCACCAGCGCCGCGAGCACGAGCAGGGCAGGCACGGATGCCGCCTTCATGGTTCTCATATCCATCATCTGTACCGAGCTCGATCCGAAGGAAGTGAAGAGGGACCGGCCGCTCCCGGCCGGCCCCTCCCGGAGTGACGCGCGGCAGTTTCGCGAGCCTTCACTTCGCGGCGTAGGCCGTCCACCCCTCGAACCACTTCGGACCCGCGGGATCTACCGCGCCTACGTAGCTCGTTGCCGTGACATCGTTGCCGCTCTGACCGAAGACGCTCCTTCCGCGGTCGGCGATGATGGCGGGGAAGGTATCCAGCCCGCCGGTGGCGGCCTCCGAGCCGGCGGCCGGCGTGAAGTCGAGCGAAGCCGGGTCGAGGCTCGTGAAGAGCGCCGCAGCGCTCCCCGCTCCGGTGAGCGAGCGGATCTCGTTGCCTGGCGTGTCGAGGTTGCTGCCGAAGTTGGTTCCCGCCGGCTCGAAGTTGCTTCCATTCTCGGCGAGGATCACGTTGCGCACCATCAGGCTGTCCACGGCGCGCAGCGCGTCGCTCTCCGAGTCACGTATGCTGATGCCCACGCCGGGCCAGCGCGCGATTATCCCGTTCACGAACGTCCCACCGGAACCGCGACGAACGACGGCGCCGTTCCCGTCCGCCTTGGCGTAGACGCCCGGGCCCGGTCCGATCACGGTGAAGTTGGCCCACACCGGCATCGAGTACGGATCGTTGGTGTATGCGCAGCCCGCCTTGTCAGCCTCGCAGCCGTCGCCCTCGAAGCCGCGTGGATCCGAGGATACGGTACCGGCACCCGCGTCGGGCTGGAGCACCGCGGTCTGCAGCGCGATCAGGAACTGGCCGCGTCCCGAGTATCCTTCGCTCCAGTCGAAGTGGTCGTCGCCGGCCTCGTACGACACCAGGTGCCGCGCGTCCACGGCGCCGCCGAAGAACTCGAACGAATCGTCGAGCCCGGCCAGGGACTGTATGTAGTCGTAGGTAGTGCCGCGGCCCACTGCGTAGCTCGAGAGGCTGTTCAGCTCCTGGCCACCGCCGTTCGACACGTCGTAGCCCGCGAACTCGATCCTCACGTAGCGGAGGATGCCGCTGTCGTCGTTGTCGTTCGTCCCGCCGGCATAGTTCTGCGCGGCCGAGCTCGGCCCCTCGGTGAAGATCGGGTCGGCCGTGCGGTTGATCTCGCCGTTACCGACTATGATGATCCCTCCCCAGTCGCCGGGCTTGCGCGACCCTTCCGCCCTGGCGGACGTGAAGACGATCGGGGCCTCGGCGGTGCCCTGCGCGTCGATCTTCGCGCCGCGCAGTATCCAGAGCGAGCTGCCTGGCACGGTAGTGTCGCCCACGATCTTCGTGCCGGCCTCGATCTTCAAGGTGGCTCCGCTCGCCACCTGTACGAAACCGCTCAGCACGTAGGCTGTGTCGGCGGAGAGAGTGCGGTCGCTGGAGATCGTCCCGCTCAGCGTCGCCGCCCCTGCCGGCGGCGGTGGCGGGTTGGTGATCCCGTTGTCGTCGTCGCTGCAGGCAACGAGAATCCCCAGTGCCGCGATCGCAGCGAAAGCGGTGATGGCCCTGCGTGATGGCACGTACATGAATCTCCCTGTTTGTTCGAGTCGAGTTTCGTGAATCGTTCCGGCGGTCATCGCTGCCAGCTCAGGCCGAGCGAGAAAACGCGTCCGGTGGTGTACCGCTCCCTCGTGATGTTCCCCTGGGTCACGCGGTACGGAGTATCCAGGAGGTTCTTCGCATCGATCCTCGCGGAGAGGCTGCCCGGGAACGGGAAGCGGATGCTGGCGTCGAGCGTTCCGCGCGGTTCCTCGTAGCTGTCCGGGCGGGGCATCACGCCCGCGGCGAAGATCCGCCGTCCCACCACATTGTAGAGGACCGTGGCGCTGGTGCCGCTGGTGCCGCTCGTGTACGAGAGCGCCGCGTTCAACACGTATGGCGCCTGTCCCACCATCGCCCGCTTCGAGTTCTGGAGCGCGCTCTGCGCGTCGCTCCCGAGGTCGATCTCGCTGGTCATGATGGTCGCGTTGGCCGAGATCCCCAGCGGAGAGAGCCACGGCGCCACCCTGTAGAGCCCGGTGCGGAGCTCCAGCTCCACTCCGTAGTTCGTCGCTCCCGACGCGTTGGCGTAGCCGAGCTGCTCGGCGCCCGATGTCGCGACGTCGATCCGCTCGATCGGGGCGTGGAAGCGCTTCGCGAACGCTCCGACGCTCACGACCTCGCCCTCGCCGGGGTACCACTCCCAGCGGGCGTCGTAGTTCTCGATCAGCGTGCGCTCCAGGTCGGTGTTGCCCACCAGGATCTGATCTCCGTAGGCGCCGCGGTACGAGATCGGCGCCATCTCGCGATACTCCGGGCGCGACAGGGTGCGCGCCACCGAGAGGCGCAGCTTCTGATTCCCCGTGAGATCGTAAGTGAGAGAGGCCGCCGGAAGGAGGTCGGTGACGCCGCGTCTCACCCGCACCGTGTCGACCAGGAGCTCCTCGGCGCGAAGGTCGAGGTCCCAGTGCTCGGCGCGCACGCCGCCCGTCAGTCGAAGGCGATCGCCGAGCGGCTGCTCCAGCATGACGTAGCCAGCCGGAATGCGCTCGTTCACCTCGTAGTAGCCGCCGCCCTGATTGGGGCTGAGGACCACGTTGCCCGAGGAGTCGGGTCCGTGAGCGGAGGCGAAGATCTCCTCCGGACTCGCCTCGCGCTGCCGCTGCGTGAGGCCGAAGAGCAGGACGTCGAACGCGCTCTGCGTCGCGGTCCGGTGCGTGGAGCGGAAGGCGCCGCCCAGCTCCAGTCGGGGGGAGCTGCCGGGTGCGCCGAGATCGATAGCGTAGTCGAGCTTGCCGTCCCACACGCTTTCGTGGAGCTCGCTGGACGTGCGCTTGTTCGCATCGGGCGTACCCGGGAGCATTGCGAGGGGCAGCGTGTCGCCCCGAATCGGGTCGTACTCGCGGCCATAGGTGACGTCGGAACGGTCGGGCTCGTTCCGTGCGACCGCGGAGTTGGTGAGCGATACGCCCAGCCGCTGGCGGTCGTCGAACGAGTGCTCCACGCGCAACTGATTGGAGCGAACGCTGTGCTCCGTGTAGCGGAGGCCCGAGCGCCGTATGAAGATCTCGTCGTTGAAGATTCCCTCGTCGCGGTACGCTTCGTTGTCGGCGTTGCGATCGTAGCTGTTGTCGAGCGAGATCTTCGTCCTGTCGCCGAGCCAGGTGGACATGTTGAGAATTCCGCCCCAGAGTACCGACGTGCGGCCCGTGGAGCCGCTGAACGAGTTGTAGGGGCGGAGTGCCGCGGCGTCGCTCGAGAGCGGTACGGCCTGGGAGCGATCGTGTTCCCTGAGCACTTCCTGCTTTCGGGAGTAGGTGAGCGAGGCGATGTATCCCACCCGCTGTCCGAACGGCTCTTCGCTCCCGCCTAGCGAGACGGTGAGTCCGTAGTCCGGTGCGCCGCTGCCGGGCGATCCGCTCCACGGCCTGCTCAGCGCATCGGCGAAGTTCTCGCCGCCCCTCGGCGCTCCCGGGAGCGGCCCGCCTATCCCTCCACTCCACGGGAGCTGCCGGTCGGCTCCGCCGAAGGCGAGCCAGTCGAGAGGCGTCGCCGGCGCAGACAGCACGGAGCGCCCGGTCGCCGCGTCGTTCATCCCGATGGAGAGCGAATAGGTGAGCAGGCTCCGCGCAGGGAACTCACGCGTGCGAATGTCGACGCGGGCGCCGCTGAAATCGCCGGGCTGGTCGGGCGTGAAGGTCTTGTGCGTGGTGATCGACTGGATGAGCGATGCCGGGAAGAGGTCGAGCGGTACGGCCCTTCGCTCCGGCTCCGGGCTCGCCATCCTGCTTCCGTTCAACGACACTGCCGTGTAGCGTTCGCCGAGCCCGCGCACCTGCACGTATTTGCCGTCCTGGATCGTCACGCCGCTCACGCGCCTAACGGCCTGCGCGGCGTCGCCGTCCGGGCTGCGGGACATCTGCTCCGACCCCACCGCGTTCACGATCGAGGTGGAGTTGCGCTGCTCGTCGAGCAGCGCGTTCGCGCTCCCTCGCTCCACCGCCGCGGTAACGACCATGGCGGAGAGCTGCGCGGCGGTCTGCTCGAGTGTGATGTTCTGCTCGACCGAGGCGTCCGGTTCGAGAAGGATTCCGGTGACCGTCTTCGGCTGGTAGCCGAGGAGGCGTACGTGAAGCGTCACCGCGCCTGCCGGGATGTCGGCGATCACGTAGCGGCCATCCTCGGCGGTGCTCACCCCTCTGGTGGTGCCCACCAGTTGGATCGCCGCGTGGCCGAGCGGCCGGCCCGTGCCGGCATCGATTACTCTTCCATGAACGCGCCCCATCGGCTGCTGCGCGGCGACGGAAGCGCGCGGAACGAAGGTGGCGATGGGGATCGCTGCCGCGGCCATGAGGGCCAGATGGCGTAGCCGCATTCTATTCGGATCCCGCGTGGCCGGCGGTCGTCGTTCCGGCCGCTGGCGTTTCGTCGAACACGAGTAGTCTCCGTTGATCATGGAGAGAACTCTGCGGCCGCACCGTCACGGGGACGCAGGCGGTATCGTAACGAGCGGGTAACACGCCGGCGTATATTTGGCGAGGACCGCGAGGCCGCGGAGCCGAAATCCCCACCGTGAACCAGCGAGGCCGATAGTCATGAGCGGTGAACGCATCCCGCCCCCGGGCGCCGACGAGTACGCACCCTTCTACTCGGGCTATGTCGCCTGCGCGCGCGAGCGCGGTCCGCTCGCGCTCCTGCGAAGCCAGCCCGACGCGCTGCGAAGCATGTGTGCCTCGCTCACCGAGGAGCAGGCGCTCGCCAGATATGCGCCGGGCAAGTGGAGCATCAAGGAAGTGCTCGGACACCTCGCCGACACGGAGCGCGTTTTCTCGTACCGGCTCTTCAGGATCGTACGGGGCGACCCGACGCCGCTCGCCGGCTTCGACCAGAACGTGTACGCGGCGGCCGCCCGCGCCGACGAACGGCCGCTCGACGCGCTGCTCGATGACTTTCTGAGCGTCCGCGAGGCCACCATCCGCGTGGTGGACGCGGCGTCACCGGAGGAGCTCGCCCGCCTCGGCGTCGCCAACGAGGCCACCGTGAGCGCGCGCGCGCTGGTCTACATCGCCACGGGCCACGTGGACCACCACATCGCGATCCTGCGCGAGAGCTACGGCGTGGCCATCCCATGAACGACGCAGCCGATCTTCGCTATCCCATCGGCCGGTTCGAGATGCCGGCCGCAGCGCTGGCGACGGCCGAGCGTGAGCGCCACATCTCCAGTCTCGAGACACTCCCGCGGCGACTCCGCGCGACAGTCGCGGCGTTCACGCCGGAGCGGTGGCAGACGCCGTATCGGCCCGGGGGCTGGACCGTGCACCAGCTCGTGCACCACCTCCCGGACAGTCATCTGAACGCCTACACGCGATTCAAGCTAGCGCTCACGGAACGGGAGCCCACCATCAAACCGTACGAACAGGGTGCCTGGGCCGAGCTCGCCGATACCACGGTGTGCGAGCCGAGCGTTTCGCTCGACCTGCTCGAGGCACTGCACCGGCGCTGGGTGGCGCTGCTCCGTACGCTGGGTGACGACGACTACGCGCGGACTCTGCGGCACCCCGAGATGGGGCACACGTTCACGCTCGGTCAGTTGCTCTCCATGTACGGTTGGCACTCCGAGCACCATCTCGCGCACATCACCCGGCTCATCGAGCGGGAGGGGTGGATACGAATCGTGCCGCAGGCGACACCGGCCGAGGGGATACCGCGGGCCGGCGGGGCGACTCCGCCCGCCGCCAGCGCGCCTACGGGTTGAGCCAGTAGTCCACCTTCACCAGGAAGATGTTGTCGGGGCGCGTATTGAATAGCGCCCGTCTGTCGCGGCCGAAGGCGAAGTCGCCCACCTCGGCGAGATCGTGCCGGCTCTGCTGCCACGCCATGTAGATGGTGGAGCCGGGACGCCACTCCCAGCGCAGCACTGCATTTCCCCGCAGCGAGCGCAGGTTGAAGTCCAGGTCCGGAACGGCGCCGGGGTAGGGCTCGAACTCGAACGAGATCGGTCGCACGAGCTGGATCGCGGCGCCGTAGTCCACGCTCGAGATGAGCGGCTGGATGTAGGTCTGCAGCGAGAGCGCCGGAGTGAAGGTCACGTTCAGCCGCGTCTCCAGCCCGACCTCGGTCTGGTCGATCGGCGCGAACACGTAGCGCGCGCCGTAGGTGGCTTCGTATGCGGCGTCCGGCATGGTCGCCACGTACTGCGCCGGCGCCTTCGTGCGCATGACGCTCGGCCCGACGCTCAGGTTCCAGCTGCTCGATGTCTTGAGGCCGAGCGTGAGTCCCGCCTCCCACGACGACCCGCCGAAGTCGCTCCGCTCTCCGAAGAGCCGCAGCTCCCCGGTCACCGGATGGCGCACGTCGCTGGACATGGAAATCGTGGCGCTGTTGGCGGCGGGACGAACCGCGATCGGCCCGCCGCGCGTGAGGCGGTCATCCAGCGCCTCGAACGATCGCTGCACGTTGAGCTGCAACGTCCAGTAGTCGAGGGTACGTGCCGAAGCGGTGAGGGTAGCGAGCGTCTGGATCGGCTGGTTTGCGTAGTTGCGCTCGATGCGTCCGTCCGCCGTGAGCGACCAGTTGCGCAACAGAGTGCCGGGCCTGTTCTCCAGATACCTTATGTTCGCCTCCACATCGCGGCGGTCGGTGCGATACGAATAGCCGAGGTCGTTGACCTCGTATCCCGGGCTCGTGAGCGCGCCGGCGAGCGAGCCGCGCCAGTGCTCGCCGGCCTGCTTGGTGATCTCCGCGTTCAGCGAGTAGCCGAAGAGCGATGCGGCCGTGCTGTCGAGGTCGAGATGCGAGGCATCGGGGCGCTGGAAGAAGTGGTTCGAGGCCCGCTGCACGGCGAGAATGGAAGCCGCGTTCCCCGCGATCCTGCTGAGCTCCGCATCGCCGCGCATGACCCAGCTTCGGTTGGCCCACTCGTGTCTGAAGTCCACGCCGCCTGCGAGCGCGCTCGACCTGAAGCTGTCGCGCAGCACATCGGTGTTCAGGTCGCGTCTCACCGCGGTGATCGTTCCACCCACGAGCGAGCGGCCGCCGTTCAGCTCGCGGCGTGCGCGCGCCACCGCGTAGCCGGTGAGCGGCTCCACCGCCATCCGCTCATCACCTCCCTCCGCCGCGCGGAAGCGCGCCTCCTCTCTCGCGGTCACCGCGGTGAGCGCGCCGACCGACCAGCCGGCCACTTTCCCCGAGAGCTTGCCGGCCCCGATGATGGTCGTCGTGCTGGGGACGTCGGATAGCGGGGTGGCGGGGGAGAGCGTGGGAGCGCGGCCGATGCGTCGCGAGTAGAACAGCCGTCCTCCGCTCGTGCCGCCCGCGCCGAAGTCGAATATCTCGCTGCCCTCGAGGAAGAACGGCCGCTTCTCGTCGAAGAACGTCTCGTACACGCCGAGGTTGATGACGGCCGGGTCCACCTCGACCTGGCCGAAGTCGGGATTGAAGGTGGCGTTGAGCGTGAGGTTCGACGCCATTCTGTAGCGGAGGTCCACGCCGCCCGACACCGCATACTCGCTGTGCCCGCGGTACGGGTTCAGGAGCGGGTCTATGTACTCGGCCTTCGCGACGACGTAGGGGAGCACCTCCAGCCGCTTCCCCGCGGGGATGTCGCGCAGACCCTGCAGGTGGCCGTACTGCGGCACTCCCCCGCGGATGCTCTTCGGGATGAAGGTCGATACCGAGTACTCCTTGTTGCGACCGATCAGCCGCTCGAACTGGACGCCCCAGGTCTGCACGCTGTCGCCGGAGAAGCGGAGCTGGCTGAACGGTACACGGTACTCCGCCGTCCAACCGGCGGAGTCGACACTAGTGGCAACCCGCCACACGGCATCCCAGGAATTGTCGTCCACATCGATGGTCTTCACCTCGTCACGCCGCACGCCGGCCGGGTTGACATCGAAGCCGAATGCCGTGCGGTGGTCGTGATAGCTGTCGATCATGAGGCCGAACCAGTCCGAGTCGCCGAGCGGCATGTCTCGCCGGCCGAGCCGCGCTATTATCGGACCGGTGGTATCGTGCAGGCGTACGCCGACGTAGAGCGCCTGGTCGTCGTAAACGACACGGACTTCGGTCCGTTGGCTCGCGGGCTCCCCTTCATCGGGGTTGATCTGCGTGAAGGAATCCATGACCGGCGCCGACTGCCACGCGCGCTCATCGAGCCGCCCATCGAGCTCCACGGGGCCGGCGGCGCGCACCGCGTGCGCGATGGTGATCGGGCGGGTGTGGCCCGGCGCGGCCGGGGCGGCGCCCTGTGCGCGCAGCGGTGCCGCGCAGAGCGCCGCGGCCGCGACGCCGAACGAGATCGCGGCCAGGGCCGCCATGGAGCCGTGAGCCAGTCGGCGGATCACGGGGGCTTCCCCTGTTCGAATTTCAATCCCGTGGAAGACGGGAGTCGCGCTGGGCGGTGAGGTAGGCCATGGTGGCGACCACGGTGGCCATCTGCTTCATGTCATCCGGCTGCACGCGGTCGACGACGTCCATGTTCGAGTGGTGGGTGCGCGAGTTGTACTCGTAGCGCTCCTGCACGAACTGGAAGGCGGGGAGGCCGAGCGCGCGGAATGGGCGGTGATCGGTGGAGGTCACCGAGCGCGGGCTGAGAATCTCGACGCCCAGGTCGCGGAGCGGAGCGGTGAACGCTTCGAAGACCGGCTTCACGCCGTCGATCCCCTCCATCCAGATGCCGCGAATCTTTCCGGTGCCGTTGTCGATGTTGTAGTAGGCGGAGAAGCGGTCGAAGCCGGGCTTCGTCTTCCCCGTGGAGGCATCGCCGAGGTACTCGCTCACGTAATGGCGCGACCCGAGCGTTCCCTCCTCCTCGCCGCCCCAGAGCGCGATGCGAATCGTACGGCGCGGCTTCGCGCCGATGGTTTTCAGGATGCGCATCGCCTCCATCATCGCCGCGCTCCCGGCGGCGTTGTCCGTGGCGCCGGTGCCGGAGTGCCACGAGTCGAAGTGCGCGCCTATGAGCACTATCTCATCCTTCAGCGCGGGATCCGTGCCCGGGATCTCGGCGAGGATGTTGAAGCCGCGAGGCGTGGTTTCATCGTGGAAGCGAACCTCGAGATCGAGTCGCATCCGCACCGGTATCCCCCGATCGAGGATGCGCACCATTCGGTTGTACTGTTCCACGGCGACGGTGATCTGCGGGACCCCCTCTCCCGCCGTGGAGTCGCGGCTGCCGCCACTGCCGACGAAGATGGTTCCGCCGTCCACTCTCTGCGCGTACCACGAGAGGTCGCTCCCTCCCGCCGACGAGTCGGCGTCGGACCCCCGGTCTAGGAGCGCCACCACGCCCTCGGAGCGGTAGAATTCGCCGAGGCGGTCGCGGAATTCGCGCATTGCACGGAAGCGATCCCCGCCGCCTCCCCGCGCGGCGCGTACGGGGGATGGCTCGTACAGCGCCTCGTGGATCTCCTTCTCGCCCATCCTTAGCACTATGCGGCCGTCGAGCATCCGCACCATCCGAACCGGCTGAGTGAGGACGATCTTTCCGCGCAGCTTCCCTCGATATCTGGCGAAATCTCCCTCGTTCGTGATGTCGGCGCGCACGACTTCCGCCTCCACCGGTCCCGCGGTGCCTGGCGTCCAGGCCTTGGGATACGCGATGAGCGGTGACACGCGCGGCTCGATCATCTCGGCCGAGAAGTGCTCGAGCGACCAGCCCTTGCCGAATGGGAAGCGCTGCTCGCGTACGTTGGCGAGGCCCCACGACTTCATGGTCTTCATCGCCCAGTTGGCGGCCTCCTCCTTCTCCGGACTCCCCTCGAGTCGGGGCCCGTAGACGTCGGACAGCCATACGATGTGCTCCATGACCTGCGAGCGATTCAGTCCCTCGTCGCGGATGCTCGCGACCGTGGGAGCGTCGATCTTCTCGGCCTGCGCCCGCGCCGGCGGAGCGATGGTCACAGCCGCGAGGGCGACGGCCACGAAGGATGAAGACGGGAAGCGATACGACATCGGATTTTCCTCTGGTGTGCGAGATGATGCGGGCGGCCGGGTGGCGACGACCGGGCCATGTCTCCGGTGCGGGCGGCGCGGCAGCAACGCTGTCGCGCCGGCCACGGTCAGCGCTCCGATCCCTTGCCGGCGTCGAGGTCGTTCCAGTTGAGGATCGAGTTGAAGCCGAGTATGTAGGTGCCCTGCGTCTGCCAGCGCCAGAACGGCCGTATCGCGAACATGACGACGTGACCCTTCCCGAGCGGCTCGTCCACTACCTGGGCCCTGCCCGAGAGCGCCTGTCCGCCGGTGAGAACTCCGGAGAGCAGCATGTCGGCAGGCCGGGTGGGGAAGCGCATCACGACGCGCGGGCCGCCGGAGTCATCGCCGGCGGCCGCCGCACCGCGTCCGCGTGCCGGCCCCTGGTTCGCGCTGCCGCCCTGGCGCGGAGTGTCGCCCGATGCGGAGTCCGCATCGGGATCCCATGGCGAGAGATGCACCGGCGTGGCCATGGGCGTCACGTTCTGACTGCTCGACGCGCCGCGGCGGAAGGAGCGGAATCCGCCGGAACCGCTCTCGGCACGGATGACCGGACCCTGGCTGAAGTACACGGGGAGCTGATCACGGGCGAGCCCGTACACGATGGGACTATTCATGTCGGCGATGATGCCGCGCATGATGCTGCCGCGGGCGAAGAGACTGTCCGGCTCCTCGATACTGACGCCCGGCGTGAGGTTGTAGGCGGGAAAGATGGAGACCGTGGATCCTTCCACGATGAGAGTGCCGCCCTGCTCCACGAACTCGTACAGGTTGGTGAGTCCCTGGAGCCCCATCCCGCCGCGGATGTCGGGCGACGAATCGGGAGTGCCGAGGCTCTGGAACTCCGATGTCTTCTGGTATGGGAGCGGGCGGTCGCCATCCTTCGCTATGCCGTTGACCATCGTCTGCACGCTTCCGCCCACGTGGGGGAAGATGATGACATCGAATCGGTCGCGCAGCCGCCCCTCGCGCAGCTTCACATCGCCGAAGTAGCTGTACGGGATGCCGTACGTGTCGAGCGCTGCGCGCACCCATCCCTCGTCCTGCGTACGCGTCCAGCTATGGACGTAGCCGATGCGCGGGATGTCGAGGTCGTGCGTCTTCACGGCGGGTGCCGATGCCATGGCGAAGCCGGAGAGACCGAGCTCGCGCAGCGCCGGCTCGAGCGCGCCGCGGTCGGCGTCGCGGATGATCAGCGCCCCCGCCCGGAAGTGGCGGCCGGCGGTCTCGAAGTCCTCCTCGGCCGCCTCCATCTTCACCTTCGGGAAGCGGAAGCGGAACGCGGCGATGTTGTTGTCCGCCGTGTGTTCCACCACCACGACACCGCCGCTGCCGGTGATTCCGCCGTCGGCCACGGCCTCGGTCCGGAGAGGCGTCATCGGCTGGTCGAGCAGCGACCTGTCGGTCACCGGCGTGATCGTGAGGTCGCGCATGAGCGGGAAGGTCCACCCGGTATCGTCGTAGGGTGCCGGGTTGTCCGGCGAGAAGCGTTGCAGCGAGAAGTACATGTCCGCGATGGTGCGATAGGGCTGGTCGCCGCGGATGATGTAGTCGCCCTTCTTCACCGACAGATTGCCGGCCTGGAAGTCGCTGTCCGCGATGTGGAACTCGAGTCCCTGGGCGAGCAGCTCGTTCACGGCGTCGGCCGCGTCCGCCTTGCGCCGCTGCCGCGCCGGGATCACCCAGCCGAAGGTAGGGCCGGTCTTGCCCTTGTCCACCGCGCGCTGGTTCTTGCGCCAGTAGTTGTCGAGGTACACGTCCTTGTTCCGCGCCACATTCTGCAGCGAGAAGAGGATCGCCGACTCCTGTATGTTGGTGTTGTTGCGCGGTCCCCAGTTTATGCTGTCGAGCGGCGGGTTGGGCCGGAACCACTCGCGGCTGGTGGTCGTGGCGCGCGGCTTCACGACGTAGTTGTCGGGCCCGTAGCTCTGGACCTCGTAGAAGCGGCCGATCGAGTTGTGCGTGTGCGCGATGAAGAAGAGGTAGTTCGGAGTCCAGCCGTCGTAGAAGCCGTACGTCCACACGCCGGGCACGCCGCGCTTGGTCATCTCCATGACGTCGTTCTGAGCGAGCATCCACCACTCGCTCACCGTGATCGGATCCACCGCCTCGTTGTACGGGCCGGTGCCTGTGGAGGAGTAGAGATACGTCTGCGCCTCGTGCAGGTCGTGCAGCACGGTCGGGTGCCAGTCGAGCACCGCCTTCGTGGTGTGCTGCGTGAGCTTCAGGAACTGCCCCATCCCGTCGCGGTTGTTGTCGTGCTGTACGTACTTCCCCCAGTACATGAGGGGAAGGCGGGTGGCGCCCTCGGGTAGCTTCTTGTTGTAGTAGTACGTATCGACCGCCTTGTCGCGGCCGTCCGGCTCGATCACGGGAGTGATGAGCGTGATGACGTTGTTGCGAACTTCCTGGATCAGCGGAGACTCGTCCACCGCGAGCCGGTAGGCGAGCTCCATGAGCATCTCCGGCCCGCCGAACTCCGGCGAGTGGATGCCGCTGGTGATGTAGTAGATCGGCTTCGCGGTGTGGATGAGCTTCTGCGCCTCTTCCTGCGTGGTCTTCCGCGGGTCGCCGAGCGCGGCGAGCATGTCGCGGTACTTGTCGAGGTCGGCGAGCGTCGCCTCGTCGGCGATCGCGGCGATGATCATGTCGCGCCCTTCCTCGGTCTTTCCGATTCGCCATACCTTCACGCGCGGCGAAGCGGCGTCCACCGCGTCGAAGTACCTGTAGATGTCCGCGGTGCGGTCGAGAACTCCCGGCGTGCCGATGATGTGGCCCAGCACCTTCAGAGGCGTGGGTACGGTGCTCGATGCGGGGAGGTAGTCGACGAGCTCCGTGGAAATCCGCTCGTCCTGCAGGTACTCGGCGATCTTGGCCGTGTACTCCTTGTCCACGGCCTGCTGCGCGGTGGCGAGCGCCGGGATGAGCAGCATGCCGGCCGTGGCCAGGGCGCAGGTGGCGCGACGCAACTGGCGGATCGTGTACGACATCCGGTCTCCTTGCGGGATGGATCACGCGGCCGCGATCGCGGCCGCCGGTGGGAAGGGGATATGGAATGATACGCGTCAGCCAGGCTGGACGTTAGCCGGGTCGACGACCGAGGGTCTGACCCAGTCGTTGACCCGGCAGTGGCCGCGCGCTACGCTAAATCGTATGACACCTTTCTACAGGACGGTACGCTGATGCCAGTGGAGCAGTCATCGGTGAAGCACGCGCGTGATGTGGAAGAGCAGGAGGTGAAGGGAGGAAAGGACGCCACGCGGCAGGTGCTGATCGGCCCGGATGAAGGACCCAACTTCGCCATGCGTCGTTTCATCATGCAGCCTGGCGGCGGCATGCCGAAGCACACCAACAGCGTGGAGCACGAGCAGTACGTCCTTCGCGGCGCGGCGACCGTGGGGATCGCCGACGAAGTAGTCGAAGTGAAAGCCGGCGACGCCGTGTACATCCCGGCTGGCACTCCGCACTGGTATCGCGCCAGCGAGGGGGAGCCGTTCGAATTCATCTGCGTGGTCCCCAACGAGCCGGATGAGGTCAGGATACTCCCCGAATGACCGAAGCCGCCCGCGAGCCGCGCGCCCGCCAGCGCCTCGCGCTCGACACCCGCTAGCCGATGGCAAACCGAAAGTTCAAGGACCGGGCTGGACTCGACTGGGAGGTCCGCGACCGCTCGAGCAGCGAATGGATTCTGGAGCCGATCCTCGACAATCCCGGCCGAGCCCGGCGCGTGAAGCCGCCGCGCTACGAAGAGGATCCATTCGAGCTCACCGATCAGGAGCTGCAGCGGCTCCTCGACGACAGTCGGGATCCGGGTCCGACTCCCTCCAGGAAGTCGCCCTTTCTCGATTGAATTCAGGCAGCTTACCAGCCGAATAACGCGCGGATAACGGCTGGATCACGCGGCTGTAACTCCGCCACCGTAAATCCCGACCCATCACTCACGGTGGGAGGATTCGCGGTGCACGGTGCGGGCGAAGCGGGCGGCTACCGTACGGAAGCGATCTCGTCGCGAACGCTGGTCTCGCCGGCGTCTCTCGGCGTCATCCTGCTCGGCGCAGCGGCGGCCGCCGCCCACTCTGCCACGGCACAGTCCGCCGCACCGCGCATTCCGCTGGCGCCGGGGCTGACCGTGGTTTCCGCGCTGCACACCGCGGAGGGCGACCGCGAGAACGTGGTGACCGTGACCGCGCTGGACGATCGCGGTGCCACCTACGGCTGGCACTTTCGCGAACCGACCGGGAAGACAGGCGGCGCCGCGCCGACGGAGGGCGAGCTCCGCCGCTTCGTCCGCACCACCGACCTGGCGCACGCGCCGCGGCTGGACGCGGTATTCGAAGGGCGCGCCAGCGCGTCGGGAACGGTGGAGGGAAGCACCTCGACGTCGCCGGGCTTCACTGCATTCAGCGTGTCGAGCGACGTCTACGGCCGGCTGCGCCGCGGCGATACCACGCGCTACACCATCACTGCACTCGACGGTGCCGGCGGACTGGCGAGCGGTCTGGGACGCTTCGGCGCGATGTTCGTTACCAGAGTGACGATGCGCGGCACGCTGGCACCGATTTCGACCGAACCGGAGTCGATCCCGGTGCTGCTCGACGGCAGCCGTGTCTCGCTCCCGGCGCTCCACCTTCAGGGGCGCTTCCACTATCAGGACAGGTCGTACGACCTGCAGCTCTGGGTACTCGCGGACAGCTCCCATCCACTGATTCTCCGCACGGCGGCGGATGGCGAGGTGCTGCAGACCATCCGCATCGATCGTCCGGGTGGCGCGCGCGTGGTGGAGAGCGAGTTGTCACACGCGTGCCGCGCCGAGCTCCCGGGCATCTACTTCGCCTTCGGCAGCGCGGCTCTGGAACCGGAGTCGCGTCCGACGCTCGAGGAGGTGGCGCGCCTCTTCGCCGCGCACCCCGATTGGCGTGCGGCGATCGAAGGTCACACCGACAGCATCGGTTCGGCCGCCGCGAATCGGAAGCTCTCCGCGGCACGCGCGGCCGCGGTGCGTGCAGCGCTCGTCGACCGGTACCACGTCGCGTCGTCGCGCCTCACAGCCGTGGGTCGAGGATCCAGCCGCCCTCGCGAATCGAACTCCACCATCGAGGGGCGTGCAGCCAACCGCCGGGTGGAACTGGTGCGTCCGTGCGCGAAGTGACCGACGCGCGCTCGCGTTGCTCTTCACGTGGCGTCGACATTGCCATCGCGCTGCTGGCTCTGTCGGTCGCCGTCGTCGGCTGCGGCGAAAGACGAAATGCCGCCGCCTCCTCCGAGACGGTCGACGCGATCGCCGCTTCATCCGCGGCGCCGCGATCTCCGATCCAGACTCAGCGCATGAAGGGAGACCCGTGCGCCTGGATCACCCGCGCACAGGCGGAGGCGGTGCTCGGCGAGCTCGCAGCGGATCCCGTGCGTGCACAAAGCGCGGAGACACCAGTGCCCGCGGCCGACGGCCGCGCCTGCCTCTACGAGCTGACCGGATCGAGCGAGGCAGTCCCGCGCATCGTCGCGATACAGCTCACGGTGGACGATCCCGGCATCATCGAGCGCGGAATCGCGCTTCTCCCCACCGCCGACGAGCCACTCGTGCAACGCCTGAAGGATGCGGAGCGCGCGACTGGCGATTCGCTGGCGGAAGGGAGATGGGACTACATCAGCAGCACTCCGTTCCTTTTCAATGCACGCTCGGGGCGCGTGTCATTCGCGCTCTACGCGGCCGGCCACGAGCGGGCGACGGCGCTCGAGTTGGCGGGGAGGATTCTGGACGGCATTCCGGAGCTTCCCTTCGACGATGACTATCCGGTTCCCCCCGGGCCGCCCGGAGATCCGGATCCGTGCGCGCTGCTCACGCGCGAAGAGGCCGAGGCGGTACTCGGCCCGCTCGTGGTACCGCCGTATCGCTCGCGCGAATCCACGGCGCTCGTGCGGCGGGACGGTGGGAGCTGCAGCTACTACGGTCACCATCACCGTGCGCTCGTCGTGACGCCGACGTACGGCGGCGGCAGAACACTCTTCCGAATGAGCAGCGGGGTCGGCCAGACGGTGGCCAGGGCCACGGAGGGCAGTCAGGCACCCGACACGCTCGACGGTCCGTGGGACCAGCTCGCCGTAGGCGTCGACGGCACGCTCACCATCCTCGTGGGCGACCGTCTCCTCGCGCTGCAGTACATGACGTCGCCCACCGATCTCGCCGGCGCCGTGAAGCTGGCGCGCCTCGCGGCAGTGCGGCTGGCTGCATCCATGAACCAGTAAACGGAGAATCGACATGCATGGCTCATCGTTCACAGGCGCGCTCACCATCGGTACCGCGATGATACTGACTGCGTTCGCGCCTACTCGAAACACAGCGCCACAGGTCGTCGACTCGATGCAGGTCGTGATCGGAAGCGGGGAGCACGCCGGTACGTACGACCTCGCGGCCGCGAACATCACCTGCATGAAGATAGAATCGGCGTCGCGCTTTTCGGCGGTCTTCAAGGATGTGAGCGTGCGCAGCAAGAAGGTGATAGGGGAGGTCGGCATCAATGTCGATGCGCCCGGCAAGGCGGGTCCGAAGGGAGGCGAGATCAACATCACGTTCGGCGAGCCCGAGACCGAGGCGGGCTTCACGTTCGACGTGAACGTGCCGGACGCGAAGAAGAACTCGTTCAGCTACAGCGAGTCCGGGAAGTCGGTGACGGTGGGCTTCGACGGGAGCACGCGCGACGGAGTGAAGGTGCGCGTGAAGGCGCATTGCGACGACCCGATGGCGTTCTGAACTCGTACTGCATCGGATGGAGGTGAAAAATGAACGGCACCCTGACGACGCTCGCCGCCGTGACGCTGTGCGCGACACTCGTCGCCCCCATGCTCGCGGGGGCACCACCGGAGCCACCGACGCGCATGGCATTCTCCGATTGGAAAGTCACGGTAGCCAGCGGTCCATTCGCCGGGAGCTACGCGCTGTCGTCCATGACGCCGTGCTCGAAGGACAACCCGGTGAAGGGTATGCTCGCCATGGGATACGACCGCGCAGTGGACAGCGCGTTCACGACGGACAAGGCACCGATACGCAAGGCGCTGAATGATCCCAAGTCGCTGAACTGGGCGGAACTCTACGCGGATGCTGCCTCGGGTACGGGGAGACTCACGCTGTACTTCGGCAAGCTCACGTACGAGGATGGCCCGAGCGCGAAGCGTGGAACCAGATACGAAGTCGAGACGCGCAGCGGGAAGAAGGCGAAGGGTAGCGGGAAGTTCACCGTGACGCGGAATGGGGGCGGAGCCGCGATCTCCTTCAACGGGACGAGCGAACAGGGAGTCAAGCTCGGAGTACGCGTCACATGCGAGCAGTTCTTCTGAAGCCGGCGGCCCTGGCCGCGGCAATCGCGATCGTCGCGGGGTGCGCGCGCGATGCGACGCCTGCCCACGACGAGGGCGCGCTCGTGCGCGGCGCGTCCGGCCATGCTTCCGTCAGTTATCAACCCGAAGTTCGTATCGCCGAGCGGGATGCGGGACTGGCGGCGCTCCTCGGCGTGAGCACCGATGGATCGACGCTCGTGTTCGATGCGGGCGCACCGCCGTTCTCCGATCTGGAGGTCGGCGACGTGCTCTTCATCAAGGGCTTGTCGGCATGGAAGGTACTGGCGCTGGAACGAAGCGGCTCCGAGGTGGCGATTCTCACGAACCGGGCAACCATCGGTGAAGTCGTGCGCGAAGGCCGCATCCAGGTCGATGCATCGGTGCGCTTCACCGGCGCATCAGCGAACCGCTCTTCGCTCACGCACGACTTCGCGTGGCTTCGGATGCTCGACCCACGCGTCCGCGAGGCGTGGGCGCAGGCGCCGGGCGCCGAACGGCTGAACAAGGCGATCGCCGAGGGACGCGCCGAGGGAAACCGGCGGCTGGTGAAGAACGCCGTCAAGGGAGTCTTCGAGGGGTGGGAGACGACGTTCCAGGCCGTGCCCGAGGCGGGCAAGCTGAACGTCTCCATCAGGATGACGAAGAACGTGGGAGGTTTCGTAGCGCTCGTGACCGGGGAGGGCTACCTCGCCGACTTCGACTTTCAGTCCGATCTGCAGATCGGCAGTGGCGTGGTGGAGCAGTTGAAGCTCATGCACAAGAAGTTGAACGGCGCCATGAACTTCGACTGGGAAGTCGCGAAGGACAGCCCCGGGCCGCTTTCCGAGAGCGACAGGATCCGGCTTCCCGCCGCGCTCTCCATTCCGCTCTATCGGTATCTGGATGGAATGCCGCTCTACCTGGATGTCACGTCGGCGATCATTCTGAAGCCCGCCATTTCCGGCGGAAAGGAGTACAGCCACGGCGCGTTCCGGGTAACGTACGACGGGACGCAGAGCTTCCAGGTGAAGAAGGGAAATCTCGATGCCGATGGCAACATGAGCGGGGACATCGAGTTTCTCGAGGGCCGGAACATCTCCGCGGTCGCACCGATGGGGATGGTGGTGGCGTTCGCCGCTCCGCGCATCGAGCTCTCGTTCGGGACCACGAAGATCATGAAATTCAGTCCCGAGATGAGGAAGGCGGCGGAAGTGGTGGACGCCGTGGCGCGCAGACTCGTGGGTGGGCTCTACGGTCAGAAAGGGCTGGACCGCCTCGCGGGCAGCCCGATGGGTGGCTTCAGTTGGGGGAAGGCGATGGACGACGCGCTCTCCAGCGATGCCACGGCATTCATAGAGCTGGTCACCAGCAGCGGGATGAGCCACTCGGGGATGTCGGTCCTCACGCCGTGCACGCGCACCGACCTCCACATGGACGTCACCGTGGGAGTCTCGGCGCAGGTGCTCGGCCAGAAGCTCGGAAAGTCGAACGAGCAGGTGTTCGAGAAAGACATAGAGCGAGTGGAGCCCCCGGGCGCGGGTTTGTGCGAGAATATCGGCTAGAGCGCGGGGGCGAAATTTCGCCGAAGACCCGACCGCGGTGGTCTATCCGCCGGCCGTCGCACCCACTATCAGCAGCGGTTCCTCGCCCGACGCCACCGCATTCGGGAGCGGAGCGTCGGGCGAGTGGTGCGACAGGTCTTCCTCGCACGCGAAGAAGCGCACGAAGTCGCGGCGGCGCCGAGTCGCGTGGTCGCGCACTGTTCCGCGCAGCGCGGGGTAGCGCTCCTCGAGCGCGTCGAGAACGGTGCGTTGCGTCACGACGCCGCTCACATCCAGCTCCACGTCGCCCCCCTCGATCCGCGCGATGATGCGCAGGGGCACCGGGAGCACGACTCGTATCATGGGAGCGTCTGCACTTCCACCGAGAGGACGGCGGGGAGATCGCGCACGATCGGCGACCAGCTATCGCCCGCGTTCGCGGAGGCGTACACCTGTCCGCCGGTGGTCCCGAAGTAGATCCCGCACTCATCGAGCGCGTCCACGGCCATGGCGTCGCGCAGGACGTTCACGTAACAGTCGCTCTGCGGCAGCCCCTTCCCCAACGGCTCCCACTCGTTGCCGCCGGTGCGGCTGCGAAAGACTCGGAGCTTGCCGTCGGGCACGTAGTGTTCCGAGTCGCTCTTGATGGGGATGACGTAAACCGTGTCGGGCTCATGTGCGTGCACGTCGATGGCGAAGCCGAAATCGGTGGGAAGGTCGCCGCTGATCTCGTGCCAGAAGTCGCCGCCGTCGTCGGTGCGCATCACGTCCCAGTGCTTCTGCATGAAGAGCACGTTGGGGCGCGATGGGTGCATGGCGAGACGGTGCACGCAGTGGCCCACTTCCGCGTTGGGGTCGGGAATGTAGTCGGAGCGCAGTCCCCGGTTGATCGGACGCCAGGCGGCGCCGCCATCCTCCGTACGAAACGCGCCGGCCGAAGAGATGGCCACGAACATGCGGTTCGCATCCGTGGGGTCCGCGACGATGGTGTGCAGACACATTCCTCCCGCGCCCGGCGCCCAGCTCGACCCGGTGGTATGGCGACGCAGGCCCGACAGCTCCTCCCAGCTCTTTCCACCATCGGTCGTCCTGAACAGCGCCGCGTCCTCCACGCCGGCGTACACGGCATCCGGATCGGTGAGCGACGGCTCCAGGTGCCACACTCGCTTGAACTCCCAGGGATGCGGCGTGCCGTCGTACCACTGATGAGTACCCGCAACTCCATCGTAGGTGAACTCGTTGCCCACGGTTTCCCAGCTCCTGCCGCCGTCGTCGGAACGCTGGATGAGTTGGCCGAACCAGCCGCTGCTCTGCGAGGCGTAGATGCGATCGGAATCCACGGGCGATCCCTTCACGTGGTAGACTTCCCAGCCCGCGAAGTGCGGTCCGCTCACGCTCCATCTGTCGCGTTTTCCATCCGCGGTGAGGACGAAGGCGCCCTTCCGCGTACCCACGAGTACTCGCACACCGCTCATGATGGCTCCCCTCCGACTGGGCCTATAGGACGGTACACGATAGTGAAGCGGAGGCGGGGGGTCAACGACGGGGTCGGGGGTCTAGCGTTGAGGGGGCCCCACCCCCGCCGCGGGGCCCCCCCACCCAGGGACCCCCCCCCCCCCGGGGGGAACGGCAAAGG
>CAZTTY010000018.1:0-56030 GCA_964616815.1 uncultured Gemmatimonadaceae bacterium | reverse complement strand
TGTCAGATAGACGACTTCACGCCGGCCATGCGACAACTAACCTGACACAGGGGGGATCGGATGCTGCACGCCTACCGCTTCCTCTCGATAGAACGCTGCTCCTACATGTTTCAGCGCGAATTCGCGATAGCGATTCCCCAGAGCAACGTGTTCGAACTTGAGTATCGCGTCGCGTACTGCCTCGACCGTCTCTGTGGACGCTTGCGTTCGCGACAACGCCGCATCAATCCGCTCACGACGCTCTTGACTGTAGGCGCTCCACGTCGGGCGGAAGTCATCAAAGTCCTGAGCAACTGACTCGACGGCGGCCACCAACAGCGCATATGCCAAGTCTAGGTCGTCGCTCACGCGGTGGAGACCGGTTACGTAGCGCCGGATGGCACGCATAGCCGCTTCATATGCTACTCGCTCTAACCCGACTAGCGAGCGGACGAACGACGCGAGACGTTCGTCGTCGCCATTCTCGGGCGACACCGCAGCGTCAAACACTCGTGGGATGTAACTCTTCGGTTGCAGCGGCACCCCGAGGGGGGGCCGCTCGGTCCTCGTGAGTCGGCGGGCGAGATCCAGGTCTGGAGTGCAAGTGACATTAAGCGCGAAGGACACGACAGCAGAGAAGTCCTGTAGCATCTGGTCGCCCCCAGTAGAAACGAGGAACTCGCGCTGGCCGTCGCGGCGGATAGCTTCGAGGCGCTCGTTGTACTCGTATAGGAGCGCGGCGACGTCGCCTCCTCCTGCTACGCGACGGAGGGCACCGGCTTCCGTTTCGATATCGCGATTGAGCTTGTAGTTGCTGTAGAACACGCCGTTGTGGCGTGTGACATACAGGTCGTCCGTTGTGAAAAACTTCCCGGTGCTGATCTGGAGCATGTCCTGTGGTTGCGGTGGTATTCCTAGGCTTCACGACCAAACGAGATCCTGTGATATGGTCTCGTCGGCACCCGATGTAAAGAATGGATCGCAGGCAACCTTTCCTTAGGGCTGCGGACTTCGGATCACAGAGTCGATCCGCTGGGGGCGGATCGGGTCGACTATGTCGCAGACGTCAGCGAGGAGCTCGACGTGCCCGCGGTGCTGCTAAGGCCGGACGGGCATGTGGCGTGGGTGGGGGAGGGTCAGGGGGAGCTGGTCGGCGCGCTGCCGAAGTGGTTCGGGGCTGCGGGCGACTGAGACTGCGTTCGAGGCACGCAGTATCCGCGCGCGCGCCGTATGTCATGCGCGGAGCCGCGCGAGCGATGACCCGCGGTGCAGTCTCTCAGGGAAGCGATTCCGACCTGGCCGGCTCACTCGCGGGCCGCCCTTCTCCTGGGAGGCTGAAGAGATCGTCCACCGACACGGTCAGGGCCGACGCGAGCTTGAGCGCCAGGAGGATCGACGGGATCATGCGACCACCTTCTATCGCGTTCACCGACGCCCGTGTAATCCCGGCCCGCTCCGCGAGGTCCGCTTGGGTGAGGCCGCGCATCGCGCGGTGTACCCGGATCGTGTTCCTGACGGCCAGCTCACCCATCGACCCGCTGCCGACCGAGATAGAGGTAAGAGGCGAAGAAGGCGACCACCCCGAGCGTCATCGACAGCCCGGCCATCCCGGAGAGCGACGGCGCGGGCGCGAGGCGATTCATGAGGAACGCCAGCGGGAGCTGTGCCCACATCACCACGAAGAAGCCGGTCCGGCAGGCGCGATTCCAGTTCCTGCGAGTCCACTCGTCGCGAAGGACCAGTCGCGCCCCCGGGTCGCGCCGGCGCCAGAGGCGTCCCCGTAGCGTGACGTAATGCACGGCGAGCAACGAGATGGCGAAGAGCGCGACAAGGAGCAGAGCGCCGTCGAGCACAAAATCACCGGCGACTCCGCCGAAGACGACTGCCAGGAAGTACGCACCCGCCGCGACTGAGAAGATCAGGCAAACCGCCGCGCCGCGCTGGTAGGCCAGGTAGTACCTCTCCGACTCCTTCCGTTCCGACCCGCTCATAGCAGAACTCCGCGTTTAGCGTTACCGGGATTCATCAGGCCGCCCAGAGAGTAATGCGTAGCTTATATTATGTCAACGATAGATTACACGAGCTGATGCGATGGCGGTGTCGGGAAGGGGGTACGGGACGGGCGGTCGTGCATGCCAGCAGACTACCCACGCCCCTCCCGCCGATTGATCGCGGGCTCTAGATCCGTTTGATCGTCGCGAGCCAGGCCGGTGCGCCGTCGTCGCCGTGGAACGTCGTGTGAACGCGGTCCGCTTCGATGGCGACGATCTTCCAGCCAGTGCTCGGATTGAACGCTGCTCTCAGATCGCTCTGACTGATGGGGTGCGGGACAGTGTCGGGAGCAGCGTCACTGAAGCACAACACGTACAGCGTTCCACCGTGCTCGGTGACCGACGAGAGGCTTGCTACGTATCGATGTCGCTCGTCGGCATCGAAGGTGTGAAAGAGGCCGCAGTCCATCAAGGACTCGAACCTCCGATCCAGAGCTTCGAGCCTGAACGCGTCGGCCAGAGCGAATTGCGCGTCGATGCCGCGGTCCTTGGACTTCTCTTGGGCGACTGCCAGAGCCGTCTCGGCCACGTCGACGCCCAGAACCGACAAGCCCAGCGAGGCAACGTGAAGAGCGTTCTCGCCGGTGCCGCAGCCTGCATCGAGCACTGCCCCCGTGAATCCGCCTTGGGATGCCAAGCGCACTATCGCTGGCTGCGGGTGGCCGACATCCCAGGGCGCAGGGTCCTCGTTGCGGTACGAGGCGTCCCAGGGAAGGCCGGTCATCCGTTCGTGGCTGGTTGGGTGCCGACCACCGAACGGATCGTCAGCGGGGGCTCGTGATTGATCCGACATTCGTCGACTCCCGGCTAGTGAACCTACCAGCTCGTCGTGGCGCAACATCCGCATGACGATCGATCGTGTCACAAAAGCTGCGAACGCGCTGGCAGGGAGCACAAGCGGAGCTCGGAGCGTCGCGCACTGTCGGTGTCGATTGAGGCGAATTCGTCGCTTTTCCTGTGGGACAGACCAGCTCCTACGATCAGGAGATGGTACGCCCACAGGCGCCTGCCTCGTTCTCTCTTCTCGCGGATTTGGATACCGATCTCGCGGCTCCTTGCCCAGCTTCACGGCTTCCATTAGGTGCCCTGACTTATAGAGGCGCCGCCCCACCGCCGCCATTCTCTCTCACGTCGAGTGGCAGAACGGAGTTCATCTCGTAGGCGCCGGCGTGCATCTAAACGGGTTGATGCTCGTTCTTGACGAAAACTCGCTGCTTCGCGACGACTTGAAGCATCCGCATCTGCATAATTTCATGGAGCACCGTTGCGACATAGCAAGAAGGAGTTCTTGGCTACGCGAGTGCCAGTACGCGGCTTGCCGTAAGTAGATGTGACCTGCATCTTGTGGCCACCACTGGCCTGGCTGGCCGCCCCGTCACACTCTTGCAAGACAGCCCAATTTTCAACTAGTGCCGGCGCTCAACCCCTCTGTCTCGGCTCGCTGATAGAGCACACTCGACTCCCTCAACAGGAACAGAACATGGCAGGTAGATCACACGTTCTTCTCGTCTATGCGGAGAAATATCCGCGGTGCTCGCCCGATCTTACGCCGCCCGGGTGCCGTTATGACACGATAGTCGGCGCTTGGCGACTTGACGACGACGTAGGAACTCTCTTAGCAGAACATCCTCTAAGGACGGCGCCACGTACCAAGAAGCAGGACGTGGAAACTGGTGAAGATCAGAAGGGCGCCTGACGACTGTGGCGATACCACGAATCCAGCACTGCATCACCCCAAGGGTCCTGGTTCTCGGCAGCCGGTTCGACCTGACCTGCGACTACGTGATCGCTCGTCTTCGCGCGCTTGGCACGCCGTATTTCCGGCTGAATACCGAGGATCTCCCAGGCTACGAGCTAACTCTCGATCCTATAGCAGCCACGTGCAGCGGAGCTACGAATGGGCTTGTATTCTCGCTACGAGCGGATACGCTCCAAGGGGTATACTTCCGCCAGCCGGTGTTCTTGCGCGAGTCGATCACGGCCGGTAGGCCGGTGGAGGAGCAGCTCACGCGTACGCACTGGGCCGCGTTTATGCGCAGCCTCATGGTCTTTCGCAACTGTCGCTGGATCAACCCTCCTGGTGCGACCTACACTGCCGAGCACAAGGCGCTTCAACTCTCGGTCGCCGCTGAGCTGGGGTTTGCCGTGCCGCATACTGTCATCACAAACAGCGGCAATGATATAGATAGGGTAGCTGCGGGCGCAACGTCGGTTGCTGTGAAGGGCCTTGATACTGTGCTACTCCGAGACGGCGATTCCGAGGCCTTTGGATATACCAGGCTACTCGACTGCGACGAGTTAAGACGGCATGAGCTCCAATCGGCCCCCTTCATTCTGCAGAACGCTCTCCGTAGGAAGCTCGACCTGCGAGTTACGGTCGTCGGGGATCGCCTCTGGGCAGTCGATGTAGTGGCAGGAGGCCAACCCATCAACGGAGATTGGCGCATCGCAAAGGGCGCGGCAGACTTCCGGCGCTATGATCTGCCCGGCGATGTCGCCGATCGGTGCGTTGCTCTTGTAAGCTCGCTGGGCCTGGTGTTCGGTGCAATTGACCTCGCGCTCCAGGATGGCACATACTATTTCCTCGAAATCAATCCTACCGGCGAATGGGGCTGGCTCGCCGACGGGCTCGATCTACCGATTGCAGAGGCGATAGCAACGTACCTTACTGGAGAGGACCGCTGAGCGACGACACCGTACTGCAGGGCAGCAACGACGAAGCTTCTGCCCCCTCTCGCATCGACTATCTCGCTACGCTCTGGCGATCGTTTCTAGGATTTCTTACGAAACAGGTGCTCGCCGAGTTCCCGGAGGAACGGTACGCGGAGCGGGTTCTGAGAGCCCAGGTACAGAGCGCTGACAGTTCAGGGCCTGAAGGTGATTCCGATGTCATGGCCCTCGCACCGAAGCTCACGTTGCAGCAGGTGACCACGGCCAACGCCATGGAGCAGGAGCGCAGTAAAATAGTTCAAGATAAAGCTAAGAGTAACGTTCTCGGCATTACAGTGGCTTTCAGCGTCCTGTTTGCAGGGATGGGCTTTCTATTCGGTGAGGATGTCCGAGCCGCTCTCGGTGGCGGCGTAAGTGCAATCGCGATGCTCTTTTTGCTTCTGGGGGTGGTGTTCCTTGCCGCAGGTGGGCTTATGGCCATGAAGGCAATGAGCGTTGGCCGCTGGTACAATTTGACGCTACGTGACGTTGCGAACGAAAATGAGGCAACGCAGACTTCTGTCCTGCTATGGTGTCTCTATCAGAACTACCGCGTCACTGCATTGCGCAGTAACGCCGTGTCAGCGAGCACAAAGGCAATAAGAAATGGCGTGCTCATACTCGCGTCGCTGGTAGTGCTCGTGGGAACGCGGTTGCTTATCCTACCAAGTCTAGAGTCGCCCAGATCTCACGGTCACAATCGACGGGCACATTCTCCTGCGAGCCGATGTGGCGGTAGCCTACAGCCGCTGCACCCGATCGCCAGGTCTACCGATGGGATGTAGGCATTGTGGTCGGGACAACAGGTCTTCGAGACATCGGAGCGATGGGGTCCGTGTTCATCAGATGTGGCGGAAGGCACGATATCTGGTCACATCCAACTTCGCCTGGTCAAATTTTGCCGGCTCCACGACATAATTGGATCAATCCGGATACGGCCCGTCGCGTAATTCGCAGAGTCTCGAGGTTGGCCCGCGGCAGGTAACGAATATCACTTATCCGGCCCTGAGCGCTTCGCGCTCAGGGCCGCGTCGCGTCTATCCGTGAACCCAGTTGGAGCCTGGTGCCATGAAATTGTTGTTGAGCGTGATCGCTACGTCACCATAGATCGAATGTGGCTGCCGAGCCTGCGCTCGTAGCTGCCGAACTTGGGGGTAAGAACCAGATTCGTTGAGAGGCGCTGCTTGAATGCGAAGCAATCCGTACTCACGCGAGGTAGTCAGCACTCACAAGAGAACGAAACCCTCTGTATTGCGCGTAAGGGATAGTACTGGCAAACCGCCGGACTCCTCGCTTGGAGGCACATACTGAGCGCCAACAATGCGTAGCTGATTGCCCGCGCTGATGAGCGACGCGAAGTGCTCCTCTTGGGGCCGCGCGCGAAGTAAAAGGCGCGCTCCGACTGCGATATCATCCGAAAGAGCCCCAACTTCGCGCACGAGGGCAACCCAACTCCATGCACCTTGTCGCTGCACGATCTGCACCCCAGCATCGACCTGATGCCTTGGCGGCTCGAGCGAAGGCGCTATCGCAGCGCGAGTCGCAGATTCCCAATACACATAGCACATCTGGCGTACATCACACCACTCGCACGCTTCTCGGGAAGGACGGGCGCTCGGAGGATGCTGCTCGGCTTCGGCACGTGCTTGCGACGTCCGTTCCGCGAGTTCGTTCGCGATCCCGTCCAGGTCGTCGTCTGTGATCGGTGCGGGTACATCTACCGGGCCGCTGTCGTACAGCACCGCTAACCTGCGCGCTCGACGTCCCTTTGGGTTCCGCTGTTTTTCACGAGCCCACAATAGAGCGTAAATGCGTAGTTGAAAGGCGTGGTCCGGCTTCTGCGAACCTGTCTTGAAGTCGACGATCTCATCCCCATCCGCGGCTGCGGTATCCGTACCGACGCGTAGCAGGTCCGCCTTTCCGAACCACGCGAGTTCCTCGTTCACCAGCGGCACCTCTGCATGGAGGCCCGGAGCGAGTGGTCGCACAATGCGTTCCTCTCGCTCTCCGTCGTCCGCACGGTTCGCCACGCGACCTAAGCGAAGGCCCCTAAAATCGACCCGATTGAGCAGGTGCTGCACACGCAATCGAAGCGCGGGGACCTGTCGCCGCAGATCGCTCGCGACTTCCTTCATCCTTGGCCGCAGGCGCGGGTTCGACTCCCATCTGCTGACGGTCTCGCGGATCGTGTCCTCGAGCACCACCGAAATACCGCCGAGCGCGCGAAGGGCTTCTACGACAAGCGCCATCGGATCGCCGCCACTCAGCGTGTGGTCACCAGCGAGCGCCCCGCGTGACGCGCTGACGGCGCGCACAATCCGTTCGAGCGCGACGTGCACCACTTGGCCGGCGATCGTTGCGCCAGTTGGGGCGGGTGGGTACCCTTTCCCGGCCCAAAGCCCAGCGTACTCACCCTGACGCAGTCCCCAGCGCAACGGGCACGCCTCAATGTCCCGCAGGGTCGTATAGCTCATCAGGGCTGGTGGCGTAGGCCAGGACGTCGGCCCCGCGGTTGTCCACATGGAACGAGAAGGCTCTTTCTCGCCCGCTACCTCATTGGCCGCAGCTTGCATGGCGGCGTCCATCAGTCGGCCCTGATGCCCAGGGAGTCCAGTACCTCGTGCGTAACCCGGGGAAGACTGCGTCGCACCTTGATCTCGTGCACCGGATCGAGCGGTATCAGGGTAAACTCCCCGAGTGCCAGAAGGCCGGCGTCGGCAGGCGTCGCGGCCGTGAGCGGATGCGTGACGCAGATCGCGCGACGCTGACCGGATGGGCCGGATACCATAATCGGCACAGTGACGGAACCAATCGTAGGCATCTCGATCGAGACGCCGCTCTCCACCGTTACGCTCGTGCCACCTTGGCGGCGGAGGTCCTCCACCAATGCAGCCACGGCTCGTGCCTCACGCGCCGCGTCCACCACAGGCCGCGTGTCATCAAGCAGGTAACGCAGGAGATCCGCACCAATGTGCCGATCGAGACGGTCGTGCTCGAATTTATTCTTGAAACTCCTGAGGCACTTATAGCATGAAACGTCACAGTCGCAGCCACGAAGCACTTCGAGCGCGCGGTTAAACACGTCCACCGCACGCTCCCCCGCGAGGCGAGCAAAGCCCGCGCCGCCTGCGAGTGTGTCGTACAGGTAAACCTCCGCCTCGTACCCGTTCTGCCCGGCTTCACTCAGTGCAGTGCGGAAGTCCGCCTGCACTTCCCCGGGCTCGAGTCCCAGCACGTCACATGCTGCGGCAGCAAGCACTTCGGCTAGCGTTCGCAGCGCAATCTCCGTAGGCAGAAGTCCGGGCGCGAGTCGCACGGGGTGGTCGAAGCGCAGTGACAGTAGCAGAATGTCGGTGATAAAGTCCATCCCCAGACAAATGCCCTTCGCAACACGCCCGCCCGCGCACATCGGTTCACGGTCGTCCGGATAGGGCTTGCGGTGTGCCCCCCCTAGCTCGCCACCTGGGATAGCCGATGGCTCGATCCGACCGCACGTGGTGCAGTAATTATAGCCCTCATTGCGGGGACCGCTGTTCGTTACCAGAAGTGTGTCCCGCATGTAATGCCGGCGCACGCGCGACGTCACAGTCGTCCAAGCAGCATCCTCCCGAGGGGCGGGTGCTTCCAGCTTCGCCCGCGTCGCGTAGCTCCGCGCCGGTTGGTCATCAGGCGATGTGTCCTCATCCCAACCGACCGGGTGCGCGAAGCCCGGTGGCCGCACCCAGTACCTCGCCTCACCAAAAGCATCGCGGGCTCCACATGCGGGGCAGTCGAGCTTCTCGCCCCGGTGGCCTTCGGCCACCGACTGCGTTCGCGCATAGCGACAGTTGCGGCACTCGTAGTACAGCCGCTTCTGATGCCATGCTCGCGACCGCTCACCCTTAAGAGGAGAGTAAATCGCACCTGACTTGTAGCGCTTATTCGCGATCCAAACCTCCTTACCGGGCGCGTATTGGGAGAGCGCGACCGACAGCCCCTGCGACGGGGAGAAACGAAAGGCCGGCAAGCCACGCCGCGAATTCGCGGGGTCGAAGACGTAGAACGTCGCTACGTCGGTCGGGAATGCATACCGCGGCAACACACCCTTATAGAGGAGCCGGTCCAGCAGGTTTTCCTGCAGCACATCGCCCGCGGGCCGCTCCTCGCCGGCTTCCGCCGGCACCTCGATCTGCGACGGGTCGATGGCAGCGCTTTCAGCTGCGTGGGCGGTAGCCTCCACCCCAGCAACAGGCGCACCGGCAACGGGCTCCGGAGTCCGCTGGGTGCCCCGGCCGCGCCCCGGCACCACCGGGCGTCTAGTCATTGAGATCGGCCTCCGAACCGGCAGTGGACTGGGCTGCAGGGGCTGAATCGCCCTCCGTGTCATACGCCCCTGCGGTTAGCGCCCGATCGATGCTATCAAGCGTGGTCGCGACGAAGCTATCGAGCAGGTGCACCCGCAGCGCAGCGCCGAGTTCCGCCGGCAACCACGCGTCGATCTCCGCGCGCAATGCGCTCTCGTTGGTCCCCAACCACGCCGCTAGGTCGTCTCGATTGAGCGTCGACGCAGGGTCCTTGAACCCGTGCACAGTGCCGAGCACCTCGAACAACTGTGGCTGCGCCTCCGGGGCGATACTCGGAAGCTTGGCGCTGTGATAGCGCTGCAGTAGATACGCCGTGACGTGGCGCCGCGCGATGTCCTCGTTGTCCAGAGACAGGGTCGGGTCCTGTACTTTGCCAGTGATGAGCTCAGCCGGGTGTGCGAAGTAGTGCTGATCGTGGCTGTCCGAACTGGCGAGCGCTACAACCGTTGCAATGCTGTTGCCACGACGGCCGGCGCGGCCGGCACGTTGCTGGTAGTTTGCACGGGCTGGAGGCATGTTCCGAAGTGCCACGCCAGACAGCGACCCGATGTCTATTCCGACCTCCATGGTGGTCGTGCAGGACAGCACGTCGATTGCGGGCCGTTCGCGCCCGCGCTCGTCCGGGCCAAGGGCGACGTCCTGGAAAAGAAGCTCGTGTTCCTCGGCGCGCGAGTAGATCTCGTGCGGCTGCGCCGCACCGATCTGCGCGGTGTGTTCAGCCGCGATTAAGGCAAGTGGGGCTATTCCGTTGATTGCCGCTACGGCTGGATTCCGATAGTAACCCTTCCGCGCCGAAAATACCGGATCCGAGTCGGGGGCCAGTGACGTGACCGTCGGACTGCCACAGCGTGCGCACAGAGACATACCGGGCCACGGGCGCTGAACATTGCGACACCGAGAGCAGTGCTCCCACTGCCCACCGATCTCGAGCGTCACTTTGGCTGCCTTAAGCTGATACTGTCCTCTACTCGGCGTTCCTCCCACACGCTCCCCAAATTGTGCAAGGAGCTGCGGGAGCCACTCACGCTCGAACTTCGCTTGCGCGCCATGGTCCTCCTTCAGGAGTCGCTTGACTCGCCGGAAATTTCCCCGCGATGAACGCACAACCGTACCCGACCACTGCGACGGCGCAGCCGCCAAGTGCAGGAAGTCACGCAGCCACTCGCCCAACCAGACTCGGGTCAGGGCAAGCTTCTGATCCGGGGACGTAGTGGAAGCTCCGAGTGCTGGCAGGGCCGCGATAGTAGCCTGGCATGCGTCTACCTCTCGCACGGAAGCCAGTGCAAGCGCTTTTAGACCCAAATACGGGTCAGTCAGAGCGTCATGTATACTCTGCAAGATGGATTGGGGCGGCCGTGCGTTGCGCACCTCCGAATCCATAATCAGCGCGAGGAGCCTATTGGAATCAGCCAACGCTCCGGCGTTAACTTCGGTTTTCACGCGCTTCGCCACGCTATCGAAGCTCTCATCGTGGCGTAGCTCAGGCCGGAGGCCAACACCAAGCACCGCGGCACCGACCAGCAGCGCAAGGTACGCATCGTCCAACGAGAACAACGCGCCGACAACGGGGACAGCCTGTAGTCGTGCCATGCCCGTCAGGACCAGCGGACGAACAACGTCGTTCATAGAATACTTCTGGATGTTAGGCGCGAGCCGCGCCGCCATCTGACGAGAATCAGAGAAGATGAGAACCTTGCGGCCGCGGTTCGGCGCCAACGGCGTCGCGGGCTTCGGCTCCGGCGGCTGCACTTGGACCTGCCGCGAAACAAGTGCCTGAAAGGGTTGATCGCCCTTCGTCTGATGATCCTGTACGGAGGTCCGCCCGAACTTCCCAAACTCGCCGCATACGCCGCATGGCTTGAACTCGCCGAGGTCTCCCTCATTGTTGCCTAGCTCCTCGTCGTCGTCATCGCGCCTTGCGTCGACCGTCCGCTCCTTGCGCAGGAAGACCGTACGCGTCCGCTTGCCCGCAGGTGCGTTGATTCGCCCCGTAAGCACGTCGTAGTCGGCGGTCTCGACATCCTCGCGCGGTTCCTCTAGCAGTAGGTCGATCGGATGGAGTCGTAGTACGACTCCCGTCTCATCGCGGAACGACTCACCCCCCTCGGCCCAGAGGAACGTGGGCTGCTCCACGTTATCTGTGTAGCCGCGGGCGTACGAGCTGCCACAGTGGCGGCAGGTGTAAAATTCCAGCACCTGCGCACCGCACTCGCACCTCTCGCGCGGCTGTGCGTACAACTTCCCACACGGCCGCCGGTCGATACCCCGCTTCGACTCAGGCACCTCGCTGCAATCCGGGTCCATGCACACCCAGAGGCCGGGTAGACCGCGGAAGAAAGCATGCACGCGACACGGCAGCAGCCCAGGCTCGTTCGCGGACGGACGCGCGGCGCTACCGATGGTCATAAGAGCTGTGATCGCCTTCGCAGCTACCGCCGACGAGGTGGTGGGGAACAGCTCGCGCTCTAGGTAGCTGACCGACCGTGCCTGTCCCATCGTGACGTTGATGAGGTGGTTCATCGGCCCGTACCCGTGGAGCGCCTCATACATCAGCTGCTCGAGCTGATCAACAGAGGTGACGGCGCCCGCCCGAAGCCGACCAGGAGAAATACCGCGCGCCTCAAGGAACGGCCGCAGCGGCAAGATGCGCCCTGCCGCCGAGTCGGCATGGTGGTACGCCTCAAGGTCGATAGCAGCCAGTAGCGCAGCATCTTCATCAGTGCCCTGCTCGTCGGGGGACCGAAGATCTAGCTCGCCCGTCACCACCTCGAATCCAGCAGCTGGCTTGCCCGTTAGCTGAGCCCCGAACGTAGCGGCATTCACGGTATTCGAGAAGCTCGCGGAAGTGCAGATGACCTGCAGGCGATCGGCGGAGATGCCCAGCCGCGCCCGCAGCCTGCGGATCAGGAGCGCGACCTCGGTGCCGCCTGCACCGCGGTACAGATGTGCCTCATCGAGCACGAGAAGGAATCGCTCCTCCGGGTTCTGCTCGAGCCACTCGCGCGTGCGGTCGAACACCGGCCGCTCGAGAGGGCGCATCAGCATGTACTCGAGCATCGAGTAGTTCGTAATGAGAACGTCGGGCGGGTTTGCATGCACCTCGTGGCGCGTGAGGAGTTCCGCGTCGTGCGGCATGGTGTTGCAGCGCAGAAAGCGGCCGTCCTTCGCTTGCCAACGGTCGTGTGGGGCGCCGTACCAGGTCTGGAGGTCGGCCTTTGCCGGCCACTTCCCGCGCTCGCGGAGTTCCCGAATGAGAGGCTCGGCGGCGGCCCCTTTGACGAGCTTATCGACGTAATATTCACCGATCGGGCGGAGTCGCCTCTTATCGCGCTCTTTGTCGCGCACACCCGGGTATAGCGTACGGCTGGTGTAGCGCGCGAAGCGTACCGGGCGGCCGGCCACACGCTCGAACGCCCTCACCACCCGCGGGTCTGCGAAGAGCAAACGCATGCGCCCGAGCTGGTCATTTACGAGCGCGTTCATAGGGTAGAGGACCAGCGCCCTCATTGCCGACTGATCGCCGAACGCGCGACCGCGTTCTGTGGCTTCACGAATCAGCTTCCCGAGAATCGGCAGTAGGAACGACTCTGTCTTTCCCGAGCCCGTACCGGTCATGACCACAAGGTCCTGTCGCCGTCCACCGCCTTCGGTAGGAATACCAACAAGCGCGGTCTCGACCGCCCGCAGTTGGTGCTCGTAGGGGGGGTCGAAGATCAGGCGCTTCGGGTCCATCTCGCTGCCGGGCATCCGACTGAGCGCCTCGAACAGCTCGAGCACCGGCTTTGGAAGCCCAACGATGTCCCGGAACCGCCGCTGCTTTCGGTAGCGTGGAGTGCTCTCGAAGAATGGACGCTGCGAGATCACCTCGTCCAAAGCGAGAAGCGCACGGCGTTCCTCGACTAGTGCTGGGTGACTTACGTGGTAGGTTGCCTCTATATACTCTTGCAGGGCGCGGTGGAGTTCGTGCACCGTCTCAGTCACGGTTGGCGCAGAAGTGGCCGGGCGCGTGGGCATCACCAGGGCACCGCTATTCGGCGTGATCCCAGGATTAGAATCGGTAGTATGCGTGATCAACGGCGGTACCTAAGTGGAAGCGTCAGCACTATGAGGGAGAACGCTAGCAAGCCGAATGGCAGTGAGGGTGTGGTTGCGACGGCGGGTCCGAGCCTGAGAAGCAGTACTACGGCGATCGCCGCTCGGCTAACCAGAGATTGGCGTGAAGAGTTCGTTCGACGTCGCCGTAGACGTCGGCCGGGAACCGGTACGAAAAGAGGCTTCCGCGCCGCGGAATCTCCTCGCCTAGTACGTCCCATCGCCGCCGCGCCCAGAGAGGAACCGGCGAAAAGAAATCGACCAGAACGGATCCTGCGGGCGGCGCTGACCGCAGTCGATAGAGTTGCGCATGCCCAGCCAGCGCGTCGATGGCCATCTGGAGGTGCCACGCCGCGTCGCAGGAGCGCACTTCAGCCTGCACGCCCAGCGGGAGGTCGACGAGATGCGTCACCGTACCGCCGGAAAGCTCGACGTAAGACCACAGGTCCGCGCCGTAGCGCTGTTCACGACGCGCGACGAACCTGCCGGACTTGTGCATCGGCTCAGACCAGCGACCCCGATAGTAGCTGGTTGGTGCATTCGTGTCCAGCACGGTGAGCCCGGGCACAACCCCACTTGTCGGCTTTGTCGCCAGAGCCTCATTGGCACGGGACACTAACCGTTGGGGCGTCTCAGTGGCCGGCGCCGGGAGCCATAACTCATGGCTGAATTCGACCCATCCGATCGCCCGTAGACGCTTGGCAACCTCTACCGTGTCACCGGCGCAGATGCGACGTGTGTTACTCCGATACTCCACGGCCCCGCGAAGATCGAAGGGGATGGGATCGCCTCCATCGAGCGCTCCTCCGAGAAGGAATAGCGTTTCGCCGATGCACACGTATGTCGGCGGCGCGAAGTACAGGATTCGCACGGCAGAATCGTCGTTAGGTTCGCTGGCTGGAAGCTCAAGCAGGTCGCCGTAGCTCGTGAGCGCCTCGACCTTCTCGTCGATCAACGCACGAAGTTCATCACGGACGTCCGGCTTCATTTCGACAAGCCCTCGGAGAGGCCCCAATACTCTCTCTCGAAGCACCCGCGGCGAGCACGGAGTGCTGAACGACGCGGCCCGGCGGACCAGCGCCGCGAGGGCTTCTGGCGATTGCAGGTCGAGAAGTTCTGGATCTAGACCGAGCGCTTCCACCGACACCGCCTGAACTTCTGCTCCGGAGAGTACGCGAGTCTGCGGGATATCGCCTGTATCCATCTTAGTAGCCACCGATAACAGCTAATCGCTGCAGCCGTACATATCGCGCTGCTCTACCGATGAACTGCGCGCTACACAGGTAGTTTAGGTACTCTGTGAGCGTATCCCCCATGCTCCCCTTTGAGAGTGGGTGATCGTCAGCCCAACAGCATGCTGCAAGTGGGCTACTCGCTAGCATCAGCGCGAAGGGCGCGCACTGCACCGCGCTATCGTCCGTAGCTAGCCAGCTAATCACGCCCACGAAACTCTCTTCAAGCGTGTCTTCAGAGACGGACCCAAGCGACTGCAGTCGGCGCACAAATGCCTCCTTTGTCGCTACATCAGCCTTCGCCGGTGCGACCGTAAGCGCAGTCGTACGGAGAAGCTGGCCGATATCGCAACCATTGCGGATCTGTGCCTCGACGGCTTCCCATGCGCGGCCGCTGAGTGCGCCGAATACAGCGCTCATGATCGCCTGAACGCAGGCGTGCTGTCGTACTCGTGATAGCGTCGATCCGCCGAGTCGAGCTCCTTCCCACAATTGCGCTAGCGAGATCAGCCTACGCATCTCTGCTATCGAGTGGCCCGAAGATGCGACTCGAGGTCGTACGAGCAACGATGAGAAGTCGTGGGCGTTTTGGCGAGGGACCGAGATAAGCGCAGCTACCTGCCCGCCCCTGCGCGCCACTAGAAGCTTGCCTTCATTCTCTACACTGACTCCTGTCCGCAAGGCAAGAGCATCGAGCGGTGACTCCAGTGCCGGCTCCGAGCAGCGATACACAACCGCAGTCACGTTGCCGCCGCCCTGCATATCTACCAACTCGGCTCTATGACCATTCGCCCGCACAGCCCATCGTAACGAACGGAAATCACGCTCTGCCGAAAGAATCGCACGGCCCAGGGCTCCGGACTCGAAAGTAATCGTGCACGACTGTGCGTCATCGTACACCTCATCGGCTGCGGAGCGCAGAGCGCCAAAGTAGTGGCGCCATGTATCTGTGCCGCACGGCGACGGCAAGGTGAGCTGGCGGCTGAAGAGCTCCCGTTGAGCGCTGCTCCAAAGTACAACGCGACAACGCACCGAGCTCGCACCAGGAGCCGCAACGTGTATGTCAATTCTGTCTTCCCAAACATCCTCAAGTGAAGGCACCTTAGGAAGTATCGCGAACGATAGCGCGCCGACCTGCCCTGCGGCGGCAGTGCGCGGCTCCCGGATGAGGCATGATAGGTCTCCGCTGAGGCCGGGGAGCGCATACGCATCCGGCGACTGTGGACCTGTAACATCCTTTGCTTTCTCCGCCGTATGCGCCGCGATCCTGATCTGGTGGGGACCAGGGCGAAGCGTCGGCAATTGCAGGAACACCGAGTCGCCGACGGAGCTCTCTGCCTCGAACTGGAGATCAGGTTGGAGAATACCGTCTACCGTGACCGTCAGTCGCACGAGACGGCTGTCTGCGCGGACACCTAGGATGATGGGCTGGCCGCCAACCCACTCCGCGTACCCGTCGCCACTCCATTCCGGCACCGGTAGACCGGCAGGCCACACCTCAAGTGTCTGCGCAACCTCGAGACCTAGGATCGCCAACACGTCGGTCAGCGCGTCGGAAGCTTGCTCGGGCACGTCAATGCGGAGGCCGAATACCCCCTTGCATGAAACCTCGACGACACGAATCCCGAGTCCGGCGACTGGATTCCGCGTTTCCTTCTTCTGCAGCAGCAGGTACGATGCCCCTGTCCGGAGAACACGCGTCGCGAGTTCATGCGCTTGCCCGTCGCTCCGGATCACGAACAGCCAGTGGTCAGCGCTGTCCATGCTGAAGTTGGCGCGCAGTAAGGCATCAAGCTCCGGAGGAGCGCCCTCGAACGACAGCAACTGCGTCTGCGGCTCCGGCCATGACGAGAGCGCAACCGTCGGGGCGGCCTCCCTCACGATGCGCCCCTTCGCTAGGATCGGGACAGCCGCTCCCGCGACTCGTCCCTGTGAGCGCATCAGGATGTCACTCACTCGAGGCGAGCGCGTCGCCAGATTCGCGAGGTTCGGCAGTTCGACGCGAACCTGCCACCAATTGGGCGCCTGCTCACGCAGGAGAAAGTGAGGCCGAGGGAGAATCTCGGCAGCATCTTGTGCCTCCCGGGCTCGATCGCCACTTGACACCAACTCTCCGCGGCGGCCTCGGAGCGGGATACGCGACAACCCGCGAACGCGGAATCGCGCAGCCGAACGCGCATCCGCCAACCATTGGCGTGCGTCGCGCTCTCTGTTGAGGTCACTGACGATCCGCGCAAGCGTATCTGCCTCGAGGACTACCCCGGCCACCCCGCCGGGGGCGTCCCCAGTGTCCTGAAGCAGCAGCGCCAGCGCGATCTGGCCCAACAGCGTTACGTTCTCCGCGAACTGGCGAAAGCGCGAGGAATAGCTGAGACACCGCTTCTGAAGGTGGCTGCCCAGCGCTTCCGCAGACGAGAAGGTCTCGGCCTGGAAAGTCATGCTCGCGTCGTACAACAATTCGGCGAGTTGACGCTGCAAATCACGCGGAAGAATCCCGTGGGTGATCGGCCAAGCGATAATGTTGAACTGGTGTGCCCAATTTCCGTCAGGCACGGCGCCATGATAGGTCGCTGCAAACGTCGCGAAGCGCGAGCGCACCCGATCTCGCCACTGTTGCTGCCACCCCGGCGTCTTGGATTCGAAGGTTTGCCAGTACTCAAACCCCGAGTACTCGTAGCCGATTTCCGCCGCGTATACGACCCACGGCAGCGCTATCTCGCGGGCAGGTCCAGCGGTAACGCACTCCCGCACATCCTGCATGAGGGCGTCACGCTCATTAGCGTTCAGGCCGTGTTCGAGTGCGAACACCGGCCAATCTGCCTCCCGCCGCACTTCCGCGATGCGGGTGAAGTGTTTGGCGAGACGCGCCTGCCACCCATCAAGACGCGTCCTTGGCTCCTGCGACAGCATGCGCCTGTCGAGTGCGCTATCAGCCTCGGGAGACTGCGTCACGCCCGCACCGAACGGGCTGGCTAACATGCCGGCCGCCTTATCTCCAGTCTCATTCATTGCTTGCAGATGCCGCGCACACGCTGTAACACCTTAGGACACTATGTGAGTCGAAAGAGTCACCCATGCCTATCCAATCCGGTGTGGGGCGCGAGGACGCAGTCCACGAGACTGAGCTACCGGCGGCCCGATTGGCTACAGCATACGTGGGCGGTCTGACATTGCCACCCAGGAATGGCGCGACGGTCTTGAAGCGGAGCGGCAGCGCCGCTCCCCAGTCATACTGCGCTGGTTATTCCTCGCCCTTGCACTCAAATAAATCGGTCGTGTCTAGGAGGCCGTCGTTATCATCCTCCCGATTCGGCAGTTCTACACGGGCCCCGTGGGTCACAGGGAAGCTCAGGGAATGCTCTGTGACAGCCCGGAGTACGTCCGGGCGCTGAGCGCGCGGTCCGAGCCAGCGCTCCCGCCAGTATGCGGTGATCGCATTAGCAGCTGTTCCAGCTGGCGCCTGCGGGAGGAAGTACTTGGGGCGTTTCGCCTTCCCGATGAGCACCTCTCTGAAGTTGCTTGCGAGCGGTAAGGCATAGATGAGTCGCGGACTCCCGTGCTGTAGGAGAGCTTGCGATGGAAGGCCCACGCTGTCAAGCGCGCCCCTTACCTTGCGGAGTTTAGGGTTCACCCCCTCACCGAAGATGCTGTTCACTTGGCGCCCGCGCTGCGCGCTCGCCGCGACCGCCTCGAGTTCCTCGATAGTCTCGCGCGAGAAGTGGTACGATCCGAACCCTGCGGTGCGACCAAGACGGACTAACTGCACGTCGCCGCTCGCGCCAACCCTGTCGGCCGGTATTCGCACACGGTTGTACTGGCTCGACGCCACCCCGTATAAGCTCGTCGTGCCGAGCAGCACAAGGTTCGGACGCCGCCGAATGGCCCGACCGGCCATCGCGGAGGCGATCACGCTGCAGGCGTTCCGGTAACGCCGTGCGTACGCCGCTACGATTTCGGGACTCGCCATCAGCATGGATACCAGCTTTCCACCAAGGAGCACGTTGTATGGCGCGATGGCACCACACACTGTGATGTCGAGCATGTCAATGCCAACGTGCGCCGCGCGCACCTGCCGTAGCACGGTCTGCACGGCGCGGCGCCCGGCGGGCTTGGAAAGCGCGACTTTTAGAGCCTGTTTGGTCGGCTCGTCGAACCCGGACGATATCAGTCGAGCACGCGCCTCAAGTAGGTCGGCGAGCGCACCAGCACGTTTCGACTTGAATAGGTGGGTCAGAGCCTGCCGCCGCCAGTGCGCGTCGTTACTCGTACGCTTTACCGCGCTGGCCTTCCGGCGCCCTTTCTCCGCGGTCGCCGCCTCGCGCGCCGCCGCCTTGTGCCGGGCGGTCTGCGCGTAGAGACGGTGGGTGCTCCGCGCTTCACGCGATGCTCTGCGTAGTCGCGCCACGGTGTCCGCCGTTGGCGAGCGGAGTTCCCGACGGCTGAACACACCGTCCCGGACGAGGTCTGCCACGTAGACGCCGGCGAGTAGCTCGGTGAGCGACTTATCCAACCAGCGCGCCCACGCGCCCGACGGCGTCTCGTCGAGCTGCGTTAAGAACGCGTCGCCGTTCCAACCTATCCAGCGGTCGCGATCCGACATCTGTACGATCGCGCTACCCAGCGCAGCGATGCCAATCACCGGATGCTCCGGCACAGCGCGGTCACGGATGAGTACATACATTTTCCGTCCGGGCGTGCTATTGTACGTCGTCGTCCATGTGTGGCGGAAGTAGCGCCACACGTCCATGAGCCGCATCCCGGTCACATGATCGACTGCACCCGGCTCTATAACCTGCACGTACGGCTGCACGCAGGCCGCCAGGGCGGCCTGCCGGGCCTCTGGAGAGTCGGCGGATGCCGCCGCGAGCAGTTGCTGGCGAAGCGCACGGCCATCGCGCATAAGAGTGAAGATTGACCGCCAGCCGCCACGCGTCGGCCGCCTTCGCTCCATTTCCTGGATGAAGCGTCGCGTCGCTGGTTGCGTGAGCTGGTTGTCACGCTCGATAAGGTGAGCGGTGCGAACGCGGCTCTTTTCCTCTGATGGTGTGGCTGCGGCGTTTGGCTGCGCCACATGGATCCCCGGCGCACCGACTCTGAGGGACCACCCCTGCCCCGCGAGGTCACACATCACGGACGAACAGACACGTACGACCTGCGCCTCGCGCGGGGACAGCGTGGATTCCTCCACGATGGTGATCATGCGCGATCTGGCGGCCGCGATCGCGTCCGCCGCCTTCGCGGCTTGAGCCGTCCGCAGCCAGCGGGCACAGGCGCGGAGCATGCGAATCCCGTCGGTGCCGCACTTAAGAGATGCATCGAGTCGCACCCAGTGCATCTCGCCGGCGGCCTCGCATCGCTGCGCAGACGTTGGAGCAACGCGCTTCGGTTCACTTCTGGCGCTGTCATTGCGGAGCGCAGGGAGCGCGTCGGAGGACACAGTGGTTACGGTTCCAGGGCGCAACACGGTCATGCTCTGCGGCCCAGGTACGCGGCGAGTGCGTCGCTCCACGCCTCGAAGAAATGCTCCAGCGGCCCCTGGGAATTGCCGGCGGTGCACCGCTGCGTGACTGGCGACGCGTTCGGTAGTGTGCGTGCTGCGATCTCGGCGCGGGCCGCAGCTAGCAACATGGTTTCAAGTAACTCACGAGATGGTGCATCTGCGCGACCCACCGCACCGTACAGTGGATGCTCGTTGTTGAGGGTAACTACTAACTCCCCCTTATTGAGCGTGACGGCGAAGAACCGCGCAGTAGCAAGCGCCGCATCCGTGAGGCGGAATCGACGGATTCGTTGCTCCACCGGAGGTAGAAAACGCTCCCGCTCGCGTGCGATCTTTTCCGCCGCGACTTCCGCGACCGGGAGCACGCACGAGAGATTCTTCTGCTCATCGACGGTTCGTGAAGCCCGGTCGGTTGCGAGCCTAAGGAACTCGCTCCGGATACGGACGTTGAGTGTTCGCGCAATCTGCTCGAGATCGGCTGCAAGCGCCTCCTGCAACGCGGGGTGGGGAGTGATTCCCTGCTTGCTGTGCGTAACGCCGAAGTACTCGTCGAGTTCAGGCTCGAATCGCACCTCACAGCGCCACCAGTCGTCATAGTTCTCGCGGCGCTTGGCGCCCATCAGGTGCCAGCCGTAGTCCACCTCGCGGCCTGCACGCACGATTGAGATGCCCGCCCCACCGATGATCCCCAGTTCGCGGCGCACCTCGAGCGGCAATCGCGCCCAACGGCGGACCGGAAGCACGGTAAAACGAACGCGCACGACTGAGGTTCTGCTCGGGTCTGTCGGGACCTTGAACTCGTATCGGAGCTCGTCCCCGTATGGAGTTGCGCACCCGTACTTCTCTGCCACACCACCCCATTCCATGAGCGGATCGACGGGTTCGACCAAACAACCGTCGACGACAACCTGGACGCCCTTACGGAGCGCATAACGGTGAGTTCTGCCGAGGTCCTCGCTCAGTTTCGCGCGCACGGTGGAGGCCTTCCGATATGGCAGACGGTCGCACTCCGGCCAAAGCACAAGAGTGCCGCAGGCAGGTACGGTATGCCCGCCGGCCTCAACCGCAGCACTCACCCACTCCGGCAGTTCACATGCGATCGGCGCCGGCACCTCATGCATAGTGCCGCGCGAGATTTCGCGGACGTCTAGGTAGCTGAAAAGGGGTCCCAGTGCGTCGCGCCACGAAAAGAGCTCGAGTCGGCGTGACTGGCTGACGGAACTGTTAGGCAGCCCCATACCAAATCGACCTGCTCCGCTGCGATCGTTGAATCTGTCGGAACCTCCGAACTGGAGAGCAGTTCGCAGCGCACGGGCGTCCATCCCCGATCCATTGTCCAGAACCGCGAGTGAAACGCGGCGCCTCCGCGTGTTCGATGCTTCCCTATTGCTGCGTTCCTCGCGCACGAATACATGCACCGTGTCGGCGCCTGACTGTAGCGCGTTGTCTACCAACTCCGATACCGCCGCTGAGATACTGCGATATCCCGTGTCGCGGGTCGCTAGGATGAACTGCCGATCAGCGACCAGCGGCCAGCGGTCTTGCTCCTCGCGCACGACCCAACTCGCGCGAGACCCCACAGGGGAATAGGCCCCCAAGGCGAGGCCCCGAGTGAGCGCCCCATCGACAACCGACGCTGTGCCGGCCTTCTCGAAGTATTTGATCATGTGCTCAACTCCAACGCGGGCTGTACGCACTTACGATCTGCGTGATCCTCTCCCATGTCCCAACGGCGACCCGTTCACCGACTCCCTTAAGTGCGCTGGATCTATTGCTGATGCTCGGGAGCGCACTCTTTGAATCGCGGTCACACCGACCTTACGCCAGGAAGGGATGTCGTCAGTGCGTCCTAGTGTAGGCACTCCAGCTGCACGGCGGAGACCTGATCTGTCACCTGCCCGAGACGCTACTCAGGTTCGGTAGGGCACAATGGACGCGGTCTCCATTCGATCATTCGTCGCGCCCGATTTGCGGAGCGAGCCGCCGAAATGTGATTAGCGCCGGTCCAACGTGTCCGCGAGCCGCTCGAGTTCCTTCGCGTACTTCCGCAATTCAAGTGCGTAGCCTCGAGCCACCCGCGCAAGCACCGGTTCCCAACCGGCTGGCGGCCGCCTGGCATTGTCGCCCTCCATGCGCGCCCGCGCGATCGTGTGCATTTCCTTGCCAAACACTTCTGCAATCCGGCCGAGGGTCATTGGAGGCGCGGATGTCAGAACGTCTGTGGCCGTCTTGAAGTTCATAGTCCTTGGCTATTGGTATAATACCTATTGACACCAGCCGCCGGCTGGTATAATATGGTGTACCAGCAGGGCGCAAAACAAGGCTGGCCGCTCTCCCAGCAAGAAGAACCGGCCAGCCCCGAACGCGACCGACCCAGAGGCCGCCCGCTTTCTCGAAGCTAGCCCTGCCAGGCGACCTGGGTCAAGAGAATTGGAGGTGTAGAATGGCCTACGGACGGCAGAGCGCCCGCTGCACTGCGGTACCGGCACACAGCACATATGCGGTCACGCGACGCAATCGCTACTGGGAGGTTCGCGACCCAGATGGAGAGCTAGTATGCCTTGCAGTCTACAAGCGGGGGGCTGACGAGGTTGTCCGGCGCATGATTCACCTGCACGCAGCAGCTGGTCCAGTGACGTGCTCCCCAACACTACGCAACGCGGAGCAGCACTCCCGTGGCGCTAGGGTGAAGTTGTAACCCGCTGCACGCTCTTGCAAAGTCGCTGGGAGTAGGGGCAGCGAGCTAGCCGTGCGGGTGACTCTCGTTGTAGACGAGTCGCCAATCTCCGATCGTCCAGCAGGCATCGGCCAAGCTCGTGAACCAGTGCTCGTTCAGACACTCGTCATACCAGTCTCTTCGTCGCTCCGCGGCATAGGTGACTGTCGATCTATACGGAGTAGTTTCCGCGGAGTACGTTATCACGTCGCTCCCCATATCAGCCGCCCTACGATTCGGAGACGAAAATTCGTGGCGTCAATAGTCCCGTCCCGATCATTCGTGTCCAGCCAAATATTCTGGGCGTGTGGGCGATCCACAGGCGCGAGCACCGCTCGTCGTCTGCCACAATTACCAGCATGAGCGGGTGGGGCGCACGGGCGTCCGGAGACCGGGCAATGCGCGCGAGCGTTGTCCGGTCACGCCTACTTAGGCGCGCAGTGCCGGTGGGATGGCTGTGCCAGTCGCCGAGGTAGGTCAACATGCGCCCCGACTCGGCATAGATGCGCGCAACCTCGTGCGCGTGGAACTCGTGATCGGGCGAGAACGCGTCTCGTTGGTGGATGGCTTTGGGGCCAGGGCCCAGCGCGTGCGTGATTACGACCTCCGCCCCACTATGCCACGATGGCGCGGGCGCGTCGTATCGCTCGTCACGACGATGCACCCAGTAGCCGAGTAGCACGCCGCCAGTTTCGAGCGGCGCCCTAGCGTGCGTTTCGGCTATGACCTGGTGCCATGCGGTGGCGACGAACCACGCGACCCCGCAGCTGCGGTCGTCGGACTGTCCCATACTAACTTGGATCACGCGCACGGTGTCGTAGCGTCCCGTATCGCGCATGCGGGACATGCCGGGTGTCGGTCCAGAGGCAGGAATTGCACGGTCGGTAGGAGTTGCGCTCCGTCCGCCGAGCGGTGGGAAATGATTGCTACGTCCCACTCAGCTGGCGGGTACGCGCCAGGGCGGCCGCCGCAGATTGTCGAAACCGCCAGCCGTACTCCGTGCAGCGCAACGTCCAGCATGTCGAAGCCGGCGCCGGTGAATGTCGGGTTGGCGCAACCCGCCGGCTGCACTCCATCGACGGGCTTGGTCGCGGGCTCTGGGAGCGTACCGTCGAGGCGCGCTGCTTGGAGACAGCTCCAGCAGCCTGCCGTGATTCCGGGACGGATGCGCACCACACGCCCGCCCCATCCGCCTTGTGTGCCGGTTACGGCGACGTAAGAGATCCCGCGCCCCCGGGCGTACTCGGAGAGAAAGTGCTGCACGCCGAACTCCGCAGTGGCGTCGTAGATGAGCGAGACACCGTGGGTCATGAACGCCATTGCCTGCACATCCGAGACGCCGCCAAGGTTACGCGCAGCGCCGAGGCGGTGGGGCATGGGCATGACCGAGGTGTGCGGATAGTGCTCGGCGATGAATGCCTGTAAAGCGTGGCTCTTGAGCTGTCCGGCGGCGAGCATACCAAGCGGCCAGCGGACCGACGTCGCGGGGTCGACAATGTCGTCGTCGAGGATCCGAAGCTCCCGCGCTCCGCCCCGCGCGAACTCGAGCGTGCTTGGCGCGCCGAGGGTGCCGAGCCCGAAAATGGCGATCGTCGCCTCATGGAGCGGTGCGAGCTCCGGAACACGGGCAGCGAGGTCGTTTGGGCCGGACCGACCTGCGCGTGAGAAGTAGGTATCGACTTTTGGCCCGGCGCGACGCGCGCGCATGCGTCCCTGTGGTTTGCCGGAGCGTGGGATGAACTTGGAGTCGCCGCCGCGTACAGTCGCCGCGCCGGCACTGCCGGCAATGGGAGGGGGCGTGCGCTCCACACGGACAACAAACACCCACCCGTTACCCGATTCGCGCCACGCGACCTCCTCCGGGAAGAGCACGCCCCGGATCTGGAGCCGGATCTGCATCCCGTCGACCGCGTGTGGGAACGACTCCCAGCGGAGAGACTTGGCGTCTCCATCCAGGGTCGCCCCACGTGCGAACACATCCGATGGATTGTTGCTCTCGAGCCGCGCCTCGGAACGACTCCAGCGGCCCTCGAACGCGACGCGTCCGTAGCGCTCGCGCACCGCCGGTGCTGCCTCGGCCAGGATCGCGCCGCTCTCGCCGCGTACCTCGAGCACAATACCGTGCATCCACGGAGGCTGCCCCGCCACACCGTGGGAGACCGAGACGAGGCCGATCATGAGGGTGCCAAAGTGTGAGCTGGGCGGGATGTGCCACGCGCCGTCCACCTGGATCATCGACGGGCGGTAGTCATAGTAGTCGCTGAAGGGCTCCGCTTGGTGCTCCTCCAGTCCCGTCACGGCCTGCCGGTCATCGCTCATGCCCGCAGCAATGGTCTTCGGAAGCTGTGAGGTGACGATTTCGGCGACGGTGTAACTCGTGTGCCAGTTATCGGTCGCCCGCCCCATAAGGCAAAGCGCCTTGCCGAAGGGGTGCTGGTGATGCTCGAGCGCACGATCGGGCGCCTCGATCTCGAACCGAAAGAAGGGATAGTAGTCGGGGAAGATGACGACGAGGCGCTCCGTTTTCGCGTCGAACTCGTGATAGAGGACCAGGCGTGCAATGCCGGCGGCGAAAGACTCCTCGTCGCGTTCCCACCTGATGTTACACCGGTCGAGTTCCGCTAGCTCGTAGGCGAGACGCTCACGACCGAGCGGCGTCTCCCACCACCGCTCGGCCGTGCTATAGCTCGCGCCGTCAACGTGATCTGTCCCGGGGGAGTCGGCAGCGGAATGATGACCCGCAGTAGTCCTTCCCTGGGTATCTGGGCGGCGGGCAAGATCATCTGGAGTCTCACGAATCGTGGACTCAGGCTTCCTGCTCACGTTGCTTCAGACGTTAGATACGACGCTCAGCCTACGTCGCGCGGCTTCGGCGGCCGCGGGGGATCGGGCGGACCGGGCGGATGGGGTGGGTGTGGTGGGTGCTGTGGGTGCTCGGGATGCTCTGGGTGGTCCTTCCGGTCGTCTGTTGGCACGGAACCCTCCACGGCGGGATGACTAAGGTGAGTGTTAATGACGTATGTCAAGACGCGGTCTGGTCGCTGTCATGACCTATGACAAGACCGATCACGCCCAGCAGGAATGCGGCGGGAGGGCCCCCGAGAACGAAACCGAGTCCGGCGCCGAGCGCGGTCCCTGCAACGGTATTCTCCGCGCGTAGTTGCTCCCGACGTTTTGTCGAAGGCGGCGAGCATGGTATGCCGTTCCCGCGACGCACGCTGCGGGAGGAGCTGGCTCGCTTGGAGCGGTTGCAGCGAATGTGGGCGGGAAAGAGGTTGTTCCTGTGATGGGTGCCCCCGACCGCACGCGCTCTGGAGTGATCCACCTCCCAGGCACCGCGGCGCCCCAAGCGGCCGTAGTTCAATCGGGCCAGCCGACCTCCACACAGGTGGCAGTCGCCGCCCGTCCGGGCGTAGATGCGATCGAGTTCGTCGTCGGTGAAGATCATTATGATTTATGCATCCGCGCGCTGCACGGTCAGCCGCATTGCGGCAAGGTGAGGAGATTGTTGGACCAATAACCGTCGGCGACGGTCTGGATATACGGGAGCTTCCCCACTTCGCGCCGCACGCGCACGTCTGCACGCCGCCCAGCTGAGTCGAGCGTGTAGAACGTGTGCTGGTTGCCGTCGATCCACAGGATTACCTGCTCCCGTGACCAGACTTGGCCGTTGCTCCCCACGTGGGTTATGTGCTCGTGGGGACTCTGCGGCTGGGGCTTGCGAATGCAGGTGATACGCACATCTGCCACTGCGCTACCCTCCTCTTGCTGTTGGACGCCGCAGGCACACCCAGCGTCATAGTGGTCGAGCAGGCTGATCGGGTGGGAACATATTTCTTTCATTTCAGCTTGTCAATACCGTTCATTTGACAACCTGAATTCGTGGTAGCACGGGAATGGTGCACGGGCGACTCTACTGGACAGCCGCGTAGACATACTCTCGCCCCCCGCCGGCGACCGTACGCTGCTCCACACGCCGGGCGAGCCCGAGCCGAGCCAGATTCGAGAGGCGGTTCGTCGCGGTCGAGATGTTGGCGAGCTTGAAATGGCTCTGCACCACGCTTGCCGTTGCCGTCGGAATGGTCAGAAGGTAGGTGTATGTATCGCGCATGGCTGGATCCACCTGACCGCGGAGCTGTGGCCCCTGGTCCTCGCTCCGCTCTACCGCCGTCAGGGACTCTTTGGCGAGCATTACATCCACGTTGTATAGGCTGTCCCCAAGATCTCCCAGCACAAGGTACCGCTCGGCCAGTTCGCCCCCGGCGAGGCGGTGGAGTGCGCGTCGGAGGAGCTGGCGCGCAGCCTCCGACGCGATCCGGACGCCGGAAAAGTCCACGGGGAGAAGCCCACCTGGAGGAAGCGCCTCGAGCGCGGCGAGTAGGGCGCGTTCGGCATCCTCTGCGTGCGCACTAGTGAACAGCGCGCGCGTCGCCGCGTGGGCGCGGATCTCGAATGGCGGCGCCTCGACGAAAGGCTTGTCAGCCAGCGAATTCATATCGTCGATTGTATGCGGTGGCTACGCCCCAGTCAACACCAGCGCCTGCGCTAGGCGTCAGGCAACGCGAAATTCAACGCGGATTTGCGTGCCACCGCCGAAGGTGAGCGCCGTCCTCTCGTATCGCCCTGGTGCGGCACTGCGAAGCACTAGGAGAGCTGCGCCGGAACGGATCATTACTGTCGACTGCGTCTCGCTTAGCAGTCGACGGACGAGGTACGACATGCCACCGCCGCTCTCCGACGCGCGCCCCGAAAGCGCCTCGTGGAGCACTGTTTCGGTCACACTAGCATCAGAGAAACAGCCGAGCCACCGGTGGCGCGGTTGGGTGAGCACGTGCCCAGTGATGCCCACACCATCGTCCGCTACGCCGACCTGTACGAGCGCAGGACGCCGGCTGGGAAAGAGGAGGGCTATAGCGGCCGCGTGTCCCGCCCCTGAGTGGGAGAGAACGTTGTGGAGCATCTCCTGCACGACTGACATTACGACACGGACGGCTGCGCGCGCCTGGCCAACCTGGCGCAGCGCCGTGGCCAAGTCGTCGCAGAAGTCGTCGACGGTATTGTTCGTGCCGGGTGCGAAGATAGCCGCGCGCGCGAGCGGCTTGATCGTCGCTCTGCCTGCGCATTGATAAGGAATCCACTGCGCGGACGCGCACGCGGCACGTACGCCGGTGTCGTTGATCACATGCGCGACGGAGGGAGCACCCGGAGCACAGACGATGACGCGCATGCCGGCCGCGGTGATGCGCCGCAGCAGGACCACGAACATCGCCACGCCCTCTGCGGTGCAGCTTGATACGCTGCTCCAATCGAGAACTGCGACATCAGGCAGTCCGCGCGGGTCCTCCCCGCCGAGGCCGAGCCGCACCAGCGACCTACAGAATGCGCTCTGGAGCTTCGCATCATCAACGGACGCCCCGTCCAGGCGCAGCCACACGGCCGTGCCAGATCGAAGTGCATGCGCCAGCGACACGCGCAACTCAGCTGCGGATTCCGGGCTTGCCTGTACCTTGGGTCCAGGCGGGGAGGGTGTTGCCATCGTCAGCTTGCAGTAGCGGTCGGTTTTGACCGGCTCCGAGATCGCTGCAACGCCGCCGAGCGATCGAGAGGGATATTACGCAAGAGTCACACTGATTGCCAACTGACCGGCGAAGAATTGCCAATGTCGACCGGTAAACCGCTCCGAGCCTTCCGGAAGCTCTATGCAAGAATTCAAGTAACAACTGGCATCGTCTGACTCTGCTATTACTGCGGTTTTTCTCCACTGAGGGATGATTCGCCAGTGTTTCGAAGAGCACCGGTGGATGAACCACCAACCCCATTCGGCGGCCGTCGAGTGGAGTCCTCGCGCTCACGCCGCCACCCTTCATGGTGGACCACCGCAGAATCCGTCGTAAGACTGACAGACGCCCAAGTAAGCAGCGGGTGATTTTCTCACTGGCCAGGTACCGGATCGACCTCGCTTGGCTGCTCAAGCGCGCACAGAAGCCTCGGACACATCTGCAACCTACGACGCTCCGTTAGGCTACTCCGGGCGAAGCGGCACTAGCCATGAACGCTTCGTGCGCCCCCTCGAGGCGCGACCAGTGCGGACCGAGTCCACCACTCTGGTTAATGGAGAAGTCACCAAGCGCTTTCAAGTAATGCTGCGTGGTGCCATTGACGAAGCGATAGTTGGCGAAAGTAATAAAGTCATCATATTGCGCCCGAACAGCACCGCTAGGGTCCCAGCAGACGACATCGATGCCCTTCAAGTGGGGTGCATCGAGTGCCGCTGCCTTAAGCAAGTAACGGACGTACGTGTCCGCAGCGGGAAGAGAGTAGCCGAGAAAGCGAATACTGTTCGCGCGCCTAAGCTCCTCAAGGGCAGCGCGCCAAGCAGGCACAATTTCTGGGTGGGAGCCCTTGCTCCATGTAGGAGGCACGATTGTCCCGTCGCCGACGCTTCCATGCAACTTCGCGAGACGCGGCCCCTCCCCTTGTTCTCCGGGCCCCAAGAAGTGCATCGCTGCTTCCAGTTGGAAGTGTGCGCCGGCGAACTCGCACACACTCTCGAGGACGAGATCATAGTTCAGGCTGACGACCGAATACGTGGCAATCGCGCCTGTATTTTTCGCACATACGCACTGCCGCTCGACATTTCCCCGATCGAGCCGAAGCTGGCGATTGCACAGGTTCACCACAAAATATCCGTACGGCGCCCACTGCGCATTCCGTCCGAATGCAAATCCTTCCCAGTTGCCCGGTAAGCCACCGTAATGGTGAAGCTTCGGAGTATAGTACGCAACGACGTCTTTGATGTACTGAGTGAACTCGTCGCGAAAGTGGCTGCCATTCACGAATGAACTCATCTCGCTGATCGAGAGAATTTCCTCAATATTGAAAAGGTCCGCCCTATAGTAGTTCTTCGCGGTGGACATCCGGCTGATTCTGTCGAATACCTTCTGGAAGTATCCATACTTTACAGGGTCGTCAAAGAACATGTCCTTCGACTTCATCAGGAAGTTGCTCATCACTGGTATCCCTAATGGAGCGGAAAATCCGGCGCCGAGCACGTACACGACTCGTTGAATGGGCACTTTGTATCGCGGGAGGGTGACAACCGCTCGTAACTCGGTTGGCCTAACGTCAAGGTGACGCTGCGGAGAAGTCGATTAGCTGCGCAGCCATGGCCCGCACCTTCAGGCGTGATCCTTTGCCAGCATCAGCGCCCGCTAGGCAACTGCCGGCAGGCAATCGGACAGATTCAGGTGGAAGCGTCGGGCGTTCTCGGGGAATAGATCGAGCATGAGGAAGCGCGTCTTGTAGAGGTCAAACCAGAACTCGTGATCCGCCAGGTCACGACCGATGCCCTGACGCAGCAGCATAGTCTGCACGATATCTAGACCTCTGATCCTGGCTACGTCTGCGACCAAACGATTCACTCGCTCCGCCTGAGGCTCGTCTCGGAGGCTCTCCATATACCACCGGAAGACGCGGCAATAGAGGAGGTCAGCTGACTGAACTCTGTATTGCCAATCAGCCATATCTGCCCCCTCATTGGCTGCACTAAGTGCCTCGCGAAGATTGTCAGAAGTCCACAGAGTTGCGTAGAACCGCCGCATCGCGTCGTACAGGTCCCCGGCACGGACAGAATCTGGTGGCCCAACGATTCCCCATGCCGGCGCCCGATCGACTGGCCGCAGAACATCAGACAGATGCCAGCCGTGGCAAGCGGCCGCGACCACAAAAAGGTTCATCTTTGTCCGCTCGTTGATGCGCGTAAGCGGAGGACCCAGTTCTGACCATTGAACTACCTCACCACTGGTCAGCTGCAGACCACCCTTATCGCCGTGCATCTCGAGGTGGATAATCGGGGAGTGCCCTCCGGCTGCAAGATCCCCCACACGCGACAGTGCAGAGAAGAACTCTCCGCGGTCCTCAACCGGGTGTAGCTCGGCAAATGTGTTGTGTGCGATGGCTGCCGGAGCGACCGTCGTCTCATACAAGTCCGTGCCGGTCTGCAAGGACGCTTTACTGAGGGACTCGATGACGACGACGCCGTCGAATGAGACAGATGATTCGTATCCCATCGATCCGCATAGATGCCGGACGTAACACAGCCAGGGTGGACCAACACCTTTGGAATGTGCCCCCTTCCTGCTCAACCCGGAAGGGGGCTCAGCAATTTAGCCATTTGTATGCACGGAGTCTCTGCAATTGACGGCTGGTCGTCCTTGGGCATCGCTGGCAGAGGATCATACTCATCTCGACGAGCTAGCTGCCTCCCATCCATCGTGACAGGCGTTTTCTGTGCAATTCGCTAGTTCGTATACAGTATCCAGCCTGTGTTGACACCGGACTCGCCGTGGCCTACTCTCGCCTCGCCCTCGTTTCTTTCCGCATTCGCCATTGCTTCTGATGCGTGACGGTGCCACCGGATCGACCCCGGAGCACCCTCAACATAGGAACTCGTTATGAATCGCAGCTACACCCTCGCGGCGATGCTCGTGATCGCGAGCTCGCTACTCTCCCCCCTCCCCGCCCCCGCCCAACACCCCTTCGACTCCTCCCTCGTCTCCACCCTCCCCTACCGCAACATCGGCCCCTTCCGGATGCAGGCCCGCATCGCCGACATCGATGTCCCCTCTCACCCCGAGAAGGACCACCTCTACACGATGTACGTCGCCCCCTGGGTCGGCGGTGTCTTCAAGACCACCAACAACGGCACCACCTGGGACCCGATCTTCGACGACCAGAGCTCCTCTTCGATCGGCGACGTCACCATCTCCCCCTCGAACCCGAACATCGTCTGGGTCGGCACGGGCGACGGCTTCACCTCGCGCAGCTCCTACGCGGGCGACGGTGTCTACAAGTCCACCGACGCGGGAAAGACGTGGACGAACATGGGTCTCCGCGACTCGCAGCACATCCCGCGCATCGTGATCGACCCGCGCAACCCCGATGTGGTCTACGTCGCCTCGATGGGACACCTCTACTCGGAGAATGCGGAGCGCGGTGTCTTCAAGACCACCGACGGCGGGAAGAGCTGGCAGAAGGTTCTCTACATCAACGAGAAGGTCGGCATCATCGACCTGGTCCTGAACCCGAAGAACCCGGATGTCCTCTACGCCGCCGCCTACGACAAGACGTGGCTCCCCTGGCGGATGATCAACGGCGGTCCCGAGAGCGGCGCGACTTCCGCACGTTCTGGTTCGATCCGGAGAACTCGAATCGCATGATCATCGGGAGCGACGGCGGAATCGCGATCTCCTACGACGGCGGCAAGCCGAACGACTCGCTCCCGAACATGCCGATCGGAGACCGTCATTCCCGCGCAGACCGTCATTCCCGCGCAAGCGGGAATCCATTTTACCCAGCCGAATATGGATCCCCGCTTTCGCGGGGATGACTGATGATTTCTGACTCGCCGTCGGCGATGGCGACGGCGGCGTCACGCGGCAGCCGACGGAATTGACCCTTCTGATACGCGTAAAATGACAACCATTTGCCCTTCTCACAAGGGCCAATTGCATATATTTTGCCTGTATGCCAAGGGTCATCTCGAACGACATGCTCCGCCTCAAGCTCTCCGAGTCGCTGGCGGCACCGCTTCCGGAGCGCACCGCGCGCGATATCCGTCTACCGGCCATCCCCGACAAGGCGCTGGCTGTCATCGGCGTTCGCCGCGGCGGGAAGACTTCCTTCCTCTACCGCCACATCGCCGAACGCCTGGCTGCGGGCGACGCTCCCGGTACGCACCTGCTCGTATCGCTCGAGGATGAGCGGCTCGTGGGGATGACGGCGGAGGACCTGGGGTGGCTGATCGAGGAGCACAGACGCGTGGCCCCCGCCGTGCGCGAGCAGGGACGGCGAACCGTTTACCTGGACGAAGTCCAGGTCGTTGCTGGCTGGGAAGCTCTCGTGCGGCGACTCCTGGACGCCCACGACACACAGATCTTCGTCTCCGGGTCCTCTGCCAAGCTGCTGAGTAGCGAGGTGCATACCTCTCTGCGCGGCCGCTCGATGGAAGTGCTCGTCCACCCCTTTTCCTTCCGTGAGGCGCTCCGCCACTCGGGTGAGGAGCCGACGGACGAGTGGGCGCGCCTCACCCCGGACGAGCGGGCCGCGGTAGATGCCGCGCTCCGCCGCTACCTGAAGGTCGGCGGCTTTCCCGAGGCGCAAGGATCCGATGTTCGAGATCGGATGTCGCTCCTCAAGGGCTACGTGGACCTCATGGTGCTCCGTGATGTGATCGAGCGGCATCACGTCTCGAATGTCGAAGCACTCCGGCGTCTCCAACGCCATCTCATGGCGAATCCAACGGCGACTTTCAGCGTCTCGAAGTTCCACCGCGACCTGAAGTCGCAAGCGATCGCCGTGGGAGAGGAAACGCTCTACCACCTGTTGAGCCATATCGACGATGCCTTTCTCGTGCGCCTGGTGAGCATGCACACGGCCTCCGAATGGCAGCGGATGCGCAATCCGCGCAAGGTGTATCCCATAGACCAGGGTCTCATTCCCGTATACGAGCGGGCACGTCGCGAGAATTGGGGACGGAGCCTCGAGACCGTCGTCCTGCTCGAGCTCGAGCGTCGCGGATACGACGTGGGCTGGGTGCGAGTGGGAGACGACCTGGAGGTGGACTTCCATGCGGAGAATCCGGCAGCAGACACGCTGCTCATCCAGGTGTCACTCGATACGACATCGGAGGGGACGTGGGAGCGCGAGATTCGCTCCCTCCAAGCTGCCGCGGAGGCGTACCCGGATGCCCGAGCGCTCCTCATCACTCTCGACCCGACGCCACCCTCTCGCCCCCTGCCAGATCGCATCGAGTGGCACTCGGCTTCGCAATGGTTGCTGGAGGAGGTGTGAATCGATGACGGCGCCTGACACCAGGCTGGACCCCCGCCACGCCCACTGATCCCATCTCGAAAATGAAGTCCCACAACCAGGAGACCACGGTGCAAGACCTGCTTTCCGATGCCGCGGCTCGATCCTCACGCTACGTCACCGCGTCCCCGGAAATGAGGGTGAACCCGCACCCGGACGACGTCGCCCGCCTGGACGCCCTCGGCGGCCCGCTGCCGGACCACCCCTCCGACCCCGCCGAGGTCCTTGCGCTGCTCGACGACCTGGGATCGCCGGGCACGGTGGCCTCGACGGGCGGGCGGTACTTCGGCTTCGTGACCGGGGGTGTCGTTCCGGCCGCGCTGGCGGCCAGTTGGCTCGCGGCGGCGTGGGATCAGAACGCTTCCTTCCGGGTCATGTCGCCGACTGCGGCGAAGCTCGAGGAGATCGTGACGGAATGGGTGGTCGACCTGCTCGGGCTCCCAGTGTCGACTCGGGCCGGCTTCGTCACCGGCACCACTATGGCCAACTTCACGGCGCTGGCGGCGGCGCGCTCGGCGCTGCTGGCTCGGGCGGGATGGAGTGTCGAGGAGGATGGGCTGTTCGGCGCTCCACCCATCACGGTGGTGGTCGGCGAAGAGGTGCACGTTTCGCTACTCAAGCCGCTCTCGCTGCTCGGATTGGGCCGGTCGCGCGTGATCTCCGTTCCGGTCGATCGCGAGGGGCGGATGCGCCCGGACGCCCTGCCTCGGCTCGACGAGCGGACGCTGGTCTGCCTGCAGGCGGGGAACGTGAACAGCGGTGCCTTCGATCCCGCCCGGCCGATCTGCGAGCGCGCCCGGGAGGCGGGTGCCTGGGTTCACGTGGACGGTGCATTCGGTCTCTGGGCCGCGGTGTCGCCCCGGCTTGCCGACCTGGTGGACGGCTGCGCTCTCGCCGATTCGTGGGCGGTCGATTGCCACAAGTGGCTCAACGTGCCCTACGACTCCGCCCTCGCGCTCGTGCGCGATCCGGCGCCGCTGCGGCGCGCGATGGCGCTCAGCGCCGCCTACCTCCAGGTCAGCGCGGGGCAGGAGCGTTGTCAGTACACGCCCGAGGCGTCGCGTCGTGCACGCGGGGTGGAGCTGTGGGCTGCCCTCCGCTCGTTGGGGCGGCGGGGACTGCGGGAGATCATCGAGAGCAACTGCCGCCTCGCGCGTCTGTTCGCGGAGCGGCTCCGCGACGCGGGGTTCGAGATTCTGAACGACGTCGTGCTGAATCAGGTGCTGGTGTCGTTCGGGAGTGCCGAGTATACGAGGCGCGTCGTGGATGGTGTGCAGGCCGAGGGCACGTGCTGGTGCGGCGCTACGGAGTGGCACGGGCGTACGGCCATGCGGATCAGTGTCTCGAGCTGGAGGACTACGGAGGAGGATGTGGAGCGGAGCGTAGCCGCCATCGTCGGCATCGCGAGGGCGTAGCCCGTCATCCCCGCGGAAGCGGGGATCCATTTTCAGTCCGGCCAACCTGGATGCCCGCGTCCGCGGGCATAACCATGGAAAGTCGTCCCCACTTTCGCGGGGATCCATTTTTCAGTCCGGCTAACATGGATCCCCGCTTCCGCGGGGATGACTATGGTGTGGATCCCCACCCCCAACCACCTCCTCCCAGAGATCCTTCCACTCCGGATTCCGGCTCTCGACGAGCTCGATCTTCCACATCCGGTTCCACTTCTTCAACTGCTTCTCGCGCTGAATGGCGTCGTACATTCGCTGATGAAGCTCGAAGTGCACCAATCGATGCACGCCGTACTTCCTGGTGAATCCGTCGGCCAGGTCGTTCCGGTGCTCCCACACCCGCTTCACGAGATCGCTGGTGACGCCGATGTAGAGAGTCCCGCGCGGCGCGCTGGCCAGTATGTAGACGCTGGGGCTCCTCTCATGGTGCATGTGTCGAGCTCCTGGCCATACAGGCAAGGCAGGATGGTGGAGTCGAGCGGCTGTAAGGGCAACTGCCGCCGGTCTCGAAGACAGCAACCTATGATTGATGAGAACCGGCTCACCGGCAATGGCGCACCTATGCATGTCTCATCACTCGAGCGCAGAAGTCGACTCGCCTCACACTCCGCCACTCCCCGCTCGCTCCGTCATTTCCGCGAAAGCGGGAATCCATGTTACTCGACCGAACATGGGCCCCCGCTTTCGCGGGGACGACATCGACCCCGTCTCCGCCACGGTACCAATGACCTATACCTACGCGATGAACTCGTCCAGCGCCCTCCGAAACCCTACAGGGTCGTCCAACTGCAGCCAGTGGCCCGTACCCGTGACCACGCGATGCGGCAGGGTCGGGTCGAGGTGGTGAAGCGAGGCCGGCGTGTCGTTGGGCGGCGTGATCAGCGACAGCCGCCGGCCGCGGTACGCCGCGAGTGCCGGCGCTGGGTCGTACATGCCGAGCGCTTCGAACGTGCCTACCATGGTCTCACACGGTGTCGCCCCCAGGTCCCACAGCACGCGCTCGCGTACCTGCGCGTTGGAGCCGACGATCGCACCGTAGTAGTCGCGCGCGGTATCGATGCAGGCGGGCGAGCGCAGCCGCTCAATGAAATCGCGGCGTTGCGCCTCGGGCACCTGGCGCGCGTCCATGGGCGGGTCGACGAGCAGAACGCCCTCCACCCGCGATGCATTCCGCGCGGCGTACCGGAGGGCGACGGCGCCGCCGCCGCTGTGGCCCACCAGCACGACGCGGCCGAAACCGAGCGCGTCCACGACCGCCGCGACGTCGTCGGCCCGTCCCTCGATCGAGTAGTCGCCGTCGGCCGGCGGCGCGGACCGGCCATGTCCGCGAAGGTCGAGGGCCACGGCGCGGCGCGCCGGGCGGAGATGGTCGAGCGCTTCGCGCCACTGCGTGAAGTTGCCGAGGTCGGCGTGGACGAACAGCACCGGCACGCCGCTTCCGGCGCCGCCGTCGTCCAGCGCCAGCGTTCCTTGGGGGCCGGTGATCGTCCGGATCGTCAGCATCGTGTCCTCCCGCGTTTCTGGTGACCAGCAACGGCTCCACGGACACTGTCATCTCCGCGAAAGCGATCGTCATCCCCCGCAAACGATCGCCGTCATCCCCGCGAAAGAGATGGCCGTCATCCCCGCGAAAGCGGGGACTCATACTCGGTAGAGTAACATGGATTCCCGCTTTCGCGGGAATGACGGAGCGGGCGGGAACGACCTGGATCCCCCGCTTTCGCGTGGAAATGGGGTCTGACCCCCATTTCCTTCAACCCTCACGCCGGCCCCCCTCCCGCCGCCGGAAGCTCGAACGCCCCCTCCACCACCTCCACGAAGTTGCGCTCCTCCCGCAGGATGAACCGTTCCTTCTTCGCCAGCTCGAAGTTCGCGCGCGCATCCGGATCCGTGGCCAACCGCTGCTTGTATCTCTCGTACGACGCCAGGCTGTCGAACGCGATCAGGCCCCAACCCACGTCGTTCGTCCCCTCGTACGGCAGGAAATAGCCGACCAGGTGCCCACCGCATCGCGGAATGATGCGGCCCCAGTTCCGCGCGTACTCCTCGAAACTGTCGCGCTCGAGGGGATCGATCTGGTAGCGGATCACGCAGGTGATGTGCATTGCGATTCCCTCCCTGAACGGGTTCTCCATTGGCAGACTCGGCAGCTTCCCGACCGCGAGCGTGGCCACCATGCCGCCGCTTGCCGCGATGGCTTCGCGACGCGTCATCGTGCTGGCGTGGTCCTGTCTCGTGTCCATGGCGCCGAAGCTAGCTCCTTGAGGGACATCCATGCTTCGCGTATTGTCAAATAATGGATGTCATGCACGGCGGATCGGGGGCGGGGACGGGCACGGGTACCGAACGCGGCCAATACCGCCAATACAGAGTTGGAGTGGGAGTCATGACCCTTCACACGGAAGCGGATGACGCGGTGGCGAAGATCGCGGCGGCGATCGGCGACCCGGCACGGGTACGGATGCTCTACTGTCTCATGGACGAACGCGCCCGCACGGCCACGGAGCTGGCGATCGTCGCGGGGGTGAGCGCGTCGACCGGCAGCGCACACCTCAAGCGGTTGAAGGCGGAGCATCTGGTCCGGGTGCAGGTACAGGGCAAGCACCGCTACTACAGCCTCGAAGGGCCCGACGTGGCCGCCGCGCTGGAGAAGTTGCGCGTGCTCTCCGGCGGCTCAGCAGAACCTTTCGAGCCCCGCACGCCGCAACGACTGCGCTCGGCGCGGACGTGCTACGACCACATGGCCGGTGCTCTGGGCGTGGCCGTGCACGACGCACTCGTGGCGCGGGGCTGGCTGGAGCCGTGTCCAGGTGAAGGGTCACCCCCGACCTCGCCCTCGTACGAGCTCACGCCGGCAGGGACGAGAGCGCTGGGGACGCTGGGCGTGGACATCGAAGCCGTTCGGTCATTACGCCGCCGGTTCGCCTTCGCGTGTCTGGACTGGAGCGAGCGTCGCCCGCACGTGGGCGGCGCGCTCGCTGCCGCGGTGCTGCAGTTGGCGCTGGACCGGAAGTGGGTCGCCCGGGAGCGGGATGGCAGGGCGCTTCGAATCACGAGGCTCGGCCGTGGCGAGCTGTATACGCGGCTGGGCGTCGACATCGAGTAGGAAATGGAGAGGAAATGGGGTCGGACCCCGTCTGACCATGGTCAGGTTGGGGTCCGACCCCATTTCCTTGTCATCCCCAGGAAAGCCAGGACCAATCCAAGAGTCATCCCCGCGAAAGCGGGGATCCAGGTTGCCCAGCCGAACATGGATTCCCGCTTTCGCGGGAATGACGATGGAAAGTCATTCCCGCGAAAGCGGGAATCCATCCTACTTACGTAACACCGCCCTCACTCATCCTCGTACCGCCGGCGGGCACGCGCGCTTGCCGGCCACGACACGCGGGTAGCGCACACCCGGTTCCGGCTCACCAATGCCTTCGAGCACCACCTCGTGCTCCCAGCTATCGCCGAAATCGTACTCGTAGATCAGCCGGTCGCGGGAGCGCTCGAGCAGATCACCGAGCTCGGTCTTTCTTTCGCTTACGATCGGCATTCCGAACTCGTGGTCCGGCGCTCCGTAGTACGTACCGCGATGGATGAACTGGTGCAGGTGACTGTTGGTCCACCCCATCGCACCCTGCAGCGTTCGATGCAGGTCGAACAATGATATGTCCGCGGGCGCCTCGATCCGCCGCCAGATCGGCGGCCGGATTCCCCGAAGGGTCACTTTGAGTTTGTAGATGATGCGTTCCATGGGCCCGCTGGGAATGACGGCTCGTCAGATGGCGAGCCACTTCTCGGCCGTCAGCTCGTTCAACGCCCGCTCCAACGCGTCGTTGGGGTCGCCCTCGCCCGCGTCCCCGCCCGCGTTCAGCAGCTTCGACAGATGCTCCGCGACTACGCTTCCCACCACGTGGATGGCGTCGTGCCGGCTCAATCCTCCCCTGCGCACGCGCTCGAAGGCGGCCAGGGATGGAGGGTACCCCTCGGCAAGCTGATTCTCCACTATCACATGGATGCTCGTGTGGAGCCTGACATTCGGAAGCTCCGGATCCTCGCGCTCGTGATACCGCTCGACGAGCAGCAGCCGCTCGCCCTCATCGAGGGCGAGCCACGCGCCCGCCCGTGGCGCGACATCGGGATCGTATCTTCGCATATGGCTGGCATCTCCGTCCATCGACCTGGCCCGTGAGAATGGGATGCGGTTCCTTCCTCTCGCCGCGATTTCCCCAATCTAGCTCCACGGTGCCGGTAACGCCGCGACGTCGCGTCGATCCTAGACTGCCTCGGCGGCGAGTCGGACTTTACGTGCGAGCTCCGCAATCTTCCACTCGGCGTCCGCGGGCCGAGCGGTTCGACGCGCCGCCACCTCCGGCGCCTCGTAGAATGGATTCTTCACGAGGATCGGACCTTCCATCCGGATGTAGGCGTGCGTGCCGATCCCGTCGTCTATCCGCGCCGAGGGGATGCTTCGACGGTTGTACTGACAGAGTCCGAGGGCGCGGTTTTCACGATAGAAGCGGTTGAGCAACGCCTCGTATTCGGCGAGTTTCTCCGTGCCGGGCGCTTCATCGATCACCCAGTTCATGTCGCCCGCGGCGGCGAGGCCGCTGAATCCGGCTTCCAGCGCTTCGGTCACGGCGCGCTTCAGGACTTCGATCATCCGAGCCGGCTCGAACGAGCCGTCCTTCAGATGCGCCTCGAACTTGGTCAGCAGAATCAGGGCGCCGCGGCGCTCCTCGGCGTCCACGTCTATGCCGGCCTCACGCAAGGCATCGCGGAACTGCGCCGGGCTGTGTTCGCCGCAGATGTAAAGGCAGCGCTCCCCACGGGAGAGGCCGCCCTGGATGTACTCGATGGCGGCCGCGAGCTGCTGCTCGGGCGATGCATACAAGGCACAGACGTGATCACCTTGCCGATATACCATCCGGAAATCGTCGGTCACGCTGTCCTCCAGTAGCAAATTTGAGCGCGATCTCAATTTACATTTGAGCAGCGCCAACGGCCAGCGCATCGCGTGACTCGTGCGCGAAGCTGAATCGGACTCGCTTGCGATCACGAGCTCCCACCGCACGTTCATGATCGAATTCGATCTCGGAAATGACACGGTAGCCAGGTCGTTGGCTGTCACGGATGCTCCCGCCGTCCACGACCTGATGACCGGGAGTCGAGCACATCTCGACCGCTGGCTTCGCTGGTCGTCCGGCGTACGAACTCTCCGCGATGTCGAAGCGCTCATCGCTCGGTTCGAGGAAAAGGAGCGGGCCGGCGATGGCTTTCACCTGGGCATCAGGGACGGGAACGCGCTGGCCGGCGGGGTAGTCTGCTGGTACGTGCACCGGGAGAACCGAAACGCCGAGGTGGGTTACTGGCTCGGGTCGTCGTTCACGGGCCGGGGACTGGCGACACGATGCACTCGGGCGGTGGTGAGGCACCTCTTCGACGTCGAACGACTGCACCGCGTGGAGATGCAGTGCGGCGTGGAGAACACCGCCAGCCGCGCGGTGGCGGAGCGGTGCGGACTCAGGGCGGAAGGCGTGAGGCAGGAGTCACACTGGATCACCGACCGTTTCGTCGATCACGTCGTCTACGGAGTTCTGGATCGCGAGTGGGCCGCGCTGGAGTGATTCCCATCGCCGCAAACCGCTGCAGGCTGTACGGCCAGCCTTCCGGCGAAGCCAGCGCGGCGGTGTGAGGCGCTACTCCGGACGCCGCTTTCGCCAGCAACTCGGCCACGTGTTGGGCAAGAGGAAGCGGGGATCCACTCACAAGTCATCCCCGCGAAAGCGGGGATCCAGGTTACTCGACAGAACTTGGATCCCCGCTTCCGCGGGGATGACAGGGTCACTTCCGCGGGGATGACAGGGTCACTTGCGCGGGAATGACGAGGCTCGCTTGCGCGCCAGGGAGCCACCGCATGAACGAGGGCTTCGACTACGCGAACGTGTGGCAGGGATTGTTCGAGGTCAGCGAGACGTTGGGCGGTTTCACGAACACGATCGATGTCGACGTCGCCAACACTCCGTCGCCGTCGCAGGTCGAGTAAGGGAGCTGACCTCACCTCACCATCACACTCGCGAGCGCCGCCGCCGGAGTGAGTGCCGGGATCTGGCTGTTCTTGTAATCCGCGGGGTCCCGCGTCGCTATGACCCGGGCGCCGGCACGACGCGCGGCGGCAACGTGCAAGCCATCCTCGAGATCCGGAATCGCCGACGACAGTGCATAACGCACGTCGTCGCTCCCCACTTCCACGACTGAGATCATCGTCATCAGCTCGACGATCGCCGACCGCGATGCCGCTGCGCCGATCCGCTTGCGAGCCACGTAATCGAGTGTAGCGAGCGCATGGACGGTGGCCACGACCTCGACATCACCTCGTGCCGCGGCCGCGAGCAGGCTCACCGCATCGGCGGCCCATCGCATACGAACGAGGACCGCATCCAACAGCACGTTCGTGTCGACGAAGATTACCGGTGGAGGTGGAGGAGATGGCGCACGCTCTCGCGCCCGCCGACTGCGACCCGGGCGCACCGTGGTCACTTCTTCCTCCCCTCCCGCACGTACTCGTTCGCCACGTGCTCGCGGTACTCCTCGCCCCAATCGATCGGGCGGCCGTCGCGCACGAGCGTTTCGCGCAATTGCCGAAGCTTCGGCGGCAGCTCATCCTCGGCGGGATTCCGTTCGCTCGGAAGCGCGCGGAGCATCTGGTCGACGAGCGCGGAGAGGGATAGCCCCAGAGACGCGCTGTATCGCTCGCCGCGCTCTACGGCCTCGTCGGAGAGCGACAGGTTCCGGGCGCGTCGGGTGCGGCCGGGTGACTTACGGGGTCGGACGTTCGGCATGGCGGGCTCCGATATGCGCAACTAACTGGCATGAATATGCGCACATTGTCCGCTACCGCGCAAGCGGAGGTGTCGGCAAACCAGTGGGAATGGGGGCCTGGCCCCATTCCCCTCGAGTCATTCCCGCGTAAGCGGGAATCCATGTTGCTCGCTGGAACCTGGATCCCCGCTTTCACGGGGATGACGTTCGGAATGGCCCCCGCTCACGCGGGGATGGGCAGGTATCGGATGCCCTGACCATGAATATCCCGCACGACGAGCAGGTTATTCCTGGTATTCAACCTGTTCCGCAGAAATCCACGGTAACAGGAAGAATTCCTGCTGGTAATTATACTTTCGTCGGACAAGTATAACTGAAGCCGTCCTTCAGGGACTCTCCTGGGTGAGCGGTACACTCTGCTCCCTGCTCACCACGAGCAATGCCTTCGAGCTCTCCGCATATCGCACCGACCACGAGCGATTCCCACTCGGCATCTCTCGCCCTCTCCCCGCACGGCCGAGTCCATCTCGAACCCGGATCGCCGAGCGATGCGGGCCTCGAGCCTCGCGCCTTCGCCGCCCTGCAGGCCGCCTTCGACCGCGGCTCCGGCGATGGTCTCCTCCATCTCGGCGCGGTTGAAGCGGACACGATCCTCCCGCCCACGCTCGCCTTCTGGCGCGACTTCGGGAAGCGCTTCATCGGCCGGGCGTGCGCGCTCATCGCGTCGGGCGAAGCCACCAGCGCGGAAAGCGTGGACCCGCCGCCGGGATTGTTCGACGAGCTGGTCTCCGGCGCGCCGCCCATGAAGGGCGCGGAATATCTATCGGCGGATGTTCTCTCGAGTCTCTGGCGCGATATCGCGAGCACGCTCTCGCGCGAGGCTGCCGCGAAAGATCGAAGCGTGCACGAATTTCTCGCCGCTCTCGATCCCGCCTGGCGGCTGGTGGGACGCGTGTGCTTTCACCTGGCCGAGCTGCGCGACAACAAGGTCACGCCATTCGCCTTCCTCGCCACCTACGTGGGCGAGCCGTCGCGCGGCGGCCGGGCGCGCCACGTTCGGCTCAGCGATGCGGTAGAGCATTCCGGGAAGGCACGCGACAACTCGAGCCTCCTCACGCTTCTCGCTCCGGTCGAGCGGGCCGCGGCGGCCAGCCCGTTCATCAGGGAGCTGGTCGACTCCGGCGCGATCTTCCAGACCAACGCGTGGACGCCCGACGAAGCGTACGAATTTCTGAAGTCGGTTCCGGCGCTCGAGGCCAGCGGCGTCACGGTTCGCATACCGGACTGGTGGAAGCCCAGCCACCCGCCGCGTGTCAGCGTACGCGTCTCGGTAGGCGGCGACGCGCCGAGCACGCTCGGAGGCGACTCGCTCCTCGATTTCTCCGTGGAGCTCGCGCTCGACGGCGAGAAGATCTCCGCCGCCGACTGGAAAGCCATCCGCCAGGGCACTGCGGGGCTCGCGCTCGTGAAGGGTCGCTGGGTGGAAGTGGATCGCGCGAAGCTGGATGAAGTGCTCCACAATTGGAAGGCCGTGGAGCGAGCCACAGACGGCTCGATCTCCTTCGCCGATGGAATGCGGCTTCTCTCGGGCGCGCCGCTGGGCGGTGGCATCGCCGAGGACGTGACGGAGGAAACCGCGGAGTGGAGCAGCGTGACAGCCGGTCCATGGCTGAAGGATCTGCTCCGTCGGCTGCGCAACCCGGAGCTCGCCGGCAAATCCACGCTGCGCGCAAAGGGCTTCACGGCCGAGCTCCGACGGTATCAGGAAACGGGAGTGCAGTGGCTGTCGCTGCTGCGCGGCATGGAGCTCGGCGGCTGCCTCGCGGATGACATGGGATTGGGCAAGACCATCCAGATGCTCGCGCTCTGGTGCGACATCAAGGCGCGATCGCCGCGTGCGGTTCACCTTCTGGTGGTACCCGCATCGCTCCTCGGGAACTGGCAGGCGGAAGCCGCGCGATTCGCGCCGCGGCTCCGCGTGCTCGTCGCGCATCCGTCGGCGATGACGCGCGCGGAGCTCGACGCTCTCGAGCCGCGTGCGCTGAAAGATGTGGACGTGGTCATCACCACCTACGGCTACGTGCAGCGCCTCCCGTGGCTCGCCGAGGTACAGTGGGACACGGTGGTGCTCGACGAGGCGCAGGCGATCAGGAATCCCGGTACCCGGCAGGCGCGCGCGGTGAAGTCGATGCGCGCACGAAGCCGCTTCGCGCTCACCGGAACGCCGATCGAGAACCGCATCGGCGACCTCTGGTCGCTCTTCGACTTCATCCGGCCGGGGCTGCTCGGCTCGTCGACGCGGTTCAAGTCGTTCGTCAAGCAGCTTCGTGGGGAGAACGGCATCGCGGACTACGGCCCGCTTCGCGCGCTCGTACAGCCGTACATCCTCCGGCGTCTCAAGACGGACAAGCGGGTGATATCCGACCTGCCGGACAAGACCGAGGTGCGCGCGTTCTGCACGCTCACGAAAAAGCAGGCTGCGCTCTACCAGACGGCGGTGGATGCGCTCGCCCGCAAGCTGAAGGAGACGGAGGGGATCGAGCGTCGCGGCATCATCCTGGCTTTTCTCACGCGCTTCAAGCAGATATGCAACCATCCGGCGCACTGGCTGGGCGATGGCACGTTCGATCCCGTAGCGAGTGGAAAGTTCATCCGCTTGAAGGAGCTGTGCGAGACGATAGCGTCGCGCCAGGAGAAGGTGCTCGTCTTCACGCAGTTCCGGGAGATCACCGAGCCACTGAGCGACTTCCTCGGTGAAGTCTTCGGGCGGCCCGGCCTCGTCCTTCACGGAGCGACTACGCCGCGGCGCCGCTCGGCGATGGTCGAGAGCTTTCAGCGCGATGACGGGCCGCCCTACTTGGTGCTATCGCTGAAGGCCGGCGGCACCGGGTTGAATCTCACGGCCGCGTCGCACGTGGTGCACTTCGACAGGTGGTGGAACCCGGCGGTGGAGAACCAGGCCACCGATCGCGCCTATAGAATCGGACAGCACCGGAACGTGTTGGTGCACAAGTTCGTGTGCCGGGGGACGGTGGAGGAGAAGATCGACGATCTCATAGAATCGAAGCTGGCGTTGGCGCGCGATGTTCTCGAAGGCGGCGGCGAGACGCTCATCACCGAGATGGGTGATGAGGAGATCATCTCGCTGGTCACGCTCGACATCGATGCCGCGACGCAGGAGAGAACATGAGCCGGTATGACGATGACTACTTCGGTGGCTGGCGTTCATGGCCCAAACCAGCGAGCAAGGCCGAGCGCGTTGCGAGGGCGACGCGGGCCGCGATGAAACTCGGGCGCGGCGGACGGAAGCTTCACCCGGTAGTGGTGAGGGGACGCTCCGCTGCGACGAGCACGTGGGGAAAGGGTTGGTGCACCACCCTCGCATCGTACGGTGATTACGAGAACCGTCTGCCGCGAGGGATGAGCTATCTGCGAAGCGGCGCGGTGATCGATTTACAGATCGAGCGCGGCCGCGTGGAAGCTCTGGTGTCGGGCACCCGCGTCTACAAGGTCAGGATCGGTATCCGGCCTCTCACCAAAGCTCGCTGGAACGCGATGAAGGCGCAGTGTGCGGGAGGGATCACTTCGCTCGTGGCATTGCTGCGAGGAGAACTATCGCCGCCAATCATGGATGTGATCGCGCGCCGGGAGGGCGGCCTCTTTCCCGCGTCCGCCGAGATCGACCTTGCATGCTCGTGCCCCGACTCGGTCGTCATGTGCAAGCACGTGGCGGCGGTGCTGTACGGGATCGGTACCAGGCTCGATACGGAACCCGAGCTACTCTTCGTGCTCCGTGGGGTGGATCACCACGAGCTGATCACCGACGCGCCAGCCGCGGCAGTGAAGCGCGGCCGCCGCGCATCGAACCCTGCCGGCAAGATGGCATCGGCCGAGCTGGAAGCGGTGTTCGGGATAGAGCTGGCCGATCAGCCAGCAACCGGGCTCGCGTCGGACGAGACACGTTCCTCCGGGAAGCCGACGAAGCGGAAAGCACCGAGGCGGAAGGCACCGAAGCGGAAGGCGCCGAAACGGAAGGCACCGAAGCGGAAGGCGCCGAGCGAGCGGCCGAGATCGGCTCCTGCTGGTGGGAAAGCGAAGAGCGCGGGGAAAAGTGGAAGGGCAAAGCGGGCCGCTGCATCCAAGTCAGGCGGCACGGCAAAGAGAGCTGCAACGGCACGGAGCGCCAGGCAGAGCGGGAAGGGCAAGCGCTGACCGCTCAGCAGTCATCCCCGCGTAAGCAACACGCGTCATCCCGGCGAAAGCGGGGATCCATGTTTGATGGAGTAACATGGATTCCCGCTTTCGCGGGAATGACGCGTGTGCTTACACGGGGATGACGACGATCGCTTACGCGGGAATGACGGGTTCCGCTTCCGCGGGAACGTCCTCCCCTTACACGTACGGCAGCCACCAGTCCGTTCTTCTCGCCTTGACGCCTGCGTACCAGCGGCAGACCACGTAGAGAATCGCGATCGCCACCGCCCACACTACGTACAGGAGCCATAACGGCCACGTGTACCCCTCCGGCGGCGGAGGGTTGCCCATGGGATGGTTCGCGAACAGCCACGGACTCACGCCGCCGAGTCGGATCGCCGACACCACGATGGCGAGCGCGTGAATCAGCGGGATGTGCAGCATGTAATAGAAGAACGGCACGCGGCCGAACACAGTGACGAAGCGCGCCGCTCCCCCACGCGCCCGCTCGAGCAACGGTATCAGGGCAATCGCCGGCCCCAGCGTCATCAGCAGGAAGAGCAGCGACGCCGGGTACTTGGTAGTGTCGAGAAAGGCGAGGAGCGCCGGCATCGCGGGTCCACCATCCGATCGCGCCGCGGCGCTCCATGGCTGCGGATCTCCGTACAGGTTGAATCCGCGCAACACGAAAAACAGCGCGACCGCACCGAGTCCGATGCGCAGGCATATCCGGTTGCGCCGCTCGGGCTCCAGCGCCAGGATCGCTCCGAACGCGTAGCCGGCCGCCATGACACCTATCCACGGCACGATCGAATAGAGCACGATGAGATTGGGACCGTCGGGACCGAAGCTGATCGGGCCGGCGAAGAAGCCGACGTACAGCACCTTCCACAGCCCAGAAAACTGCCCGTCGTTCAACGTCTGCAGATTCGGCCACACGACAGGATCGAGCAGGTTGTGCCCGGCGATGATGACGATCCCGATCACCCCAGTCACGCGCAGCGGCAGGCGTACCAGTCCCGCCAGGAGTATCATGCACCAGCCGATCGCCCAGATCACACCGGCCATCTCGTAATGGGCGAAGTCGAAGTTGAAGGTCCACGCCACGCGCAGGTAGGTCAGCTCGAGCACCGCCAGCCACGCACCGCGGGTCAGGAGAAAGCGCGAGAGGTCCGGGTGTCGCCGGCCGTAGAAGTACGCGCTGCTGCCGGCCAGGAACACGAAGGCAGGTGCGCAGAAGTGCGTGATCCAGCGGGTGAAGAAGATCCCCGCTGTTGGGCCGCCCGCCGGAAGTCCGGAGTAGACGCGGACGTGATCGATCGCCATGAGGATCATGGCCGCGCCCCGGATCAGGTCGATGGACGCGACGCGGGACGTGTGCGGTGTCGTCGCACTCGCGGGCGCGAACGCTGACGAAGTCGGGGATGCCGTCGTATTCACGAGCACGAACGTCGGTGCCCGCGGTGGGTCGGTCAAATTCCGCGCGGTGAACGGCAGGATTTGCGCGGCTAGTGGTCGGGTGGGCAGAGCCGGTCCCTGAGTGCCGCGAGCCGCCGCCGGCTCACGGGGAGCTCGGTGCCGTCGCGCAGCCGCGCGCGCCACTCGCCGCTCCCGCTCACGGCGGCCAGCTCGCGCACCTGGTCCAGGCGCACCAGCGCCGAGCGATGGACCCGGACGAAGCGGGCCGGATCGAGTCGCGCCGCGATCGCGCCGAGCGTCTCGCGCAAGCGATAGCATCGCGCCCCCGCATGGATCTCGAGGTGATCGTCGTGGGCCGCGATCCAGTCGATCTCGCCCGCGTCGAGCCACAGCTCTCCGTCGGTCGTCGGCACGCGGAGCCGTGCCGAAGTGCGATTGCGCACTTGCTCGAGCACGCGCGTCATCGTTCGGTGAAACCGGGCTTCGCTCAGCGGCTTCACGAGATAGTCCAGCGCCTCGGCCTCGAAGGCCCGCACGGCGAACTCGTCGTGCGCGGTGACGAATATCGTGATGGGCATCCGCTGGACGCCGTGCACGCGAATCGTCGAGAAACCATCGAGTCCCGGCATCTGGATGTCGAGGAAGACGATGTCGGGCTGCAACACGCGCAGCGCTCGAACCGCCTCGGTACCGTCGCGGCGCTCGCCCACCACCACGACTTCCCGGTATGGAGCGAGAAGTTGGCGTATCCCGCGGCGCGCGAGCGGCTCATCGTCCACGATCAGCGCGCGGATCTCAGCCACGGCGCGGCTCTAGCTCGCGATACGGCAGTCGCACGATCGCGCGGGCGCCGCCGCCGGGTATGGCCTCGAGCTCGAGCGTCGCTCGCTCGCCGTACAGCGTGGCGAGCCGCTCGCGGGAGTTCGCGAGCCCCACGCCGGTCGCCGACTCCACGGCGCCCCGAGGTCCCGGACCGTCGTCGCTCACGGACAGGATCAACGTGTCGCCTTCGCGTCGCGCCGAGATGCGGACCGACACGGCGCCGAGGTGCTCGGCGAGGCCGTGGCGCACCGCGTTCTCTACCAGCGGCTGGAGAATGAACTCCGGCACCGCCGCGCCCTCGAGCGCGGGCTCCACTTCGAAGGCCGCCCGCAGCCGGTCGGAGAAGCGCACCTGCTCGATCGCGAGGTAGTGGCGCACGAAGTCCAGCTCATCGGCGAGCGGAACTTCCTGCGGGCGGTCGGATCGCATCACGCGGCGCAGCATCTCCACCAGTTGCTCCAGCACCCGGCTCGCGGTGACCGGGTCGCGATCGCGCACGATCACGTTCACGGCGTTGAGTGTGTTGAAGAGGAAATGCGGCCGGAGCTGCATGCGCAGCGCACCGAGCCGCGCCTCGGCGAGCTGGGCGGAGAGGCGCGCCGCCTGCGTCTCGCGCTCGCGCGCTTCGAGGAAGAAGGACGCCGCGTGAGCCACGCCGAGAATGGCGAAGTACACCGCCACCCCGAAGGGGAGCGTGGTGAAGAACCAGCTCAGCGCGCCGCCGCCGTACGGACTCGTGCCGAGCATCGCCTCGCTCAGAGCGATGCCGGCGCCGGCCCATGCCGCGCAGAACAGCGTCGCGCCGAGCATGTGCAGCGGCAGATTGCGCGCGAGGGTGGCGCGCGTGAGCGGGAAGCGGCCGGCGAGCCAGAAGACCGGCGGCGTCAGGACGGCGCAGATCAACCAGTCTCCACCCTGCCAGAGCAGCGCCCGCCAAGTGGCCGGTTCCCTGCCGCCCAGCCGAGCCTCGACGTACACCTGAAATGCAGCCAGCACGGCGGGACCGAGCCACGCCGCGGACACGAAGGCCCAGATCGGGAGCCTGGCGGTGGATGCCGCACTCGGTTCACCTCCCTTCACGCCGACCTCCCGACATGCATCGTTGGCACGTCGGGAGCGTTCGCCGCCGTCACGGGAGGGCTCCTGGCGAGGAGTGAGACGCTGGGCGCATCATGCGTTCGACGGTGACCTTGCCGCCACGTAATAGTGGTTCTCGCCTTCGTCCTCCATCTCGTCGATCAACGTCAGGCCGGCGTTCTCGAGGAGTCGTCGATAGCTCTGCGCGCCGAGCGATTGCGATAGCCTACCGGTCATGCTGTCGGACCACCCGCACGGCTCGCGCGGAGCGGTGAACAGGAACTGGCCACCCGGCGCGAGTGCGCGTGCGACCTTGTCGATGAGCTGCGCCTGTGCGTCTGGCGTGAGGAGGAAGAGCAGGCCCCACGCGATCACGCCGGCGAACTCGCGCGCGAAGAAGTCGGAGCTCAGCACGTCGTTGCACTCGACCGGCACGCCGGGGAATTGGGCTCGGAACGCGGCGACCATGCTCGGCGATGCATCCACGCCGTGAGCCGCGAGCCCGGCGTCGACGAGGAGCTGCGTCATGGGATAGCCCGACCCGCAGCCGATGTCGAGCACCGCGCCGTCGGGTCGCAGCGTCCGCGCCCATTCGCGGACGCTGCGCACGCCGACGGCCGGCCGGGTGTCGCTGGGCGTCCCGCGGACGGCGATGAACTCGGCGGCGATCGCCTCGTAGCCGTTGGAGTCGTCGCTAGTGGGCGGCTTCGGCATTGCTGGCTCCGATGTGGCGACCGGCCTGCGCGACAGGCGCGATCGCTCGCCGAGCGTTCAGCGCGTCGGCAGGCTCTCGTCGAGGTCGAAGAATTCGACGCGCTTGCAACGCGGGCAGCGATACACGTCGAGGGGGAAGACCTTTTCGGTCACGTCGGCGAACTCCCCGAGGAGGAGATGCCAGCCGCCGGAAGTACCGCCGGTGCGAATGGGAATCTGGCCGAGCGACTGCATCTCGGTCTGACACACGGAACATTGCATGAGAGCACACTCTAGGTAACGGAATCGAGTCGTCCGGAGGGGCCGGGATTCAGCTACCGGCGCACGACGTCCTGACACGAAGATGCAGAAGGCGCTGGGAACGCGCCACCTGACATCGTAGTCCCCGCGACAAGCGGCATATGTCATCCGCGTCAAGGCGAGCCTGCGTCATCCCCGCGAAGGCGGGGATGACTGCGGAATGGATCCCCGCTTCCGCGGGGCTGACGTATGGAGCTTACGTGGGATGATCGTAGGCTTGCTTTCGCGGGGAAGGCGGCTTGCGCTGGGAGGGCATACTGAGCGATTTCAGACCGGCCGCCACCTCACCTTGCGTCACATACTACTATAGCATACTATGCTGTCATAGTTAGCTGGGCCTACGGCTCAGTGCCGGTGAGTCTCCTACTCACTTCCTGGAGGATGGATGAGACCTCGTCGGCTCCTCGGCATTGCGATCTTGATAGTCCCGGCGGCGCTCTCCGCCCAACAGCGATCCGCCACCTCAGAGCAGACGACGGCGAATCCCATCACTCGGACGTTCCACGGCTTCGGCTTCTACGGGAGCTGGCTGCTGGATGCCTTCGATTCCATTCCGGCCAGCAAGTACGACTTCAAGCCGACGCCGGTGCAGCAATCGGTCGGCTACATCGCCCAGCACCTCGAAGACGCGAACTACGGTCCCTGTACGATAATCGGCGGTGCGCCACCGACGCTGACTGCCAGGGACACGCTCGTGGACACGGTGAAGGCGAAGTGGCCCAAGGACACGCTCGTCGCGCGTCTTCGAAAGTCGCTCGTCTTCTGCGACAGTGTGATGGCGCGCGTGACTGACGCCAGCCTCGCCGATACGCTGACGGTCGGTCCGCCGGGCTCGCGGCGGACGGCTCCGCGAGTGAGATGGGTGATCCTGCTCGTGACCGATCTCGCGGAGCATTACAGCCAACTCGCGAGTTATATGCGGTTGCTCGGTCTCGTTCCGCCATCGGCCTTGCCGCGAACTGGCCGATAAAGTGTCAATACTTCCCCTGCATCCCTCGAGAGCTCCGAATCCATGAAGCCCCACTGGTTCTTCATCCTCCTCTCCGTCTCCGCCGCTCCTCGCTACGGCACCGCCATCCAGGACGACGTGCGCGAGCTCAGCGATGGGAGCGTGCGGCTCTGGCCGGCCACTCTTTACGGTTCGCTCGAGGAGCTCGTCGAGCAGAAGTGGCTGGAGGAAATCCCGGATGACAAGCGTCCCGAGGGGATTTCCGGACGCGAGCGCTTCTACAGGATCACCCGTGCCGGCCGAGTCGCGCTCGAGCGCGAGGCCGCGCGCCTGGAGTCGCTCGTCCGTACAGCACGTACGCGCCTCGCGGCCGGGAGAGCATGATGAGCTGGACGCGCACCTATCGACTCGCTCTCTACGTACTCCCGACCGGGCTGCGCCGGAAGCACGGATCAGCGATGGAAAGGCTTTTCGCGCGCGAGCTCCAACGGGCACGTGAGCGCAGCCGACTGCAGGGCATGGCCGCCGGCGCGGCGGGTATATGGGATGTAGTTCGACGAGGCGCCTACGAGCAGGTACGCCCATCATGCGACGTCCCGGCCGAAAGTCACGACGTCATGCCCTGGGAACGGTGGGACATCCATGCGCACGAGCCGCAGCGGGCCGGCGCCGACTCCGGAGATCCGCACATGCAGAACTACACCACCCGGCAGCTCCTGCGCCGCCACGCCAGCTCGTTCGCCATCGCGTTCCTCGCGCTCACCGCCATACTGCTCGTGAACTTCGCGAGAAAGCAGATACCGGAGCTGAGCGCGCGGGGAGCGTCGGCCGGCACTATCGCGGAAGCGATGCTGTTTGCCGTGCCGTTCATCGCGGCGATGACAATCCCCATGGCCGTCTTCATCGCGGTGCTCAGGGAGTTCACACGTCTCCGCGCCGACGGTACGCTCGCCGCAGCGCTGCGGGAGCGCAACGGACTACGTCGCCTGTTGCGACCCGTGCTCCTGGCCGCCGTCGGAATAGCGGTGCTGGAGCTGGTGGTGGCGGCGGAGGTGGTGCCCCGCGCGAACGCGCAGCTCGCGGCGGTGATCAAGCCGGATGGCAGGACGCCGCAGAGCGATCGCACGATGACGATCGGCCAACTGCGGGAGGCGGAACGGAGCATCCAGGCGGTGACGGAGTCCGACGTCCTCGGGCGCGCGGCGGCGTACGAAGTCGAGGTTCAGAAGAAGCTGGCACTCGCGGCGGCGTGCGTGGTGCTGGCGCTGGCGGCCGCGGCCATCGCGCTCCGCGTCCCGCGCGGCGGCATGTGGCTGGTCTTCGGAGCCAGCTTCGCGGTATTCACCGCATACTACATGTTGATCGTGGCGGGAGAGACGCTCGCCGATCGGATGGTCGTTTCGCCATTGGTCGGCATGTGGTGGGCGAACGCGTTCCTGCTCGTGGGCGCGCTGCTGCTCATGACGCGGCGACGGCGCGCGCCGCGCACGCCGGATGGGAGCGAGGCGGTGGTGGCGCGCGGATAGCGGCGCGCGTCGACCTGGCGCTGCCGCGTCGTCTCACCTCGCCAACCGGCGTTGCACGCTGCGGTCAACTACCGGCCTCGGGCTCACAGAACAGTAGAATCCCTCCGGTCTTCAACGTCCTCGCTTCGCGCGTCCGGAGCGGCTTCGGCTTCGCCATCGGCTTGAACAGCGGTGTGCCCGCGCCGAGCACGATGGGAGCGATGCACAACCTGTATTCGTCGAAAAGGTCGCGCGCGATCAGGCTCGCCGAGAGTTCGGCGCTGCCGAGCACGTAGAGATCACCGCCGTTCTCGCACTTTAGGCGTGCGACTTCATCTTCGGCGTCGCGCAACAGGCGGGTGTTGTTCCACGTCGCATCCTCGAGCGTGCGCGAAAAGACGATCTTCGGCAGGCGGTTCATCAGCTCCGCTGTCTTGCCGCTCGCCGACGACCAGTACGACGCCATCCCTTCGTAGGTCACTCGGCCGTAAAGAATCGCGCCGGCGGATTCGAGCTGCTGCAGTCCGAACTCCTGGAGCTCCAGCCCGTACACGTGCTCATGGAAGTCGAGATCCCACTTCTTCGCGCCCTCGAAGTGGCCGTCGAGGGTGAGGAGGTTCCACATGATCAGTCGACGGGTCATGGTGTCACCATGGGTTGGGAATTGCGGTCGGATCGGGAGTGGCCGACGAGACACCCCGGAACGCGACAGAGGGCCGGTGCGTCGAGACGAGGATTACGGCCGCGTCAGAGCGGCGAGAAGGGTTCGGCGATACTCCTCGTCCTTTTCCTTGAGCTCGAGACGTCGTCCTGAATCGACGACGTTCAGATAGGCCTCGGCGTAGCGTTCCTCATCGTCCTCGAAGAAGAACGCTTCACGCGAACGTCCTGTTCCCCCGCCAGCCGCGGATCACCGTCCAACGAGATGCCGGTGCACGAGACGGACGGCATCATTGGCGCGGCGAGCTCCGTCATCTCGTAGCGCTCCGAGAGAGCCTCCATGAAACGGTCGCTCGCGGAACCGCACGATCGAATCGTGAGTGTGGCTCGGAAGCCGGTGATGGGAACGTCGGGTCCGAAGTCCACCTCGTCCCATCTGAGCGGCCAGTCGACATCGAACCCCACGTTCACGCCGGCGTGTTTCGCGCGTGCCCGGATCACCTGACCGTGCCAGCGTGCTTCGAACGCACAGTCAGCCCAGCCCTCCTCCGATCCGTCGGAGAGCTCGAGAGTCGGCTCGCGCGGTTCCGCATCGCCGAAGAGGCGTGAGAAGATCGACATGGTGACTGGTCAGATAGTGGCGTCGGAGGGGCTTCCGGGCGTCTGCGCCTCTGACGTCCGGCCGTGAAACTCGGCCACGACTTCGATCGGCCCCACAATGTGCCGGTTGAACTCCTCGAGCTTCTCGGCCGGCACCCAGAGCTCTCGATGTCGCGCCGCGCCGGCGATCTGCTCGGGGTAGCGCGCGAGGAACCCGGTGTCTACGAAGAACCGGAGCACGTAGCCGGCGAAGCCGGATGCCTCATCGCGCGTGTTCCAGTCTCGCGCGATCTCGACGGCGTACGCCTCGGTGAGCACGGGGTAGAATATCGGCTGCCCCGGAAGCCGCGGCGGGAAACGACGGAAGCCCGATGCCGCGATGAGGTCTAGCTCCGCCTGGCCCACGGGTCGGAAGAGAGTGGTCAGTGGCCCTGTCATTTCCGGTGCGATCCTGGTATCGCCAGGGATACTGTCAACGTTTCCGATATCGTATCGCTCATCCGAGCGCGCCGTCGTCATTTCCGGAGATCGATGAATCGCGTCCTGCCGAACGCACCTGGTTCTGTGTGTCGTGAACGATACGACCGCGTTCGACGGTGAGCCAGCTTTCGTCGGGAAGGAACACCGTCCACTCGGGCTGCCCTTCGGCCGTCATGAACGAGCGCAGCCAGCAGCCATCCGAGAGCCCGACTATCAGCTCCGGCAACCGTCCGTCTACCGCGAGCGCCACGACCTGCAATCCGCCCAGTCGCGCGATGCCCGAATCGATCCGTGCGTCGGTGCTCCAACTACCGACTTCGATCGATCGTGCGCGCTCCACCCGCCAGCTCCACTGAATCATGATCGTTCCTTCGCCCTTCATGCGCGGGGTGCCATCTCGCCGAGGAGGGTCCGCCGGGCGAAGCTCACCCAATTCGAGAAAGAGCGCCGAGCCATACCCGCGCCAGGCCCGCGTGATCGGAAGGTTCAGCAGGCTGCCGACCAGAAGATCGAACTCGGACGGTGAGATCGTTCGCTTCCACGGCTTCTTCATCCTGCGTGTCGTCTCGTGGTGAAGATCACGATTCGACTCCTCACGGCGCTCCGCGCCTTCGGTGTGGTCGACCTTCGGCTTGGACGCCGAGCGCTTGCCCTTACGTCACTCGAGGAATTCCAGGGAGCTCTCATGTGTCGCACGTGACATCAGAGTACAGCATTTCCTGCCCGCACAGCCAGTTCGCCGCCTGCTGACGCTCGCGTGCAATACTCATGCATTCGTTCCACCGGGACTCGCCGACATCCATGAGCGGCCGCCCGTCGATGGCGAGGTCTCCGCGCACGAGCTCCAACCCTTCCACGTCCAGAGGACCGAAGTACGCCGTGCGCGCGAACGACTCGAAGTCCATGTGCTCCGGATTCAACGAGAATTGCCGCAGCCTCCAGTGCAGCGCCAGGAGTCGCTCGGCGAGAGTCTCGAGCTGCTCCGAGTCCCGGAGCTTCGCGCCGCCGATCATGCGCGCGGCTTCCGGTTTCATGAAGTCGAGTGTATCCGCGACGTCCGGTGCACTTACCGTAGTCTGGTACGATGGCAGATCACAGCGGCCGAGCGCCCAGGCCAGAACGCCGAGCCCCTCGGCGCGCCAGCCGCAGTCGATGACCTGACGCTCGGTGAGCGCCCCGAGCGGCGCGGACAGCACCGCGAGCTCTTCCGGCTCGGCCTCCTCGCTCGCGCCCACTTCTTCGAGCCAGGCGAGCACGTCGCGCCTGAATGCTTCCGCTTCCGGATTGTCGGCGTCGTCTTCGATGCCGCTGCGGCAGCATAGCGCGGAGAGTACGAGCGCCCGCCGGGCGACACGCTCTGGCTGCGGCGGTTCGGGATCGGGGATCTCTTCATCGCGGTCGGTCATGAACCATGATGAATGGATGGGTGCCCTCCCGGAAGCGCCCCGGTACCTCTCGACCGTCTCTGGAGTGAGAACCGCCCCCTCTCCGTCACCTCCGGCGCCTCCATTCGTCAACATAGGCACCGGCTTCGATCGACCGGTGGAGGGAATTAACGAAT
>CAZTTY010000017.1:0-60988 GCA_964616815.1 uncultured Gemmatimonadaceae bacterium | reverse complement strand
GGTAGCGACGTCGCTACCGAGCCTTCTTTCATCGGAGGCCCGACCCCCGCCGCTATCTTTTCGCATGCCCCATCCCGTGCCCAAGCCGCGTCCCATGGAGATCGGCATCTACTCCTTCGCCGAGCGTACGCCGGATGCGCGTACGGGTCGTGCGCCGAGCGCCGAGGAGCGGCTCCGCGACCTGCTCGAGGAGATCGAGCTCGCCGACGCCGTCGGTCTCGATGTCTTCGGCGTGGGCGAACATCACAGATCCGACTACACGGTCTCCTCCCCCGTGGTGGTGTTGGCCGCCGCGGCCACGCGTACGAAGCGTATTCGTCTAACAAGCGCCGTCACCGTTCTCAGCTCGGACGATCCGGTGCGCGTCTTTCAGGATTTCGCCACGCTCGACCTGCTCTCGCACGGGCGCGCCGAGATCATGGCGGGGCGCGGCTCCTTCATCGAGAGCTTTCCGCTGTTCGGCTTCGATCTCGACGACTACGATGTCCTTTTCTCCGAGAAGCTCGACCTGCTGCTCGCGCTGCGCGAGAACGAGCGCGTTTCCTGGAAGGGCGAACATCGCCCGCCGCTGCACGAGCAGGCCGTGTATCCGCGTCCTGTCCAGACGCCGCTCCCGGTTTGGATAGCGGTGGGTGGAACACCGCAGTCGGTGGTGCGCGCGGGGACGCTCGGACTCCCGATGGCGCTGGGGATAATAGGCGGAGCGCCGGCGCGCTTCGCGCCGTTCGCCGACCTCTACCGGGAGAGCGCCGCCCGGGCCGGCCACGATCCTTCGACGCTGCGCCTCAGCATCAACTCGCACGGGTTCGTGGCGGACGGCACGCGGGAGGCCGTCGACGCCGCGCTGCCGCCTTACCTCGATGTGATGGGTAGACTGGGCAGGGAGCGCGGCTGGCCGCCTCCCACCAGGCAGCGATTCGACGCGGAGCGCTCGGCGCACGGCGCGCTGCTGGTGGGAAGTCCGCAGGAGGTGATCGACAAGATGCTCTACGAGCACGAGCTCTTCGGCTACGATCGCTTCCTCATGCAGATGACCGTCGGCACCACGCCGCACGCCAGCGTGCTGCGGTCGATAGAATTGTACGGGACGGTAGTGGCGCCGGCCGTGCGGCGGGCGCTCGGTGCATCGGCGCCGGCGGACATGGGCGCCGGCGCGGAAGAGGGGAGCGAAATGTGAGGTGAAGATTGGGGGCGGTGCTACGTGGACGAGACCGTGCTGGAGCCGGCTCCCACTCCCGGGTAGTCGGCCGCACGAGGGACCGAGTCGCGAAGCACCGGCCCGTCTCACTTTTCGACTACCTGATAAGGTGCATTGTCAGCGAAATGTTAAATTATTGTCGTACAACGATATTGATGGTACTCGGAAGGCTCCGGCTCCGGTCGTCATCCCGCTCCCTCTTGACTCTCTACCATGGTGCAATCCTTACCTTGTACCCGAATCCATGATCGAGGGATGTGGCAATGGCGATGGAACTGGAGGACACCCGGACGCTCACGATCGGTGAGTTGGCGGGAACGGTAGGTGTCAACGTACAGACCGTACGCTACTACGAACGGCGTGGACTGTTGCCGAAGCCGAAGCGTCGCGCTTCGGGATACCGCGAGTACATCGCCAGCGATGTGGCTCGACTCGAGTTCATCCGGCGTGCCCAGGCGCTCGGCTTCACGCTGGCGGAGATAGAGCAATTGCTCGCGCTGCGCGTCGATCCGCGTACGACACCGGAGGACGTGCATCGTGCGGTGGAGGAGAAGATCGACGCGGTGGAGGCCAAGATCGAAGATCTGACCCGGATAAGCGGCGCTCTACGCGAGATGGCCGCTTCCTGCCATGCGCACGGGCCGCTCGGCGACTGCCCTTTCCTGGAAGCGCTGGAGTCGCAGGATGCCGGCGAGCTCGCCGGGGGAAGGCGCCGGAACGGAACCCGCCAGGCGTAGACGTCTGGCTCGCCGGCTCGGAGTTTGCCCCGGCAGTGGATTTCGCGCATCATGCGGGGATCATCCCACGCCGGCGATGCCGGTTACCAACGGAGGCACTTGCGTTCATGAGCTCTTCCCAGGATCGATTGCGGCGGCCGCCGGTGGAGCGCTTCGCCGGCCCGGAGCACACGCTCGACTTCGACGCGGCACGCGAGAAATTGCGAGCGGAGCCGCGCCTTCTGAAGAACGGCCGCAACGAGGTGACGCTCTTTCACAGCGACACGCTGCGCCTGGTGTTCTTCACCTTCGAGCCGGGCGGCAGTCTCCCGCGCCACCATGCGCCCGGGGTGGTGATGATCCAGCCGTTGCGCGGTGCGGTGCGGGTCACGACTCCCGCCTCGGAGCATTTGCTGAGCCAGGGCGAGGCGCTGGTTCTCCAGCCGGAGATACCGCACGAAGTCGACTCCGAGCACGGCGCGGACATGCTGCTGAGCGTCGCCATGGCGGGCCGACGTCCTGGATCCGCGGAGCCGAACTACGACGAGTGACCGTGTGAGCCCGGCTGCGGCGCGCGTCGCGCCCGCCGGAGCTGGAGAGGATCGTCAATGGTGGTAAGCAAGCGCGTGTACGAACCGTACCAGGAATCCGACGGCTATCGGGTGCTGATCGACCGTCTCTGGCCGCGTGGCATGTCGAAGGCGAAAGCGCACGTGGATGTGTGGCCGAAGGAGATCTCGCCCTCGACGGAGCTGCGAAGCTGGTATGGTCACGATCCCGAGAAGTGGACCGAGTTCCAGAAGCGCTTCAGGGAGGAGTTGAAGACGCCCGAGGCGAAGGCGGTCCTCGACGACCTCGTGAAACGCGGGAAGCGCGGGCGGGTCACGCTCCTCTTTTCCTCGCACGCCGCCGATATCAGTAACGCGGCGGTTCTGGAGCCACTGCTGAATCGGAGGATCCGGGCAGCGAAGGCTTGACCGCTCCGCCGAGCGTCGAGAGGATCCGGTCGGCGATCACGCCGTATTTCCCACCGAAGTGATGCCCGTCGGGCATGGCCACTACCGTAGCAACGCTGTCGGGCAGCGACCTGCAGGCTGCGTCCTTCTCCTTCGCGCCGTAGAAGCATAGTGTGCGCGGTTCGCGCATCTTCATCAGCTCCGGCAGCGTGGGGAGATCGTCGGCTCTGTGGTGATTGCTCACCAGGTCTATCAGGTGAAATTTGAAGTTCGCGTTCGGCGCGATGCCCAGCAGAACGATCAGCCGCACCTCCGAGCGAAGCTCCGCCGGTAGGCGATTCACGACGAACGGCAGCATGTCCGCGCCGCGCGAGTAGCCGATCAACACCACCTTTCGTCTGGCGAAGCTGCGACCATAGTAGCGCATCATCCGCGCGACGTCACCGGTCACCTCTTCCGGCGAGCGCTTCGTGTGCAGGTACGCGCGCGAGTCGAGGCCGACCACGGGAATCCCGTGCATCGCCAGAGAGTCGGCGATCTCCCGGTCGATGGCGGCCCAGCCGCCGTCGCCAGTGAGGATGATGGCGAACTGTGCGGCTCTGGCGGACGGTGCCGCCGGTACCACGGTGAGTGGGAGCCGCGAAACCGAATCGGCGGCGCCGGACGCACCTTCGGCGGCCATGGTCGGCGCGTGATCGGAGTGCCCGGCGCACGCCGCTGCGGTGAGCGCCGCTCCCATGGCGCCGAGGCGCACGACCGTGACCGCTCGCCGCGCCAGCTTCGAACGCCTCTCACTTCCACTCGACCGGAACACGCCGTCCGCCCCCTCCGCGACCGCTGCCGATGCGCCGATTCGGATGCGCCGAGCTACCGAGCTACCCTCCAGCGCTTCCGCTTGGCATTAGCCGTGCCGACGCGGTGCGACCATGCCGTTCGTGCGGTACCATTGGAGCATGCGGCCGGCCGCCCAGGAGCCGGAGTCCGTTGAGGACCACCACCAGGGTGCTGCCTTCATGGGCCACCACCGCGAGCGTGAGAGGGATCCCCACGCCCAGCGCGATCACCACGAGGAAGAGCATCCATCCCACGCTGAAGGAGACGTTCTGCCTCACGACACGACGCGCTCGCTTGCCGAGGTGGATCACGTAGTCGATCTTCTCGACGTCGTCGCTCATGAGAACCACGTCGGCCGTCTCTATGGCTACGTCGGTTCCCGCGGCTCCCATGGCCACACCGAGGGTGGCCGCCGCCATCGCCGGCGCATCGTTGACTCCATCGCCCACCATCGCCACTCCACGCGAGCGCTCGGCGAGCGAGCGCACCGCCTCCACCTTCTCGTGCGGCAGGAGGCCGGCGCGCACCTCGTCAGCACCGAGCTCCGACGCGATTGCCCGCACCGCCAGCGGATGGTCGCCGGAGAGTATGGTTATCCAGCGAATCCCCTCGTATTTCAGATGGCGCACCGTGGCCGCGGCGTTGTGCTTCAGCGTGTCGCCGAAGGCGAGCGCGCCGAGCACTCTCCTGTCGGCACCCACGTAGACCACGGAACGAGCGCGCGCGAGCTGCTCGGTACTCCAACCCACGAGCGCGGGCGACACCCGGGCGCTCATCCGCGCGGCGAGCTTCTCGTTTCCCACCCACACGCGCTCGCCATCCACGCTTCCCGCCACACCCTCCCCGACGATCGCCTCGAAGTCGTGCGCGGGTGGAAGCTGGATGCGCTGCTCGCGCGCTGCCGCCACTATGGCGCGCGCGGTATGGTGCTCCGCGGTGAGCTCCACCGCCGCCGCCGCGCGCAGCACGGCTAGCTCCTCGCGCGTGGGCGATGCCCCCCGCTCGGCGACGGCGTCGTCCACGGAAGCCGCAGCGCTCTGCTCGGTGGCGATCGCCACCAGGTGCGGACGGCCGATGGTGAGCGTGCCGGTCTTGTCGAAGGCGATGGTATCGATGGAGCCGGCGAGGTCGAGATAGGCCCCGCCCTTGAAGAGGATGCCGTGGCGCGCGCCATTGGCGATTCCCGATAGAATCGCCGAGGGCGTGGAGATGACGAGGGCGCACGGGCTCGCGACCACGAGCAGAGTCATCGCACGATAGAACGCGTCGTTCCAGGCGATTCCGAAAAACCATGGCGGAATCAGCGCCACCAGGGCGGTGGCGAGCACGACGCCGACGGTGTAGGGGTGCGCGAAGCGGTCTATGAAATGTTGCGCGGGCGCGCGCTGCTCCCGTGCCTCCTCGACCAGACGGACGATGCGTGCCAGCATGGTCTCATCCGCGCGGCGCGTCACGTCCACGACGAGCGATCCGCCCTGTGCTATCGTGCCGGCGAACACCTCGTCCCCGACCGACTTCGTCACGGGAGCAGATTCGCCCGTGATCGCCGCCTGATCTACATCGCTCCGCCCCGAGCGAACCACGCCATCTGCCGCGATGCGCTCGCCGGGGCGTACCAGCATCGACTGACCGGGTTCGAGATCATCGACGGGAACGCGTCCGATCTCGCGACCATCGGCATCCACCAGAGCGGCCTCGCGCGGGCGCAGGTCCACGAGCAGCGCCAGGGCCCTTCGAGTCCGTCCGATGGCATAGTGCTCGAGCGTGTTCGACAGACTGAAGAGAAAGATGAGTATGCTCCCCTCGAAAGGGCTCCCAGCTATCGCGGCGCCGATCGCGGCCGCGCCCATCAGGAAGTCGATCGAGAGGCGATGCTCGTCGCGCAGCTGACGCCAGCTATCGAGCGCGATGCGCCAGCCGCCCACGAGATACGCGAGTCCGAGCGGCAGCCAGCGCCAGAGAGACGGTTCCGGAGGTACCCACTGGAGGATGGCTCCGCCCGACATCCCCAGCGCCACGACCAGCGTGACGCGCAGGTAGTAGCGCGCAAGAGATTCCGTGGACACCGGGGATCACCCTCGCGAGCTTGCCGGAATCGCGCGCGTCACTCCTGGACTTCCAGGCTCCCGACCATCCCCAGCAGCGCGTGCGGATCGCACTGGAAGTAGTAGGCGCCCGGATCGAGATTCACGACCAGGTCGTAGATCTGCCCCGGAAGCTGAAGGAGCTCGCTCACGGGAGGCAGGCCGCTCTTCCCCGGGTTCGAATCCGCGAGGAAGTGCACGTTGTGCACGCCGCTGGTGAGCGTGAAGCGGATCAGGTCGCCCTGCTTCGCCTCGATCTCCCTGGGCTCGAAGTGGTTTCCGGTCTCATCGGTGATCATCTCCACCACGATGGTGTCGCCGGTGGGAGCTGGCGCCTCGCTCGCGCTCGGCGTGGCAGCGGCTCCGTTGCCGCCGGTGACCTGCTTGTTCGCGTCGCCCGAGCAGGCGACCGCGAGCATCGTGGCGATCGCCAGGGCGGCGCCATTCCGAAGGCGCCGCATTGCGCCTCTCCCTGCATCAATCGTGGGTTTCATGAGCTGGTCGTGTCGAAGTTGGGGGGCGACTTCCCGCCGCCGCCGTTGGCGTTGCGCCCCGGCATCAGAAATCCTTCCGCCGGAAGGCGCGCTGGCCGAGAGCAATGGGCGCCGCCATCCAGACACCGAGCGTGGCGGCCGCGAGCGCGGCACCGGTGGCGCCGCCGAAGAAGCGCTGGAATACGGCTCCCGTATAGCCCATCAGCGCCGAGACGTCGAAGCGGAGGAGGAGCAGCACCCTGGCGAGATCCACCGGATTCGCCAGTGTGAGCGCGAGCACTCCGCGCTCCAGCGGGTAGTCTCCGAAGGAGGCGACCAGGAACAGGACGAGGCCGTCGTACGCCAGAGCGAGCGCCAGCCAGAGTCCGATGGCGGCGCCCAGTCCGCGGAGGCGATCGTCGTAGCGCAGCGCGATCAGGAACGCGAGCGCCGTGAACACGCTCGTGAGCGCCACCCCCGCCAGAACGAGTACCGCGAGCGTGCCGGCCAGCCCGGGTTCGTCGAAGCCGTACAGCGCGAAGGGGAGGGACACGCCGGCTGCGAAGCCTAACGAGAGCGGCACAGTCAACCCCAGATACAGCCCGGAGTAGAGCTCCTTGCGCTTCACCGGCTGAGCGAGAAGCAGCTCGGTGAACTCGCGCGCTCCGTACAGGTACACGGTGCCGTAAACCGCGGTGACCAGCGGCACGAGAAAGAGCACCATGCTCATGAGGCTGAGAAGCGCCCGGCTGCCGCTACCCGCGAAGCGGAGCAGCCCGTAGCTCGCCGCCAGGAAGAAGAGTGTATATACCAGCATCCACCGGCTGCGCAGCACGTTGCTCCCCTCGTAGCGCGCGACTTTCATGGCCGTCTTCATGCTGCCTTCTCCCAGGCCATCATCGTGGCCACCGCGCGCTCCAGATTGTTCTGGCGCGTGATCCGCTTCAGATCGAATAGCGTTCCGGCATAGCGTATCAGACCGTCCGCAAGGAACGCCACGTCGTCGGCGAGCTCCTCGAGGTCGCTCATGATGTGCGATGTGAGCACCACCGTTCGCCCGGCGCCGCGCTCGGCGAGGATCCTGTCCTTCACGATTCCGCTGGAGATAGGGTCGAGCCCCACCGTGGGCTCGTCGAGGATGAGGATGTCGGGGCGAAAGAGCAGCGCGAGCACCGCGTTCACCTTCTGCCGCGTGCCGCCCGAGAGCGTGCGTATCGGTTTCCGCAGCTCGCCCCCGAGCCGGAGCCGGTCCACGAGCTCATCGTCCACCGATCCTTCGCCCGCTCGCAGGTCGCGGAGCAGCGCCACGAGGTCGAGCGCCGAGAGATTCTCGGGAAAGCGGCCGATCTGCGGCATGTAGCCGATGCGCGAGCGGTATTCGTCGCAGGCATCGATGGGCCTTCCGTCGATGTGGATGCTTCCCGAATCGGCGCGCGTGAGTCCGAGTATGATCTTGATGAGCGTGGTCTTTCCCGCGCCGTTGGGACCTACCACGGCGGTCACGCGCCCGCTGCCGATGTTCAGATCGAGACCGCGCAGCACCTGCAACGCGCCGAAGCGCTTCTCGAGCCGGTTGACTTCTATCATGTGATCCTCCGCATGGCTGGGCGTGGATCGCTCACTCCGCTCGGCGTGAGGATCGGCAGCACGCGCTCGGCCGCATCCAGCAGCTCCACGAACGCGCTCCGCAGCAGGATGAGCGAGGGCTCCGCGCGCGCCGCCAGGAGGGAGAAAAGGCGTACCGGCAGGTGTGGTACGTCGCCCACCCCGTCGCGGTCGAGGTCGTAGCCCCTGTAGCCATCCCAGTAGTTGCCGTCGAAGGTCGTCGAGATCTGACGGCTGTCGGTCACCACGTCGAAGGTGTTGCCGAGGAAATCGTTGCGCGTGAAGCGTGCGTCCATCGTGCTCGAGGCCAGCTTCACAGCCCATCCGTTCGCGATGAACTCGTTGCGCTCCACCTGCAGGCGATTCGCGCCTTCGGCGAGGAGAGCGGTGGTATTGCGCTCGAAGACGTTCCCCTCCAGACGGCTGTCGGCGATCTCCTTGAGAAGAAGCCCGTACGCCGCGCCGCCCCAGTTGCGCTCGAAGCGATTTCCCTTCATGGTGACGTTCTTCGCGTACATGACTGCCACGCCGGCACCGTTGGCGCGGAAGAGATTGTCCATGTACGTACAGTCGTTGGAGTACATGAAGTGCAGACCGTAGCGCAGATTGTCCTCGCTCACGTTCCCGCGGATCTCGCTCGCGTGCGAGAACTCCAGGTAGATGCCGTCACGGTGGCCGGTGATCCGGTTGTCCGCGATGGTGACCCCGCGCGACGACCAGAGATGGATGCCGTTGCCGGAGCCGGCCTCGCCCTTCGTGATGGCTCGCAGGTCGTTGCGCTCCACCACGCAGTCGCTGACCTCGGCGAGGTAGATGCCGAAGAAGGTGTCGTCGAAGCGGTTGTCCGAGATCGTGCACCGCTTCGCGCCCGCCACTCTCACGGCCGCGCGGTCTTCCACGTAGCTCGTGCCCACGCGTACGAAGCGCAGGCCGCGCACCGTGACGTCGTCGGCGGCCACGGTCATTATCTGCCGCGCACCTTCGCCATCCAGTACCGGCAAACCGATCCCCTCGATTTCCAGCGGCTTGTCCACCAGGATCGTGGGCTCGCGGTAGCTCCCCGCCTTCACCACGATCCTGTCGCCCGCGGACGCCAGCCGTATTGCCTCGGTTATCGTGCGTACCGGACCTTCGGGGCTCACCAGGAGCGTGCGCTGTGCGGCGAGCGAAGATGGACCGGACGCCGTGGCGAGCAGCGCCGCGAGGAAGAGGCCGCCCGCGCGCGGCAGCTCAGCGTTCGTGCGCATCGGCATCTCCCGCGCCGGCTTCGACCTTCACGCTGCCGCCGCGCCGGCGCCGTGCCGCCGCCGGAGCGAGTGACTCGGTCGCTACGAGTTCCACCACCTGGGCCCAGCTCAGAGTGTCGCCGGCTGGTACGCCTGCGCTCGCCGCGTCGCGATCCGCCGCGTCGCGATCCGCCGCGACAGCGAGAAGGCCGCGACCCATGGGGCTGCCGGGCCCGTCGTGGTGAATGAACAGCGCTTCGCTCGCCGGGATGAAGTTCCCCGGCTTCCGGTAGTCGCTCACCCAGAGTGCGCGGACTCCCGTGCCATCCTGCAGGCTCGAATAGAACGATGCGAGGCACTCTATGGAGTCGAACTTGTGCATCTTCCCCGTGCGTGTCACGAGCTCCGTACCGTAACGCGGATCGCTGATCTGCATCCTGCAGAACGCACAGGCATCCTGATCGTACGCGATCGGCGCCGGACCGGCAGCGCATCCGTACACTATCGACGCGACGGCGATCACCGCGAGAGGCCGCGCGCGCCGCATCCTCCCGGCGGCGCGGCGGCGGGGATCGAAGGAAGTGCACGAGCGCATCAGCGACCCCCCGCCGGCTGCAGCCTGGCGCTGGCGACCTCGGACCCGCTCTCGTCCGCCATGCCGGGTCCCGGCGCCCGGTCCGTGCGTGCGGTACGCGCCGCACGAGTGGAGAGGAAGAGCGCGTGCGCTCCCATGAGGAAGGCCGCTCCCAGGAGGATGGCGCCGAGCGCCGGAAGCGAGATCGCGGTGAAATTCAGTAGCTGCTTCGCGCCTATGAGTGGCGGCTCGTAGCTCATCCCCGGCACCTTGATGATGGCGTTCTCGAGGTCGAGGTTGCGCCCGTAGTCGCGTTCCCACTTCCAGAACTCGGCGAGTCCGAGCACGGCGGCCGCCCCGAACGCGCCGAGCCAGGCGGCGAGGAGCCTTCGCCGCCCCAGCAGCGCCACCGCCAGCGCTCCAACCACGAGCGAGCCGAGCACCCACGGCATGATTCTCAGCACCGGTATCGCCGTCGGGTCGATCGCCCTCATCCCGATGTAGTGGTTCAGCGAGTTGATGTTGGCGAGGTCGTTGTGGCCCGCTCCACGTACGGTATTCACGTGGATCAGGAGCCCCAGCCCCTCCGGGTACTGCGGCGCCAGAAGCCGGATCCGCCAGAGGGGTGCGGCGAACGCCCCGGTCATGAGCAGCGCCGCCGCCGCCATGAGTACTCGCGCCGTGCGCGTCATCGCTGGCTCATCTGGGCGAGGGTCTTTCTGCTGATGTTCGCCGTGAGCGGCACGCTGGAGCCCGCCGGAGACACGCGTACGTAACCCTGCATCTCCTGGTGCAGCGCCGAGCAGAAGTCGGTGCAGTAGAACGGGTACACGCCAGGTGCTCGCGGTATCCACTGCAACGTTCTCGTGGCTCCGGGCGCCAGTATCAGCTCGGCGTTGTTGGCGCCGAGTACGGCGAAGCCGTGTACGATGTCCCAGTCCTGCTCGATGTTCGTCACGTGGAAGTAGACCGTGTCGCCCACCTGCACGCCCTCGAGATTGTCCGGGGCGAAGTGGCTGCGGATCGCCGCCATCTTCACATCCACGCGCTTGCCGTTGCGCTCGATCCCGCCTTCGCTTTCCGACCTGACGGCGCCCGGGTGCCGGTTCTCCGAGAGCAGATAGTACTTGACCTGCTTGTCCTCGAGCACATCGGCCGGCAGAGCCTGCGCGTAGTGCGGCTCGCCGATGGTAGGGAAATCGAGCAGCATCTTCATCTTGTCGCCGCTGATGTCGATCAGTTGCGCCGACTGCGCGAGCTCGGGACCGGTGGGGAGGTAGCGGTCCTTGGTGATCTTGTTGAGCGACAAGAGGTATTTGCCCCAGGGCTGCCTGCTGTCTCCCCCCGGTATCATCAGATGACCCACCGAGTAGTAGATCGGCATGCGGTCGAGCACTTCCCACGTCCCGAGTTTCCACTTCACTATCTCGGACGAGATGAACATCGAGGTGTAGGCGTTCCCCCTGTCGTCGAACTCCGTGTGCAGCGGACCGAGCCCGGGCTTCTGCACCTCGCCGGCGATGGTAGCGGTGTACTGCAGGATGGGGATGCCATCCGCTTCACCGTCGTAGGCCTCGTCCGCGATCGCCTTCTTCATCTTGCTGAAGGAGTGCACCGGAATCACCGTGGCCAGCTTCCCGCTCGCCACTATGTACTCGCCGCTCGGGTCGATGTCGACGCCGTGCGGCGACTTCGGGGTCGGCAGGAGGTAGACCATCCCCTCGCAGTCGCGCGGGTCGAGCATCTTCACGCTCGTCTTCAGCTCGGTCTTCGCTATGTGCGTCGCTTCGTCCTTGAAGTTGTGCACGTACCTGGCCGGCATCGTGCGAGCTTTCCCTTCGGCCACGCATGCTTCCGCACGGCGGTAGTCCACGGCCGCAATCACGTCCTTGTCGTTCTTCGAGGCGTTCAGCTCGAGCTTCTCGTACGCCTGCTCGGTGTTGTAGGTGGTGAAGAAGAACCAGCCGTCCGATGCGCCCTTGCCGGCGTGCGCCAGGTCGTAGTTGTAGCCGGGCATCAGGATCTGGAACGCCACGTCCATCTGCCCCGGCTGATCGGCCCTGATGAAGGAGATGACGCCCTTGAAGTTCTCCTTGTACGTGTCGATCGCGACGTCGGAGTTCGGCACCGGAACGCTGAAACGAGTCGCCGAGACTATGTATCTGGTGTCTGGCGTGCTGAACGGCGAGGCGTGGCCGCCGGCCGCGTTGGGGAGCTCGAGGATCTCGGTGGTCTCGAAGAGCGAGAGGTCGATGCGCGCCACGCGCGGTGTGTTGTTCCCGTTGATGAAGAGCCAGCGGCCGTCCGGGATGCCTTCGGTCTGCGAGAGCTCCGGGTGGTGCGAGTCGTCCCAGGGTACGAACCCGTAGCTGGTCTGCAGCATCTCCTTCGTGTTCTCGTCGTAGCCGTATCCGGTTTCCGGGAATTGCGAGAACACGGCGATCTGCTTGATCAGTCGTCCGGAGGGGAGCGTGTACACGGAGATCTGTCCGCTGTAGCCGCCGGACAGAAATGCGTAGTACTCGTCGTACGATCCGGGCGGTACGTACACGGCCGACGCGGCGTCGCCCGTGACGAGGTTGCCGCCTTTCGTCCCCGTCGCCACGCAGGCGTACAGGGCGACGCTCGCGGCGAGCGCGCCGCCCGCACCTATCGTGAGCCTGCGTGTGATGTCCGATGCCATTGTCGCCTCGTGAGCGAGTGGTTGAGCCGATCAGCCTCGTGAGCATGGACGTGGCGGATGACCGCTCCGGCATCCGGCGCCGCACTGGCGCAGCGCGCTTCCACTTCCACACACGCGAAGCTAGGACTCCCGCGTATGGCCGGAAATCAGGGGAATTGCGGATTCTGGGTGGGATAAACGGCCCGCCGGATGTCGGCGTTTACCCGACGCGACCCCGGGACGGCTGCGCGATCGCGGCGTGGAGAGCGGGGAGCGGGCGGGAGCGGCTGGGGAGGAAGGGGGGAGGGGGAGGGGGGGAGGAGGAGCCGAGCGCGGGAGGAGCGGAAGAGAACCGCGGTTACTGCCGCACGGTGCTGGATTCGCGCCCCACTACTTCGTCGACTTTCATGCGCAGTATCACGGTCCGGTACGGCGCCGGATCGGCCGCCGTGAAAGTCTCGGGAATGAGCGTTCGGAGAACGTCGACCGCTCGTGAATACGCCTCGTCGTCGGCCGCGGTTCCGCCCGGGGTCAGCTCGTACACGGTGCTGTGGAGCACCACGCTGCGCCAGTCGAAGGTGCCGTCCACCTCGTCCACTTCGAATGCGACCCACGGGTGGCGCGCGAGCGTGGTGAGCTTCGACCCCGGTCCGGTACGGAGGTAGATCCAGCCATCGTGATACACGTAATTGATGGGCTCCACATCCACCCTGTCCCGGAAGGTGTACGCGATTCGCCCCACGGTGTGTCGCGCGAGGAGAGCGTCGATCTCGTGTCGTTCGAGATCGCGGTAGGTCGGCTCACCGCTCGAGGTCATCGCTCTCGCTCCCGTCGTCGTCTCCGGCACTCCCCGCCTCATCCTCTCGCTCGCGCGCCACGAGGACCGGCCGTCTGGCAGAGCGCAGAACTTCGCGCGCCACGCTCCCGAGGAGCGCCGCGCGCAGCCCGCGCGCGCTGCTCCCGAGCACTATCATATCCACATCGAGCCGCTCGGCCGTGGCGAGTATCTGATCCGATGGATCGCCCGCCTTCACCTCGGTCTTCACCCCGGGCGACTCGAGCCCCGCCTCGGCGGCCGCCCGCTCGAGCCACGAGCCTGCATCCATCTCGGCGTTGGTCAGTACTTCATCGGGAATCGGCATCATCACTCCCGATACCACGGCGCCCGCGGTCATCAGCTCGTTGAGCATCGTGGAGCTCACCACGTGCAGCAGTGTGATCTCGACTCCCTGCCGCTCGGCGAGGTGGCTGGTCCAGCCGAGGACTGCCTCGGCCGCCCTGGATTCATCCAGCGGAACGAGGAGGCGGAGCGGTGGCCGCTCGCGTGGATTGGCGGCCAGCAGCACCGTGTGGCGCGACTCGCGCAGGAGCTTCTCGGCGGTGCCGCCGGGACGGTCCCAGATCCCGGGGCGAGCCCCGTGCGGGCCCACCACCACCACATCGGCGTCGTACTCGGCGGCCACCGCATCGATCTGCTCGGCCGGATCGCCCTCGCGTATCTCCATCCAGATGCGCTCCGCGCCGATCGAAGTGCTCAGCTCCCGCATCCGGCGGTCTGCTCCCGTGCGCGCCGTCTCGATGAGCGCGGCGCGTGGAGGGAACATACCCCTGAAGAATCGCGGCGGCTCCGGCACGGTCACGACGTGCACCAGAACCAGCTCCGCGCCGGGCGCGAATTCACGCGCCACCCAGCGCGCCGCATCCTCGGCCGGCTTGCTGAAATCCATCCCAACTACGACTCGGTCCAGACGCATGTGACTCCCGGTTCACGGTTGCGCTTCGGGGAAGCTTATACGGCCGGCGCCGTTTGCGCACGCCGGGTCCGCACGCGAGTATGAATGCCGACGGCAACGATCAAGCAACATACTACCATGGGGAACATGCCAGAACATTCGTCGGGTCGTACAGGCTTCCAGCACGCGTTCGGCGTCGCGCTGCTCGCGACGCTCTTCCTCGCCGCGCCGGTCGATGCGCAGACTCGACCTGCCCCCACGGTGGATCCGGCCGCCACGGGCACTGCCGGACGCCCGATTCCCGGGCCGGTGTTCGAGATTCCGGGCTTCAGCAAGGCGGTGGAGCGCGGCACGCGCACCCGTTCGGGGCGTCCGGGCGCCGGCAACTGGGTGCAGTACGCGCGCTACAGCATCGACGCGCGCCTGGACGCCGCGAACGCACGACTGGAGGGGCGCGAGAGCGTCGTCTACATAAACAACTCGCCCGACACTCTTCGCACCCTCGCCGTTCACCTGCGGCAGAACGTGTTCGCGCCGGGGAGCCCCCGGCGCTCGGCCGTGCCCATCACGGGTGGAGTCGAGCTCGGGCGCGTGGCGGTGGAGGGAAAGATACTGAGAGCCGCCGCCGGCAGCCGCGCGCTCGGAGCGTCGAGCGGCGGCGGGTACACCGTGGATGGCGCCGTGCTCTGGCTCCGTCTCCCCACGCCTCTCCTTCCGAAGGACAGCACGCGACTGCAGTTCGCCTGGTCGTTCTCGCCGGCGCCGTCGCCGTCGGACGGGCGTGAAGGGCGTGAAGGGAAGGACCTGTACTTCATCGGCTACTGGTATCCGCAGGTCGCCGTCTACGACGACGTGAATGGCTGGGTCGCCGATCCGTACATCAACGGTGCGGAGTTCTACATGGACCCCGCCGACTACGATGTGCGGCTCACCGTCCCGCACGGCTGGCCGGTGGGCTCCACCGGCGAGCTGGTGAACCGTGATTCCGTGCTTTCACGCCAGACGCGCGACCGCCTCGCCCGCGCGCGCGGGACCGGCGAAGTCATCCACGTCCTCACCGCCGCCGACCGTGCCAACGGATCGGGGTTCGCGGGGACGGGGAAGGAGGCCACCTGGCACTTCGTTGCGACCGACGTGCGCGACTTCGCGTGGGGGACGAGCGACCAGTACGACTGGGACGCCACGATAGCGCTGGTCCGGGGAGAGAGTGAAGGTGTCACCGACACCGTCATGATCAACTCCTTCTTCCGCGAGCTGCCCCGTGCCGCCGCCTGGCCGCTCGGGGGTGCACGCTTCACACGCGATGCCATAGAGAAGATGTCCGAGTATCTCTGGCCGTATCCCTGGCCGCAGATGACTTCCATGGAGGGTGTGATCACGAGCGGGGGGATGGAGTATCCGATGATGACCCTCATGCAGTCGTGGCCCGACACGCTATCGCTCGCCGGCGACCTGATGCACGAGACCGGTCACATGTGGTATCCGATGCAGGTCGGCTCGAACGAGACGCGCTATCCGTGGATGGATGAGGGCCTCACGCAGTACGACGTCGCCCAGGGGATGCGCGTGATCTATGGCGAACCTCGACGGGGCGGCCGCTCCAACGATTCGGAACCCGGACAGCGGCGCGTCTATCTGCAGCAGGCGCGCGCCGGACGCGAGATGGCGCTCATGACGCCGGGCGACCTCGCGGATCCGGATCTCTACTTCGTCATGTATTACAACAAGACCGCGCAGGTTCTGAGCGCGCTGCGCGCCATACTCGGTGGCGACACGCTGCAGCGTGGATTGCGCGAGTACGGACGACGCTGGATCGGCCGCCATCCCTATCCGGCCGACTTCTTCAACACGATGAGCGACGTCTCGGGTCGCGACCTCTCGTGGTTCTGGCGGAGCTGGTTCTACGAGCCGTGGTCGCTCGACCAGGCGGTGGCGTCGGTGCGGGCGCGGGCGGGGAGCGATTCGGTGGCGATCACCATCGAGGATCGTGGCCTCGCGCCCATGCCCGTGATCGTGCAGGTGAAGCGGGCGGACGGGAGCACCCAGCGCGTGGAGGCTCCGGTGGACGTCTGGCTCGGCGGTGCGCGCCGCTGGGTCGCTACGGTGGCCGCCTCACCCGCGATCACGAGCGTCGTGATCGATCCGGACGGTCTCTTTCCGGATCTCGACCGCGACAACCAGACGTGGACGCGCTAGAACCTCGATACGACCGACGTACGCTTCCCGAGCGCCTCGCGCGCCTCCTCATCCGTGATCACCTTCACATCGCCGGTGGCCACCGCGCGGACGTCGAGAATGCTCGCGCGGGCCACGTAGTCGTTGCGGAGGCGCGCACTCCAGGTGAAATGCCGCTTCCACGGCTGGCCCGGGTCGTTGCCGTTGGCCCCCATGGCGGGCGTGCAGCGGATCGGCGTGGTGAAGAGCTGGAGCAGCGTGCCGTCGGCGGAATACGCTCCGATCACCAGCCCGCCGCAGAAGGGACTCAGGTCGTCCCGGTTCTCGTAGTCGATGGTAGCTTCGAGCTTCCCGGTGGAATCCATCCGCACCACCGCGTGCACATCCTGCAGCGCGGGCTGGCCGGGCATTTCGAAGGTGTAGTCGAAGGATGCCTGGCCGGCCGCTCGCGGCGCGGCGAGGGCGAGTGCCACGAGGGCGCCGATCGCCGCGAGCGCCGCGCGGACGTCCCGGCGCCGCGTCGGGCCGCCGGCGCGCAGCCGCGGCGGCGCCTGCAGTGTGCACTCGCTCTCCCGCGTCATCGCGTGGCCCGTTCGTCCGGCGGGCCCAGCAGCTCGCGCACACGTTCCCGCACGCGCGCGAGTTGGTTGTCCAGCTCCCGGTAGCGCAGCACGGCGTCGCGTCCGATTCGTTGATCCGCGCGCGTGGTCATCCCGTAAAGATACTCGAGCTGGTCCACGAGCTTCGGCTGCGAGTATCTGATCGGCTCGGTGCTGAGAGCCGTGTCGAGCACCACGAGTCGCCGTAGCGTATCGGCAGCGCTGCCGCTCGACCCGTCGAGCCGCTTCAACGCGCTCTTCACGCGGGCGGCGGTGCGACGTGCCTCGCTCACCGCGTCGCGCACGCGAAGATTGTGGGCGACCTGCTCCTCCATTTCGCGCTGGCTCACCCCCGCCCGCACGATTCTCGGGTCGGCGCGCACTTCCAGCTCGGCGGTCGCGCTCCACGGCCGGCTCGATGTGCCGGCGCTCACGGTGAGGGTGAGGGAGTATTTCCCCGGCGCCACCATCGGACCTCGGTCACCCCGCCCGCCGCCCGCCTCGCTCCACGCGCCCGGATAGCGAAGATCCCATACGACCCGGTGGAGGCCCGCCGTCGTGCCGAGCGCGGATCCGGCGCCCCGCCGCGCGCGCGTACCCGGGGATTCGTCGCCGTCGTCCCGCTCCCCCGCGCTGGAGAGCCGGCGAACCAGATCGCCCTTCGCATCGCGGATCTCCAGCGTCACCTCGCGCGCAGCATCCCCGTTCGAGCCGAGCGAGTAGTCGATCATCGCGCCGGGCGGCGGGTACTCCGGCGCGGAGGGGTCGCCGCCGCCGCCTCCGCGGTAGCGAAAGCGGTACGCGGTGCGCGGCGCGAAGAGATGCGCATCCGACCCGGCCACCTCCGATGTGAGCTGCTCCAACGGCGTGATGTCGTCGAGTATCCAGAACGAGCGTCCCTGGGTCGCTATCACGAGGTCGTGCCGGATGATGCGCATGTCGGTCACCGGCGTCGCCGGAAGTCCGAGCTGGAGCGGCTTCCACTCGGCGCCGTTGTCGAAAGACACGTAGGCGCCGAACTCGGTGCCGGCGAACAGGAGTCCGGCGCGGTCCGGCGACTCGCGCACTACGCGCGTGGGCTCGTCGGCGGCGATGCCGTTGCTCCCCGTGGTGAGCAGCGTCCAGCTTTTTCCGTAGTCGTCGGTTCGATAGAGGTAGGGGTGAAAGTCGCCGAGCAGATAGCGAACCACGGCTACGTATGCCGAGCCCCCGCGATGCGGCGACGGCTCGATGTTCTGCACACGGCCGCCGGGCGGCAGCCCTTCAGGGGTCACATCGGTCCAGCTCTTACCACCGTCGCGCGTCACGTGGATGGGTCCATCGTTCGCGCCCGCCCAGATCACCCCCTTCTCGAGCGGAGATTCGCGGATCGCGTAGAGCGTGCTGTAATACTCCTCGCCGGTCACATCGCGCGTGATCGGCGACCCGGATACCACCTGCTTGTCGGGCTCGTTGGCCGTCAGGTCCGGACTGATGCGCTCCCAGGTGACGCCGCCGTCGGTGGTCCGGTGCACGTACTGCGACCCGAAGTACACGACGCCGGGGTCGTGCGGCGATATCTCCATGGGTGAGACACGCTGGAAGCGGTACTTCAGCTCGTTCGGTTTGAAGCCGTAGATGTACTGCGCACCCACCCAGTAGTTCTGCTCCTGGCCGGTACGAAGGTCGGTCCGGCTGAACTGACCCTTGCACCCGCCGTAGACGGTGTCGGGATTCACGGGGTGCGGGATGATCGGCCCGGTCTCGCAACCGGGCCCCACGCGCCATTGCTGCATCGGATCATCCACCGGGCCGAGCGCCGGGAGACTCGGCAGTATCAGCGTGGTGTTGTCCTGCTGAGCGCCGTAGAGGCGATAGGGGTACTGGCTGTCCACCGCCACCTGATAGAGCTCCGCGGTGGGCTGGTTGTACTGGGTCGACCACGTCCGTCCACCGTCGAGCGACACGTTGACGCCGCCGTCGTTGGCCTGGATCATGACGTCGCCATCGCGCGGGTTGATCCACATGTCGTGGTTGTCGGTATGCGGCGTGGGGAAGCGGCGGAACGTGGTACCGCCGTCGGTGGACTTGAAGAAGCCCTCCGCGCCCGCGTATACGATGTCGGCATCCGTGGGGTCGGCCGCGATGGTGGTGTAGTAGAACGGACGCGTGATGAGCGACGCCTGTGAGCTCGTGCGCGTCCAGGTCGCACCGGCGTCATCCGAGCGATACATCCCCTCACCGGGTTTCGCCTCTATCAGCGCGTATACGCGATCCGGGTTGGCGGCGGTCACGGCGATGTTCGCCTTGCCGAATAGCTGGTCGGGAAGTCCTCCGCCGAGCTTCGTCCAGTGATCGCCGCCGTCGGTGGTCTTGTAGATCCCCCCTTCGGGCGCGCCGCTTATGATCGTCCACGGAGTACGCTGGCCGCGCCACATCGCCGCGTAAATGACATCGGGGTTTCCGGGCTGGAATTCCAGGTCCACCGCTCCGGTACTATCGGAGACGAAGAGAATCTTCTGCCAGCTCCTGCCGCCATCGCGCGTGCGAAATACGCCGCGCTCCGGGTTGTTCACGAACGGATTGCCCACCGCGGCCACGTACGCCACGTCGGGGTCGTCCGGGTGCACGCGCACGGCCCCTATCTGGCCGGTTTCGCGGAGCCCCACGAAGCGCCAGCTCCGGCCGGCATCGTCGGAGCGGTACACACCGCGCCCGATCGAGATGTTGCTGCGCAGGCTCTCCGAGCCGGTGCCAACGTAGACCACGCTCGGGTCGGATGCCGCCACTTCGATGGCGCCTATCGAGCCTACCGCGAAGTAGCCATCCGAAACCGGAATCCACGTCGCTCCGGCGTCCGTGGTCTTGAACACACCGCCGCTGGCGGCACCCATGTAGAAAGTGCGCGGCTCCGAGCCGACGCCGGCTACCGCGGTCACGCGCCCGCCACGGCTCGGGCCCACCATCCTGTAGTGGAGCGACGCGAGAAACCCGGAGTCGTACCTCACCGCCGGCGGCGGTCCGCCCGCGCGCTGCGCCGGCAGCGATGCGGCCACGGCAAACGTGGCGAGTGCGAGAAGGATGCCTGGGCGGGCGTGCTTGCGCGACGGCGTCGAACGTGCGACTCGCTTCATCTCGTTCATTCCATGGTTTGGATTGGCGAAGACGCGCCGCGAGAGCCTCGACTCGCGCGTACGCTCCGAAGTACGTGTTCAATATCAACGCTCGTTCGCGCCGCGTCGTTGTCGCGCCCGGCTCGACGCTGGCAGTGAGCGCGCGCGGCATCGCACGCGCCGCGCGATCCGCCGCGGCGGAGCGTGGTGGACAGATCGAGACGACGGCGGCACGCCAATGGCATGTCCCCCGTGGGGGCCGGGGGGCGGCAGATCGCTCACGCCGATCGGCGCCACCGCGACGGCAGGCCGCGGGTCACCGCGACGCACCGCGACTCCCGTGAGCGCGCGCGGTTGCGCGCGGCCCCGCGCGAACCAGTGACACACCAGAACACGTGACACACCAATGGAGCTTCAGGATGCCACTCAGCAAAGCGCAGCGCCAGCACCTGGAACGCCGACTCCTCGAGGAGCGGCGTCGCGTTCTCACCGATCTCGGAGCGTATACGGAATTCGCCGACTCCACCGAGCAGGAACGCTCCGGCGATCTCACGGTCGTACCTCTCCACGCCGCCGACCTCGGTACGGATGCCAACCGCGAAGAGCTCGCGGCCGCCAATGCATCGCGCGAGAGCGCCGAGCTCCAGGAGATCGACGCCGCCCTCGAACGCCTCTACCACTCGCCGGAGCGCTTCGGCCTCGACGAGGCCAGCGGCGAGGAGATCGCCTTCGAGCGGCTCGACATTATTCCCTGGGCACGCACGAGTGGAAGGGCCAACTCCCGCTGATCCCCTTCGGAGCGCCGTCCCCGGCGCCGCGGCGCGTGGGGCGGCGATGCCTCTCGCGCGCGGAGCCCTCGCGCGGTAGGATGAAGCCGGGCCGCGGCCCACGGTTATCGCGCGGCCACCCCGGCACTTCCTCCTCGCGGCGAGACCATGGCGACTTTCGTGCGCACCACCGACATTCCGCTCGAGCGCGCCTTCACGCTCCCGGGGCGGTACTTCACATCCCCGGAAATCTTCGCCGAGGAGCGCGAGAAGATCTTCGCCTCCCGGTGGCTGTGCGTCGGCCGTGAGGAGCAGCTCGGTTCGCCGGGCGACTACCTGGTGCTCGACGTACTCGGTGAGAGCATCATCGTCGTTCGCGACCATGCGGGCGACCTGCACGCGCTGTACAACGTGTGCCGCCACCGCGGATCCCGAATCTGCGAGGGCGGAGAAGGCTCGTTCGCGGGAACCATCCGCTGCCCGTATCACGCGTGGACATACGGGCTCGACGGGCGCCTGCTGGGAGCGCCATCGGCCGGCGACGTCCCCGGCTTTCGCGCCGAAGACTATCCGCTGCGGCGAGCGTCGCTCGCACGGTGGGAGGGGTTCCTCCTTCTGAACCTGCACCACTCGCCTCGCCCCATCCAGGAGGCGTGGACTCCGATAATGGGGCGTTTCGCGCGCTTCGGGCTTCCGCGGCTCACGGCGCTTCGCACGATCGAATACCACGTGCGAGCCAACTGGAAACTCATCTTCCAGAACTATTCGGAGTGCTATCACTGCGGTCCGGTGCATCCCACGCTCTCCAGGGCCACGCCTCCCACCAGCGGGGAGAACGACCTGGTGGAAGGCCCCATCACCGGCGGCTTCATGGTGATGAACGAAGGGTACGAAAGCCTCAGCGTCTCGGGGCGAAGCTGCGGGGTGCCGGTGGGCGATCTACCAGACGAAGAGCTGCGGCGCGTGTACTACTACGCCATCTTTCCCAACCTGCTCCTCAGCCTGCACCCCGACTACGTGATGTATCACACCGTGTGGCCGGAGGCGCCCGACCGCACGCGTATCACGTGCAGTTGGCTGTTCCACCCCGCAACGCCGGGCGATGCGCGGTTCGACCCCGGCGGCGGCATCGAGTTCTGGGACCGGACCAACCGCGAGGACTGGCGGATCTGCGAGCGAAGCCAGCTCGGCGTCGCGTCGCGAGCCTACCGGCCGGGCCCCTATTCTCGGCGCGAAACGCTGCCGGCGCAGTTCGACCGCGAGCTGCTTCTGGCGTTGGGACACGACCGGGAAGCGTGATCGTCGCGCGCGGCGCGCACGGCGGCCGAATCGAGCAGTGCCTCCACCGAACGAAAGCCCACATCGCGGTTGGGCAGCTCGATGTGCGGCCAGTCCCACGACGAGTCGGGACGCCCGATTATGCGGAACCGGCCACCGTCGAACGTGCGCACCCACGTTCGGAACGCGGTCCACCGCGCCCGATTCGCGCTGTCGCGCAGCCGACCGTTGCCCACCACCACGTCGATCGCTCGCCGGTCGGAGTGCAGTGAGGTAGCCGTGTACGTCATGCCGCGTCTCAGCAGATAGGCCTGGCGTAGAGGGGAGCGGTAGCTCTCGGTGACGCGCACAGTGTATCCGGCCGCGCGCGCCGACGTGAGAAGTGTGTCGAACGCGCCCCTCGCGACAGGGCTCAATGCGGCGAGCGATCGCGTGGGGATGCGCGCGCTGCGGGGGAAGCTGGAGAGCGGAGTGTGCCGGATCCGCTCTTCCATCGCCGCCCACGACTCGCCGTGTCTCCGTACCGACGGCGCCCCTACCCGGTAGCTGCTCACCAGGCACGGATCGCCGCAATCCCGTTCGGTGTCGTAGAGGAGCACGGCGTACGGCGTCGAGTCGGAGAGATAGAGATTCTCCGGATGGTCGATGCCGTACTCATCGAGGAGCAGGCGGCGCTCCGCGGCGGAGAAGGGGCGTGCCGTGTAGTGCGGGACGCCGTCCGCGTCCCGGCCCGCGTAGCTGAGCGGCGGGTAGAGTGCGGAGAGTGCGTTTGCGCCGACCGCGTCGGCGTCGGTGCCCTTCGGCGCGTCGGCCACCCGCTCGGCGAGCGCGGTGCGCGTCGCCCATGCCAGAAACGCCAGCGCGAGCAGCGTCCAGAACGCCGAGAGCGGGCGGAGCGGTGGGTGCGGCCACCGGGCAGAATCGCGCCGGGCGGAGCTCCCGCCACGCCCGGCGTGCACACCTTTCCTCTTCGCCCCGCCAGACCGCGCCATCCGTACACCCTCCGACAGACTCGCGGCACAGAGTGGGCAACTCCCCTGCCAGCGGCACCGGTGCCGCGCGCGCGGCACCGGTGCCCGGCGAATCCGTCCCCCCCGGAACGGACCGCCGGTTCACCGACACCGCTGTAATGCCGCGGCGTCGGCTAGGGGGTCGAAGGTGACCACCGAGAGAAGCTCACCGTTGAAGAGGTCCACGACGGCGGAAGCGAGCAGCTCCGGCGAGTCGCGGGTAGAGACCATGTAACGGAGCCCGAGCGTCCATCCGCCGGAGTTCGAGTGCGGCCTCGAAATGAAAGTGCTCACCGCCACGTTGCGCGTTTCGACGACGACCGAGACTCGCGGATCGCTCTCCGCGATCGATCTTGCCCTCGCCACCGCTGCATCCAGTGGCATGGGGAGAGGCGCGCTCGCCCTGAAACGCGAGATGGCGAGCTCCGCCGGTGTTACGAGTGGAACGGACATCGGGTGCTCCCGCTTCCCGTACGCTTGATTTGCCGGCTGGGAGACCCGGTTTCCCGGGCCGCGACGCCGAGACCTGGACAGGCGAAGATGCGACATGGTCCTCAGTTGAAAGTCACCGCGCCCTCGAGGCCGCCATCCGCTGCGATCCGGCGACCGGTGTGCACCGCATGTCCAGCGTTGGCGGCAGCGGAGCTGCTGGTCGCTGACGTTTACGCTGACGCGCGGTAGATTAGTCCGAGTCGCTGAACACCCACTCAATCGCGCCTCAACTGCGGCTCAACCGGAGCGGAATGTTCAAACTGCAGACATTCGGTGGCCTTTCGTTGACGCTCGACGGGCAGCCATCCGATCGCTCGCTGATACAGCGTCGACAGCTCGCGCTGCTCGCGGCGCTCGCGGCGGCCGGCCCATCGGGACTCAGCCGCGACAAGCTCGTGGGCCTCATGTGGCCCGACCGCGCGAACGACAGAGCGCGCAACCTCCTGGATCAGGCGCTGTATGCCGCACGACGCGTGTGCGGCCAGTCGGTTTTCATCACGACCCAGACGGCGATCGTCCTCAACCAGGAGGTCCTCGCGAGCGATGTCGCGGAGTTCACCGGGGCTATCGCGCGAGGCGACTCCACGCAGGCGGCGGCGATCTATTCCGGTCCATTCCTCGACGGGTTGCTCCTGGCGGATGCGGCTGACTTCGAACGGTGGGCGAGTCTGGAGCGCACGCGCTATGCCCGCGAGTATCAGGATTGCCTGGAGTCGTTGGCGGCGGCGGCGCAGACGCACGAGCAGTGGCACGAGGCGCTGCGCTGGTGGCGGCGCGCGGTGGACGCCGACCCACTCGGGAGCCGCGCCGCGCACGGACTCATCGAATCGCTCGCGCGCAGCGGCGATCGCATGGGGGCGCTGGAGTTCGCACGCTTGCACGCGGCTCTGGTGCGCCAGGAGCTGGGCGCGGAAGTCGATTCCGGGGTCATGGCGCTGGTCGAGAAGGTGCGCGCGGGCGAGCTGCCTCCGGTGGCGCGGCCCGCACGCGGTGCGGAGCGGCTGGCCGCCGGAGTGGCGCGCGCCGCGTCGCCCGCCTCCGGAGCGGCGAATCCCGCGCCCGTTCATCGCGCCACGCCGGAGGAGGCCGGCCCGGGTCCGGCAAGCGGCGACTTGGCGGGCCCGCGCCAGCGGGCCGCGGCGGGCGAGGATGTACCCGGCGCGGCAGCCGGCGGCGGCGTGGAGAGCATCTCGGCACCCGCTGTCCCCCGCGGCGCGGCGCGAGCCGCTCGGCTGGGGCTGGCCGCGCTGGCGCTCCTCGCCGTGGTCGCCGTGGCCATCGGGATCCGGTGGTGGAGCGGCCACCGCGTGATCGTCGAGGGTGAATCCGCCGCGACGCCGCCGTCCATCGCGGTTCTCCCGTTCCGCAATCTCGGCACCTCGCCGGCCGATGAATATTTCTCCGACGGAATGACCGAGGAGATCATCGCCGAGCTCTCGCGCCTGGTCGGCGTGCGCGTCGTCGCGCGCACGTCGTCGTTCGCCTTCAAGGCGAAGCCCATGGACGTCAGGGACATCGGTGCCGCGCTCAACGTCACGCACATTCTCGAAGGGACCGTCCGCCGCATCGACGTGGAGCCGAACTCGAGCGGCTTCCGCCTGCGCGTGACCGCCGAGCTGGTGGATGCGACCACCGGCTACCAGGTATGGTCGGAGCAGTTCGACCGGCCCGCGGGAGACGCTCTGGCGATCCAGGACGAGATATCGGAGTCGATCATGGCGTCCCTCCAGCGCGAGTTCGCCGCCGACGTCCCGACGGCGCAGCACCTCGCGCAAGCGGCGCCATCGCCGGCGACGTACGATCTCTACCTCCGCGGCCGCTACGCCTGGCATCAGCGCACGGCGGAGGGGCTTCATCTCGCCGTGGATCTCTTTTCGCGAGCCATCCGCAGCGACCCGGACTACGCAGCGGCCTACTCCGGCCTGGGCGCCACGTACGCCGTCCTTCCGCTCTACGACCCGCACGCGGGGGTGAACGAGATGTATCCCCTCGCGTACAGCGCCGCGAACCGGGCGCTTTCGCTCGACAGCACGCTGTCGGAGCCGTATGCCGTGCTCGGTCTCGTGAGTGCGCGCCGGTATCAGTGGCGCCTGGCGGAGCGCTCGTACCGTCTGGCATTGGCTCGCAATCCCAATGATGCCACGGCGCATCAATGGTTCGGGAAGGCGCTGGCGCACCAGGGGCGCTTCGCGGAGGCGGAATCGGAGATACGCCGCGCGCTGGATGTAGATCCGCTTTCGGCCGTCACGCGCTACAATCTCGGTCAAGTGCTGTATGGCCAGAGGCGTTTCGACGATGCGGCGACCGAACTCACTCGGGCCATCGACACCGCGCCGACACTGCGTGCGGCGCATGCCACCCTGGGCTACGTCCGGCTCAGCCAGGGCGACGCGACGGCCGCGCTGCGCGAATTCGAGCTGGCCGCCGGGCCGCCGAAGGGGCGCGCCGGGTCGGACATCGCGGTGCTCGCCTATGGCTATGCCTCCGCGGGCCAGCCCGACACCGCGGCCAGGCTGCTCGCCGCCGCGCTCGAGCGGCGGGCATCCGATCCGACCACCGCCACCGCAACGTCGGCGTCGGACATCGCGATCGCCTACATGGCGCTCGGAGAACGCGACTCCGCGTTCACCTGGCTCGAGCGCGCCCGGACCGAGCACGACTCCGATCTGCAGGCCTTCGTGGCGAGCCCGCTTCTCGACCCGCTGAGCTCGGACGCCCGCTACGCCGAGCTGCGCCGCAGGATGAACCTTCCCTGACAACCACTCCCATGCACCCCGCCAGATCCGCCCGCAGCACTCTCACACCGTTCGCACTCTTCCTCCTCCTCGCCGCCGTTCACACGGCCGCGCCCGCGCAGCAACCGGATCCCGCGGCAGCGTTCGACGAGCGGGAAGTCATGATTCCGATGCGCGACGGCGTGCGCCTGCATACCACGATATACGTGCCCAGAGAGATGCGCGGCCCGCTCCCGGTGATCCTCACCCGCACGCCCTACGGCATCGCCAACGCCGGGCGCAACCTGGGCGGTTACTACGCCGCCCTGGCGGACGATGGCTACATATTCGTCTTCCAGGACATCCGTGGGCGCTTCGGCTCCGAGGGCCGGTTCGTGATGCTGCGGCCGCCGCGCGACCGCTCCGATCCCGAAGCGATCGACGAGAGTACCGATACCTACGACACCATCGACTGGGTGCTCGAGCACGTTGCGGGCAACAATGGACGCGTGGGGATGCTCGGTATCTCCTACCCGGGCTGGCTGACAGTCATGGCGATGCTCGATCCCCATCCGGCGCTCCGGGCGGTATCGCCGCAGGCCTCTCCCGCCGACATGTACCTGGGCGACGACTTCCATCATAACGGCGCCTTCCGCCTGAGCTACGGCTTCGAGTACGCCGCCATGATGGAAACCTCGAAGGTGAGCGAGCAGTTCGACTTCGACCGCTACGACACCTACGACTGGTACCTCGACCTCGGCCCACTCTCGAACATCAATCAGAAGTACCTGAAGGGGAAGATTCCCACGTGGAACGACTACGTGTCGCACCCCGACTACGATGACTTCTGGAAGAAGCAGGCGGTGACGCCGTATCTCACGCGCGTGACCGTACCGACGCTCAACGTGGCGGGGTGGTGGGACCAGGAGGACTTCTATGGCCCGCTGAAGATCTACGAGACGCTCGAGAAGCACGATTCGCTCGATCTCAACTATCTCGTGGTGGGGCCGTGGAACCACGGCGGCTGGGCACGCGAGGATGGCAGCAAGCTCGGCGAGATCGACTTCGGGAGCAACACCGCGCGCTACTTTCAACGGGAGATCCTCGCCCCGTGGTTCCGGCATTTCCTGAAGGACTCGGCGGGCGGCAAGCTCGACATACCCGAGGCGCGCACTTTCGAGGCCGGCAGCAACGTGTGGAAGTCGTGGCCGAGCTGGCCGCCGAGGCGGAACAGCACGGCGCGCAGTCTCTATTTCCACGCCGACGAGCGTCTTTCGTTCGAGCCGCCGCGCGACGGGAAGAACGACGACGTCTCCGACAGCTACGTCTCCGATCCGGCGCATCCTGTACCGTACCGGCATCGGCCGATTCAGGCGACGTACTTTCCCCACGGGTCGAAGTGGTCCACCTGGCTGGTGGAGGATCAACGCTTCGTGGACGACCGCCCGGACGTGCTCAGTTGGGAGACCGAACCGCTGGAGCAGGATGTGACGATCGCCGGCGACGTCATCGCCAACCTGTTCGTTTCCACCTCGGGCACCGACGCCGATTTCGTCGTGAAGCTCATCGATGTCTACCCCGAGGCATATCCCGAGGACTGGTCGCTCGCCGGGTGGCAGCTAATGGTTTCGAACGAGGTGTTCCGTGCGCGCTACCGCGAGGGGTTCGAAAAGCCGAAGCCGCTGGCCGCCGATCGGGTGACGCCGATCGAGATCGGCCTGCACTCGCAGAACTACACCTTCCGGAAAGGGCATCGGATCATGGTGCAGGTGCAGAGTAGTTGGTTCCCGCTCATCGACCGCAATCCGCAGAGTTTCGTTCCCAACATCTTCGAGGCGAAGGAGTCGGACTATCGGAAGGCCGTGCAGAACGTCTACCGCTCCGCGCGCTACCCGTCGAACGTCACCGTATCGGTAGTGGGCTCGGTGCACCCCTAGCCGCCGCTCCGCTCCGCGAGAGCGCGCGACGCCACGCGCGCGCTCTCCGCCAGCACCGCGGCTCCCACGAAGATGCTCTCCTCCGCGGCGTAGAAGCGGGGCGAGTGAGCCGGTATCTGCTCGCCGCCACGCTCGCGCGCGCCAACGCGCATGAAGCACCCGGGCATCCTCTCCATGTAGTGGGCGAAGTCCTCGCCGCCCATGTTGAGCGTGCCGAGCGGTACCACGCCCCGTTCGCCGAGCAGCGACACGGCCGCCCGACGCGCCCATCCCGCGGCGTTCTCCGGATTCACGATGGGCGGAGGGCCCATCGCGATGTCGACCTTCGCCTCGAGCCGATATGCGGCGGCCACCGCACCGGCGATCCGGCGAAGCTCCTCGTGCACGAAGAGGCGCGTGTCGGGGTCCACCGCGCGCAGCGTTCCGGAGAGTGTGGCCGTGCCGGGGATGACGTTGTGTGCCTGCCCGGCGTGCACGGCGCCGATGGTGACCACCGCCGGAACGGCGGGGTTGAGCCGCCGGGAGACTATGGTCTGGAGCGCGCCGATGAGCGCTCCGAGTCCTACGATGGGATCGGAGGACTCGTGCGGCCGCGCACCGTGCGCTCCCGCGCCGGCGAGCTCGATGTCGAAGGAATCCGCGGCGGCCGCGAGCGGCCCCGCTTCCGCCACCACTTCTCCCACTTCGAAACGACGATCCACGTGCGCGCCGAAAATCGCCGCCACGCCGTCGAGAGCGCCGGAGTCGATGATCACCTGTGCGCCGGCTCCAGTTTCCTCGGCCGGCTGCAGCACCACGATCACGTCGCCCGCGGCCGGGTCGCTCGCGAGCAGATGCGCGGCGCCCACCGCCCACGTGGCGTGCACGTCGTGTCCGCACGCGTGCATCACGCCGGCGTTGCGCGAAGCGAAGGGAAGTCCGGTAGCTTCCTGTATCGGGAGCGCGTCGATGTCGCCGCGCACGGCCACGGTGGGCGCCGAGGCGTCCCGCCCGCGTATCCGCGCGATGACCCCCACACCCGACACTCCGTCCGCCGCGCCCACGCGGAAGAGCTCCGCCGGCCGCAGCGCTTCGAGCGCGGCGTAGAGACGTCCCGCGGTTCGCTCCTCGCGGCGGGAGAGCTCGGGATTGGCGTGGAGGTCGCGCCTGAGCTCCACCAGGCGGGTGCGGAGGGGCTCGGGAAAGAGCTGCCCGAGCGCGGCAGGCACGGGCGATGCTTCGGGTGGGGCGGTCATTCGGCTGTGGCTATGATGGTGGAAGGGAGCGCCGCGGCCGTGCTGTCGCGCTGCTATCGCGCGGTCGCGCAGGAATTTCGCGCCGCCGTGGCGGCGCGCGGCGGCGCCCCCCGTCCCCGGAGCGCGGCCGTCGTTGCGGGAGCGTACCGTGCCGAGGTCTGGACAGAGCACCGATTGCAGAACAATATGCACCGCGAATCGGTACACCGCATCGTACACCAACTGGAGAGCAGATGCTGGAGGTGACGAAGATGTCTTCCGATGGTCGCCCGACTCCCACCAAACGGGCGAGGAGGGGCGATCGGATCGCGCGAACGTACGAACAGTTGCGCGAGCTGATCATCTGGGGCCGGCTCGCTCCCGGATCCCGCGTGATCGAGAGCGATATCGCCTCCCGGCTCGGGGTGAGTCGGACGCCGGTGCGCAGCGCGCTGCACCGCCTGCAGCAGGAGGGCTACATCTCCAGCATCGGACGGCGCAAGGAACAGCGACTGGTCATCGCGCCGCTCACGCAGGAGGATGCGCGCGAGCTGTTCGACATCGTCGGCGAGCTCGAAGGGCTCGCGGCCCGCGACCTGGCGATGCGCGAGCCCGAGGCGCGCTCCGCCGTGGTGGCCGAATTGCGGCAGCTCAACGGCCAGCTCGCGCTCGCGGCGGAAGCCCAGCGCCCCGATGCGATGCGCATCTTCGACCTCGACACCACTTTCCACAGGCGCTACGTCGAGGGCGGCGCGGGGCCGCGTCTGCTCGCGCTCCACGATGCGGTGAAGCCGCAGGCCGAGCGCTACGTGCGGCTCTATACCAGCGCTCTCGTGGATGAGCTGGCGAAATCCGTGGACGAGCATACGGTAATCATCGAACGCATCGATTCGGGGAGCGCCGACGGTGCGCAGCGCGCCGTGATACGCAACTGGCGCAACGCCGCGGCACGACTCAACCGCGTGATCGCGACGCTGGGAGAGCGCGGAAGCTGGTAGCGGCGGGGCGCCGGCCCTCCGGCTACCGCGCCGGCCGGGCGGTGCCCACGTTATCATTTGCTGGAAGCAAGCAGTGGAGACTCACCTCCGCTCGCCTGGCGCCGAGTCCGCTCGCCGCGCCGCCGAGGGGGTGAGCGTTACGAACGCCCCTGTACGGAGCGCTCCCAGCCGGCACGGTCGACATGCATCTGCACACACGCGGCATCTTCGCAGCGACGGCACTGGCCGCCGCCGTCTCCACCGTGGGCGCCCAGGGCGCCCGCGGCGGCACGGGCGAGACTCTCATCGCGGACTCGTCCATCTTCGCCCGCCTCACCGGGCTCCCCGCTCCCAACGCCTACCGCCTCGCTTCCGGCGCGCCTGGTCCGGCGTACTGGCAGAATCGCGCGGACTACGACATCCACGCGACTCTCGATACGGCGAAGCGCGAGCTGCGCGGCGAGCTGTCTCTGCACTACACCAACGACTCGCCCACCGCGCTGGATCACATATGGCTGCAGGTGGAACAGAACGCGTTCACCGACAGCTCGCTTAACGCCTACATCTATCCGCAGAACTCGCGCTTCGGCGCACGCGGATTCGAGGGCGGCGACCGGATCGAACGCCTCGACCAGATCGTGGGCGCGCGTGGAAAGTCGAAAGGGAAGCACGTTGCTCTGAAGACTCGAGTGTGGGATACGATGCTCTACGCCGAGCTCGCCGAGCCGCTCGGGTCGGGCGAATCGGCGGACTTCGACATCGCGTGGCACTTCTCCATCCCGGAGCACGGTGCCGACAGGATGGGCCGCGACGGCTCCCTCTACGAGCTCGCTCAGTGGTACCCGCGCGTCGCCGTGTACGATGACGTTCGCGGCTGGAACACCGACCCGTACGTGGGCCAGGGGGAGTTCTACCTCGAGTACGGCGACTTCACGTACGACGTGACCGTTCCGGCCGGTTACATCGTGGCCGGCACCGGCACGCTGGCGAATCCCGAGGAAGTCCTCACCGCCGGCGAGATCGCGAATCTCGCCCGGGCCGCGAAATCGGATTCGACCATCCACATCGTCACCGCCGGCGAGCTCGCGGCGGGGGAGGGGCGGCCGCGCCGCGATGGCGACATCACCTGGAAGTTCCGGGCGAAGAACGTTCGCGATGTCGCGTGGGCCGGCGCGCCCGACTATAACTGGGACGCCTCGAGCTGGAACGGGATCGCCACGAACGCCTACTACCGGCCGAGCGCCGAGGCCACCTGGAAGGATGGCGCCGACATGGCGCGTACCTCCATCGAAGGCTACTCCACTCACTGGTTCCGGTATCCCTACCCGCAGATCTCGGTGGTGGAGGGGCCGATCAGCGGAATGGAATATCCGATGCTCGCCATGGAGGCGCGCGGTGATGACAAGTACGATCTATACAACGTCATCACCCACGAGATCGGTCACAACTGGTTCCCGATGATCGTCGGGAGCAACGAGCGCATCCACTTCTGGCAGGACGAAGGGATCAACACGTTCATCAACACTTTCTCCGAGGCGGAGCGCTATCCCGAGAAGGGTGAGCAGATGCAGCGCGCGGCCGAGGAGCGGTCGCTCATCGAGCAGACTCAGACGCACGACGTCGATGTTCCGGTCGACATCCCCGCCGACCGCATCGATCCCCGGCTGCTCGGATTCACCGAGTACGTGAAGCCGTCGGTCGGGCTCCAGTTGCTGCGCCAGGAGATCCTCGGGCCCGAGGCGTTCGATGCAGCCTTCCGCGCGTACATCCGGCGCTGGGCGTTCAAGCATCCCACGCCGGCGGACTTCTATCGTACCATGGAAGATGTCTCGGGCCACAGGCTCGACTGGTTCTGGCGCGAGTGGTTCATCGAGGACGCGCACTTCGACCAGGCCATCGACACGGTGGTCACGCGTACGGTCGGCGACACCGCCTACGTGGCGGTGGGCTACGGCAACCGCGACCGCGGCGTGCTCCCCATCCGCGTACGCTTCACGTTCACCGACGGAACGAGTCGCGACTACGACTACCCGGCCGAGGTCTGGAGCACGGCGGGCTCCATGTACGTGCGCCGCTACGCCTTTCCCGGCGAGTCGCTCGCGAGCGTCGAGCTGGATCCCGACCACCGGCTCATCGACGACGACCGTTCCAACGACAGATGGACGGCGAGCGCTCCGGTGTCGCCGAACCCGCGCTGACTCGGCCCGAACGATGACCATCACCGACTCACGATGACCAGCAACGAGCGATGAGCAGCTACGAGAAGCTCGGAAGCTTCTATCTCGGAAGGGAGCGCGGCGGCGGCGCCGCGGGCGCGGGCGCCCTCACTCTCTACGATTCGAGCGACCTGACCACGCACGCCGTGATCATCGGGATGACAGGGAGCGGAAAGACGGGGCTCGGCATCGACATCATCGAGGAAGCCGCGATCGACAAGGTGCCGGTGATCGCGATCGACCCGAAGGGCGACCTGGGGAATCTGCTCCTGACCTTCCCGGAGCTTCGTCCCGGCGACTTCCGCCCCTGGATCGATGTGCAGGCGGCGGAGCAGGCGGGGATGTCGCCCGACGAATTCGCGGCGGCCGAGGCCGGAAAGTGGCGCGCGGGGCTCGCCGACTGGGACCAGTCGCCAGAGCGCATCGCCACGCTCCGCGAATCGGCCGACTTCGTGATCTTCACGCCGGGGAGCAACGCCGGCGTTCCGATCTCCGTGCTGCGCTCCTTCGCCGCCCCGAGCGCCGAAGCGCGCGCGCACGGCGATCGCTATCTCGAGCACGTGCAGGCGACCGCCACGAGCCTTCTCGCGCTGATCGGTATCGAGTCCGATCCGCTCACGAGCAGAGAGCACATACTGGTGGCCAACCTGCTGCGCGATGCGTGGGATGCCGGCCGTGATCTCGATCTGCAGGCACTCATCGTCGGTATCCAGACTCCGCCCTTCGCGAAGCTCGGCGCGATGGACATCGAGAGCGCCTTCCCGGCATCGGAGCGCGCGAAGCTGGCGATGCGGCTCAACAATCTGCTGGCGTCGCCCGGCTTCGAGGCGTGGCGCGAAGGCGTCCCGCTGGATGCCCGGCGGCTGTTCTACACCGACGCGGGGAAGCCGCGGGTCAGCGTCATCTCCATCGCACATCTCGGCGACTCCGAGCGAATGTTCTTCGTTACCATGCTGCTGAGCAGCGTCGTGGAGTGGATGCGCGCCCAGCCCGGAACTGGAAGTCTCCGCGCGCTGCTGTACATGGACGAGGTGGCCGGATATCTCCCTCCGGTCGCGAACCCGCCGTCGAAGCCGCTTTTTCTCTCGCTTCTCAAGCAGGCGCGCGCTTTCGGAGTCGGCGTGGTGCTCGCCACCCAGAACCCGGTCGACCTCGACTACAAGGCGCTCTCGAACGCCGGAACGTGGCTCATCGGGCGCCTTCAGACCGAACGCGACAAGGCACGCGTGATGGATGGTCTCGAAGGCGCCGCCGCCGGCGATGGGGGCGGCTTCGACCGGAAGGCCACCGAGACGCTCATCTCGGGACTGGACAAGCGCATGTTCTACCTGCACAACGTGCACGAGGATGCGCCCGCGGTATTCGAGACGCGCTGGGCCATGTCCTACCTCGCCGGTCCGATGACTCGCGAACAGATCGGGCGGCTGATGGCGGAGGAGCGGAAGGAGCTGCTGGATGGATCCGCGGCGGCACCCCCGTTTTCTTCCACGGCGAACGCGAACGCGAACGCGACCCCGACAGCGAACGCGACAGCGGATGCCGCCCCGGTCGCCCGGCCCGTGCTGCCCCGCGGCGTGGAGCAGTACTTCGTGCCTCTCCCGGCCGGCACGTCGCCCGTCTATCACGCAGGCGCGCTCGGCGCCGCGGACATCACGTTCAGCAACTCGAAGTACGGTGTGAACGCGACTCGGCGCGTTCTGCATCGCACCGCCATCGGCGACGGCGCGATTCCGGTGGGCTGGGAGAGCGCCGCGGAGCTGCCGCTCGGCCCCAACGACCTCGAGAAAGAACCTCTCCCCGACGCCACCTTCGCGCCGTGTCCGGTCACGATCACCGCCAACGACGTGGACTCGTGGCGCGACCTGTACGAGAGCTGGCTTCGGGCCGGTCAGTCCGTCACCCTCCTGCGGAGCGCGGCGTTCCAGCTCGTATCCGATCCGGACGAGACCGAGGGTGCCTTCCGCGCGAGACTGCAGCTCCGAGCGCGCGAGGCGCGCGACGCGGCGGTCGAGGAGCTGCGGAAGAAATACGCCGAGAAGACAGCCAGGCTGCAGGAGCGCCGCGCGAAGGCCGATCAGCGCGTGGACCGGGAGCAGGCGCAGGCCGGCGCGGCGAGGATGGACGCCTGGGTCTCAGCCGGAACGGCCATACTGGGCATGCTGCTGGGAAGGAAGCGGCTGAGCGTGACCAGCGCGTCGAGGATGGGCACCGCTCTTCGCAGGGCGGGTCGCTCGCGCGAACAGGCCGCCGATGTGACGCGCGCGCAGGAGAGTGCCGAGAGGATCGACCAGCAGATGGCCGAGCTGAACGCCGAGCTGCAGCGCGAAGTGGATGCGCTTGGCGATTCTTACGATGCGCAGCGGGAGGAGCTGGAGTCGGTCGACGTGCGCCCGAAGCGTTCCGACATCCGGATCCACTTCGTCGCCGTCGGCTGGGGCGACGCGCCGTGAGATAGCCCGGTCGTCAGTCGTTGGAGGCACCCAACCGGATACACAGCCACCCGCACACCAGCACGGAGCCCACCCTGTCTCCCTCCGATCTCGCTCCAGTCTTTCCGCATACCGAAGTAGCGCTGCAGATCGTGCTGGCGCTTTCGCTCGGCCTGCTCGTGGGTCTGGAGCGCGAGTGGGCGCAGAAGGAGATCGGCGTGCGCACCTTCAGCGTCGTATCGCTGATCGGGATGCTCGCTTCGCTGCTCTCCACGACAGTCCTCGTAGCCGCGCTCATCGGAGCCCTGCTGCTCGTGGTGCTCCTCAACGTTCAGAGCTTGCGCCGCGAGAACGCGCTGGAGCTCACCACCTCCAGCGCGCTGATCGCGATTTTCCTCCTCGGCGCGCTGGTGGGGCACGAGCACTACTTCACGGCCATCACCTCGGCGGTGCTCCTTACCATGCTGCTGGCGTGGAAGGCGGAGCTGCAGCAGTTCGCCGGAGAGCTTCGCCCCGAAGAGATCCGCGGTGCCGTCCTGCTCGGTCTGATCAGCGTGGTGATCCTTCCGCTGCTCCCCGACCGCTTCGTGGATCCGTGGGAGCTGATCAACCCGAAGCAGGCGTGGGTGATCGTGGTGGTGATCGCCGGAATCGAGTTCCTGAACTACGTGCTCCTTCGCGTGTACGGCACGCGCGGGCTCTTCTGGACGGCGCTGCTCGGCGGTTTCGTGAACAGTACGGCGGCGGTCGCGGAGCTCGTCTCGCTGGTGAAGGAGGAGCGCCGGGGCGAGGGAGGCGGCGACGCGCTGCGCGTTCGGCTGGTGGCGCTCGTGCTGGTAGCCAACGCCGCTACCATCGCGCGCAACCTCGTCATTCTGCTGATATTCGCGTTGAGCGCGGCGCTGCTGGCCCTCGCGCCGCTCCTGTCAATGATCGCCGTGGCCGCCGCGCTTGCCTGGCGCCACCTCAGGCGCGGGAACGGCACCGCTGAATCGTTGCGCCTCTCTTCGCCGATATCGCTCGGCCACGTGCTTCGCTTCGCGATCCTCTTCCTCGTTCTGAACGTGGCCGGGGCTCTGGCACAGCGGGCGCTGGGCGGGGTAGGCTTCGTGGTGGTGGGCGTTCTGGGTGGGCTGGTCAGCAGCGCCGGGACCGCCGCCAGCGCCGCCGCTCTGGTGACTGCTGGCCAGATTTCTGCACAGGCTGCCGCTACGGCGGTCGTGCTGGCATCCGTGGTCAGCGCGCTGGTCAAGCTGCCGATAGTATATCGCCAGGCGCGCGGGACCGAGCTTCCGGGACGTGTCTCGCTGGTTACCGCAGCCGTGGTCGTGGTGGGGGTGGGGGCACTGGTGGCGACTTCCCTGTTCCTGACGTGAGCGATGTCGTGTGATCGGCGAACAATCGTGAGGTCGTGCTGAAGTCGGACTCCGGGTCGAGGCCGCGTGCGGGGATGGTACGCCGCAGGAGGAGCGGCCGTCTCCTGAGGTGTGCATGCGCGGTTGCGGCTCTGTTCGCGGCCGGGGCTTCCACGTCGCGAGCACAACAAGACACCACCAGATCTTCCGGCGCGGGAGATACCACGCGCATCATATCGGGGCGTGATACGGCGGCGACGAGTACCATCGAGGCCGCGGACACGACCCGGTCGCCCGTATCGTGTGACGGGAGGAAGATCTCGGAGATACTCGTGATCCGCCAGCCGCCCACCATCCTCTCGAAGGTCAAGCCGGCGTGGATACGTCCGGCGGTGGCGGTGGCGATCCAGCACCGGAATACGAAAGCGGACGCCATCACGCCATTTCTGCAGGTGGAACAGGGGCAGGAGTGCTCGGACTTCCGGCTCGCGGAATCGGCGCGCGTGCTCCGTGCGCAGCCGTACCTGGCCGATGCGAACGTGCAGGCGTTCGCCGACGACAGCGGCGGTGTGATCGTGGAAGTCACCACCGTGGACGAAGTCCCGCTCGTGTTCGACATCGGCGCTTCGCACGGGTCGCTGTCGCGTCTCACCTACGGGAATTCCAACATCCTGGGCGACGGTCTCTATGGCTCCCTCACCTGGCGGCAGGGGTTTGCGTACCGCGACGGCTTCGGTGCGCGCTTCACCAACTACCACGCCTTTCACGGTCCCAACGCCGCCAGCATCACCCTCGAGCGCTTTCCGTTGTCGAGCAACTACTCGGCCACGCTGTCGCACCCCTTCTATACGCAGTTCCAGCGGATGGGATGGTTCGGCGGCGTTCGCCGTACCACCGGCTACGTATCGTTCCTGCGCCCCGATCAGCTCACCGCGTCACTCGGCACGAGCCGAACGCAGTGGGATCTGGGAGGTGTGTTCAGAGTGGGCGGTGGTCGCGGACACTTCTTCGCCGGGCCGCTCATCAGCCAGCAGCGCATCACCGTGGATCGCGACGCTCGCATCATCACGGACAGCGGGTTCGTCGCGAGCCCGGATCCGCTGCTGGACGGCCGCTACCCGGTCCAGGACGAGACGCGCCTCGCGGCGGTCGTCGGGATGCGCTTCCTGCGCTATCAGCGAGTGTCCGGCTTCGACGCGCTGATGGGGTCGCAGGACATCGGTCGCGGCATACAGCTCAGCGCGATGGTGGGGCGCGGGGTGGGCGCCGGCGTCCACGGCGAACTGGTGAGCGCCGATCTCTACGCGGGTACGGGCTCGGCTACCTCGTTCCTCGCGTTGCGCACACAGTGGGAGTCGCAGCGGCGCCCCGACCAGGGCTACTGGGGGGATGTGGTGGGGAGCGGTCGTCTGGCGTGGTACTACAAGCCGTCGGATACCGGCACGTGGATATCGAGCCTCGAGCTGTCGGGCGGCTGGCGTGAGCGGACGCCCTTCCAGCTCACCCTGGGCGACCGTCAGGGAGGCGTACGCGGCTACCGGGGCGCCGCGATACCGGGAGCGAGGCGGCTGGTGATGCGCGTGGAGCGCCGCTGGGTGCTTGGCGGCATCACGCGCTTCGACAACATCGGCATCGCCGCGTTCGGGGACGCCGGAAAAATGTGGGCTGGCAACGTACCCTACGGGGTGACCAGCGAGGTGAAGGCGAGCCTGGGCTTCTCGTTGCTGGCGGCGGTGCCGAAGGAGTCGCGTCGTCTGATGCGCGTGGACTTCGCGATGCCGCTGGTGCGTACACCGCACACGGGCTTTCAGGTGCGCGCGGGAATCACCACGCCGATCCTGGGCCTCTGGAGGGAGCCGCGCGATGTGGCGAGAGCGCGATCGCTCGCGCTCTCGTCGGACGTTTTCACCTGGCCGTAGCGGCGCTGTCGAGCTGCGCGATCGTTCGGTTGGAGGGCGGCCGTTCCTTGCGAAGCCGGGCGGACACGGCTTCCGCGCGGGCGAAGGCGTGCAGCACGTTCTCGCCGGCCAGTTTCGCGAGGTCGTCGTCGCTCCAGCCGCGGCGCGCGAGCTCGGCGAAGAGGGCGGGGAACTTCGACACATCTTCCAGCCCGACCACCACCTCGGTGATGCCGTCGAAGTCGCTTCCGATCCCCACGTGATCGATGCCCGCGACGTCGCGGATGTGCTCGATGTGATCGGCCACTTCGGATAGGGTGGCGCGCGGCGCGGGGTTCGCGTCGTGCCACGCCGCCAGTTGCGCCCGCTGCGCCGCCGCATCGCCGGGGTGGGAGGAGCGCGCCCGCGCATTCTCCGCCGCCGCTTCACGCTCGTACGCTGCAACCCGCGGCGAGACGAAGCTCGGCACGAACGGCACCATCACCACGCCGCCGTTCTTCGGAAGCCGGCGAAGGATCGAGTCGGGGACGTTGCGCGCAACGTCGACCAGCGCGCGCGCGCCCGAGTGCGAGAAGATCACCGGCGCCTCGGAGACGTTCAGCGCATCGCTCATGGTTCCGGGCGAGACGTGCGCCAGGTCCACCAGCATACCGAGCCGGTTCATCTCGCGCACCACCTCCTCGCCGAACGGAGTGAGGCCGCCGTGCTTCGCGCTGTCGAGCGCCGCGTCGGCCCACGCGAGGGTCACGTTGTGTGTCAGGGTCATGTAGCGCACCCCCAGGTCGTAGTACGCGCGGAGCGCGCCCAACGAGTTCTCTATCGCGTGACCGCCCTCGAGTCCGAGGACCGATCCGAGCACGTGCTCGCGGAAGTCGCGTCGGATATCGGAAGTGGAGAGCGCGAGGCGGAACCGATCCGGGTACTTCGCTATGACCTGCCGGGCGATGTCGATCTGCTCGAGCTGGACGCGGGCATACCCCGAGTCCGCGTACTCACCCGGCGTGTAGACCGACCAGAACTGCCCGCCGACCATTCCCTTCGCCAGGCGCGCGAGATCGGTGTGACCGGGCGTGGGCTTGCGCAGGTCGTAGGCCTCCACGTCGTGCGGTGCCCGCGACGATTCCCTGATGGCCCACGGCAGGTCGTTGTGGCCGTCTATGAGTGGGGTGGCGGCGAGCACGCGCCGCGCGCGCTCGATGTCGGCCGCCGAGGGGGCGGGCGCGGTTGCCGCTCCGGTAGCCTGCGAGCGCGTAGCCTGGGTGAAGGCGGTGCGGGCCGCGGCGCCGGTCAGCCCGGCGGCCAGCAGCGGCAGCAGGAGCGAGCGTGGACTTGGCCGGTAGAGTGACATCTGTCAGCCTGGCAGAGGTGGCGGAGGGAGCCGGCAGGCTCGCCATTGTTTGGGAGCGTGCGGTTGGTTGCACATTGCAGCGCTCGCCTCGACTGCCGGATGCTAACCGATGGCTCCCATGGCAGGCAAGGATGGTGGCACCCGGCCGGGCGCGCGCTCGCCCGACTCTTGCATTCACGGCCCGTGCACTTTCAAAACGTATGGGAGACAATATGTCCTGCAAGATTCCTGGCCGGCGTCTCGTGCGCGGGGGCGGACGTGCTTCACTGACCACCGCGCTGGTTGCTGCCTATGCGCTGCTCAACGCCGGCGCCGCGTGCGCGCAGCGCAACTCCACCGGTACCCCCGACAACCGCGCAGCCGGCGCCGCGGTGCACACCGACACGAGCACGGGGGCCGTCGAGAGCTACACACCGCTCCCGGCCATTCACAGCCGCTTCGCCGAGATCGCCCGCCGCGTGACGCCCGCCGTGGTCTCCATCTCTTCCGAGTTCAGCCCGGAAGTGGCCGAGCGCATGGAGGGCGGCGGACAACAGATTCCGCCCGGGCTGCTGCCGCCGGGCTTCCTTCCGCCGGGCGTGCAGCAGCAGCGGGAGCGTCCGATGCGCGCCACCGGGTCCGGCTTCCTGGTGAGCCACGACGGCTACATCATGACGAACAACCACATGGTGGATGGCGCGACGCGAGTGCGCGTGACGCTCCTCGACCACAGGATTTTCACCGCGAAGATCATCGGCCACGATCCATCCACCGACGTGGCGCTCATCAAGATCGACGGGGAGAACCTGCCCGCGGTGCAGCTCGGTAACGACAGCACCGTGCAGGTCGGCGATCCCGTGATCGCCATAGGCAACCCGCTGGGTCTCGACTTCACCGTCACGTCCGGCATCATCAGCGCCAAGGGCCGCGCCAACCAGCTCGCCAATCTCTTCGACGCGAAGTACGCGGTGGTCGACTTCCTTCAGACCGACGCGGTGATCAATCCCGGCAACTCGGGCGGTCCGCTGGTGGACATGCGGGGTAACGTGATCGGGATCAATACGGCTATCGCCAGCCCCACCGGCGTTTACGCCGGCTACGGCTTCGCGATCCCCATCAGCATCGCGCGGAACGTGGCCAACGACCTGCGGCAGTACGGCGAGGTGCATCGCGGCATTCTCGGCGTCTCGATCCAGAACGTCGGCCCGGCGGATGCGCAGGCGGCGGGGCTCGACAAGATCACCGGTGCGATGGTGGGAGGATTCACCAGCGACACCAGCGCCGCGAAGAAGGCCGGTCTCGAGCCGGGCGACATCATCCTCGCGGTGGACGGACGCCCGGTGAGTCGGGTCTCGGAGCTGCAGGGGATGATGCTCGGCTACAAGCCCGGCGAGACGGTGAAGCTCGATGTGATGCGCTTCGGCGAGCGCCATTCTTTCGATGTGAAACTCGGTTCGCTGCCCGGTGCGGCCACCGTGGCGGAGTCGGGCGGCTCCACGGGCGGAGAGAAGTCGCCGACGCAACTCCTCGGGATCTCGGTCACGAACGTCACACCCTCGATCGCGCAGCAGCTCGACCTCCCCACGGGGACCACCGGACTCGCTGTGGCCGATGTGGATCAGGATGGTCTGGCGGCCGGCAAGCTGGTGCCGCGCGACATCATCGTCGCCACCCTGGGCGGGGGGAAGCGACAGCCGGTGAGGTCGGTGGACGACCTCCGCGCGGCGATCTCGAGGGCGAGCGGTGGAGTGCTCAGCCTCCTGGTGTACACGCCGCAGCTCGATGGGACGCGGGTGGTCAACATCGAGGTCGGCAAGAGCGAGTGATCGGCGAGGCGTTCCGGGGAGGCGCGGGCCGCGCACCACTTTCGCCGGCCGCAACATCAGCACAGTTTCCCACCTCGGAGCGCCGCGCCGACCCGGCGCGGCCCCGCGCGACCAACAACAGGGGGATCAATTGCTCTGGGTTTACATCGTCATGTGGGCGGTCGGCGCCAGCCTGGTCGTCTACGGCTTCGCGATCGCCGTTGGAGGAAGGAAGTTCGGACTCGGCACGGGAGTGGTCGTGCTCGGTGCCCTCTTCGTAGCGGTCGGGATGTATCTGGGCAACGCCCACAACGCCGGCGTCCACGGCGTGCGGCCGGACGAGGCGCCGGAGATCATGGTTCCGGGCGGCACCTGATCCGGATGTGCCGGAGGCGCGGCGGGCCGGCCCGCCGCGCAGCGCGAGCCCCTCGTACTTCATCCGCGGGGATCGCGCTCGGCGTGCTCGGTGCGCTCGCCGCTACGCGTCTCCTACGCGCGCTGCTCTTCGGAGTGGGTCCGACGGACCCGGCGACGTACGCGGTCGTGGCCGCCGCCGTGGCGCTGGCGGCGGCATCGGCGAGCTTTTTCCCCGCGCGCGAGGCGACGTCGATCGGTCCCGCCGCATCGCTGCGTGCCGACCATCAGTGAGCGCCAGCCGCGAGCCGGCCGGCATCCCGGTGTAACTCGGAGCGGGTCTGGGGGGTCTGTTACACGGGTCGGGCGCATTGCCCAGCCCACTCCCACGGCGCTACACTACCATGTGCCGGCAGCGAGCGCCGGCCCCTCCCACGCCAAACTTCCGGGATCCGAATGACGACACGACAGCGCGCCGCGATCGCCGGCGTCCTCCTTCTGCCGCTTTTCGCCGGTGCGTTCTTCCTCGACGCCGCGCAGAACCGGCGTGGCGTGCGCCTCTTCGATCAGGTGCTCACGCTCGTCTCGGGGCAGTTCGTGGACAGCCTCGATGCCGGCGCGCTGTACGAGAAGGCGGCGCGAGGGCTGGTGCGTGAAATCCAGGATCCGTACGCCGCGTTGTACTCGCCCGAGGAGCTGCGCGCCTTCACTCTCACCACGGGCGGCCGCTACGGCGGGCTGGGCATGATGGTGGAAGACCAGCAGGGAGTGGTCGTGGTGAGTCGCGTCTACCCGCACACGCCGGCCGAAGGCGCGGGCGTGCGCGAAGGCGACCGCATCGTGCAAGTCGATGGAGCCGTCACGCGGGGATGGAAGCTGGTGCAGGTGACCGATTCCCTGAAAGGTGAACCGGGAACGAAGGTACACGTGACCTTCCACCGCCCGGGCGTGGACACGCCGATCAACGTGGAGTTCACGCGCGCGGTGATCCACATTCCCGCCGTTCCCTACGCGCTCATGTTCGACGGCGACGTGGGCTACGTGCCGCTTCTCCAGTTCAACGAGACCGCCGCGAACGAGATGGAGCGCTCGGTGAAGCGGCTCACCGCCGAGGGCGCGCGCGGGATCGTACTCGACATGCGCGGCAACGGCGGCGGTATCGTCGACCAGGCGATCGCCATCAGCAACATGTTCCTGAAAGGCGGGCAGGAGATCTTCAGCGTCCGTGGCCGCGCCGGCGAAAACCAGGTCTACAAGGCCAGCGGGAGCCCGCTCGCTCCCACCATGCCGCTGGTGATCCTCACGGATGGCTACACGGCGTCGGCCAGCGAGATAGTGACCGGCGCGCTCCAGGACCATGACCGTGCGCTGGTGGTGGGTACCACGTCCTTCGGCAAGGGGCTCGTTCAGTCGCTCTTCCCGCTCGACGGCGGTTGGGCGCTCAAGCTCACCACCGCGAAGTGGTATACGCCGAGCGGGCGGTCGATCCAGAAGGAGCGCAAGCTCGTGGATGGCCACCTCGTGGAGGTCGTCGACTCGATCGAGACCGACTCGGCCCGAAGGGCGCGGCCGATCTATCACAGCGATGCCGGACGGGTGGTTTACGGCGGCGGCGCCATCACCCCCGACATCATCGTCCGACCCGACACTCTGAACGATGTCGAACAGCGGCTGCTGCGGGCGGTCTCGCAGAAGCTGCAGGAGTTCCACATCGCGCTCTACGACTACTCCTTCCAGATGAAGGACAGCGTGGAGCCGGGATTCGTGGTATCCTCCGCCTGGCGCGATGAGCTCTATGGCCGCATCACCAGGGCTGGAGTGGAGGTGGACCGGTCGCTGTACGACTCCGCCTCGTCCGAGGTCGATCGCCTGATAGGCGGGCAGGTCGCGCGGCTCGCGTTCGGCGATTCCACGGCCAAGCGTCGCGCGCTGCACGACGACGCTCAGTTGGTTCGGGCGCTCGATATCATCCGCCGTGGAGAGACGCAGCAGGATCTCTTCGCGGGCGTCGCGACGGGTACGCACTGAGCTCGCGTCCGGATCGCCGCGTGCTGGCGTGAGACTGGTACTTCGCTCTTCCGTCGCGGCGTGCGCCTGCCGCCTGCTGTTGCTCGCCGCGGCACTCGGCGCTCCCGCCGCGCTGGCGGCGCAGGGAGCCGTGGAGCGTCGCAATGCCGCCACGCTCCCGTTCGAGCACGGCCTCATCGTGATCGATGCGCACAGCGACGGCAAAGTCGTGATCGGAGCCTCGGCCGGCGACAGCACCATCGCCACTCCGTTTCCCGGCGCCGAGATCCGGTCGTGGGGGGACTCCACCGCGCGACTGCTGGCGCGACGCGTTCCCCGCTCGGCGAAGCAGCGCGTGTATCGCAGCGGGATAGTGAATCGCGAGACGAGTGCCGGGGTATCGTTCACCCGGCGTATCACGGCGGGCGAGTCTACGTATCGTCTTTTCTTCGCGAATTCCAGCTACGGCGGGTTCCCGTTCGACGTGAGCCGGGCGGAAGCCGACCAGTTCGTGAAAGCGCTCCGGCGGGCGGCGACTATGGCGCGCGAGCTGTCCAGTCCGCCCCACTCGAAGCGTCGCTGACGCTCGCGCTCACCGGCCAGCCGATGGCGCGGTCGGCGCGTAGACGCTCCGGCATCGCGGCCGGCACGCCTTCCCGTGGAATCGCCAGCTCGGCGATGTCGGCGATGTCCGCGCGCACGTCGGCGAGCACCGCGCCAGGTGGAACGCGTCCGCCCGGCAGCTCGTGGATCCGGTTGGCCAGAACGATCACGAAGATGTCGCGCTCGGGATCGATCCAGATCGACGTTCCGGTGAAGCCAGTGTGGCCGAACGCGCTCTCACCCATGTGCTGGCCGCAACTGGCGCCTCCGGCGCAGGTGTCCCAGCCGAGCGCGCGCGTGCCGGCGGTGCGGCGGGTGAAGAGCTTCACCGCCGAGTCGCTGAAGACCTTCACCCCGTGATAGCTCCCTCCGTCGAGCATCGTGCGGGCGAAGATCGCCAGATCGGCGGCAGTTCCGAAGAGGCCCGCCCGGCCGGCTACGCCACCCAGGGCGTACGCTCCCGGATCGTGTACTTCGCCGCGCAATGGATGCCCGCGTGCCGAGAGTCGTTCGGTGGGCGCGATCCGGGCCCGAAGCGCGGCCGGAGGCCGGAACATCGTGGAACGCATCCCGAGCGGCGCGAAGACGTTCTTTCGTACGAACGCATTCAGCGGCTCGCGCGCTATGGCCTCCACCACGAATCCCAGGACGTCGGCGCCGATGTCCGAGTAGATCTGCCGCGTTCCCGGCGCGTAGGCGAGAGGTGCGGCGAGCACCAGCCGGCGTGCTTCGCGCGGCGTTCGCGCGCGCGACAGGTCTCTTCCCGCAGGGAAGCCCGACCGGTGCTCCAGCAATTGGCGAATGGTGATGCTGCGTCGAGGGCCGGTACGCAGCTCCGGGAGGTACTTCGACGCCCGCTCGTCGAGCTGCAGCCTGCCCCGATCGTAGAGAACCATAACGGCCGCCGTGGTGGCCACGACCTTGGTGAGCGACGCGAGATCGTACATCGTGCTGTCGATGCTCACCCGCGACGCGCCGGCGCCCCACGTGAGACCGCCGTAGCCGCGCCGCCATAGCACCGTATCGGCACGTCCCACTACAACGGCCATGCCGGCGAAGCCGGATGCGTCGAGTCCGAGCCGCGCTACGTGGTCTATGGAAGCGAGTCGTGCCGCGGTGACGTACGAATCGGTCGGCGCGCTCCCCGCGATCGCGGGAAGCGGCCCTGTCGGGCACGTCATCGAAAGGGCCACGCACAGCGTGGGCACGATCTGCAGCATGGCGCGGCTCCATTGGTCGAGGCTGTCTGCCCACTCTTACCCCGGACACGCTGCCGGGCTCCGCAATACTCGACTCCCCATTCGCCGACGAGCGAACGGAGCGCGGTGCAACTCCGCCGAGTGGCGGCCATGGGCATGGTAGCGTGCCGGTCCGCCCCGGTGAGCGCGCTGGCACCATTGCGGATATACCAGGGCTTTCGCCATGATTGCGAAGCGCCACGTAGCGCCCGCCGGCCGCTCCGCGGTGATACGGCCGCGGCGCCGCCCGGTCGTGGCGCGCCGCCAGCATGCCCGCGCGTACCCGAAACAGGACTCGTTGCCATGAGATCGACGCTGCCAGCGGTCGTGACTCTAGTACTCCTCGGCGCGGCGCTCCCGGCGCAGGAGAGCGTCGTGAGCCCCACCGGCAGGACCGTGGCCACTCCGCGCGCCCGCCAATGCGACAAGGCCAGGGTCGAGATGGTCGACGTGGCGCCGGCCGGTGCCGCCTCCACGAAGCTCGATGGCGATTACCGCAAGCGCGTCGCGCAGGAAGTCTTTTTCTTCTTCAATGTCCCCGAAGTGAAGCGGCCGCGGTACAGCGTCCAGCGACTGGTGGCGCGCGCCGACGGAAGCATCTCCGGGCCGACGCTCGTCGAGTCGTCGCGGAACGACTACTTCGACCGCGAAGCGAAGCGCGCCATCCAGGAGACAGGGCGCGCCGGTGCGTTCATTCCGTTTCCGAAGGAAGTCGCCGCCGATTCGCTGGTGCTCGAGCTTTCCTTCGGCCGGCGCGCGGGCGAGAGCGCGACCTACTTCGCGACGCGAACGAGCTGCCCCGCGTGGCCGAAGCGCGGCAACCCACGACCCGACTATCCTCGCGAGATGCGCGAGCACGGGATGCAGGGAATCGTGCGGGCGCGCTTCACGGTGGGAGTGGACGGACACGTCAAACCCAACACACTGACCATCCTGCAGGCCACCAACAAACAGTTCTCGCACGAGGTGGAGCTCATCCTTCCCAGGCTGGAGTACCAGCCGGCGGAGCTTCAAGGCAGGAAGATCGAACAGATCACCGAACAGGTTTTCACGTTCGGCATCGAGGTCGAGCCGGGCCGGAACTAGGGCGCGCGATAGACCTTCCCGCCCTTCATCACGAAGCGAACGTTCCGCAGCGCCCGGATGTCGGACACGGGGTCGCCCTGAACGGCGATGAGGTCAGCCAGCAAACCTGGCCGTACGGCGCCTATCCTGTCATCCATGCGGAGGAGCTTCGCGTTCGTGGAGGTGGCGGCGATGAGCGCGGCGGCGGGCTGCATGCCGTACTCGACCAGCAGCTCGATCTCCCGCGCGTTCTCGCCGTGCGTGAACACGCCCACATCGCTTCCGTTGCAGATGGTCACGCCCGCCTCCAGCGCGGCCCGGAAGCTCGCCTTCTTGCCGCGGACCCGCGCCGGCTCGGAATCCACCCCCTTGCGCCACCCGGCATAGCGAGAGATCGCCTCGCCGGCTTCGAGGGTGGGGCAGAGCGCCACGCCGCTGTCCGCCATCATGCGGAAGATCTCCGGCGTGCCGCCATCGCCGTGCTCGATGGTTTCGACTCCCGCGAGTATGGCGCGCCGCATCCCTTCCGGCGTTGCGGTGTGCACCGCCACGGGGCGTCCGCTGCTGTGCGCCGTATGAACGATCAGGCGCATCTCGTCCAGTGAAAAAGTGGGCTCCGCCTCTCCATCGGGCCCCCAACGATAGTCGCCGTAAACCTTGACCCACTCGGCGCCGTGCCCGATCTGGTCGCGGACGACCCGGGTGAGGTCATCGACTCCGTCGGCCTCCTCCGCCCCCTGCGGGACTGTCCAGCGAGGATCGAACCCGCGAGGGCCGTAGCTGCCGGTGGCTACGATCGCGCGTGTCGCGACCCGCATTCTCGGCCCGGGAATGATCCCCTCCTCGATCGCCTGCTCGAGCCCCACGTCGGCGTAGCCGGCCCCCTCGGTGCCGAGGTCGCGCACGGTGGTGAAGCCCGCCATGAGAGTCGCGCGCGCATGGTTCGTGGCGCGCGCCACGCGCAGCGCGAGCGGCTCCTTCAGCACCTGATCGTTCCACGACGCCTCGTCGTACGGGTGCAGGAACATGTGCGAGTGCGCGTCGATGAGTCCGGGCAGGAGAGTGGCGCCCGGCAGCTCGATCCGCTCGGTGCCGGCGGGCGCGGCCACATCGGCAGCGGGTCCCGCGGCGACGATTCGGTCGCCCCGCACGAGCACTACCCATCCGGCGTGAGCCTTCGGAGAGATACCGTCGAACACCCTCTCGGGAACCAGGATGTACGAGGAAGCGCTGTCGGCGCGCTGTGCGCGAAGCGGCGCGGCCACCAGAAGGAGAAGAAATACGATCGAGCGCATTGTTAGCGAGCCGGGGAGGAAGAAGCGAGGAGCGGGAGGGAAGTGAAGGGTCGATGCGCGGGGCGCGCCGGTGCGTCGGACCTGGCGCCGACTACGGCACGACCGCGCCCTACTCGAGGTCGGCGAGCGGGAGGCCGGAGGCACGCCATGCATCGATCCCGCCGGCGAGGTTGAGCACGTCGTGCACGCCGTGCGCCAGCAGAACTCCGCTGGCGATGCTCGAGCGGGATCCGCTCGCGCACTGCAGCGCGACGGGCCGCGAGTCGTCGAGCGAGCCTGCGGCGGCGGCCAGCTCGCCGAGCGGGATGTTGAGCGCGCCGGCGATGTGGCCGGTCTCCCACTCGGACCGCGCCCGGACGTCGATGAGCTGCACTTCGCCACTCTGCAGCCTCTCGCGCAGCGTATGGGGGTCTATGTCGGCCACGCTCTCGAGCGCGCCGTGCGCCCGGCGCCACTCCGCCAGCGCTTCCGCGGTGAAGTACCCGCTCACATCGTCGAGGCCGATGTGCGCGAGGTCCAGCGTCGCGCGCTCGGCGCTCGCGCGGGCGTCGTCGTCCGTATCGCCAACCACGAGCTGCAGCTCCTTTTCGTACGGGAGCAGCCAGCCGGCCCATCCTGTGAACGATCGCCCGAGCGGTATGCCGATCGCACCGGGCACGTGTCCGGCGCGAAAGTCGTCGGCCGGCCGCACATCCACCAGCACGCCGCGCTCCGCGACCACCCGCTCGAGCTCGGAAGGCTGCAACTCGCGCGGCGACGGAGCGCCGGCGAGCAGCGCGGGCCCCTCGCGGTTGAGGCGCTTCATGGTAGCGAAGTAGCTCGGCGGCGACGGCTGTCCGGAGAGCACTTCCTTTACGAACTCGTCTTCGTTCTCGATGGCGAAGGCCCAGTTCACGAGCTTCTCGTAGCCGAGGGTGCTCTGCGGCATGGCGCCGAGTGCCCTGCCGCAGGCGCTGCCGGCGCCGTGTCCCGGCCAGATCTGAAGGTGATCGGGCTGCCGCGCGAAGCGGCGCAGCGAACGAAAGAGATCGCGCGCACTGCATTCCATCGTGCCGCTCACGCGCGCAGCTCGCTCGAGGAGATCCGGGCGCCCCACGTCGCCCACGAATATGAAGTCCCCCGTGAGCGCGCCCACCGCCGCCTCTCCCGCCGCCAGGTCGGTGACCAGAAAGGTGAGATGCTCGGGCGTGTGGCCAGGCGTACGGATGGCCTCGATCTGCACCGCTCCCGCCCGAAAGTCGTCGCCATCGCGCAGGAGGGTAGCGCCGTCGGCCGCCGCGAACGCGTACTGCCACGACTCGCCGCCTTCGGCGGAGAGGAGGAGCTGTGCGCCCGTCTCGTGCGCCAGTTGACGGCTGCCGGAGAGGTAGTCCGCGTGGATGTGCGTTTCGGTCACGTGCGTTATGCGCACGTTCTCCGAGCGGGCGGCCGCGTGGTACTGTGCCGTGTCGCGATTCGCATCCACCACCACAGCCGCGCCGGCGGCGTGACAGCCTATCATGTAACTCGCCTGCGCCAACGGCTCGTAATAGAAACGTCGAATGAACATCGGCCCCGGGTTCGTGTGTATGGTTGCCTGGGTGACTCTCTCACTTCGCGCCGTGCCGGCGCGCGTACTCCGCCGCCAGCCCGTGCAGCTCGGCGCTGCGCAGCCCCGCCCGCTGCGCCAGCAGCGTGGCATCGTTCAGCGACATCTTTTCGTCCAGCGCGAAGTAGGGGAGGAGCAGAGCCCCCACCCGGTTGGACGTGGCGCAGTGTACCAGCACCGGCCTGCGGGCCGGATCGCGCATCACCTCGCGGAAGGCGTCGAACTCCGCATCTCCGAGCGTCTGCTGCTGCACGGGAATGGCTACGTACTCCAGTCCGGCCGCGCGCACCTCCTGCGGCTCGTCGTGTCCGCGTGGCTCCTCCGGTCCACGCAGATCCACCACCGTGCGATATCCGGCTTCGGCAAGCGGCCGCCAGGCGAGGCCGGATGGCTGGCCCGCGGTGGCGAGCCCCGGCATCGGGCATGCGCTGTTCGGCACTGCACGCAGCACCGATGTCAACTTGTCTTCATCGATCACGGTTCCCCCATGGTTGATCCGAACGGGATAATGCTTCCAAATACGCCCGAGGAGAATAGGGTGTGTTGTTCGATACGCGGCCATCCCACATTATCAGTCGTGCCGCCACGCGCCGCGTGGCACCCTTCCTCCACGCCTCACCATTGGCGGATGTCTCGCTTCCTGCCAGCGCTGGCTCTCCTTCTCACGATGCTCGCCACACGTGCGTCGGCACAGCAGATGACCATCCCGCAGCTCGACTGGCGAACCGTTCGCACACGGCACTTCGACATCCACTTTCCCACCGCGGCCGAGGAGTGGACGCTCGACATGGCCAGCCGGATCGAGTCCATCCACGACGCCGTGTCGCGAGCTGTGGGCAGCGCACCCGAGGCCCGGATCACCGTTGTGGTGGAGGATCCCGGAAACGAGTCGAACGGTTTCGCGATCCCGCTGATGCGAGAGCCCGTGATTTTCCTCTGGCCCACTCCTCCCGGGCCTCGCTCGGGGATCGCCGACAGCCGCGGCTGGGCGGAGATACTCTCGGTGCACGAGTACGCGCACATAGCGCACCTCACCAGACCAACGCGCAACCCCTTCCGTGGTTTCCTGGCGCGAATTTCGCCCGTTCGCTTCGGTCCGCTCGCGCTGAAATCGCCGCGATGGGTGAACGAGGGATATGCGACGCTGGTCGAGGGGCGGCTCACCGGCTCCGGCCGGCCGCATGGCGCATGGCGCGCGGCGATTCTCCGGCAGTGGGCGCTCGAGGGGAAGCTTCCGACATACGGCCAGCTCGACGGCGACCGCCGCTTCTACGGCTCGTCCATGGCCTATCTCGTGGGGTCGGCGTACCTGGAGTGGCTCGTGGCGCGCGGCGGCGATTCGAGTCTCGTCCACCTCTGGCGCCGGATGAGCGCGCGGCAGAACCGCGACTTCGACGACGCCTTCGCCGGAGTGTTCGCGGGATCCCCGGCCGACCTGTACGGCAGGTTCACCGCCGAGCTCACCGGCAAGGCGCTGCGTGCGGAGGCGGCGATCGACAGCGCGCTCGCGCTGGCGCCCGATTCAGGTGCGGGACGCACCGTGCAGGCGCTGAGCTGGAATACCGGCGCGCCGGCGCTGTCGCCCGACGGGGAGCTTATCGCCATCGTGGTGCGTGCCAGGGACAGGCCCTCTCGAGTGGTAGTGTGGAAGACCGCGGACGAGCCCGTGGACTCCGCGGCCGTGCGCGCGCGGGAGCGAATGCTGCGCCTCGACCCGGAAGATGTGCCGGCGGTGCAGTGGCGGCCGCGTCCCAAGGAGGCCGTCGCGGTGCTCCATCCGAGCGGCGGGGTTCCGTACGAAGCGCCTCGCTTTCTTCCCGATGGCGATGAGCTCCTTCTCGTTCGTGCCGTGGGCAGCGGCGGCGGCGCGACGCGTCCCGATCTGTTCGTCTGGAATTTTCGGAGCGGCACGGTGCGTCGCATCACGCACGGGGCGGGGCTGCGCCATGCCGACCCATCGCCCGACGGCCGCTTCGCCGTGGGCGATCGCTGCGAGGATGGAATTTGTGACCTGGTGCGTGTCGACCTGCGCACCGGCGCCATGGACGTACTGGCGCGCGGCTCGCCGACCGTGGTGTACGACCGCCCGCGCTACTCCGGCGACGGACGTACCGTGGCAGTGGCCGTTCAACGGGAGGGACGCTGGCGGATCGCCCTGCTCGACGCCGACCAGCACGCGGAAGCGTCGCTCCGGTTCGTGGATCCGGACGACGGCGCGAACCGCTACGATCCCTCTTTCCTCCCGGGGGACACCGCCCTCGCCGTGACCTCCGACGCTACCGGGATTCCGAACGTGGAGCTGCTGAGCGTGGGCACGCGAGCCACGCGCACGCTAACCCTCACCACCGGCGCCGCCCTCGCTCCGGATGTGGATCGCGTGCATCGTTCGGTGTACTTCCTGCGCCTGCACGCGAGCGGCCTCGACCTGGCTGCCGTCCCGCTGAACGTGGTGCGATCGGAGCCGCGGAGGCTGCTCGACGTCGCTCCGTCGCTGGAACCGGCGGTACGCATCCCGCCGGTGAGCGCGGACTCCTTCGCCGCCGAAGTCACGGAAGCGCCCCGGGCCTACGGCCTCGGGCCGCGCGCGCATCGCCTGCTTCCCGTCGCCGCGTGGACCGCGGAGGGGAAGAGCTTCGGCCTCACGCTCGCCGGCACCGACCCGGTAGGCCGCCTCACCTGGCTCGCCCGCGGGCGCTTCGGCGATCGTGGAACCTGGCGCGGTGCCTCGCTCGGAGCCGCGTGGCGCGGCACGCTGCCGGAGATAGCGGCATCCGCGTTCTATACCGAGGATCACGCGTCGCGGCAGCACGGAGGCCTCGCGGCGCCACGCTCGCTCGACATCGATTACTGGGGCGGCGCCGCGAGTCTCGAACTGAGGCGCGACTATCTCACCAACGTCCATCGTTTTCGAGCGGGCGCATCGGCCGGCCGGATGACGAGCGGTGGAAGTGAGTGGCGGGGACGCGTGCTCGGCTTCGCCTCGTATCGCGGAGCGCTGATCTTCACACCGGGCGAGTGGAGTATCGCGCCGCGTCTCGGAGTGCTCGGCGAAGGCGGGAGCACGGCGGGGGTGGAGTGGGCGCGCGCTGTGGTCAGCGGCGGTGCGGTGGTCAGCTATGGAAAGCTCGGCGTCCGGGCCGACGCGATGTTCGGGGCCGTGAACGGCGGCGCGCCGGCCACCGAGCTCTTTTCCCTCGGCGGGACCTCGCCACCGCTGTTCGACGCGGCGCTCCTGGCGCAGCGGGTGGCGATGCCCGCACTCCCCGCAGGCGTGGCGCTCGGCAAGCGGGCGGCTTACTACAGGATCGGGCTTCCGGGCGAAGGGCTCCGGCCGTATTTCTGGAGCGCGAGCGTGGGCACGCGGCTCGCCGACTGGCACAGCGTAGTGGGGCTCGAGTGGTCGTACGATCTCGAAGGAATCTGGGCCATGGGCTTTCCCAACACGACCTTCACCTGTGGAGTCGGCTATTCGCTCAGCGAGCCGCTCGAGCACGAGACGCGAGGATACCTGGCGATAGGCTACACGCCGTAGCCGCGGCCGCGGGCTCGACCGCGCGCACGGGTCGTGCAGCCCTTACGATGCGAATGTGGACTCATGAACTCCTGGAGGAATGGATGCCCGTCGTGAACAAGGAAAAACTCGAGAAGTCGGCGGCCGCGGGGGCCGTGCTGGTCTGTTTTGCGCTGGCGGTATTCTTCGCCTTCTTCGTGTGGCTCAGCTTCCCCAAGGGGACCGGGATAGACACCACCCAGGCGGTGGTCTCGTGGATCTCGGTGGGCATGCTCCTCCTGGCCATCATCCTGGCGCACCTGGTGTACGCCCGGATTCTCTATCGCGATGCGCGCGGTGAAAAGACGGCGTGACGCGGAGCGGTGCAGGGGACGGACTCGGTCCGTGACGGATAGCCGGCCTTCCCCAGCGCGATCCGATGCTGATATGCTACTTTATCAGACGCCAGATTAGTTGAAGTATACCAACTAGTTGGATCGTTGCTCCGATGCGTCACCCGAAGGCCGTCCGGCGCGCTCCTCACGTCCCGCCGCTACCCGGCCCGTGCGGCCGCACGGGGAGCGGTTACAACCGCGCCCCTCCCCGCGTCCATTCGTTGGGAGGACGCGTGCATGACCGACACTGCTGAGACACGCTGGGAAAGCCACAACGAAGCTGGCCGGCGGGCCTTTCGACAGGGGGACCACGCCGCCGCGGAGCAGGAGTTCATCGCGGCGATCCGCGAAGCGAACTCGCTCGGCAGCGACGACGCTCGCCTGGCCGCGAGTCTCGCGGGGCTGGCTCAGATCAAGTACCTCCAGCGCGACTACCAGCAGGCGGAGGCGCTCTTCAAGCGCGCCCTCGCCATCCGCGAGCGCACCCTCGGCGAAAAGCACGCCGACGTCGCCGCTACGCTCAACAGCCTCGCCCGCCTCTACTTTCACCGCAACGACTACCTGGCCGCGGCGCCGCTGCTCATGCGGCTCCTCTCGCTCAAGCAGGAAGCGCTGGGCGCGCACCATCCCGAGGTGGCGGTAATCCTCACCAGCCTGGCCAAGGTACGCCTCGCCGAGCGGCAGTACGAGGACGCCGAGCAGTTGTCCAGGCGTGCGCTACTCATCCGCGAGGGGATCCACAAGCCCGACGATCCTGCGGTAGCGATGAGTCTCGACACGCTCGCCGACGTCCTGGCCGCGCGCGGCATGCTCGAAGAGGAACAGGGGCTGCGCAGGAGAGTCGCGCAGATCCGCGGCGCATCCGGCGTGCGCACACGGCCGCCGGAGACGGCCGGCGAGGCCCCGGGCCCCGCCGCGGATCCGCCGCGAAAGGAGGCCGGGACCGAGCCAAAGGAGGCCGGGACCGAGCCATCGACGCGGCGCGTGGAGCCGCGCAGAACCACGCGGACAGCGTCGCTGCCGTGGATCGAGCCGCCCACCTCGCCGGCGCTCCGCCGCCCCGCACCCCGTCCATTTCCGGCCGCGGGCCAGACCCCGGCCGCGGGAAGCGGCGCCGGCGGGTCGACACCCGCCGCGTCCGGAACGCGGGCCACTACTCCGCCCACGGCACGCAACACCCCGAGATTCTCCGCCGCCTATGCTCCGCCAGCGGGCCGGCCGGCGGAGCGTCCGGCCGCGAAGCCGGACGGGGAGGCGGTGACCGGAGCGGTGCGCGGCTCGCGCGCGCGGGCCGCAACCGCCAACGGTGATCCTCGACGCGAGGCGCGTCGCGACTCGACGCTCACACGTCGTCACGCAGCGCGCTCCACTCGCCGTCGAAGCTCGCTCGTAAAAGTCGTGGTCGGAACGCTGGTCATCGCCGGTGGGGCCGGCGGCGCCTGGGCCTACCTCTCCCGGACCCGTGTAACCGCCTCTGCCGGCGCGGCGCTGGATGCATCCACGCTGGACCCAGGTTCTGCCGCCGTGCCTTCCGAGAGCGCGCGCCCGGAGCCGCCCGCGTCGTCTTCGGTGGAGGAGCTGGCGCAGCCGCGGAGGCAGAAGCCTCCCGAGGCCGCATACTCCGACGATCCCCCGGCGAACGTGAGCGACAGCGCGGCGTACCCCCCGCCCGTCGATGACGCACCTCCCACGACCGCCGCTTCGCCCGGCGAAGAGCGCCCCGTTCCCGCGTCTCCCCAGCCCGCCACCGGCTCCACGCGCGCGGTGCAGGCGGCGACCGACACCGCCGGCGCTGCGGAGTCGAACGCGCCGGCCTTGCCGGCGATCAATGTCGATCGCATCACGGAGGCCATCGGCCAGAACGCGCGCGTCAAAGCCGACTCGCTCGGGCGCAAGACCATCGACGTGAAGCCGCCGGATTTCGAGAAGCCGTAGTCGGAGCTTCATCGCCGCGCACCCGCACTTTCCTTCGCGCCGCTCCGGGGATAGTGTAGGACGGGAGTCCGTATCATCCGCTGGAGATGCGTATGTTGCGAGAGGCCGGCAGCACCCGGACGGGTTCCAGGGTGCCCGGAAGCGATGTCACCGGTGATGCCACATTGCGAGCGGTTCTCGCGGCGGTCGCCGGAAAGTACGAGATACTTGGCGAGATGGGACGTGGGGTGGAGGGTACGATCGCGTATCTCGCTCGCGAGCTCGACTCCTCTCGCCTGGTGGTTCTGCGTCTCGATCCGGTCGACGCCGCCGAGGGCGGGGTGCTCACGGTATTGCGCGAGGTGAGCGCTTCCATACCCGGCGGTGATTCGCCATGCCCGGATTGTGGTGCCGCCTCCGTGGGGTGGGGCCGCTACTGCGCCACGTGCGGCGCGGATCTCGCCGCACTCGATCCGCTCGATGGCCGCGCCGTCTCCGCGGGTCGGCCCGATGGAGCTCGGGCGGACCCACCCGGTTTCCGAATCCTCGGCAGCATTCCTCGTGCGGGTGCGCAGGGGAGCGGAGGTGTTGGAGATGTGGTGTTCGCGCGCGAGCTCGCCACGGGGAGCGTGGTGGCGCTCGCACCTCCGCCCCTTTCCGCCGCGAACGCGACGGGCGGGCGGACACCGCGCATCCTGCACACGCTGAGCTCTCTCACGGCGATCCCGGTTTCCGCCCCGCAGGGCGCCGAAACCGTGGCCGAGGCGGAGACCGAGCCGCCGCTGCCGAGAGCGCAGCCCACGGCGCATCGCGCGGCGCCCCAGGAGGTGCTCCTCCCCTCCGACGACCTGGCGCTTCCGGACGATCGCCTTCCTCCGAGGCCGCCCCGGCGCGTGGCGCACTGGTGGATCGCCCCCGCCGCGCTGCTTATAACGGTGGTGATAGGCCTCGCCGCATTCGTGAAGGTGCGAGCGTCGCAGCCGGACGGAACCGAGGCCTTCCTCGGTTCGGTAGGATCGGGTGGGATGGGGGTATCCGGCGCGTCGGCCGACGCGCTCACCGTGCCCGATTCCGCGCCGGTGCGTGTCGACTCCGCCTTCCTCCGGATCGGCGCCGACCTCCCCTCCGGATCGGAAGTCACGATCGACGGGCTCCCGCTCACCCGCGAATCCGTGGCGCTGACACCCGGGGAATACCTGCTCGCGGTCAGCGCGCCCGGTCGCACCGGCGTGTCCGAGCGGCTCACGCTCGAAGCGGGTCAGACGCTGGTGTGGATGCCCACGCTTCCGGCCGTGAGCGACGCCGGTGACGCCGGCTCGAGCTCGGCGCGTACGGCGTCGGCCGCGTCCGGGAGGTCGGCCTCCGCGGCGGCGGGCGCCCCGGCAAGGAGCGACGCGCCCGCCGCCGCCAGCGCGGCTCCCGAGGCGAAGAGCTGTCAGGACGCCTTCGATGCCAAGGCGTGGTCGACCGCCGCGACGCTCTGCGCCACGGAGGCGCGCGCCGGCAAATCGGCCGCCCAGCGCAACCTCGGTGTGATGTACGACCGAGGCGTGGGAGTCGAGCGCGACCCGGCACGCGCCGCGCAGTGGCTGCGCAGCGCCGCCGAATCTGGGAATCGCGACGCCGCGTTTCAGCTCGGCGCGATGTACGAGAACGGGCGCGGCGTGGCGGCCGACGCCGCCAGGGCGGTGTCGTGGTATCGCCGCGCCGCGCTGCTCGGAGATCGCGAGTCGCAGGTGGAAGTCGGGAAGGCGTACGAATCCGGAAAGGGAGTGTCGGCGGACATGGGCGAGGCGCTCACCTGGTATCGCAAGGCCGCCGGGCAGGGCGATCCGTGGGCGCAGAACTACATCGGCTTCCTCTACGGAAACGGGAAGGGGGTGCCGCGCGACGACGTGGAAGCGCTCAAGTGGTTCCGGCTGGCCGCGGACAACGGTAACGCGCAGGCCGAGTACAACGTGGGATTCATGTACGCGAACGGTCGAGGCGTGCGCCGCGACGATGCCGAAGCGATCCGCTGGTTCCGGCTGGCGGCGCGCGACGGATACGAGGAGGCGAGAAAGGAGCTGGAGAGTCGCGGGCTCGAGCCGTGATACGCGCCGATTATTTTCCCGACGCGGCTCCGATCGCCGCGAGTTCGAACCATACCCCGTAAGGGAGGAGGAGCTGGATGGCGGACGAAGTCGACTACGAGCTCATAGGCGATGATCTGCAGGCCGTGATCATCACGCTCGATCCCGGCGAGGCCGTCGTGGCCGAGGCGGGGGCGATGATGTATATGGAGGACGGGATCAATATGGCCACCACGCTCGACATGACCGGTCGGGGAGGCGGCCTGCTCGGCAAGCTCCTCGCGGGCGGCAAGCGCATCCTCACGGGCGACTCGTTCTTCATCACGCTCTTCGCGAACGAGGCGCAGGGGCGCCGTGACGTGGCCTTCGCCGCACCGTTCCCGGGAAAGATCCTCGCCACGGATCTGGACGACTGGGGCGGCACCGTGATCTGCCAGAAGGACTCCTTCCTCTGCGCCGCGCGCGGGATCGACGTCACCATCGCCTTCTCGCGGCGGATAGGCGCCGGGTTCTTCGGCGGTGAGGGGTTCATACTGCAGCGTCTTGTGGGCGACGGACTGGCGTTCATCCACGCTTCCGGTACGCTGCATACCATGGATCTCCGCCCCGGCCAGCGGTTGCGGGTCGACACGGGGTGTCTCGTCGCGATGCAGGAGTCGGTGCAGTACGACATCCAGATGGTGCCAGGTATAAAGACGGCGCTGTTCGGCGGCGAGGGACTCTTCTTCGCGACGCTGACGGGCCCGGGGCGCGTGGTGCTGCAGACGCTCCCCTTCTCGCGTCTGGCCGATCGCATAATCGCGGCGGCTCCCCGTGCGGGAGGGTCGCGACAGGGCGAGGGCAGCGTGCTCGGAATGATCGGTGGGATACTCGATGGCGACGGTCGCTGAATTGTCGGCCGGGGAGGAGCGTGCGGAAGATCCAGTGGAGCGCTTCCGCACGCTCCTCGCGGAAGCCGAGGCCATGGACAGGTCGGTACTCCCCGAACCGACCGCGATGATGCTGGCCACCGTCGGCAGCGACGGACGGCCCTCGCTGCGGGTGGTGCTCCTCAAGGCGGTGGACGAGCGCGGATTCGTCTTCTACACCAACTACGAGAGTCGCAAGGGCCGGGAGCTGTTGGCGCAGCCGCACGCCGCGCTCTGCTTCCACTGGCAGCTCCTCGAACGGCAGGTGCGCATCGAAGGCGACGCCCATCCCGTATCTCCCGAGGAAGCCGACGCCTACTTCGCCACACGCGCGCGGCTGAGCCAGATCGGCGCGTGGGCCTCGAAGCAGAGCAGGCCGCTGGCAAATCAGAGCGAGTTCGACGCCCGCCTGCGGGAGATGGGCGAGCGTTTCGGCCAGGGCGCCGTGCCTAGACCCCCGTACTGGTCCGGCTTTCGCGTGGTACCGCTCAGAATCGAGTTCTGGCGCAACCGGGCGCACCGCCTGCACGAGCGCGAAGTATACGAGCGCGACGAAGGCGGTACCGGCTGGCGTGTGACTCGGCTCTTTCCCTGAGCCGCGGCAGGCGTCGGAAGCGCGGTGCGGCTACGGCGGGGGCGAGGAGGCGGGGAGGCGGGCACGGCGCGTCGCCCGCCTCTTCAGCTACCGGTGGCAACCATCTAGAATTCGCGACCATGGCTACCCGAGTCGCTGAACAGACGCAGGATCAGAGCGCAGTTGCGTGGACCACGGAGGATTCGCGCGCCCTCTACAACGTGGAAAGCTGGGGGATCGGCTTCTTCGACGTGAACGAGCACGGTCACGTCGTGGTGCGGCCCGACAAGGCCAACCCCGAGCGCGAGCTCGACCTCTTCGAGCTGGCGATGGACCTCGACGAGCAGGGTGTGAAGCTGCCCATGCTCCTCCGGTTCTCCGACATCCTCCGGTCGCGAATCGAATCCATAAGCCAGCGCTTCCGGAACGCGCTGCGCGAGTTCGAGTACGACGGCGACTACACGCTGGTCTACCCGATCAAGGTGAATCAGCAGCGTCACGTGGTGGAGGAGATCGTCCACTTCGGCGCCTCGTGCGGGGTGGGGCTCGAGTGCGGGAGCAAGCCGGAACTCCAGGCCGTGCTGGCTCTGAGCGAGAGCACCGAGCACATGATCGTGTGCAACGGCTACAAGGACGAGGAGTTCATGCGTCTCGCCCTCATGGGGCAGAAGCTCGGCCACCAGGTATTCATCGTCATCGAACAGGTGAGCGAGCTCGATGTGCTGCTCCGCGTGGCCGACGAGATGGGCGTCGTCCCCACGGCGGGCGTGAGGATCAAGCTCTTCTCCGGCGGCTTCGGGCGGTGGGCGGACAGCGGCGGCGAGAAATCCAAGTTCGGCCTGAGCGCGAGCGAGCTGGTGACGGTGATCGACTCGCTGCGGGAGGCGGGGCGGCTCGATGTTCTCAAGCTGATCCACTTTCACCTGGGCTCTCAGATCACCGACATCCGTTACATCAAGGGCGGGTTGCAGGAGGTGGCGCGCTTCTACGCCGAGCTGCACGCGGCGGGCGTGAACGTGACGCACGTGGACGTTGGCGGCGGATTGGGAGTCGACTACGACGGCTCCGGTTCCACGACGCCGGCGAGCGTGAACTACTCGGTGCAGGAATACGCCAACGACATCGTCTACACCCTCGGCGAGGCGTGCCGCGAGCTCGAGCTGCCGATGCCGCACATCATCTCGGAATCCGGCCGCGCGCTCACCGCGCACCACGCGCTGCTCCTGCTGGACGTGATCGATGTGGAGTCGCACCAGGAGCTGGAGCTGCCGGTGCTGAGCGACGATGACCACGCGATACTGCACGAGCTCGAGGCCGGCTACCGGACCGTTTCCAGCAGGTCGGTGCGCGAGGTCTACCACGATGCGACCTTCCTCAAGGAGCGGATGCACGCGCTGTTCAACAGCGGCGTGCTCTCGCTGCGCGGTCGCGCCATGGGCGAGCAGCTCTACGATGCCACCTTGAACGAGGTAGCCCGTATCGCGCAACGCGATCGCGAGGAGTACATCGACATCATCGAAGACCTCGAGGCCCAGCTCATCGATCGCTACTTCTGCAATTTCAGCGTCTTCCAGTCGCTGCCCGACAGTTGGGCGATCGACCAGCTATTTCCGATCATGCCCATCCACAGGTTGGATGAGGAGCCGGTGCGGCGCGGTACGCTGCAGGACATCACCTGCGACTCCGATGGGAAGATCGATTTCTTCACCGGGGGGCGCGCCGGACGGCCGAGCCTCGAGTTGCACCCGGTGCGTAATGGCGACCGCTACATACTCGGCATTTTTCTCACGGGTGCATATCAGGAGATCCTGGGCGACCTGCACAACCTCTTCGGCGATACCAACGCCGTCCACATCCGCCTGGAGGATGGTGGCTACGCCGTGACGGATCTGGTGCACGGCGACACCGTCACCGAAGTACTCGCGTACGTGCAGTTTCACGCTTCCGACCTGCTCACGACCTTCCGTCGAAAAGTGAGCGCCGCCCGTGGCCTCACCCGCCAGGAAGCCAACGCCTTCATCGCCGACTACGTCGCCGGGCTGGAGGGTTACACGTATCTCGAGGGAGAGGGCTGACGGGGGGAGAGGAAACAGGAAACAGGAAACAGGAAACAGGAAACAGGAAACAGGAAACAGGAAA
>CAZTTY010000016.1:0-62546 GCA_964616815.1 uncultured Gemmatimonadaceae bacterium | reverse complement strand
CTGGTGTACCAGCGCGGGTGCCGGCTCCCTCCGCTCGTTCGCCGCGTTCCTACGGCCGGGACGCGCCGCCTCCACCCCCCGATCCGGGGTCCCGCCGCTCCCCCGGCGGTTCGTCCCGGGGTCCCCACGAATAAGCGGTCCGCTGCCCGTTCGCCGCGCTCCACATGCACCACACGTGATCGCCGAGGGCGGTGCCGCTGTACTTCCCCTCCGTCACCAGGCAGCGGCTTCCGTCGGCCGCGATGAGAGAAATCGGCTTCTCCTTCGAGACGACCACCTTTCTGTCCATGGCCGGATCGCGGTGCCTCTCCCGTTGCCAGAGGTGCGATGGGAGACAGCCGGAAAGCAGGACGGCGACTGCCGCTAAGCTCGACGCACGCATGTCTCGGCTCCCATTTGCGAGGAAGGCGGAACGCCCGTCAGATGGCCGGAACGCCTCCTTCCAAACTCGGGAAGTACGGCACGCCTCGCAAGGGCGCTTGCGCGTGCCTATCGCGATGCCGGAAGGCTATACTTCAGGGATGTCCAACCTCTTCTGCACCCGGAACCTCGCTCTGCCCGCGCTGGCGCTCCTCGCCGTTGTCGGAGTCGCGCCAGCTCAACAGAGCGCGAAGTCGACCGTGCCGAAGCGTCAGGCCGATGCCGGCGAGAGCGTCCTCCCCGCCACTGCAGCCCGCGTGCGCAGCACGTTGGAGAAGGTGATCCATCGGGAGCTGCTCCCCAACGGCCTCGAGGTGATAGTGGTGGAAAACCATGGCGTCCCGCTCGCCACGGTCGAGATAGACGTCAAGAACGGCGCCTTCACCCAGACCGCCGAGTACGAAGGGCTGGCGCACATGTACGAGCACATGTTCTTCAAGAGTGACTCGGCATACCCGCAGCCCGACGCCTTCACGCAGCACGCCGCGGAGCTCGGAGCCGTGTTCAACGGGAGCACGCGCGAAGAGGTGGTGAACTACTACCTCACCCTCCCGGCCGACAGCCTGGAGGCGGGGATGCGCCTCCTCGAATCGGCCTTCCGTGCGCCGCTCTTCCGACCCGACGAGCTCGCGCGGGAAAAGGAAGTGGTGCTCGGCGAGTACGACCGCCAGGAATCGAGCCCGTTCTTCCGATTCCAGGACGAGATGAACCGCCGGCTCTGGCGCTCTGCGTACAGTAGGAAGAACACCATCGGCAACCGTGATGTCATCCGCACGGTGACGCCGGAGAAGATGCGCGAGATCCAGAAGCACTACTACGTGCCGAACAACGCGGCGCTCATAGTCGCGGGCGACGTCCAGCCGGAGAGAGTGTTCGAGCTCGCGCGCGAGATCTTCCGCATGCCGAAGGGGGCAGATCCCTTCGCGGCACAGCCGATCCCCGACGTGGCTCCACTCCCCGCCGACGACGCCGTGATAGTGGAGCAACCGGTGAGCACGGTGCTCGTGATGGAGCAGTGGCTCGGCCCCAGCGTGGGGAAGGACCCGGAGGCCACCTACGCGGCCGACGTCTTCTCCGACGTGATGAACCAGGAGGGATCCACGTTCCAGAAGCGGCTGGTCGACAGCGGCCTCTGGCACTCCGTCCTGGTCAACTACTACACGCTCGACCACACCGGCCCGATCACCATAAGCGGCGAGACCACGCCCGGCAAGCTCCGCGAGGCGCTGGCCGCGCTCGACGCCGAGATAGAGAAGTTCGACGACCCCGGCTACTTCACGGCCGCCGAGATGGCGCTGCAGAAGCAGCAGAGGGCGGTGGGTACCGCGCTCGGTCTCGAGCGCGCGTCGGGCTTCGCGCACGAATTGGGGTTCTGGTGGAGCGTGGCCGGACTGGACTACTACATGGGATACGTGGACAACATGGCTGGCCAGACGCCCGATCAACTGCGCGCGTACGTGAGCAAGTACATCGTGGGCAAGCCTCGGGTGACAGGCGTGCTGATCTCGCCGCGCGACCGGCAGGCCATACGCCTCACGCTGGACGACCTCCGCCACCCGAAGGCGAGCACATCCTCGGCAGGGGGCGACCGCTGATGCGCCGCTCCACGATCATCGTGGCGTCCATCTTCGGGGCGCTCGCGCTGCCGGGCTGGACGACGATGCCGGCCGGCGCGGCGCACGCGGCGGCAGACGCTTCGCGCGGGACCGCCGTGCCCGCCGCGCTCGTGGCACCAGCGGCGCGCCCGGGTGTCGACACCATGACGTCGAGCTTCGACGTGTCGGGCGTGCACGTCATACTACGCCGCAATACGGCGAACGATGTGGTTGCCGCCAACCTGTACCTCCTCGGCGGAACCCGGCAGGTGTCCGACTCCAACGCGGGGATCGAGCCGATGATGCTCTGGGTCTCGGAGTTCGGCACGAAGCGCTACTCGCGCGACGCGCTGCGACTCGAGACCGCGGAGCTGGGGAGCACGATCGTGGTGGAACCGCGCGACGACTGGACCATGTTCGGCTTCCGCGGAGTGCGCTCCACATTCGACAGCACCTGGGCCATCCTCGCCGACCGCCTCGTGGAACCGACGCTCGATTCCAGCGCCGTGGAGCTCGTCCGCGCACAGGTTCTGAGCGCCGTACGCCAGCGCGACGACTCGCCCGACAACCTCGTCCAGTATCTGGCCGACAGCATCGCGTTCTCGCCGAGCCACTATGCGCTCTCGCCCGCGGGAACGGAGAGCTCCATAGAGGCCATCACGGCCGCGGAGCTGCGCCGCTTCCGCGATACTCGGCTCGTCACTTCGCGCATGCTGCTGGTAGTTGTGGGCAACGTGGAGAGGGCGCAGGTGGAGAAGCTGGTGCGCGGCACCATCGGCAAGCTCCCGAAGGGCGACTACCGGTGGACTCCACCCGAGGGAGTGGGACCGCGTCCGGGCGCCTCGGTACTGGTGGAACGCGCGCTCCCCACCAACTACATACAGGGCTACTACTCGGGTCCGGCTGCCACGAACCCGGACTACCAGGCGCTGCGCGTGGCCACCGCGGTGCTCACCGGGAGGATGTTCGCCGAGATCCGCTCGAGACGAAACCTCACGTACGCGGTAGACGCGCCGTTCGTGGAGCGCGCGGTGGCCGCCGGCGGCCTCTACGTCACCACCACTTCGCCGGATACCGTGCTCGTGCTGATGCGCCGGGAGATCTCCGATCTCCAGAACGGGCTCGTGGACGCGGACAACCTCGATGTGATCATCTCGCAGTTCATCACCGAGTACTTCCTGAACACCGAAACCAACGCGGCCCAGGCGGACTTCCTCGCGCGCGCCCAGCTCTACCGCGGCGACTGGCGCGCCGCGGATGGCTTCGCCGACGAGCTTCGCCGCGTGACCCCGCTCGACGTGCGCAACGCCGCCAGGAAATACATGCACGGTGTGCGCTTCGCATACGTGGGCGATACGAGCAGCGTGTCGAGAGCGCTGCTGAACGCGTTCTGAGCCGGGCCGCCCCCGCTCAGAACGCGTTCAGACCTCCTGCATCAGCTCCCGCTCGTACGCGCTCAGCACGTCGGCGCGGCTCAGTATCCCCACCAGCCTGGGAGTGGTCTCGCTCTCCACCACGGGAATCACATCCAGAGCGCGCGTGTTCATCTTGCGCAGCGCGTCACGCAGCGATTCCGTGGGCAGCACCACTTCGGTTGGCTCGGCGATGTCGGCAGCCATGAGCAGCGGCGCCAGCTCGCCGCGGTCGAGCATCGCTTCGCGCAGTTCGGCGTAGGTGATGACGCCCAGGAGCATGCGATCGTCGTCCACCACCGCCAGCGTGGGGTGGCGCGTCTGCCCGGCGGCCGCGACGATGTCGGCCAGCGTGGCGCCCGCGGGAACGGTGACCGGATCGGACTCCAGCGCCTCGCTCGCCTGGATGCGGTGCATGAGCGCGCGGTCCGCGCCGTGCGCCAGATGCTCGCCGCGCCGCTCGAGCCAGCCGTCGTACAGCCCGTACGGCGCGAAGCGCCGCGCCGTGGCGTACGCGATCACCGACACCAGCATGAGCGGCGGCACGAGCCCGTAGTCGTCGGTCATCTCGAATACCATGAAGATGGCCGTGATGGGCGCGCGATTCGCCGCCGCCACGAGCCCCGCCATCCCCACCAGTCCCCACGCAGTTGGATGCAGTCCGAAACTGGGGAGCAGCGTATCCGCGAGCCGCCCCATGGAGCCGCCGAGGGCGGCGCCTATGAACAGCGTAGGCGTGAACACGCCGCCCGATCCGCCGGATCCGAGCGTGAGGTTGGTAGCTATGGTCTTCGCGAGCGTGAGCGCGAGCAGAAAGTACCAGGCGATTCCGCCGAACACTTTCGAGGGGATGGCCAGATGCCCGTTCCCCACGAGCAGGCCGCGCGAGAAGTAGACTATGAGCCCCACCGCGAGTCCGCCCACCACGGGCCGAAGCCACTCGGGTCCCGGCGCGCGCTTGAAGTAATCGGCGGTGGAGAAGAAAGTCCGCGTGTAGAACGCTCCCCAGAGGCCGCACGCGATTCCCAGCAGCGGGTACAGCAGGAGGATCGCGAGCGGCCGGATCTCGCCGTACTCGGGGATCTGGAACGCCGGATGCGAGCCCAGGAAGGGCCGCACCGTGAGCGCTCCCGCCACGCTCGCGACCACCACAGGGCTGAACGCGCCGATCGAGAACGTGCCGAGCACCTCCTCGAGCGCGAAGAACGCGCCGGCGAACGGGGCGTTGAACGCAGCGGAGATCCCGGCGGCGGCGCCGCAGCCGGCGAGCACCTTGAGTCGCCGCGGCTGGAATCGCAGCGCACGGCCGATGGCGGACCCGATCGCGGAGCCGATCACCGCCGTCGGGCCTTCGCTGCCGGCGGAGCCGCCGGAGCCGAGCGTCACGGCGGAAGCCACCGTGCGGATGCTGGAGGGCCGCAGGTGCACTATCCCCCCGCGCTTCGCTACCGCGAGCTTGAGCGAGGCGACGTTCTGTCCGTCGGGGATGCGCCGCACCATCGCCCACGCCACCCACAGTCCGAGCGCCGTGAGAAAGGGCCGATACGCCACGTGCGCCGTGACGCCTACCCGGTTGCCCATCCACACGATGAAGAATTCGTAGGCCAGATCTATGAGGTGGTAGAAGCCCACTACTCCGAGCCCGCCGGCGATCCCTATGATGAGGCCGAAGACCATGAGGAGCGCGCCTTCGTCCCAGTCGCTGCGCGAAATCAGGGTGACGATACGCGCCCATGGAGCGCTCAGCCGGCTGATGATGGCGTCCTGGATCGGCGGGAGACCGGGGATGGGCGAGTGGCGGTGCGCGGCCGCGCGATCCGGCGCGCCGCCGCCCTCGCCCGGCCCGCGGTTCACCCCTTCACTGCTCACCACGCTCGCGCGCTCCTCTCGAGCTCCTCGAGCAGTCGCAGGTAGCTGTCGTAGCGGTCGCCGCTCACCAAGTTCATCGACACCGCCTCGCGTACGGCGCACTCCGGCTCCGCGCGATGCAGGCAGTCGGCGAAGCGGCAGCGCTCGATGTACGTTCGAAACTCGATGAAGCATTCGTCGAGCTCGCGCGGGTCGAGCTCCCAGATCCCGACTTCGCGAAGCCCCGGCGTATCCACCACGAACCCTCCATCCGGAGCGGGGAGCGGGAGCATCGCGGCGCCCACCGTGGTATGCCGCCCCTTGTTGACGGAACGGCTGATCTCGCCCACACGCAGGTCGAAGCCCGGGTAGATGGCGTTGAGGAGCGATGACTTCCCGACGCCGGATGGACCCGAGATCGCCGTGGAGCGCGCGTGCAGGGCGGCGGCGAGCTCGTCGAGCCCCGCGCGGGTGACCGTGCTGGTGAGGTGCAGCGGATAGCCCGCGCGCTCGTACACGGCGAAGCGCGCCCGAACCGCCGCTTCCGACGCGAGATCGATCTTGTTGATGGCCACACGCGCCGGTATGTCGTTGGCCGCGGCGATCACCAGAAAGCGATCGAGCATCCGCGGGTGTGGCTCGGGCTGCGCCGCGGCGAAGACCACCAGCACCTGATCGACGTTGGCCACCACAACCCGCTCCCGATACACCGTACCGGGCGAGCGGCGCGCGAGGCGCGAGCGGCGCGGCAGAATCTCCTCGATCGCCCAGGCATCGCCGCGCTCGGCGAGCGCGATGATCACCTCGTCGCCCACGGCCAGCTTGAGCGCTTCCCTCTCATCCGCCCTTCCTTCCCCTCCGCCCCCTTCCCCTCCTTTCCCGCGCATCTTGAGCCGGCCGCGCATGGAGACCTCCCGCATGACGCCGTGCTCGTCGAGCGTGCGCCAGACGCCGCCCGCACCACTCAGAACGGCCGCCTTCAGTCGCATACGTCTTCTTCCCGCGCGGTTCCGGTCACTCGCATCCCCTGGCGACGGTGCGCGCGCTACTCGCCGCGGTCATCGTCCTCGTCGCGCATCACCTCCCACCACGGCCGCTCCGGTGCGGGGGCGTGGGCGCGTATCAGCGTTTCGAGTATCTCGCGCACCCGCGCGAGTGGCAAGTCCCCGACCAGCTCCCGCACCTCGGACTCGCTCGAACCGTGCGCGAGGAAGTCGCTCTCGAGATGTCCGCTCACGCGCGGCTCGCCCGTCGACCACTTCACGAACAGGAGGAACGCCCCCCAGGGCGCCTCCGGATCGTCCGTCTCATCGGTCTCGATCTCCACGCTGTACGCCACCCCGTCGCTCCCCTCGAACGCGGCCGGCCGTGCGTGCACCGCCGCGTAGCCGCCGATGGTGCCCTCGTCGCCCCTGGAATGGTCGGGTGGGATGAACACGGGGGCTACGGGAGCCGGCAGGAAGCAGGAAGCAGGCAGCGGCGACTCCTGGCGGGAACGACCTCCAACCGTGGGCAGTTGGCTGCTTCCTGCTTCCTGCTTCCTGCCGCTGCTCTCACTTCCCCACCATCTCCTTCAGTACGCTTCCCGCGATGAAGGCCACGTTGGCGGGACGCTCGGCGAGGCGGCGCATGAGGTAGGGATACCACTGCGTGCCGAAGGGAACGTAGACGCGCAGGTTGTAGCCATCGCGCACGAGCTGCTCCTGGAGGTCACGGCGGATCCCGTAGAGCATCTGGAACTCGAAGCGGGAGCGTTCGATCTTCTGGTCGGCTACGAAGCGCTTGGCCTCGGCGAGCATGGCGGGGTCATGGGTCGCGATGCCGGGATAGTTCCCTTCCAGAAGCAGCTTGTGGAGGCAGCGCACGTAGTTGGCATCCACGTCGCGCTTCTCGGGGTAGGCCACGGCGGGCGCTTCCTTGTACGCTCCCTTGCAGAGCCGCACGCGGCAGTGCAGCTCCACCGCACGGTCGACGTCGGCCTGCGTGCGGTAGAGGTAGCTCTGCAGCACTATGCCGACGTTCTCGGGATAGTTGGGGTAGAGCCGGTCCTCGAACATGCGGAGCGTTCGGTCCGTGTAGTCGCTCGACTCCATGTCGAGCCGCACGAAGGTCTGGTAGTCGCGCGCACGGCCGAGGATGTCGTGCATCAGCTCGGCGCAGAGGTCCTCGGAGATGTCGAGCCCCATCTGCGTGAGCTTGACGGATACGTTGGCATCGAGCTTCCGCTCCTCGATACGGTCGAGGATCCCGATGTACTCCTGCGCCGCGGCACGGGCCTCGTTCTCGTTTCGTACACTCTCGCCGAGCAGATCGAGGGACGTGGTCATCCCGCGGTCGTTCAGGGAGCGCACGACCTCCAGCGCTTCATCGAGAGTCTCGCCCGGGACGAAGCGCGACGCGAACTTCTTGGCCAGCCCGTTGTTTCTGACGAACCTGAAGATCCGGGGCTGGTTGGAGAGATAGAGTAGGGTCTGACGGAGCATTGGAGAAATGTTTGAGCACGTGCGGCGCGCTCGCGCGATCGCGCGGAGCGCAGTCGGAAGCTACCACCTGCCGTGCCCGCTGTCAGGGCATCGTATCCATTAGGCGGTATACAGGATACTCCTGACCCGCCGCCAGTTCCGGGTCGAAGAAGTTCCACGTCACCAGACCGTCGTCGCTCTCCGGCTCCAGCATGTAGAAAGCCACGAGCCCCATCGGCTGCGCCATGCGCACGATCCACGAACCGGCCGCGATCGGACGCCGGACCTCGCTCCAACTCCCCTCCAGCCGGATGGCGCGATGACCCTGGAACTCGCGCCGCGCGCCGATCACGCTGTCCACCGTGAACGACTGCACCCGAGCCTCCCGATCGGCATCCGCCCGCCGCACCTCCACGCCGTGCTCGCGAAGGAGCCGCACGGCGACGGTGTCGCCCGCGCGCAGCACGTACCCGGCCGGCGGCTTCCGCTCGAGCACCGGCTCGAAACGGTCGTACACTTTCATCTTCGCCGTGATGTACCTGCCAGTGCGCCGGATGCCCGGCGGCACCCCGGGCTGGGTGCGCGACGAGTCGCCGGTGTGCACCAGCACTTCGTAGGGAATCTCTTCCTCCAGCGGGTGCGTGGTCATCCGCGAGCGGAGCGGGATGGCGCGCGCGTTGGCCGGGTCGTTCCCCCACGCCAGTACGCTGGAGTCGGCACGCTGACCGAGAGCGAGGATCTCCCCCGCGCGCTCGGCGCTGAGCGAGAGGATCTCCCGCACGAACGCGTAGCTGGACTCGACCCGCCGCTGGAAGGGATCGTGCGAGTAGGCTTCGCTCAGGATCGAGACGCGCCCGCGAAGACCGAAGTAGTTGGTGCCATAGCGCGGATACGCCTCGTAGGTGTACCAGCCGCCCTTCACGGTATCGGTGAGATCTCCGCGCCCGAACTCGTCCCGGAAGTTCCCGTAGTCGAAGATCTCGAACCCGTGCCGCTCGCGCATCCGCTGCCGCAGCACCGGAAGGAGCGAATCGCGCGCGTACACGCCGCCGAAAAACGCGGCGGGATTCAGCGATGGCGAATAGGTCAGCGCGTAGCCATGGTAGCTGCCGTCCGTGGTGTGCAGGTCCACGAACACATCCGGCTGCCATTCATCGAACGCCGCCAGCGCCGCGCGGGTCTCGGGCGCCTCCACCTTGATGTAGTCGCGGTTGAGGTCGAAGCCCTGCGCGTTGGCGCGCGTCCCCACCAGCTCGGGACCGTTCTGCGAACGCCTGTTCTTCTCCTGCGGCGCGAAGCGCTCGTTCCCATCGGCGTTGTAGATCGGCTGCGCCAGGAACACCACGGAATCGAGTATTCCAGCTCCGCGATCGAAGACGAGATCGCGGATGAGCATGAGGAGTGCCTCCTTCCCCTCGACTTCGCCCGCGTGGATGTTCCCCTGCACGTACACTATCGGCCGGCCGAGCCGCTTCGCTTCCTCGGGCGACTCCACTCGCGGACGCGAAAGCACCACCAGCGGCAGCTCCCGCCCCTCGCTGCTCTTCCCGATGTTGCCGCGCCAGAACGGCGCGCCCAGTGCCTCGAGGCTGTCGAGGAAGGCGACCACGTCGGTGTAATGCGAGGTCTCCGTATAATCCGTGAGCTCGGCCCGCGTCTTCGGGAGAAGCGAATCCGCCGGAGCCGCGCCGCTCCCGTCCCCGCCCGACTGCATCCCCTTGCCACATCCCAACATGAGGAAAAGCGTCAGCACCGTCGCCGCGCTGTGTGCGATCTTCATCCGGCATTCTCCCTGGCGGCGCGGTGTGATGACGATCGTGCGGAGCGCCGCGCCGCGCCCACACGTCATACCGGTTCGGTCGTCCCGCGACCTTTCTCCGCCATTTCCACCAGCGCGCGAGCCGGCGCGAAGCGTGGATCGAAGCGGTTGTGGTACAGCTCGAGCTGGCGGACGATGTTATTGGCCCCGGCGGTCTTCACGTATCTGAACGGACCGCCGCGAAACGGCGGGAACCCTATCCCGAACACCGCACCCACATCTCCATCACGTTCGGAACGCAGTATTCCCTCCTCCAGACAGCGCGCCGCTTCGTTTACCATGGCGAGCACGCAGCGCTGCTGCATCTCCGCCACCGGTACTTCCACTCGGTTGGAGCCGGTGGGGAGCAGTTCGTACACCGACTGATCGACGCCCCGCTTCTTTCCGCCGGGCGAATCGTACAGGTAGAATCCCTTCCCGCCCTTGCGCCCCACGCGACCCGCCGCGACCACCCGCGCCAGCGACGCCGCCGGCGAGAGCCGCTCGCCGAACGCCTCCAGGAGCACCTGTCCGACCTTCGCCCCTACGTCGAGCCCCACTTCGTCCATGAGCGTGATCGGACCCACCGGGAAGCCGAAGTCCACCAGCGCCTTGTCGAGCGCCTCGATGGCCACGCCCTCATCCAGCAGATGCCCGGCCTCGTTCATGAACGCGGCGAGGGTACGGGTCGTGTAGAAGCCGGGACCGTCATTCACCACGATCACGTGCTTCCCCAGCTTCTTCCCGTAGGCCACGGCCGTGGCGGTGGCCACCGCCGTGGTGGTCCGCGTGACGATCACCTCGAGCAGGGGCATCCTGGGCACGGGCGAGAAAAAGTGCATTCCCAGCACCTGCTCTGGACGCTTCGACGCCTCCGCTATCCGCGTGATCGGAATGGTGCTCGTATTCGACGCGTAGATGGCGTCGCCGGGGATCACCTCCTCGGCCTCGCGCAGCACCTGCTGCTTGAGCCCGAGCTCCTCGAACACCGCCTCCACCACCAGGTCCACGTTCTGGAAGCCGGTGTATTCCACCGTGCCTCCCACGAGCGACATCTGGTCGTCGAGCTCGCGCGGCGTGATCCGCTTCTTCACGAGCTGCTCGCGCAGCACTCCGTACACCGACGCCAGCCCGCGCGCCACGCGCGCGGTGTCGGCGTCCTTGAGGCGCACGACGGTCCCACGCCCCCCCCCCGCAGCCACGCTCGCTATTCCCGCCCCCATGAAGCCCGCACCCAGTATGCCGATCTTGTCCACCGGCAGCGGGTCGAGCGGAACGCCGACGCCGTTGTCCTTTTTGAGCGCGGTGGTGGCGAAGAACAGGTAGACGAGCTGCCTGCACACTTCGGTCACGGACATCTCGCCGAAGAGTCGCGCCTCCTCGGCGAAGCCGCGCTCCACGCCCTGATCGTAGCCGGCGCGCACCGCGTCGATCGCTGCGAAGGGCGCCGGGTAGTGCCCGTGGGTCTTCTCGATCACGCCGGCCTGCGCCTTGTCGAATATCACGCGCCGGCCCAAGGGATTTCCCTCGAGCGCGAAGTCGGCGAAGCCGCGCCTGCGGCGCTTGCGTGCGGAGCGCGCGATCCTGCCATCGGCGAGCTGCCGGGCACGATCCACGGCCACCTCGCGCAGGATCGACGGGTGCACCAGCTCGTCGATGAGTCCCATGCGGAGCGCTTTCTTCCCGCGGATGTTGCGACCGGTGAGAATCATGTCGAGCGCGTTGCGCAGGCCGACCGTGCGGGGAAGCCGCTGAGTGCCGCCCGCGCCCGGGATCACGCCGAGCGTCACTTCGGGGAGGGCGAGCACCGTCTTCGGGTGATCGGTGGCGACCCGATACGCGGAGGCCAACGCCATCTCGAGCCCGCCGCCGAGGCAGGCGCCGTGGATGGCGGCCACCATCGGCGCGCGCATCTTCTCGATCCGATCCATCATCACCTGGCCGCTCCGGCTGAGCGCTTCGCCTTCGGTGGCGGAAGTGATGCTGGTGAACTGCTGGATGTCGGCACCGGCGATGAAGTTCTCGGGCTTCCCGGAGGTGAACACCACGGCGCGAATAGCGGCATCGCGCTCGATGCGATCCAGCAGCGTGGTGAACTCGTCCACTACGGCGGCCCCGAGGGTGTTCACCGATTCATCGGGTACGTCGAGCGTGACGACGGCGATCCCGTCGTCGACCTCCATCGCCAGCGCGCGCGACTGGTAGGGAATCGTCGCTATACTCACGCCGCCTCCAGGACCATGGCGAAGCCCATCCCGCCGGCCGCGCACACCGTCATCAGGCCGAACTGGCCGCCCCGGCGCCTCAGCTCGTGAGCCAGCGTCATCGTGATCCGCGCGCCGGTGGCGCCGAAGGGATGGCCGATAGCGATGGAGCCGCCCATGACATTGAGACGCGAACGGTCCACCTGGCCCACCGGCTGCGAGAACCCGGCTCGCGCCGCCCACTCCCGACTCTCGAAGCCTTCGAGATTCGAGAGCACCTGCGCCGCGAACGCCTCGTGCATCTCCACTAGATCGATGTCCCTGAGCGAGAGGCCGGCCCTCCGCAGCGCCACGGGCGCCGCCAGCACCGGCGCCTGAAGCAACTGCTCGCCCGGATCCAGCGCCGCGTACGCGTACGAGCGGATGTAGGCGATCGGCTCGTATCCCAGCGCGACTGCCCGCTCCCCGCTCATGAGGAGCACCGCCGCCGCCCCGTCGGTGAGCGGCGACGAATTACCCGCGGTAACCGTACCGTAGCGCCGATCGAAGACCGGCTTCAACGCCTGCAGCGCCTCGAGATTGGTATCGGTGCGAATGCCGTTGTCACGCGTCTCCACCATCTCGTACTTCGGCGGGACGTAGAAAGGCATTATCTCCGCCGTGAGCCGGCCGTCCTGGGTGCCGGCGGCGGCGAGCCTGTGCGAGCGGAGCGCGAACTGGTCCTGCTCCTCGCGAGCGATGTGGTTGAGCTTCGCCATCTTCTCCGCGGACTCGCCCATCGTCTCGCCGGTGGAAGGCTCGGCGATGGCCGGAGTGATCGGGACGAGATCGCGGGGTCGCGTGCGCGCGAGCATCTTCACGCGCGCGCCGGCCGACTTCGCCTTCGACGCCCGGGTGAGCGTCTCGGAGAAGCGGCGCGAATGCAGAATCGGGACGTTCGAGAGCGACTCCGCGCCGCCGGCGATCGCCACGTTGGCGTGGCCGAGCACTATCTGGTCGGCGGCGTCGGTGATCGCCTGGTTGGCGGACGCGCAGGCCCGGCTCACCGTGTAGGCGGGAATCCCCTTCGGGAGCATGGGAAGGAGCGCAACCTCGCGCGCGATGTTCGGCGCGAGCACCGACGGGACCACGGTACCGAAGACGAGGGCATCGATCTCCTCTCCATCGACGGCTGTACGCTGGAGGAGCTCCGCCACGACCGTGCGGCCCAGCTCCTGCGCGGTGAGCGAGCCGAGATCGGTGCCGGCGCGGGCGAACGGCGTGCGCAACCCGGCGACGATCGCCACGCGACGACCGTTGGTCCCGTAGGTAGCCATGGGTGGAACATAGACTTGGTGGGGTGAGGATGGAATGTCGCTCATCGAGCCCCGGAGCACCCACATCCCACTGGCGCGGCACGCGGCCGGCCACTATCTGTCTCTACCGTTCCAACCCGAGCGCTCTCAATTACTTAGCACGGAACGTGCGTATCGGACAGGAGTCTGGCTTGCCGTTACCGGGGTGGTGGTCGTGGAGACGAATGTGGCGATGCCGCGCGCGAGTCGCGTCGAACAGCACAGTGCCGATATGCGCATGACATATCCGCTGTCGCCGGCCACGCGTGAGTCGAACCTGCGCGCGCTCGCCGAAGAGCCGTTCGATGTGGTGATCGTAGGTGCGGGGATAACCGGAGCCGGCGTGGCGCGCGAGGCCGCGCTGCGCGGCATGCGCGTGGCTCTGGTCGAGAAGGACGATTTCGCCAGCGGCACCTCCAGCCGCTCGTCGCGACTCGTTCACGGCGGCATCCGCTATCTCGAGCACGGCGAGCTGCATCTGGTCTACGAGGCCAGCCGCGAGCGTCGAATCCTCCTGCGAATCGCGCCCCATCTGGTCCGCCCCCTTCGATTCCTCTGGCCGGTGTTCGAGCGCTCGCGCGTACCGCGCTGGAAGCTTCGTGCGGGATTCCTTCTGTACGATGCGCTCGCCCTCTTCCGGAACATCGCCAACCACCGCTCGCTCGGCCGGGCGGCGGTCCTGGCCGAGGAACCGGCGCTGCGGAAGGCCGGCCTCATGGGTGGCTTCAACTATTACGACGCATCCACCGACGACATCCGGCTCACCATGGCGAACGTGCGTGCCGCCGCCGGGGCGGGCGCCGTGGTGGCGAACCACCTGACGGTTCGTTCGATGTCGAAGGATGGCTCTCTGGTCAACGGTGTACGCGTCGAGGATTCCATCACGGGCCGGTCGATCGACGTGAGCGCCCGCGCCGTGGTGAACGCCACGGGCCCCTGGAGCGACGATGTACGGCGCCTCGCCAGCGCCGATGCCCCTCCCACGCTGCGCGGCACCAGAGGAGTGCACGTGGCGATCCAGCGATCGCGAATCGGGAACAACGGCGCACTGACTCTCCTTTCGCCGATCGACGGACGGGTGATGTTCATCCTCCCCGCCGGTCGCCTCACCATCGTCGGCACCACGGACTCCGACTACTCCGGCTCCCCCGACGACGTTCGCCCCACGGCCGCCGACATCACGTACCTGCTTCGCACCGCCAACTCGTTCTTTCCATCCGCCCACCTCGTCGCCGCCGACGTGGTGAGCGCCTGGGCTGGAATCCGGCCTCTGGTGAGTCAGGGCGACGGAGCGCCCGGAAGCGTATCGCGCGAGCACGCAGTCCACTGGACCACGCCCGGGATGCTGAGCGTGAGCGGCGGGAAGCTCACCACCTATCGTTCGATGGCGCAGGATGTGGTGAACGAAGTCGCGCGGTCGTTGGGGCACCCGGTAGTGCACGCCCCCACCGACCGGATCCCGCTCCCCGGCGGCGAGCTCTCATCGATCGAGGAAGAGACGGCGCGTGCGACGGAGATCACGGGTCTCCCCGATGTGGCCGCGCATCTCGTGGCATCCTACGGCAGCGAGTGGCGAGACGTGTGGGCGATAGTCGAGCAGGACAACGCGCTCCACGCCCGCGTCGCACCGGAGCTCCCGTACATCGCCGCCGAGATCCCCCGGGCCGTCGAGCACGAGATGGCGCTCACACTCTCGGACATCCTCGTCCGCCGGCTGCACGTGGCGTTCGAGACGCACGATCACGGCATCTCCGCGGCCCCCGCCGTCGCCCGTGTCGCCGCCCCCCTTCTCGGCTGGACCAGCGCCCGCATGGACGCCGAACTCGCCCACTACGGCCGCGAAGTGGCCGCGATCTTCGGGGAGGGGTGAGGGGGAGGGGGGAGGGGGGAGGAAGCAGGAACTACCGAGGGCAAAGGAAACAGGGAACAGGGAACAGGAGCTGCACACGTTCCGTGGTCATGCCCGCGTAAGCGGGCATCCATGTTACCCAGTCGAATATTGGTCCCCGCAAGTCGCGGGGATGACAGCGAGGCGTGTGCAGTTCCTGCTTTCTGCTTTCTGCTTCCTGCTCCCTCCCCCTACTTCTCCTGCTCGTGTATCGTCGCCAGGGCCGTGATCTCGAGGCGGCGGGTTCGGGCGGGGAGCCTGAGGATGGCGACATCACCGACGGCCTTGCCCACCAGCGCCTGCCCTATGGGCGAGGCCATGGTGACGTGGCCGTCCTCGAATTCAGCGGCATCACCGAAGACGAGGTTGTAGACCTCGCTGTCGCCGGTGTTCACGTCCTTGACGGTAACGCGCGAGCCAAGGCCGACCTTGTCGGTGGGGATCTGCGCGATGTCCACCTGGGACAGCTTGCTGAGACGCTGGCGGAGCTGGCCGAGTCGTGCCTGCACGAACTGCTGGCGCTCGAGCGCCGATTTATACTCGCTGTTCTCACGCAGGTCGCCGAGCTCCACCGCTTTGCGGATCTCTTCCGGCAGTTTGACGTTGAGTTCATGCTGGAGAGCGGTGACTTCCTCCTCCAGCTTCTGCTTCAGCTCTTCGATCATTGGAAATCCACGGCGCAAAAAAGTGGAGCGCCCGGCCGGGGAGGCCGGGCGCTGCGTGCCTTTCCTTATTCTATGTGTGCGGAGGGGGCGTGTCCAGATGGGGGGGAGGGGGAGGAAGCAGAAAGCAGAAAGCAGGAACTGCACACCGGTCACCGTCATCCCCGCGACTTGCAGGGACCAATATTCGACTGGGTAACATGGATGCCCGCTTACGCGGGCATGACCACGGAACGTGTGCAGCTCCTGTTCCCTGTTCCCTGTTTCCTTTGCCCTCGGTAGTTCCTGCTTCCTCCCCCCTCCCCCCTACCTCCCCGCTCCCCCCTGCGCCTCGTACGCCTCCAATACGGCGCGTGCGGCTTCGGCGGGGTCATCGGTGAGGAGCATGAGATCCATGTCGCCGGCGGAGATCTTTTTCTCCAATAGCACGCGCGACTGGAGCCAGCGGACGAGGCCGGCCCAGTAGTGGCGGCCGAACATCACCACCGGGAAGTGGTAGATCTTCCCCGTCTGTATCAGCGTGAGCGCCTCGAAGAGCTCGTCGAGCGTGCCGAAGCCGCCCGGAAAGATGATGAAGCCCACCGAGTACTTGAGGAACATCGTCTTCCGCACGAAGAAATAGCGGAAGTTGATCAACGTGTCGACGTACGGGTTGGCGCCCTGCTCGAACGGAAGCTCGATGTTGCACCCGATCGAATGTCCGCCGCCCATGCGCGCGCCCTTGTTGGCCGCTTCCATGATCCCCGGACCCGCGCCGGTGATGATCGAGAAGCCGGCCTCCGCCAGAAGACGCGACGTCTCCTGCGCCGCCTCGTACTGCGGATCGTCGGGCCCGACGCGCGCCGAGCCGAACACGGTGACGCCCTTGGTGACGCCGGCGAGCGTGTCGAACCCTTCGATCAACTCGGACGTGATGCGCAGCACGCGCCACGGATCCGTGCGCGTGAAGTCCGCCGCCTCGCCGCCGCCGGGGCGCAGTAGCTTCTGATCCTCGGTGATCGACGGCGGAATGTAGTCGCGCAGCGACTGGTCGATGGGCCGCTGATCGAGTACGCGCACGGCGCCCTTCTGGCGCGCGCCATTGCCGTCGGACGGCGGCACGCGTCCCGCCTTGCGGTGACCCGCCTCGGTTCGCTCGCGGAGTCCCTCGCGCGATTCCTTCTCCGCCTCCTCGCGCACCGCGCGATCCGCGCGACGGCCCGTGGCGGTCGTCGCCTCGTTCTTCTTTTTTCCGTTGGACGGCTTACGCTTCCTCGCAGCCATTTCAGTACTTCGATTCGTTCATGTGCTAAACTTCTCCATGACCCCGGGTGCTCGCGCGGTCGCTGCGCCGGCCGTAAGCTAGTGCCGGGGTCGTTTGATAGGTACCGAGTGACTGCTACCCGCTCGGCGACACCCCCGGATAGTGCGATGTCGTTGATAATACTGGTGGCCGACGGCGCACGCGCCGACAGCTTCGATGCCGGCATCGCGAACGGCATGCTCCCCGCGCTCGCGCGGCTCCGCTCGGACGGTGGCCTGCATGCGCTGACGACCGTGTTCCCGTCGGTGACGGGCCCCGCCTACGCGCCCTTTCTCACCGGACGATTCCCCGGCCCGATTGGTCTCCCGGGTCTCCGCTGGTACGATCGCGCCCGCACCCGCTGCACAGTTCGCCCCCACTGCCGCAGCTACCTCGGCAGCGACATGCGCCACATGGACCACGACCTCGATGCGAGAGCGCCGACTCTCTTCGAACTGGTGCGTTCTCGCTTCTCCGCCATGAGCATGATCGCGCGCGGAGCGCGGCGGCGCGAGAAAGTAGGGCCGGGCCTGCGCCTCCTCTCGCGCATCGCGCGCACTCACTGGAGCGGCAACGTGGCCGGCTGGCTCGATATCGACCGCCACGTGGCGAGCGAGGCCGCGCGCCGCATCCGCGAGCGTCGGCCCGAGCTGAGCTTCGTGGCGCTCCTCGGGATCGACAAGACGTCGCACGCATCGGGCCACGACTCATCTCCGGCACACGGCGCACTCCGGATAGTGGATGACGCCGTCGCCCGCATCCGCGACGAAGCGGAGCGCGCGGGCCGCTGGGACGACACCACGCTCTGGGTGGTGAGCGACCACGGACACTCGGAGGTGCGTGAGCACGATGACATCGCGACCCACATTGCCTCGCTCGGCCACCGCGTCATGGCGCACCCGTGGGTGTACTCGCGCCGTCCGGAAGTGGCGGTCATGGTGAGCGGCAACGCGATGGCGCACCTCTACCTCGAGCTCGCGCGCCGCGAGCGCCCGTGGTGGCCGGCGCTGCGCGCGAAGTGGGAGCCGCTCGCCGACGCACTTCTCGAACGCGGATCCGTGGACCTGCTCCTCCTCCCGCACTCGCGCACCCTCTGCGAAGTGCGTTCGCGCGAGCGCGGTACCGCATTCGTGGAGCGTGACGGCGAGCGCTATTCGTACATACCGGAAAGCGGCGACCCGCTCGGCCTGGGAAGCACACCGCTGCTCTCGCTCGACTCGCGCGAGAGCCACGAAGTGACCGTGACCACCGACTATCCCGATTCGCTGGTGCAGATCAGCAACCTCGCGGGCTCCGCGCGCGCGGGAGAGATCATCCTCTCCGCGGCGCGCGGGAGTGACTTCCGCGCACGCTACGAACCCATCCCCCACGTGAGCACGCACGGTGCGCTGCACCGCGAGCACATGCTGGTACCGCTCCTCGCGAATCGTCCGCTGCCGAAGCGTCCTCGCAGAACCGTGGACATCATGCCGAGCGCGCTCCGTGCGCTCGGCATCGCGATCCCGGCGGGTCTCGACGGAGTGGCGTTCACGTGAGAGCGAGCGCGGAGGCGGACTCGTGACCGGACGCGAGGCGGCGGAGCGCAGCGGAGACTCGCCACGTGTGGAGCGCGCGCCCTTCGGCACGACGCGCGGCGGCGAGTCCGTGGAGATCTTCACACTGGTGAACGCCGACGGGATGCGGGTGCGCATCATGACCTACGGCGGCACCGTGGTTTCCATCGAGACGCCGGACCGCGCCGGCGCAGTCGCCGAAGTCACGCTCTGCCACGACACGCTCGCCGCGTACGAGAGCGATGCGATGGCGACCGGAGCGCTGATCGGGCGCTGCGCCAACCGGATCGCGAACGGCCGCTTCACGCTCGACGGGACCACATGGCAGCTCACCACCAACGTGGGACACGACCACCTGCACGGCGGCGCCGGCGGATTCCAGCGCATGGTGTGGGGCGCGGAGCCGTTCGCCGACGGGACCGATGTCGGCGTGACGCTGCGCTACACGAGCCCCGACGGCGACGAGGGGTACCCCGGAACCGTCAAAGCGAGAGTGCGGGTCACCCTCACGGCGCACGGCGAGCTGACGTTCGACTACCACGCCACTACCGATCGCCCCACTCCCGTGAACCTCACGCAGCACTCGTACTTCAACCTCGGCGGCGACGGCGCGAACGACGTGCTCGACCACGAGCTCTCCATCGCCGCGTCGAGCTATACGCCGATGAGCCCACGGCTCATCCCTACCGGCGAGATCCGCGGCGTGGCCGGCACCCCGTTCGACTTCACCACGCCGCACACGATCGGCGAGCGCATCCACGCGGACGACGAGCAGTTGCGCATCGGCGACGGCTACGACCACAATTTCGTGCTCGACCGCCGCGAAGCGCATGGCGGCCTGGCGCTCGCGGCTCGACTGCATTCGCCGCGGAGCGGACGCACACTCGAGGTGCTCACCGCCGAGCCCGGGATGCAGCTCTACACCGGGAACGCTCTGGGCGGAGACTCGCCCGGGCGGGACGGACCGCGCTTCCGGCCGCAGGGCGCGGTGGCCCTGGAGACGCAGCACTTCCCCAATGCCGTCAACGAACCGAGCTTCCCTTCGGTGATACTGCGCCCCGGAGCGAGCTTCGCATCGCGCAGCATCTATCGCTTCTTCGTCGAGTAGCGCGAATCCGTCATCCGCGCTTCGACGCCGGGGAGCGCTTCCCGCGAAGCAACGGCGGAAGCGAGAGCAGCGCCCAGGCCACCTCGAGGAGGATGAAGCCCCAGCGCCGGTCCACTACGGCGATCCAGCCGAGGAGCGCCGCACCGACGAAGTTGAGCAGGTTGAACCAGCGGTCTTCCCTGGTGAGGATGCCGCGCTGGAGAGTCGCGTACGCGATGAGAACCATCACGGCGCCGGCGACCGACACTGCCTGATATCCCAGTTGAGAGAGCACGTCCGATCCGTGAGATTTGAGGTTGGGTAGGCGATACACTGTCACCCCCGCGAAAGCGGGGGTCCATTCTCGAACCGAATGACCTGGCTCCGACTCGGCGGAAAACTCGCACTGCGCGCCCTGGCGCACCCTTCACTGGCCGTCGATCTGCTGCGCGTGAGCTGGCGTTTCCGCAGGCGTAACTGGTATGCGCACCCACCGTTCCTGCCGGTCCCGGCGAAGGAGTATATCCGCTGGCGCATGTACACGGCGTACGGCGACGCCGACGCACTGCCGCCGGCCAACGATATAGTCCGCTACTCACGGTGGGCGGGGCGCAGTCCGTGACGCCGATGGACGATCGGTCCGCGGATGCCGATCGCCACGTTGCGGTGGCGGGAAATACGGGTATTCGGCGGCAGCCGTCCGAACGTGCGTCGATCGCGGAGCGCATCCGGGCCCAGGCGTATGGGCTCGGCTTCGACCTCGTGGGGATCACCGAGCTCGGGCCCGTACAAGGCGCGGCCGCGCTCGACGACTGGCTCGGTCGCGGCTTCGATGGCGACATGGAATACATAGCGCGCGGCGCCGAGAAGCGGCGTGACACACGCCTCCCCGTGTCCGGCGCCGTTAGCGCGATCGTGGTCGGCCTCGACTACGGCGGCGCCGAACCGCCGGGACCGGTGGCGCGCTACGCGCGCGGCGACGACTACCACGACATCATGGTGGCCAGGCTGCGCGAGCTGCAGCGCTGGATCGGCCGCGAAATCGGCGGGCCGCTGCGCGGCAAGGCGTATGTGGATACGGGCCCCATCCTCGAACGCGAGCTTGCGCGCAAGGCGGGCCTGGGCTGGTTCGGAAAGAACACGCTGCTCATCAATCCGAGGAGTGGGTCGTACTTCTTCATCGGCGCGCTGTTGATCGAGCTGAAGCTGGAGCCCGACGCGCCGTTCGAGGCGGACAGGTGTGGGAGCTGCACGCGTTGTCTCGACGCATGTCCTACCGACGCGTTCGCGGCGCCTCGCGTACTCGACGCGACGAAGTGCATCTCGTATCTGACCATCGAGACGAAGGGAGAAATCCCGGAAGAGATGCGTGCGGGAATCGGCGAGAGAGTCTATGGATGCGATGTGTGTCAGGAGGTTTGCCCGTGGAACGTGAGGTTCGCGAACGAGCTGCCGGGCGACTCGCCGTTCGCGCCGCGCGAAGTGATCGCGGGGAAAGACTCGCGCACACTGGCGCGAGAGATACTCGGCATGTCGCAGGAGGAGTTCACTGTCGCGTTCAGGAGATCGCCCATGAAGCGTGCTAAGCTGCGGGGCCTGAAGCGCAACGCAGCTGTGGTGCTCGGCAACATTGGCACGACGGTGGACGTGCCGGTGCTCGAGCAAGCCCTCGATGATCCCGGGCCGCTCGTGCGCTAGTACCCGTCGCGGGCACGCGCCGTGCTTGTCGATAGCAGAGGACGACGCCTTGCCAATACCCATATTGGGTCATATTATACCCGATATGGGTACGCGCACAAAATCGAAGCAGACACCTGCCATCCGCTCGAGTGGAGTGGGAGACGCTCTCTTCACGAGAGTCCAGCAGCGCGTCCTCGGCATCCTTTTCGGAAACCCGGATCGCACCTTCTATGCGAATGAGATCATCCGCCGCGCTGGTGTCGGCACCGGGGCGGTCCAGCGCGAGCTCGCTCGACTCGAGTCCGCCGGGCTCGTTGCCGTCACTCGGGTGGGCAACCAGAAGCACTACCAGGCCAGCACGGCTTCCCCGGTCTTCGACGAGCTCAGCGCGCTCGTCCTCAAGACTTCGGGATTGGCCGATGTACTTCGAGCCGCGCTGGCTCCGGTCGCGGGAGGCGTGGACGCTGCGTTCATTTACGGCTCCATAGCCAAGCGCGAGGATACGTCAGCCAGCGACGTGGATGTCATGATCATCAGCGATACCCTGCGTTACCCGGACATCTTCCATGCCCTCGAGAGCGCGTCGGCGCGACTGGGCAGAGCCGTCAATCCCACTATCTATACCCGCGCTGAGCTCGGCCGAAGAATCGAGAGACGTAATCCCTTCGTCACCAAGGTGCTCGCACAGCCCAAGATCTGGCTGGCAGGGAGCGAAGATGACCTCGGCGCTTGACAACCTCGCCGCCCTGCGACGCGCTGGCTATCGTTCCACCAATCGCGACATCGTCTTTCAGGTGTTGCCACATGCGCTCGGGCTCGGCCCTCAGGTATGCGGGTACTCTCGAAGTGTCATGACGTGCGAAACCGGAGTGAGTACGAGGGCGATCTGGAGCTGGATGAAGGACTGGTGGCTGACCTGATTACGGCGTGCCGCTCCGTGGAGAAAGCGCTCGACTCCCTTTCGCAGGAGAAGTGATGTACGAGAGGACGTCGCCATCGGAGCACCACGTCGATGTGGAGTGAATTCACCCAAATCGCATCGTGCTTCGCTACACTCTCGGGCGACGCTGGCGGTGGGCACTGGCACTGCAGTTCTGAGGAATCTGGGCCTACCGGCCCATTGCTACTCATCAGCTGCCCGAGCCGCTCCAGTCCATCGTCATCGAGGATCCATCACGAGATACTGATGACGAGGATAGCAAGCATGTAGCGTCGCCTGCAGGCGACACCACCGGCGGACGATCGTCGAAGTGCTCCGCACGGCTCGTCGTGATCACCTGCAGCTCCGCACTGGACACGGCCCGCGCTCGTTCTCGATCCAGTTGGAATGCGCATATTTCTCCTCATGGACATCCTTGACCCGAGCTCCTTGTGCGCCAGTCGGCTGCACGCTGACGATACGGTGCGCCCTATGAGCGCGAATCGGTCGTGGGACAATATATGCAGAGCGGAGCAATCGGCGGACGGATCGGCGCGAGCATCGCACAGCGCTGGGTGCGCAACCATGGCTTGAAGGAAGCCTACATCCGTTCGGGAATCGGATGCCTGGCGTTCGCATTCCTGATGCAGCTTGTCTTCTCCGTAGCCTCGCCGGATGACCCGAGCAATCACCGCGCCGGAGTGATCCTCGTCGTCAGCTTAGTCGTGATGGGCGTCGGCTCGTTCGTGGCCGCCTTTCGCGCTCGACATCTTGGGTTCCTGAACGGTCGGCACCATTCGCGGTGGGATGGGCGCGTTCGTCGCCTGATCCGAGACGGCGATCTACGCGAAGCCGAAACCCTCCTGCGGCAGATGATCGCAGCCGCTCAAACAGAAGGAACGATCGCGAGCGAGCTCTGGTTGGGAGGCTACTACGACACTCTGTTCGGAGTTCTCCGGCGACAGGGCCGTCTCGACGAGGAAGCCCGCGCAATCAGGCAGTATGAACGAGCCGTCGACCATGCTCGCCCGTTATCGCCGCGTTTGCGGAAGCGTCTCGAGCGGCTGGACGCGCGCGCCGAGGAGGCGGAGTGACGGGAGCATCCGCGTGGCGTAGATCCTGACAACGCTGCTCTACGACGTGGGTTCAGGGGACGACGTGCTCGCGCGCTACAGCGATCACCTCGACTCGGTCCGCGACCAGATGCTTCCAGGCGATCCAGCGGTGCAAGTACGTCACTCGTCGCGCAACGCCTCCGTTGGTTGCACCGCGAGCCCGCGCCGCGCGGGGCCGAGAGCCGCCAGTAGTCCAACCGCCATCACGATCGCCGCGACGATGGGCATGAGAGTGACGGCCCCCTGCAGTCCTACGGTGTCCGAGGACGAACGGCCCATGAGCATTCCGCCCGTAGCCCGATCGAGCGTGAGCGCCAGGATCAGCCCAACCGCGACGCCCGCCCCGAGCTGGGCGCTCGCACGCCTGAAAATGCTGCTCACGATGCGGCGGGAATCGGCGCCGAGCGCAGCACGGATGCCGATCTCGCGCCGCCGCTGCGCGACGGTGAACGACAGCATCGCGTAGATGCCGGCGGCGGAGAGGAGCAGCACGCTCAGCGTCGCGAAGGCGACCGCGAACGCGAACGTACGGAGCTCTCGTGCCCCATTTCTCAGGACCTCCGCATCGGTCCGCACATCGTGCAGTTGGAGGTCCGGGTCGGTCGCCGCCACCATGTCGCGCAGCCGCCTCGTGAAGGTCGGCGTCAGTCCGCTCCGGACACGCAGCCGGAGCAGGATCGACGTTCCCTGAGCGTCGTCCCGACGCAGCCCGCCGGGCGCCGCGGCGCGGTACACGTTCGGGAGCTCGACGTCGTCGGGGTCGGTGGTCGTCGACCGAGGGTCGGCGACGACGCCCACGATCTCCAGCCATGGCGCGGGGCCGGCTTCGTCGCCCGCACTGGCGCGGCGCGACTCGACAGTGCGGATGCGCCGGCCGAGGACGTTGCCACCTGGAATGCGTGCGGCGAAGGCGGTGTCCACGATGACGGCCGTCGATCCCTCGGTGGTATCGGCGTCGGTGAACCCACGGCCAGCCACGATGGGAGCATCGAACAGATCGAAGAAACCGACGGTTGCCGAAGAAGGGGCGGCGCGCACCGTGGTCTTCTCACCTCGCACGTCCGTCGCTGCGTTTCTGCTGGCCGGACCTCCCTCGATCTCGAACTGCCTGTACGGCTCCCCTCCCGGAAAGTTGCTCACGAACGCCGCGCTCACACCGGGCTCCGCGCCGAGGCGCTGCAGCAGGGCGCCGGCGCGGCTCGCAAAGCGCGCGTCGAACAGACGCTGCTGGGCGCTGGCCTCCGAGCTGTCCAGGCGGGGCGGCGCCTCCTCCCGACGGAGAGATATGCGCGCGCGCAGAAACTCCCCGGCCGGATACCCGGAATCGCGCATGCTCGTCCGCAGGAGCGCGCTCGTGTACTGCACCGACGCGGGCAGGACCGCGACGGTGAGCGCGACCTGAGCGATGATCAGCGCGGTCCACGTCGAGCCGAGCTTCATCCCCGAACCGCGTGCGGCGAACTGCTGCAGGCTGCCGTACGCTTGACGCCCCGTCGCCTTCAGCGCCGGCACCACGCCCACCACCGTTGCGCCGACGATGGCCAGGCCGGCGACGTAGGCGATCAACCCGCGAGAGAGGCCGAGGTGGAACCAGAATGGCAGGCCCTGGCCCATCCGCATCAGCAACTGGTCCATCCAGCCGAGCGCGAACGCGGCGAGCGACAACCCGACGGCCGCTGCGGTCGCGGAGAGGACTAGCGCCTCGACGAACAGTTGCGCGATCACACGCGCCCGGCTCGCCCCGAGCGCCGTGCGCACTGCGATCTCGGCGGTGCGCGCCGCCGTTCGGGCATACACGAGTGCGGCGACGTTCGCGGTGATCACGACGAGCAGCAGACTGGCGCCGAGCTGGAACATGTACAGGAACCACGTCATCTCGGGACCGGACGCCGTGGGTTCCGCCGAGCGCGCGAACGGCACGACGGTCGGCCGGCGATACTCGTGCGTCGCGGGATACTCCGCTGCCAGTCGATGCCCGATGGCCGCGACCTGCGCGCGTGCCTGTTCGAACGTGACCCCGTCGGCGAGACGGCCGAATACCTGGATCGCAGGTCCGGCGCCAATGTCGTACTGTGACGCATCCAGCCGGAGCGGGACCCAGAAGCCGTCGTTCCGCGGGAAGCGGAAGTCTTCGGACATCACGCCCACCACGGTGTGCACCATCCCGCCCAGTCGCACGGTCGTGCCGATGATGTGGGGATCACCGTCGAAGTAGCGCTTCCACTCGCGTTCTCCAATCACGATCACCGGCGGCGCGCCCGCGCGCTCGTCGTCGGCCACGAGCGGGCGCCCCAGCAGCGGCGGCACGCGTGCTACGCGGAATCCCGCCGCGGACATCTCGGCGACGGCGACGACGTCCGTCACTCGACCCTCCCCCTCCCCCCCGCGTTCGACGATCAGGTTGCGGTCGCCCACCTGGAACGCACCGAGATCCCGAACGGTCGTCAGCTCGGTACGCCAGATGACGAAGTCGTGCAGCACGTGTTGGTCGAAGTCGCCGGGGGTATCGGCGCGGTCGGTCTGCACCGCGACGATGCGGTCGCCGTCCTCGAGCGGCAACGTCGGGTCCAGCATCGCGGAGACCCAACTGAACACCATGGCGCCAATCGCGATCGCCACCGCCATCCCCAGCACCGACACGAGCGACAGCCAGGGATATTTCGCGACCATGCGGGCGCCGAGCTTCAAGTCCAGCGACAGTCCGCCCAGCCAGGCGAGTCCGCGGCCGTCGCGCAGTTCCTCCTTGTGCCGCTCGACACCGCCGAATGCGGCGAGCGCCTGGCGCCGCGCCTCGCCGGGTTCGAGCCTGCGTTCGCGCGCCAGCCGTTCCGTCTCCATATCGAGATGGAAGTGAAACTCTTCATCCATCCGCGACTCGGCGGCGCGGCGGGCAAAGAGGAGGCGCAGGCGCGTGCGCGTCGAGGCGAGCCAGCTCATTCGGTGCTCCTGCTTGTGGTGACCAGAAGGGCGTGTCCGCGACCCGGAGTCAGGTCGTGCGCAGCACGGCCTCGAGGCCGGCGGCGAAGCGGCGCCAGCTCTCCAGCTCCTTCCCCAGGGCGCGACGCCCGGCGGCGGTCAGCCGGTAGTAGCGTGCCCTCCGGTTGTTATCCGTCGTCCCCCACTCGCTCGTGATGAGCCCGTCCTTCTCCAGCCGCTGCAGCGCTGGATAGAGCGAGCCCTGGTTGACGTCCAGAACTCCTTCCGAGATCTGCTGCACGCGCTGGCTGATCCCCCAGCCGTGCATCGGTGCGAGGGAAAGGGTTTTGAGGACCAGCAAGTCGAGCGAGCCGCGGAGGGCGTCGGTCTGTGAGCGTTGGGGCACGGCGGCTCCGGTGGGACGGGGTTCTGTAGTTGTCAACAGGAAACTATGTATTGCTCCTCTAGATGTCAACAGGAAAGGGGGGCGGCCACGTCTGGACTTCTGGGGCAGACAACAGGTCGCTTGGCGGGGCAGAGCGAGCTTGTCGCGGCAGACCCGGATTCAGTGATTGCACCGCCTCGCAGTTGTCGTAGGCGCCGACATCAGTGCCGTGCCACAGTGAGCACTTGACGCGGCCGATGGTGGCTCCGACGTCTGCGCTGGCGAGAGAGCCCTGGGAGCAAACGGCAGAATCGTGTCCGCGACGTTCCATACGACATCGTGCCGCATGAGCGGGCCGCGCAGTCCGAACCAGACCTTGCCCGCGGGGGTGATCCCGAGCGCACTCGCACGCGCCGGTGCGCTAGGTGCACGCGCACGGTCGCCGGTCGAACTCGAGTCGTTCGACGAGAGGCGCGAGGTGAGCCGCGATCGGGCGAGCCATCGATAGTGTCATTGACGCAATCCTAGTTCCCGAATAGGGGACTACTGGATAGTAATCGACACTAATATCCGTGGCGCGACCAGGCACCGAATTCGTACTTCGCACTCCGAGCGGTGACCTATCCGCCTCGATGGTTTCTCCTTCGCAATCCACGCAGTGGCAAGAGAGGCATCGAACCCGGGTGGTTCAATTCCTCCGAGAACCTTGGAGCTGTGCGCGCACGGGGAGCGGGAGCGAGTCGTTTCGCCCCCGCTCCGCCTCGCGCGATTTCTCGTCGACAGGGCAGCTAAGGCAGGGCGATACGCAGCTCGGCGCTCGCTGGTTCTGCTTCCTGACCCTTCGGTACGAAGCGCACTCGAACGAATACCGTGTCGTGCGGGATGGTCTCGTCGTCGCTCGCGCCGAGGTAGGAGCCAACGAGCCTGATCGTCATGGTATCGGGAGATGGCGGAGTGAAGACGGTCGGATCGGAAAGCCGCTCGAGATCCAGCCGAAAAGCGCCGTCGGTACTCGTCAAAGGCGGCGCTGTGCCGCCTCTGTACGAGCCCCTGTCGGGCGGCACCCTGAACGAAACGGAAACGGAATCCAGCGGCGCGCCCTCATCGCTCAGTACAGTGCCTTGTATCGAAGCGTGCTCGAAAGTCGCGAACCTGGCCGTCGGCCCCATGTCGTTGCTGCAGGCCGAGAATACGACCAAAGTCACGACCAGCGCGCCACGGCTAAGCGCCATGCGCGGTGAGTGGCCCATTGTCGATGGCCTACCGACGAGACATGACGAGGTGGACCTGGACGTCATCGAAGGTGGCGTCGCCCGTCAGGTTGTTACCGTCGACTGCGAGTGGCAGATCACGGATGAAGGTGTCGGCCGGCTGAGTGATGTGCACGGTGGTACCATCGAGCGTCCAGCTCCCCGCCATGTCCGCATCGACCGCTTCACCGTTGGAAAGATCGCTGGCCGGTATCGACAAGTGGCCGGCTGTCGTGCCGTCTTCGTCCAACACCAGTTCGATGATCGCGCCAGCCGCGATGACGTCGTGCTCCGTGCCAGCCTGTGTGGCCGTGAGCACGGTCGCCTCGTACGAGCCGGCGACGTCCTCCATGTCAGGTCCAGTCGATTTGTCGCTGCCACAAGCCGCCGTGAACGAGAGCAGCATCGTGGCTGCAAAGAGCGCTGCGTTGCGTGCGAAGATTCGAGCCATCGTCGGCGTCTCCAGTTCCGGGTGAGTCGCTCGGGTCACTGCGTGTAGTGAGAAAACGGCCACCACGGTCCGAGCATGCGATTTCGAGCTTCGGTCTCGTGCCGTTCGGGACCGCGAACCGCTTGGCTGCCGTCTGTTTACAATACGATTCTCACCGCCCTCCGCAAGGATTCCCATACAGGATTCCCATGGTGGATTGCTGGTGGAACGTGAGGTCAGCGAGTGAGCCGCCCGACGACGTACCGTTCGCGCACAGACGGCAGCTGGCGTTGCGCCGATGCGCGTCGGTCGATACTTCCTCGACGGTGCCGATGACTCCTCCACCTCCCGAACCTGATCCGCCGAGCGCGCCGACCGCAGGCATCCGCCTCAAGACCGACATCGTCGTGATCGGCGCCGGCCAAGCGGGGCTGTCCGCGGCGTATCACCTGAAGCGACTCGGGCTGCCCCCTAATCGCGGCTTCATCGTGCTCGACCACTCGCCCGCGCCGGGTGGGGCGTGGCAGTTCCGCTGGCCTTCGCTTACGCTGAGCACCGTCAACCGCATCCACGACCTGCCCGGCATGCGCCTCGCCGACGCGGTGGACACGCGCGCGACCGAGGTGCAGGCCGCCGTCGCGGTGCCGCAATACTTCGCGGCGTACGAGAAGGCGTTCGAACTGCCAGTGTATCGGCCGGTGCACGTGAACGTCGTCTGCAGTCGAGGCGATCGGTTGATCGTCGAGTCGGACCGCTTCGATGTGTCGGCGCGCGGCATCATCAACGCCACCGGTACGTGGGAGGCGCCGTACATTCCGGAGTACCCGGGCGCGGACCGCTTCGGCGGACGGCAACTGCACACGAAGGACTATCGCACCGCCGAGGAGTTCGTGGGCCAGCATGTCGTGATAGTCGGTGGCGGCATCTCTGCCATCCAACTGCTCGATGAGATCTCGCGCGTCACGTCGACCACGTGGGTGACGCGGCGACCGCCGGAGTTCCGCGATGGGCCGTTCGACGAGGAGGCGGGACGCGCCGCCGTGAAGCTCGTCGAGGAGCGCGTGCGCCGCGGCCTGCCGCCCCGCTCGGTGGTGTCGGCGACGGGGATTCCGATCACTCCCGCCATCGAGGCGATGCGCGCGCGCGGCGCGCTGAAGCGCCTCCCGATGTTCAGCGATATCGTCGAGGACGGCGTCCGCTGGCCCGATGGTACCGTCGTCCACGCCGACGTGATACTGTGGTGCACCGGCTTCCGCAGCGCCCTCGATCACCTGGCGCCGCTCCAGTTGCGCGAGCCTGACGGCGGCATCGTCATGACCGGCCGGCTCGCAACGCAGGTCGCGAAGGACCCGCGCGTGCACCTCGTGGGGTATGGGCCGTCAGCGTCCACCATCGGCGCCAATCGGGCCGGCAGTGCCGCGGCCACCGAGCTGATGAGCTTTCTGGCGCTCCGTTGAGTCCCGCATCTCGAGCGTACCAGCTACTGGTACTGTGACTTGATCGACGAATTGCGCGACCAGCCGCGCAGTGGCGACGTACTCGCGCACTCGTCACCGCCCTCCACACGGCAACCACCGTCCGTTGCCGGGACGCTCCGTTCGGATTCGAACGGCTTACTCGAATCCCACCCCCCGCTCCAACCGTTCAACTGTCGATCGTGTAAGCACTTGTAACCACACCATCCGCGGCACGCGAAGTGCCTTCACCGGTCGCACACTCACGATGGTTCGCGCCTCCTCTCGGACTCCGGATTCCACGTAACATGGACACTCTGCTCCGCGACCTGCGCTTCGCGCTCCGCTCGCTCCGGCGCAGCCCCTCGTTCGCGCTCGTCGTGATCGTCACCATCGCCATCGCGATCGGCGCGACCACCACGATGATGACCATCGTGAACGCGGCGATCGTGCGCCCGCTTCCCTTCCCGGATGCCGAACGGCTCGTGTTCGCCCGTGGCTTCGTGGGGCGCGAGCAGGCGCCTCGTGGACTGTCCTACCTGGAGGCGATGGATTGGCGCGCGATGAGCCGTGCCTTCGATGCGCTCGCGGCCTACGGGGAGACATCGCTCAACATCAACGACGTCGGCGAGGAGCCGCTTCACGCGAGCGCCGAGATCGTATCCGCCAACTTCTTTCAGGTGCTCGGCGTGGGCGCCGAGCGCGGGAGGACCTTCCTCCCGGAGGAAGATCGCACTCCCGATGCGGCCCCGGTGGCCGTGATCAGCCACACACTGTGGCAGTCGCGATTCGGAGGGATCGAACCGATCGTCGGCCGCTCGATCACAGTGAACGGCAAACCATTCACGATCGTCGGCATCATGCCGCCGGACTTCCGCGGCCTATCGTTCGACGCGGATATCTGGATCCCGATGATGATGATATCGGCGATCCGCCCCATCTCTTCTCTGGAGAATCGATCGAGCAGGTGGCTCGGTGTGGTCGGGCGCATGAAGGCGGGCCGTTCGGTAGCCGACGCGCAGCGTGATCTCGATCGCGTGGCGGCCACGCTCGAGAGTACGTACCCGACAACGAACACGGATCGCGGCGCGCTCGTGACTCCGCTGCGCGCGTACTACCTGGGTTCCACGCAGACGCTGCTACTCGCTCTGTTCGGCGCCGTCGGATTTCTCCTGCTCATCGCCTGTGCAAACGTGATGAGCCTGCAGCTCGTGCGCGCCGCTGCGCGCCGCCGCGAGATCGCGCTGCGAGTTTCACTCGGCGCGGGACGACGCCGGCTGGTCAGACAGCTCCTGACCGAAGGAATCGTGCTCGCATCGATCGGAGGCGCCGGCGGAGTACTGCTCGCGCTCTGGGGAATCCACGCGCTCCTCGCCCTCGCCCCTCCGAACCTCCTGCCGGAATACGCCGGCGTGACGATCGACGCGCGCGTGCTCGCCTGGACCGCGCTCGTCACGGCGATGGCGGGCATCGCGTTCGGACTCGCTCCGGTACTTGGCCGTTCGCGCGTCAGTCTCGTGGCGGCTCTCAAGGACGGAGCACCGTCGGCCGCATCGGGCTTCGGCTCCGGGCGGCGACTGCACGCGCAGCAACTCTTCGTCAGAGCGAGGTCGCGCTGGCGTTGGTGCTGCTGGCTGGCGCGATGCTGATGGTTCAGAGTCTGCGCCGCCAACTCGGAGTCGATCCGGGCTTCCGCCCCGACGGCGTGATCGCCGCCCGCCTCTCGTTGCCGCTCGATCGGTACGATGATGCTGGTCGCACCCGTTTCGTGGACCAGCTCGTGGATGGGATGCGAACGCGACCTGGCGTAGCCGCCGTTGCCGCTGGCGCCAACGTCCCCCTGCGCGGACTCGCGAGCGGCGGCCACCTGATGTACGACGACGGACCGAGTGACGGCGTGACGTACCAGCGGCACCGCGTCACTCCCGACTACTTCGCGACGCTCGGCATCCAGTTGAGGCGCGGCCGCGTGTTCACCTCAGCCGATGGTCCGAACGCTCCGCGCGTCGCGGTGGTGAGTACAGCCACGGCGCGGCGGCTCTGGCCGGATCGCGACCCGGTTGGCGAGCGCATCAGCCTCCTCGGAACCAATGGGCCGCTGCCGCCGATCGAGGTAGTGGGTGTGGTGGACGACGTGCGCTTTCGCAATCTCACCGGCGACCTGTCGGCGCCGCTGGAGATGGTCGATGTCTACTTCCCGTTCGCGCAGGAGACCGACGAGACGATCGACATCGTCGTGCGCAGCGAGTCGGATCCGGCGGCCCTCGCCGCCACCCTGCGGCACACCGTGAACGAGCTCGATCCCACGCTCCCGCTCTTCGAGGTCGCCCCATTGAGCGATGCGCTCGCGAGACAGACGGCCGCCGCCCGCTTCGGATCGCTGATCCTCTCGCTGTTCGCCGCGATCGCGATCGTGCTCGCGGCAGTCGGGATCTACGGACTGCTCGCCTTCCTCGTGGGGACGAACCGTCGCGACATCGCGCTGCGGATGGCGCTGGGCGCGACCTCGACGCGCGTCATCGGCTCCGTGGTCCGTGAAGGGATGGTGCTGGCGGGACTGGGCGGGTTGCTCGGCATCGTCATCGCGGTGCCAAGCACGCGCGTCCTCACCCGGTTCCTGTACGGCGTTCGCGCGAGCGACCCGGCGACGATGGTGGCCGTGACTGTACTTCTCCTGGCGGTTTCGCTGCTCGCATCCTGGTTCCCCGCCCGACGCGCCAGCCGAGTGGAGTCGCACGTGGTGCTCAAGGGGGAGTGAGTCCGTACACTACGCTGTAGCGCAACCAGAGCACGTCGTCCGCGCGCCGCTCGAAGCTCTGCAGCGCGAGCCGGTGCGGCGACACTTCATCGCCCTCCACGTCGAAAAGTGCCGGCGTCCCGATGCGTCCGTCCACCGTCGGCGCGACGAGCACACTCACTTCGTCGACCAGCCCCGCGCGCAGCATCCCTCCATTGATCCTGCCGCCCCCCTCGAGCATCAACGTCTGCACGCCGAAGCGCTCGCCGATCTTTTCGAGAGCGAGCCGCAGGTCGACATCGCGAGCTCCGGCGAGCAGGTACGACACGCCGTGTTCGCGAAGCGATGCGAGGTACTCGTCCGAGACGCGCTCCGAGAGGATCGCGACGACGTGGTCTCCCTCGATGTCGCCACCTTCCCAGGCGAGCCGGCCGCTCGGATCCACGGCGAACGCGTACGACCCATGGTCGCCGGGCACGATGTAGTCGTCGCGCGGCGCGGTGCCCGCATACTCGCTGCGGACATCCGACTCCGAGCGCAGCTTTCCCGCGAACGGCTCCATTGTTACACGGCCGCACATCCAGCCATCGGGCTCGTAGCTGGCGTGCACGAGCTCGTACTGTCGTCGTCCCTCCGCCGACAGCGGCCACTCGTCCACTACGATACGACCGTCGATCGATGCCATCATGTGGCATATCACGCGCGGACGCATCAAGCCTGTCCTCCGCGCGGCGTGATGCGCATCGTCGCGGCGCGCGCGTGCTCGCCGACCATCGGCGGGAGGTAGGAGCTCCCCGCGTACTTCGCCCGGTATGCGTCGTCGATGCGGGCGTTGAGCGCCGCATCGTGCACCGGATCGAAGGTGACCTCCTTCGCAACGCCTGCCGCGGTGATCCTGCCAGCCTTCTGCTTCAGCGCGGCCCTGTACCAGCGCGAGCTAGTCCCGTTGTAGGCACGCACGTAGAGATCGCCGTCCACCATCACGGACCAGATCCAAGTCGGCGTGCCGTAGGTCGTCCCATCTTCGCGGAATGGCGAGACGTGAAGATCATCCGTCGCCGCGATCCGGCGCAGTTCTTCCTCGGGCCATCTGGTAGTCATCGTCACCTACTCCTGCTCGACGCGTTCGATGGTGGCGCGCAGAGAGCCGGGTCGCTGCAGCGTCTCGACCCCGGCGTCGATCGACCCGAGCTTCACGAGCCCCCTCGAGTAGCCGAAGTCGCGGTAGAACACCGCAAGGTTCCCCCAGGGCGCGTAGTACGCGATGTCACCGACGTCGGGATCGACCCCCGCCGGCGCGCCATCGGTCGACAGCTTCCGCGGCAGGTCGGCGATCTTCTCGGTCGAGTTGTAGTCCTCGAGCGTCAACTTCAAGGGAAGCAGTGCGGCAAAATCACGTGCTGCCTCGGTGTCCTCGAGGGTCGCCATGATGGATCTGTCCTCGGTACTTATGCGAATCTTCATGATCTCACACCGTGAGCAGCGTCTTGATCGCGCGACGCTCGTCCATCGCGCGATAGCCCTCTGCTACCTCGTCGAGTGGCAGCGTGAGGTCGAAGACCTTGCCGGGCTCGATCTTCCTCTCCCAGATCAGGTCGATGAGCTGGGGAAGGAAGCGGCGCACCGGTGCGGGCCCGCCCATCACGTGCACTTCCGCGTAGAACAGTTCCTCGCCGGGGATCGCGACCCCGTGCGTCACTCCGACGAAGCCGACGTGCCCGCCGGCGCGAGTGGAGTGGATCGCCTGCATCATCGACTCCTGCGTGCCCACGGCCTCGATCACGGAGTGGGCGCCGAGTCCATCGGTCATCTCCTTGATGCGCGCAATGCCCTCCTCGCCGCGCTCCGTGACGATGTCCGTCGCGCCGAGCTCGACGCCGAGCTTCTGCCTGTCCTCGTGGCGGCTCATGAGTACGATTCGCTCCGCGCCCATCTGCTTAGCGGCGAGAACGCCGAGGAGACCGACCGCTCCATCGCCAACCACTGCGACGGTTTTGCCGGGGCCCGCTGCGGACGCGTCGGCGGCGAACCAGCCGGTACCGAGCACGTCGGACGCCGCGAGCAGGTGCGGGATGAGATCGTCGGGCGGGATATCCGGCGTCGACACCAGCGTGCCGTCAGCGAGCGGCACGCGAAGGTAGGGCGCCTGCGCGCCGAGCGCACCGACAGGGAAAGCGTTCACGCACCGGCTCTGGTAGCCGGCCTGGCAGATGGGACAGGTATTGTCCGACGCGAAGAAGGAGCCGATGACGAACTGACCCGGTTTCACGGTGCGGACCGCGCTGCCGACCTCCTCGACGATGCCGACGTACTCGTGACCCATCGGCGTCGGCTCGGTGATCGCCTGGATGCCGCGGTAGGGCCAGAGGTCGGACCCGCACACACAGGTGGCCGACACGCGGATGATCGCATCGGTCGGCTCCACGATCTTCGGGTCCTCGCGTTCGACGTAGCGAACGTCGCGCGGTCCATAGAGAACAGCTCCCTTCATGATTTCATGCCTCCTCCGTAAACGTCGAACATCTACAGTGCATCCTGGATCCCCCTCATCTTCCCCGCTCCGCACGCACCTGGAAGGCAATAAAGCGCGTTCCGGCCGCTCGATCTACGTGACAGAGTTGCATGGGTCTTGAAGCATTGCTTAACAATACAGAGGCAGCGCCGAGTCATCCCTTCATGCCGGCGGCTACCGTGATACGCCAGGGAGGCCGACAGTGAGTGACAGCAAAGCGAGGTACGTGGCCATCGTGACCGGCGGGAACCGCGGCATCGGACTGGAGGTCTGCAGTCGACTCGCTGCATCAGGGCGGCACGTCGTGCTCGGCAGCCGCAGCGCGGCCGCAGGCGAGAAAGCCGCGCGACCGCTCATCGCACGCGGGCTCGACGTCGAGCCACACCCGTTGGACGTGACCGACGGTGAGAGTGTGCGTGCACTCGTCGAGCACGTCGAGCGCTCGCTCGGCGGCGCGGACATCCTCGTCAACAACGCGGGCCTCCTGCTCGATGAGAACGGTGACGTGCTCGAGGTGGACGTGCAGCACTTCCGTGACTCGATGGAGACGAACGTCTATGGCCCTCTGCGTCTGGCGCAGGCGATCATGCCCGGGATGATCGCTCGGGGTTACGGCCGAGTCGTCAACGTGTCATCCGGGGCGGGACGGATCTCCACGATGAGCGACTACGCGCCGCCCTATTCCCTCTCGAAGGCAGCACTGAACGCGCTCACTCGCCTGCTCGCCGCGGCGGCGCGCGGGGACGATGTGCTGATCAACGCTGTCGACCCCGGCTGGGTTCGCACGGACATGGGTGGAAGCGCGGCGCCGCGCTCCGTCGCCGAGGGAGCGGACACAATCATCTGGTGCGCCACGCTGCCGAAGGGCGGGCCTTCCGGCCGGTTCTTTCACGACCGGAAGGAGGTCGCCTGGTAGCTGCCAACCGGTGTGGTCGAACGCCCGGATCTCAGCCAGCAGTGGGCCGGCCGCGGTACTGCTGATCGCTGACATGCTCCAGCCACTCCACCGCCTTGCCGTCCAGCGCCTCCTGGATGGCCATGTGCTGCATCGCGGTATCGGGTGATGCGCCGTGCCAGTGCTTCTCGCCTGGCTCGAACCAGACGACGTCACCCGGGCGCACTTCCTCGACAGCTCCGCCCTCGCGCTGCACCAGGCCGCGGCCGAAGGTGACGATGAGAGTCTGTCCCAGAGGGTGAGTGTGCCAGGCCGTGCGCGCTCCCGGCTCGAATGTGACGCTTGCCGCGCCTACCCGTGCCGGCGCGCGTGTCTGGAATAGCGGATCGACACGGACCGTTCCGGTGAACCAGTCGGGGCTTCCCTCCGTGGAAGGCTGCGAGCCTGCGCGAGTGATGTTCATGGTCGTTTCTCCTTCGTGCGGATCACTTGGTGTGGATCACTTCGAGCTATCGGCGAAGACCTGACGCGCGATCCCTACGGCAGTGCTGGCCGCCGGCCATCCGGCATAGAACGCGAGGTGCGTGATGACCTCGCTGAGCTCGTCTCTGGCCACGCCGTTCTCGAGCGCGCGCTTCAGGTGGAAGGGCAGTTCGTTGGTGCGATGGGCATGTCAAGGACTCCTGTGCGTTGTGGTGAGGCGTACTGACGGTCGCTGACCTTCTCCAGCCAGTCCACGTTTCGGCCGTCAGCGACTTCCTGGATTGCGATGTGCGTCATCGCGGTGGACGAGGCAGCGCCGTGCCAGTGCTTCACGCCGGCGGGAATCCAGACTATGTCCCCCGCCCGCATCGCTCGCTCCGTGGCCGCTCCTCGCGTATTCGCGCGGCGTCTGGAAGTAATCCGCATCGTCTCATCTCCTCGAACCTGGCTCGAATGGATCTGGATCAAATCAAGCGCGTGCGGAGCCCCCGATCTACTTGACAACGCTGGACAGCCCGTGAAGCATTACTTCACAATGGCCGACGACCTGAATTCGATTTCCGTGTTCATCGCGGTGGCGGAGGCAAAGGGATTTCGCGCCGCCGGCGAGCGCCTCGGGGTGAGCGCGTCAGCCGTGAGTCAGACGCTGCGCAAGCTCGAGGAGCGGCTCGGCGTCATGCTCGTGCAGCGTACCACGAGAAGCGTCCACCTCACGGAGGCAGGTGAACGACTCTACGCCTCCGTGAAACCGGCGCTCGAAGACGTGCGGGCGGCCGTGGCCGCAGTGGGTGAGCTCAGCGCCGAGCCCCGCGGCACGCTGCGGCTCCTCGTTGCCAGCGGGGCGGAAGTGTTCCTCCGCGATGCGGTGCTCGCGGGCTTCCTCGCCGCTCATCCCCACGTGCGGCTCGACATCGCCGTGAGCAACGAGATCACCGACATCGTCGCGCGCGGCTACGATGCCGGGATTCAGCTCGGTGAGGTGATCGACACGGACATGATCGCCGTTCCGCTCTCCGGCGATCTCCGCCTGGCCGTGGTTGGCGCGCCTTCGTACTTCGCACGGCATCCGAAACCCAGGCATCCGCGTGATCTGGTCCAGCATGAATGCATCAACTGGCACCCCACGCCCGACTCGCCGCCATACAGGTGGGAGTTCACGGAAGATGGACGCGACTTCTCGGTCGCTGTCCCAACGCGCGTGCTGACAACCGATCCGGGACTCGTCGTCCGCCTCGCTCGCGCCGGAGCAGGGTTGACCATCGTCTACGAAGAGCAGGTGCGCGAGGAACTGTCACGCGGCGAGCTCGTGCCGGTGCTCGAGAAGTTCTCGACTCCCTTCCCGGGCTTCTACCTGTACTATCCGTACTACCCGAAGCGGCGGCACGCCTCGCGCGTACTCGGCGCGCTCGTCGAGTACCTGCAGAGCACTCGGCGGAAACCGCGCAGCCGACGCGATTCCGGACGCGGGCGCTAGCGACGGAGAACTTCCCGCGTCGCTACATGCAACGACCGCTTCCATGGATCAGCGGCTGTGCTTGTGCATCATCTCGACCAGCTCGTCGTACATCGACTCCGCCGCGTCCGGATCGCCCGAGCGGATCGCCGATGTCGCGCAGTGCTTGAGATGGTTCCGCATCAGCTCGCGGCCCACCGCCCGCAGCGCTTCGTGCACCGAGGAGATCTGGGTCATGATGTCTCCGCAGTAGCGGTCATCCTCGACCATCCGCTGCAGCCCGCGCACCTGGCCTTCGATGCGACGCAGTCGCTTGAGGTTGCGCTCCTTGATGTCGGCTTCGACGCCGACCGCCTTCCGCCCGCCGGCAGCCGAATGACCGCCGTTCACTTCGCGCGCGCTCTTTGCCGACTCACGCGGCGCGCGCGCCTGTCGCGTAGTTCTCGTTGTCATCTATCCATCCTCCATGAATATCGGCGGCATCATGTTCGCGCACCGACGCGCCGCCGACAACGAAACATCTCACACCCCCGCGACCCCGTTCACTTCTCACGCGATCCGCGCCCGGCGCAATCGAAGACTGTTCGTCACCACGCTCACCGAGCTGAATGCCATCGCCGCGCTCGCGAGTATGGGGCTCAGCAGCAGTCCGAACGCCGGGTAGAGTACGCCCGCGGCGACCGGGATTCCGATCACGTTGTAGATGAAGGCCCAAAACAGGTTCTGCTTCATCGTGCGCATCGTGCGACGCGAGAGCTCCACCGCCTGCGCGGCCGCGCGCAGGTCGCCGCGCATGAGCACCACATCGCCCGCCTCCACGGCGATGTCGGTTCCCGTCCCTATCGCCATCCCGATGTCGGCCTTCGCGAGCGCTGGAGCGTCGTTGATCCCGTCGCCCACCATCGCCACTACCTGGCCCTCGGACTGCAGCCGCTCGATCTCGGCCACCTTCCCATCGGGCAGCACCTCCGCCACCACTCGGTCGATTCCCGCCTCCCTCGCCACCGCCTCCGCCGTACGGCGGTTGTCCCCGGTGAGCATCACGACCTCGAGTCCGAGATCATGAAAGCGCCGGATCGCGTCGCGCGAGCTCTCCTTGATCGGATCGGCCACCGCTATCACTGCCGCGAGCACACCGTCTGCCGACACGTACATCGGCGTCTTCCCACCGGCGGCGAGCCGATCTGCGACCGCCAGCATCGGCGCATGGTCTATCGCCCAATCCGCCAGCAGCGTCGCGTTTCCGATCGCGAGCGCGTGCCCCTCCACCGCGCCCACTATTCCGCGTCCCGTGATCGAGTCGAACGCCTCGGGCACCGCGAGCACGAGGCCGCGCTCGCGCGCATCGCGCACGATCGCGTCCGACAGTGGATGCTCCGACAGCGTCTCGAGCGATGCTACGAGCCGGAGCAGTTCTTCCGGCTGCCACGTGGATGACGGCACGACCTCGATGTCGGTGACGGTCGGACGTCCTTCCGTGACAGTGCCCGTCTTGTCCAGCACGATCGTGTCGAGGTCGCCGGCGCGCTGGAGCGCTTCGCCACCCTTTATGAGCACACCGAGCTCGGCGCCCTTTCCTGTGGCGACCATCACCGCGGTCGGCACCGCCAGTCCCATGGCGCATGGGCACGCGATGATCAGCACGGCGACGGCGGCCGCGAAGGCACGCACCCCGGGAGCGGTTTCCGCCACCACGAACCAGGTAACGAACGTCGCGATCGCGATGGAGATCACCACCGGCACGAAGATGCCGCTGATTCGATCCGCGAGCCTCTGGATCGGCGCGCGGCTCCCCTGCGCATCGCGCATGAGCTTCACTATCCGCGCGAGCACGCTGTCGGCACCGAGCGTGGTGGCACGATAGCGAAAGGCTCCCGTGCGGTTGATCGTGCCGCCTATCACCTGATCGCCCGCCTTCTTCGCTACCGGTAGCGACTCGCCGGTGAGCATACTCTCGTCCACCGCGCTCTCGCCGGAGAGCACCTCGCCATCCACCGGGATCCGCTCGCCGGGGCGAACGATCACGACCTCTCCCGCTTCGACTGTCTCGATGGGCGCATCCACCTCGGCCTCGGCGCCGTCCGGCCCCTGCCGCACGACGCGCGCGGTCTTCGGCTGCAACTGGACGAGCGCGCGCAGCGCGGAAGACGTCTGCTTCTTCGCGCGCGCCTCGAACGTGTTGCCGGTGAGGATGAGCGCGATGATGATAATCACCGCCTCGTAGTACACGTCGGGCGCAATTCCGCGGGAGATGAAGAAACCCGGCGCCACAGTCGCGAGCACCGAATACAGAAAAGCCGCGCCGGTACCCACTGCCACGAGCGTGTTCATGTCGGCCGAATGGTGGCGGAAGGCCGACCAGGCGCGCGTGTAGAAGTGCCGTCCGGCCCACGCCATCACGCCGAGCGTGATGATGAGCAGCCCCCACGAGATGACCGCGCCGGGAATCGCGTAGAGCCACGGTGCGAGTGTGCGCAGCGCTGGAGTGAGCGAATCCATCGCCCAGCGCATGAACGGGTCCGCCACCACACCACCCGCGTGTTCGCCGGCCATCAGCGGCATGGAGAGGATCATCGCCAACGCGCCCGCGACCCCGCTCGCGATCGCCTTCCGCTTCAATTCACGAAACTCTTCGGCCGTGGCGCGGTCGCGCGCCTCCTGCTCCTCGAACGCCGTCTCGTCCGGAGAGGCGAGGTGGGCACCGTAGCCGGTTTCCTCGATCGCCTCGACGAGCCGCGCGGGTGTGACGACGCCGGGATCGAAGTGCACCGTCGCCGTCTTCATCATCAGGTTCACATTTGCGTCCGCGACGCCGGGCTGCTTCTCGAGCGCGCGCTGGACGCGTGCCGAGCACGCCGAGCACGTCATCCCGCTCACGGGAATGCGCACGGCCTCGGTCGTTGCATCAAGTGTCGTCATCTTCGCTGGCCGCGCGCTGCGCCGGGGCCCGCCCGGCGATGAAGAAGTACCAGTTGACCCAGGCAATCGCAGCTACTCCCGCGAGGATGACCAGCCAGTCGGTTCTCCCGATCATCGCCCGATCTTCCTCAGGCGGCCGGCGCTGCCGAGTAGCCCGCGTCGCTCACGGCACCGACGATCTTCTCGGGCGAGACGACTGCCGGATCGTATTCGACGGTGGCGCTGCCGATCGCGACGCTTTCGACGGTGACGCCATCCAGGCCCTCGAGCGCCTTCTTCACGGCCGTCACGCAGTGGCCGCACGACATGCCGTCGATTTTCAGGGTGGTGTGACTCATGTAACGAATCTCCTCGTATCGGATGCGCGCCACTCCCGGGGCGCGAGCGAATGAACGGGCGCGAGATACCCCGTACGGGTATAAGACTACATACCCCCAGGGGCTATGTCAACCGGCAACGTCGGCCCCTTCGCTCGGCTCGTTGCGTCGGACGCTGCTACAAGGTTGGAGCCGCCACCCGCAGGCACAGCTGCGTTCCCCACGGATCGCGCGTCACCACATCGGCGCCGTCGCGCTCCGCCGGGTGGCCGGCCCGCTCGAGACTCGCGGCGGCCTGCTGCACACTTGGCGCGTCAGGCAGCTCGATCGTCCACTCGGCGAGCCGTGCGTCGCCGTCGACAGCGGGGCGCGCGCCCGCTCCGGCCCACGTGTTGGCTCCGAGATGATGGTGGTAGCCTCCAGCACTCATGAACAGCGCGCCAGGGTAGCTCCACACTGTGCGATCGAAGCCGAGCGCGTCGGAGAAGAAGGCGGCCGCGCGCGCGATGTCGCCCACGTGCAGATGCACGTGTCCCATCACGGTGCCTGCAGGCATACCGTCCCAACGACTCTCCCCCGCCGCGCGGACGAGGTCCGCCACATCTACAGGATCGGTTGCCATCATCAGCTCGCGTCCCACGCGCTGCCACGCGCTGCGCTGCCGGTCGGCGTAGACCTCGATGCCGAGGTTGTCGGGGTCCTGAAGGTAGAAAGCTTCGCTCACCAGGTGGTCGCCGGCGCCGGCCCGTGCATCGATGTCGGCCAGATGTCGCACGAAGCGACCGAGCGCAGCGCGATCGGGCAGGAGTATGGCGAAGTGGTAGAGCCCGAGTCGTCCACGGCGCGGAGCAGGCTGCGCACCGCGGCACTCACGCAATTCTATGAGTGGAGTGCGCGCGCCACTCGCCGCGTCTCCGTTGGCGGCGAGTACGGCGTGCTTCGCATCGTGTTCGACGACGCGCAGGCCGAGCGTGCGCGTGTAGAAGTCGAGCGAGCGCGAAAGATCGGCGACGTCGAGTCGCACCGGACCGAGTCGCGTGGTCTCCGGGAGCCGGAAGCCGGACGGCGCCTCGCCGTAGCTCCCGGGCACAGCCGGCTGGGCGCCCGCAGTCTCGCCGAACATCTCTTTCGTCGTCACACCCATTGTACTCTCCTTTATGAAATGAGCTGGCCTTCTCGCGCCGACGAAGGCCGTGCCCGTCGAGAGGCACGGCCATGTGGCGGCCACGCTCCTCACGCGGCACGCCGTATTGGCTGCATATCCTCGCTCTTGCGCGCGCGGCGCCCGAAAAGACGCTCATCGAGCGACAGGCGGCCTGCGCCGATCAGCGCGAGCGCCACGGTGGCGGCGAAGAGCACGAGCACGAACTCGTAACCGTTCGGCAGGAAGAAGCCGGCCGGCAGGTGAACCATGAGGAGGGCGCCGAGCATGGTAGCGGCCAGCAGCGACGCCACCGGACGCGCGAACAGTCCGACGATGAGCGCTATACCGCCGAAGAACTCGAGGAGCGCTATCGCGGGTCCCACGACACCGGCGAGCGGGATGCCCATTCCTGCAAACGCGCCGGCGACTCCATCGAATCCGGCCACGAAGAGCTTCTGACTGCCGTGTGCCACGAAGACGAGCCCGGTGGCTGCACGCAGGAGGGTGATTCCGAGGTCGAGCTGGCGGGCCGAAGCGGGGGCGGCGAGACGGTCGGTGATGCGGCTCATGGCGATCTCCTATGCGGTGAATTGTACCGTACTAATTCTTTGTTATACCGTTCTGTGTTGCAACACTATTTACGACAAATAAAAAGCGGTCAACCCGGGTTCCGAGCGAGCGTGAGCAGACGCACGAGCGTGCGGAGCTGCTTCTCATCGAGGTGCCCCAACAACCGCTCGTGCTCCGCGGCCACCGGATCGTCCAGCGCGTCGACAAGCTCGAGCCCGCGCTCGGTGATGCAGGCGGTGACCAGGCGTCGATCACCTACGTCGCGCTCACGGGTGACGAGCCCCGCTTCTTCCATCCTGTCGAGCAGCCGCGTGACGTCGGGCATGCGCGTCAACAGCCGGTCGCGTATCTCGTGCCGGCACAGCCCCTCGGGCGCCGCACCGCGCAGGATGCGCAGCACGTTGTACTGCGTGGCGCTTATCCCGTGAGCCTTGAATACCTGATCGAGCCCCTCCTGCAGCACCGCAGCGGTGCGGCTGATGTTCAACTGGGTCTCTTCGGCCGGGCTGGCGAATGGCCTGGCCTGGCGGAGCTCGTCCTGCAGCGTAGTAACCATGCCACGAATATACGTGTTATAACACACATTGTCAAGACACGTCACTGCGGCGCGATATTCTCGAGCAGCCCGAGCCATCCATCGACGGAAGCCGAGCGGATGCTGAACGAGTTCGCTGCAGTGGCGGCGAACGATCCATTGTCGCTTCCGCCGTCCGACGCGGTGAACTTCTACATCATCACCGACTCGGCGACGCTACGCGCAGGCCCGATCGCGACGTCGCGACTCATCGCGGGCGATCATCCGCTCGCGGAACTCGGCAACCGGGCGCAGGTAGTCATCGCCGCGATCCAGGCACTCACCCCGTGACGACGGTAGAGGGCGACGCGTTTCGACCGTCACTCCAGCCTCAGCACATCCATCGGATGCACGTGCGCCGCTCGCCGAGCCGGGACGAGGCTTGCGAGGATGCCGATGACGAGCACTCCTGCGATCACCGCGAGTAGAACCAACGGTTCGGCCGGCGCGGTCTCGAACAGGAGGTCGGCTACCCAGTGCGCGCTCGCAAGCGCGACCAGCAATCCTGCAGCGACTCCGATCGAGGTGACCCGGAACGCGCTGCCGAGGATGAACCGGGCGATGGTGCCGGGAGATGCACCGACCGTGAGTCGAATGCCGATCTCACGTCGTCGCTGCGCGACCGCGAACGCCGTGGCGGTGTACAGTCCGAACGCCGCGAGGAGCGCGGCGAGCGAGCCCAATGCCGTGAAGACGATCGCGCCGAGTCTCCACGGTCGGATCTGCGGATCGAGCACGTCGCCCAGGCTCTGCACATCCACGTACGGCAGCGCCGGGTCGAGTTCTCGTAGTGCTCGGCCGATCGTTCCGCGCATTGCCCGGGCGTCGCGCACGGTGCGCACCAGGAGCACACGCGCGTCCACGTCTTCCGGATCGAGGGGCAGATATATCCACGGGCGCGCGTGCTCCTCCTGTATCCGGAAGCTGCGTGCATCGCGCACTACTCCCACGACGCGCGCGCACGTGTCGCGTGCATGTGACGTATACGCACACTCGCCAATGGGGGAACGACCCGGCCAGCCGGCGGCGGCGAGCTGCTCGTTCACGATGGCGACGGGCTCGCCTCCTCGGTCCGCGGCACGGAAAGCACGGCCCTGCGCTATTCGCATCCCGGTGGACTCGAAGAATCCGTCGCTCACGTAATCCCCCAACGGCGTACCCTGGTCGGTACTGATCCATTCCGCGCCCGGATGGACGCGGACGAGCACACCCCGTGCGGAACGGAGTGGCGCGCTGACGGCAACGCTCGCCTGAGCCACATCCGGCAGTGCGCGCACGCGCTCGAGTGCGCGTTCGAAGAACGCCACTCGCTCGCGCCCCGATCTCCCACTTCCCGTGAAGTCGACACCGACCACGAGCGAGCGTTCCGTATCCATCCCCAGGTCCGTCGTCGAGATGCGGTGCAGGCTGTGGAGGAACAGTCCCGCGCCGACGAGCAGCACGGTGGAAAGCGCCGTCTGCACTACGAGCAGACTCCGATAGAGCGCGGACGGGCTCGTGGCGCCCTGCTGTCCGCCGTCGCGCAGTCCATGAATCGGGACCGTGAGGCTCTGAAAAATGGGGACCAGACCGGTGACGAGCGCCACCGCGAGTACGAGGCTCGTCAACAAGAGCATTGAATGCCAATCGGTGCTGGCACTCGCGCCAAGCATCCCCGGCAGTAGTCCGTGGCGGACCCACGCACCACCCCATACGACGACCGCGCAGGCGCCGGCTGCACCGAGAAGAGCGAGCACCGAGCTCTCGATGAGGAGCATCGCCGCGAGCCTGCCGCGGCTCATGCCCAGCGCCAGTCGCACCGCTATCTCGCGTCGGCGACGTAGCGTACGCAGTAGAAGAAGGCACGTGACGTTCGCGCAGGCGACGAGAAGCAGTATCGTCGCGACACCGGTCACCCAGATCGCTACTGTCGCTTCCGGAATCCCGTGTCCGTCCTGTCCGAGCGCTCCGGTGATTCCCGCCAGCGTCACACTCGAGCGAAACTCTCCCCGCCGGCCCGGGGGCAGGCGGGCCTCGTCGCGCTCGATCAGAAGGTTGCTTACACGGGTCAGCTCCGACGACACTGGCCGCGTGGACTCGGGCGACGCGACGCGCACGACGAGCTTCAGGATGCTCGAGCTTGCGAATGTCTGCCACGACGCGGGCCGGCCTGCGCCATCCTCCTTCGCGAAGAGAGGGAGCCAGAGGTCCGTGTCGCTCAGCTCCACGCCGCGGAACTCTCGCGGAGTCACGCCGATGACCTGGTACGGAAGCCCCTTCACGTACACCGTGGAGCCGATGATACCGCGGTCGCCGCCGAATCGTCGCTGCCAGAACGCATGGCCCAGAACCGCCACCCGTGCGCCGGTCGCAGGATGCGCCTCCTCATCCGCGATGAAACGCCCGAGCGACGCTCTGGTGCCGAGCGCGCGCCAGAAGCCAGCGGAGACGAGCGTGGCCTTCACGAGCCGCGCATCGGGCCCGATACCGGCAACTACCTCGACGTCGGGTATGTACGCGGCGACCGTGCCGACCTTGCCTTCTTCCCGCTGGAGGAGCTCGAAGTATGGGTACGAGGTCCGGTCGCCCGTACGGAGCGAGTCACCGGCACGCTGGTAATGAAAGAAGGCGCGCATGAGATTGTCGGGCGCGACGACGTCGGGCGGCGGCTGAAGCAGCAACTGACGCAGCTCGCCGTACATCGTGATCACGGAGCCGAGGCCAATGGCCAGCGTGAGCGCTACGCCAAGTGTGAACAGCGGCGCCGCCCGCAAGCCACGCAGCGTATGACGCACGTCGCCACTCGCGAGCAGCCACCGCTCCGCTCGCGCATGTCGACGACTCATGCGCTCACCTATCTCCCACAGCCGCTGCCGCGTCGCCTCTACATCGCCAAATTCCTCGCGCGCGATGCGCGTAGCGTCCGAGAGATCGTGGCCGCGTGCACGGAGCTCGTCGATGCGCGACTCGAAGTGGAAGCGAAGCTCATCGTCGACGTCGGCAGTGACATCCGAACGCCAGAATCTCAGGTAGCGGCGCCACCTCGGCATCTCGTATATGCGCCGGGTCTCATCCCTTCGTGGAGCTGGCATCGGACCCCGCCCGCGTCAGGTAGTTTCCGGCTCACTGGTGAGCACGCCGAACATGCCGGCGGCGTAGCGCTCCCACTGGGATTGCTGCCCGCGCAGGCCTCGCCGACCGGCGGCGGTGAGCCTGTAAAACTTCGCGCGCTTACCCTGCTCCGTGTGCCCCCACTCGCTCGCAACCCACCCTCGCTCCTCCAGGCGGTGGAGCGCCGTATAGAGTGCCCCATCGAGGATCCTGAAAGTCTGGCCGGACGATTCACGGATCCAGCGTGCGATACCGTAGCCGTGGCTCGGCCCCCATGAGAGTGTCTTGAGCACGAGCACATCCAGTGTGCCAAGGAGGATCTCGAGTTCTTCGTCTTTCGCCATGGAACGAATATACCCTCAACCGTTGATACTATCAACGGCTGAGGGCATTCGTGCGAATCCCCGCCGGCATCGCTTCCACAGCGGGCCTCGTGGGCGGACGACGGCGCCGCTCTACGCCGCGGCCCTGTACGCTGCCCGTTCGATGAGTCCGATGACTTCCTCGAGCGTCGACCGCCCGCGATCGCGCGCGTACCACTGGCGCATCTGCCGGTACCGCTCGGTCGACTCGATGTGCACCCCTTCCGCGCGGAACCATGACTGCAGCTCGGCCGGACGCGGGCCCCACCACGCCACCTCTCGATTCGTCTCGTCGAGCAGCATGACGACGGGGATCGAGCGCGAGGTTCCTGTGAGATGCGCGTCCATCAGGTCGGGATTCGCATCGCGGCCGAGCAGGCGCAGCTCGATGTTCGGCGCGGCACGCTGCAGCGCGGCGATGTAGGGAAGCGAGTTGACGGCGTCGCCGCACCAGTCTTCCGCGAGCACGAGGAGCTTCCACCGTCCCGGGATTTCGCGGGCGCGCCTCGCGAATTCCTCGGGAACTTCCGCGCGTCGCGCGACGGCGAGCCAGAGATCGTGCAGCTCGACCGTGGCTGCGAGGAACTGCTCCCACGACAGCGCGCTCTCGAACCGTTCCGCCAGACTCGGCGCGTCATCCACCGATGTCATCCGCTGACCCTGAACCGACATCATCACATCTCCAGCCCCGCCTGCCTACCTATCAATCGGTAGGTGCGTGGAGCAAAAAAAAGGAATCATTCCCTGCAAAGCGAACGCAGCAGCCAATTGCAGGTGTGCTGAAAGCTCGACTTCTCCTCGCACGCACGCGATACGACCATCGCGCCCTGCAGCGCGCTGAACACCGCCGACGCCACATCCTCAGCCGACCCATCGAGCGTGAGCTCTCCGGACTCGGCGCCCGCGCGCAGCACTCCCGCCAACCACGCTTCGTTCTCCTGGAAGAACTCGCGGATCTCCTCCTGCACCGGCGGCATGAGCGTCAGCGCTTCCGACGCCATCATGGCGCCGAGGCAGACGCCCTGCTCGGAGGTGACTGTCCGACGGAAGATGTCGAAGTACGCCTCGAGCTTCGCCCGCGCGCTACCGCGAGCGCCGATCTCCGAAAGCGACTGCGCGAACCGATCGCGGTAGCGGCGCGCCATCGCGCGGCCGAGATCGGCCTTCGTGGGAAAGTGATAGTGAATGCTCGCAGACCGGATCCCGATTCCCGCCGCCAGGTCGCGGAAGCTGAAGCCATTGTAACCTCGCGTCTGCGTCATCTCGCAGGCCAGATCGAGGATCTGGTCCGGAGTGCTCAGAGATTGATCGACGGGCGTCATGACACCAATCTACCTATAGGTAGGTTGGCGAGCAATGGCATCGCCGCCGAAGACAATTCCCGATGCAAGCGCGATTCGATTGGCATCAGGCGCGCTCCCATCGTAACCGCTCTCCGCGTCCATGACGGAGGAGAAGACGACGACGGTCGATCCGGGCGACCGCGCTACTTGACCGCAAAGCTGGCGCCGTCGAGCATTCCCCTCGACTGGCGGCCGCCCGGGTGCCCCGCCAGGGCGGCTATGCGTCGCGCCGCAGAGAGCGCCGGCTAGCGCACCTCCCCGCCGCGGCGCAACGAGCGCCGGGAAAGGGTTCGCACGTTGGTCCAATGCGTCGCCACGCTGGCCATTCCGATGGCGACTGCTTCAATGGCTATCGACAAGGAGGTTGGGCGTGCTCGTGCAACATCGTGGCGCCGCTCGCGCTCGGGGATTCGCTATCGCCGCGATCCTGCTCGCTGTGCCCGTCTTCGCCGTGAGAGCGCAGCGGCCCGGTGAGCAACCCGCCTCGAAGCTCGAGGTCGGAATGGATTCGTTGTTCATCCAGTGGGATCGTACGGACTCGCCCGGCTGCGCCGTGGCCGTCTACCGGAACTCGGAGATCGTCCGCGCCCGCGGCTACGGCATGGCGAACATCGAGCACGGCATCGCCATCGCGCCGATTTCGGTGATGGACATTGGTTCGACGTCGAAGCAGTTCACGGCGATGAGCATCGTGCTGCTCGCCGAGGATGGAGTTCTCTCGCTCGACGACGACGTCCACCGCTTCGTGCCCGAGCTCCCCGATTACGGAAGCCGCATCACGATTCGCCATCTCCTCACGCACACCAGCGGCCTGAGGGACTACCTCACGCTCTGGTATCTGGCCGGCGTCGATGCCGCCGATTGGACGACCGGCGCGGATGCTCTCGCGCTCATCGTGCGGCAGCGGAAGCTGAATTTCCCGCCGGGTGAACAGTACCTCTACAGCAACTCGGGCTACTTCCTCCTGTCGGTGATCGTGGAACGGGCGAGCGGGAAGTCGCTCGCCGCGTTCGCGCAGGAACGCATCTTCGCCCCGCTCGGAATGCGCCACACCCGCTTCAACGACGACCATACGGCGATCATCCCCAATCGCGCGACGGGCTACGAGCCGCGAGCGAACGGCGGCTTCGCGGCCGACATGTCGAACTACGAGCAGACCGGCGATGGAGCGGTGCACACTTCGGTGGAGGACCTCCTGCGGTGGGATGAGAATTTCTACACCGCACGGGTCGGCGGCCGTCGGGCGCTCGACCTCATGCAGACTCCGGGCACTCTCAATAGCGGGAGATCTCTCACCTACGCGCTGGGCCTCACTGTGGAGCCCTATCGCGGTCTACGCACAGTGAGCCACGGTGGATCGTGGGCCGGCTACCGGGCGGAGCTTCTCCGCTTTCCCGACCAGCACTTCTCGGTCGCCTGCCTGTGCAACCGCGGCGACGCCAATCCATCGCGGCTGGCGCGCCAGGTTGCCGACATCTACCTCGCCGACCAGCTCGCCCCTCCGGACGATGGGCAGCGCTCGGAGGCGGTTGGTCCAGCGGATGCTGCTCCGATCGCGGTCGATGCAGCGCTGCTGGAGCGCTACGCCGGCCTCTATCGCGATGCGATCTCCGGTGTGCTGCTGCGGTTCACGGCGAGCGGTGACACGTTGTTCAGCACCACTCCCGATCGGTCGATGAACAGAGCGCTGACGCCCATCGGGACGAACCTCTTCCGCATGCAGGGGAACGCGGACGTTCTCTTTCTCGGCGGCGACGGCGGTCGGGCCACGCGAGTACGGATCGCCAGGGGCGCGGACACCACCATGGCCGAGCGAATCGCGGAGTCCAACCCGAGCGGCGCGGCGCTTAGCCGCTATGCCGGCATCTACGACAGCGACGAGATCGACGCGACGTACACCGTGGCGCTGGAAGGTGGGGAGCTCGTGCTCCACCGGCGGCGCGCCGAGCCGGCCACCCTGGTCCCCACATACGCCGATGCGTTCGCGGCCGACGGGCTGCTATTCACCTTTCAGCGGCGCGGAGGCAGCGTGGTCGGCATGACTGTGGATGCAGGCCGTACGCGCGGACTGGAGTTCGCCAGACGCGCCGCGCAGAACCGCACCGCTCGACACTCCGACCACTGAATCCCGTGAACCCGCGCGGCGCGGCAAAGGTCGGGACGCCGCGCTCAGCACCCGTGCTCAGTCCGCCCCGCTCCGCAGCACTCGTTCGAACACGACTGCATCCACGTTGCCGCCGGTGACCACTACCGCCACCCGACGACCGCGCACGCCATCGCGCTCCTTCAGGCACGCCGCGAGCGCCGCGCCGCCCGCCCCCTCCGCAACGTTGTGTGTGTCGACGAAGAGCGCGCGCATCGCACTCGCCACTTCGTCCTCCTCCACCTCCAACACGCGCGCGAGTCCCGCTCGCAGCGCCGTGACCGCGGATGCCACCGGCGTGCGGCACGCCATCCCGTCGGCCAGCACCGTCGTCACCGCGTGCGACTCGAGCTTCCCGCTCGCGATGGCTCGCGCGTAGGCCGGCGCGCCGCTGCTCACTACGCCGACCACTTCCGTCGACGGTGAAAGCGCGTCGCGCGCCGCCAGCACTCCGCACGCGCCCGAGCCGAGTCCGATCGGCACGTAGACAGCGTCGAGCACGGGTGCGTTCCGGAACAGTTCCACCGCGTACGTGCCGACGCCCGCCACGAGCAGTGGGCTGAACGACGGCATCCTGTGCCAGCCGCGCGCAGCCGCGATCTTCTCCGCGTGCTCCGACGCGGCCTGGAAGTCGTCACCCTCCTCGATCAACTCCACGCCGAGCGCGCGCATGGCGGCGTTCTTCTCGACGGAGTTGCCGTGCGGCACCACGATCGCGGCGCGCAGACCGCGACGCCGCGCCGCCAGTCCCACCGACTGTCCGTGGTTGCCGCGCGTAGCGGTAACCACTCCCTCCACCTCCGGATGCGCGCGGGAGAGCCAGTCGAAATAGACGACGCCTCCCCGAACCTTGAACGCGCCCACCGGCGTGTGATTCTCGTGCTTGACCCACACTTCCGCACCACTGCGCTCGTTCAACAGCGGCCACGTGTACTGCGGCGTGGGCGGCATCGCCGCATACACGAGCGCGGCTGCGGCCTCCAGTTCCGCCAGGGTCGGGAGTGGCGTCGGCCGGCCGGGGTCGGCGAGTGCGTCGATCAGCGCGGAACGGGAAGTGGCGGCATCGGGCATGGGGAAACGTCGAGGTGGGAGTCAATTAGCTGATCGAGGACTCACTCCGCCAGCGCGGCTTCGAGCTCCGTGCGCGAGCCGATGCCGAGCTTCGTGAAGACCTTGTGCAGATGATACTCGGCGGTGCGCGCGCTGATGAACAGCCTCGCGCCGATGTCGCGGTTGGTGAGTCCCTCGCGTGCCAGTCGAGCCACGTTGCGTTCCTGGTCCGTGAGCCGATCCGCGGCGCCCTGCGCGCGCACCCGCACCGTCTCGCCGGTCGCGCGGAGCTCGCGCGCGGCTCGCTCGGCGAAGCCGCCCAGGCCGCACTTCGAAAGTATCTCGTGCGCCGCGCGCAACTGTTCGCGAGCATCGACGCGTCTGTTCGCACGACGCAGCATCTCGCCGTACAAGAGTCTGCAGCGCCCCACCATGATCGGTATCCGGACCCGCTCGAAGCGCTCGATCGCATTGCGATAGAGCGGTTCCGCCTCGCTGCCATCGCGCAACTGCGCCTCCGCCATCGCCAGCACGGCGAGCGCCCAGTCGTTGCCCACCGGTCGCGTCACACTCGCCAGCCGCTCGAACGCATCCTCGGCCAGTTCGCGCTCACCGGTGCGCGCGGCCGCCTCCACGAGTTCCAGAAGGCTGCGCATCGCATGGTTCAACTCCCGTGTGTAGGGGAGCTCGCGACGGGCGGCGGCAACCGCTTCGGGATAGCGTCCGAGGCCGTTGTACAGGATGGCCTCCGCGAAGTTGACGGCACTCAACCCGTAGCCTTCGCCGCGCGCCTGCGTATCGGCGCGAAGCTCGCTGGCGAAGCGTTGAACGGCGTCCGCCTGCCCGCGATAGGCAGCCAGGAACATGCGCCCGTAAAGCGGCAATGGGTGTCCGGTAACGTGTTTCACGGCGTCTATCTCGTCGCACGAGGCGTCTGCGGCATCCAGTTGTCCATCGACGGTCTGCGCGAGCATCAACAGACTCAGTGCGATGGGCAGCACGGTCAGGGCACCGTCCGCTCGCGCCAGCGCGACCTGTCTTTCCGCGAGCTCGCGCAGCGCTGCCCTGTCCCAGAGATCCTGCGCGGCGCGGGATGCGAACCACATCCAGTGCAATTCGAGCGCGTCCGGGGGTTGCTCACCGAATGCCTGCAATGCCCGGCGCAATGTGGGGATTGCCGCCTCCTGCCCCTTGACGGCGAGCAACGCCTGCCCGCGCAGGAGGAGATCGCGCGGGCGCTCCGACTTGCTTCCCTCCGTGGCCTTCAGGATCGCGCCGGCCACCGCCGCGACCATGTCTGAGTCGCCGAGCCGTCCACCGTAGACCGCGGCGGCGAGCGCCTCCATGTAGGTATCGCGAGCGAGCGCCGGCTCCAACGCTTCGAGACCATTCGCGGCAGCGAGGAGCTGCTCTATCGCACTACCATCGCGCTGCAACGCATATCGCGCACGGGCGCGCAGCCGCGCGATGAGCGCCTGCTGCAGCGCGGTCAGCGACTCGTCGCGCACGCTGTCGAGCAGGCGCAGGGTCGCCGCCGGTGCGCCCGCGTCGTACTTGGCCTCCGCAGCCGCGATGAGTCGTTGCGCGCGGCCACCCGGCGCGGGTGACAACTCGGCCGCGCGCTCCAGGAAGGCAGCAGCAGCCGCTGCACCTCCGCGCGTGCGTGCGCGCGCCGCGCTGCGTTCGAGGTCCGCGGCCACTTCCTCATCCGGCAGCAGCGTCGCGCTCGCGCGGTGCCACGCGCGGCGGTCCGGATCGCGCTCCGACGACGTGGCATCGGCGAGCGCCGCGTGCACACGTCGACGATCGTCCGGCCATGCTGCACGATAGATCGCCGAGCGCACGAGCGGATGCCGAAATCCCACGCGCGATCCGAGCACGAGCGCATCGGCCTTCACCGCGATGTCCAGATTCTCGGGATCCAATTCCAGAGCGGCGCTCGCACGCAGCAGCAGTTCCGGATCGCCCGTTGCATCGGCGGCTGCCAGCAGCAGCAGAGTGCGAGTCGCCTCTGGCAACGGCTCCAGCCGCGAGAGTACGCTCTGCTCTATGCGCCGCTCCAGCGGGATCGATCCCGCCAGCGCGAACCCGCCTGCCAGCTCGGCGGGGCTCATCGCTCGCGGAAGGAGTTGCAGCGCGAGCGGGTTGCCGCGCGCTTCGGTGATTATCTGATCGTGCACCCGCCGGTCGATTCTGCCGGGCATCGCGAGCCGCAGCAGCTCGCGCGCATCCTCGTCACGAAGCCCCTCGACAGCGAGCAGCGGCAGCCGCGCGAACCGCTCGGAGAGCTCGCGCACCGCGAGCACGATCGCGACTCCTTCGGCGTCGAGGCGGCGGGCGACGAAGGCGATGGCCTGCGCCGACGCTTCGTCGAGCCACTGCGCGTCGTCCACGATGCACAGCAGCCCGCGATCGCTCGCGGCATCGGTGAGCAGACCGAGTACCGCGAGCCCGACCAGGAACGGGCTCGGTGCCGCTGCTCCGCGCAGGCCAAGCGCCACCTCGAGCGCTTCCCGCTGCGGCGCCGGCAGAGCCGCAGCGGAGTCCATGAGCGGAGCACAGAGCTGCTGCAGCCCCGCGTACGCCAGTTCCATCTCGTATTCGGATGCGACCATGTGCCTGACGCGCAGCGCGCTACTCGCCTGCCGGGCCGCTCTCTCGAGCACGGCGGTCTTTCCGACACCGGCCTCACCATGCAGTACGAGCGCGCCGCTCTGGCCAGCGCGCGCTCGGCTCACGAGCGCTTCGAGCTCGGCCAGTTCGCGATCGCGCCCTCGCAGCGGCGAAGAGTCGTCGAGGAGCGCTCGAGCGGGAGAGCGCGTCGTGTCGGTCCGCATGAGATCAGGTAGCGGATCCCGAGACGAGCTTCAAACCCACGATACCGGTGACGATCAAGGCGATGCAGAACAGCCGGATCGCGGTCGCGGGCTCGCGGAAGAGCAGGATACCCAACGCCGCCGTTCCGATGGTCCCGATCCCGGTCCATACCGCGTATGCGGTACCGAGCGGCAGCGTCCGCAACGCGAGCGCGAGAAGCCCCATGCTCGCCACCAGCGCGACCGCGGTAGCAAGCGACGGTCCGAGCCGTGAAAAGCCTTCGGTGTACTTGAGCCCCACGGCCCAGCCGATCTCGAACAGGCCGGCGATGAAAAGGACGACCCATGCCATCGTCGTCTCCGCTGGAATTGCGGGGCCGTCCCCGCGAATTCGAGAAAGACCGGAGGTCGTCCCCCGGACGTACTTACCAGCTCAATCTACATACGACGCTGTCTGCGTTGCATGCTCGGGTTGGACGCTCAGAGAGTGAGCTCCCACGTCTGGCCGGTCAGATCGTGACCGAAGCTGTGATGCTGCTCCTCATGCACGAGAGAGTAGCCCGCAGCCTGGTAGATGCGTCGCGCCGAAGTGAGCACGCTGTTGGTCCAGAGCGTGATGGTGCGATACCCTGCGTCGCGAGCGAAACTCGAGCATTCGTGGACGAGTGCGCGACCGACTCCGAGCCCGCGCGCGCTCGGTTCCACCAGCAGGAGACGAAGTTTGGCGACGCCCTCGCGTTCCGGATGCCGCACGATGAGCACCGAGCCTACGCGCTCGGGGCCATCGACGCCTTCGCGCTCGGCGATCCAGCAACGCTCGCGACGCGGGTCGAAGTGTTCCACGAAGTCTGCCACGACACGTGCGACCAGACCTTCGAAGCGGACGTCCCACCCGTATTCCTTCGCGTAGAGTGCGCCGTGCCGCTCGACGATCCAGCCGAAGTCGCCTGCGCGGGGTGGTCGCAGCACGAACGGAGATGCCCCTGCCGAAACGGCGCCTGCCTCGAACTCGTGCGCTCCCATGATCGTTTCCCGTCAGTGAATGGGATGATCCTCCGGATCCCACCGCCCCACCGCCGCATCTACACCATCGAGGTGCGCGTGGTCGCCGTGGCCCGCACCCACGCCTCGTACTCGCGCTGGCGCAGCGTATATCGCGCGAGGAACTCCGGTCGGAGCGCCTTCAGGTCTTTCAACGCCTCGTTCGCGACCGCCGCCCGATCCAGATCCGGCACGCCCAGCTCCTCCGCATGCTGCAGCAGCGTTTCGGCGGCTGGCCAGTCCAGTCCGCGCACCGCGTCCACGACCATCGCGCGAAGCTCCGTTCGGTAGCCGAGTCGGATAGGGTCGGGGTCGCCCATCGCCTGGCGCAGCACCTTGAACTGCGCGCACGAGCGCTCGTACGCCTGGATGAAGACATGGCGCAAAAGGCTGACGTCCTTCTGCTCGTACACGCCCCGCACTCCTTCCGTGTAGGCCTCTTCGGACACATCCACGAAGGAGAGGGGACAGAGGTTGGCGCGGATCATCGGAATGTTGGCGGCCAGACGCGACGTGCGCTTGTTGGCGTCGATGAACGGCTGCAGATACGGGATGTGCACCATCGCGAAGAAGGCCTGCTCGATCGGATCGGTGATCGCCGCCGCCTTCGCGAGGATGGTGTCGAAACGCTCCTCGATGAACTGCGGGATGGCCGTGGGCGTATAGACCGAGCTCCCGATCATGACCGGACGCGTGCGGAGCGCGCCCTCCTGTTCGCGCCGCTCGAGCAGGTTCTCGGCGAGCAGCGCGTGGAGGTTGAGGATCGTGTATCGGTTGAACGCGATCGACTCGGCTTCCTCCACGAGGAACTCGATCGCCGCCTTGTGATTCAGGATGAGCTGGCGGTCGCGATTGCTCATCCCTGCCGGCGGCCGGGCGGCATCGAGCAGCTCCGCCGTGTCGATACGACTGTAGCGAAGCCCTTCGAGCCGACTGGAGCCCCACGAGAGATCGATGACCAGTCGCTGCATGATGTCCCGCGCGTACGTACCGGCCGGCTGCCCCATGTACGCGGTACGTCCGAGCTCGCGCAGCCGCTCTCGCTCGGCCTTCGGCAGATACCATGTCAGGCCCGGCGTGTACGCGTCGAGGAAGCCGCCGTCGTAGCCGACGGGCATGCGCTCGCCGCGTGGGCGGTCGAGGCGGGCGCGCAGCCGCAGCGCATCCGGCGGGAGCTGGACCGTCGAATCGCTGGCGATCGCCACGTGGTCGGGTTCGCCCACTCTCGCGCGGACGCGTTCTAGATCCTCGGCGGCGTAGTCAACGGATCCGGACACCACGCGGTACGTCACCGGCCGCCGGCCCTCGAGGGAACGCTCCACTACACCGGCGGCGTGGAGCTCCTCGAGGCGGGCCTTCACCGTGTTGTAGGCAATCGGAATCCCGACGCGGTCGAGGTATGCGTCGCGGACCTCCTGCCGCGCCATCGGGAGACTGCTCTCCCTCAGGATGGCGAGGATCTGGTCGCGCTCCTCCGCGACGGCACGACGGCTTTTGCGGCCCGGAGACTGACGTTTTTCCATGTGGACGGGACTCACACGCTCGCGACGAGGTGCCGCGATGCGGCACTGCTCGGCCGGAGAGCTGATTGTAGTGAGGCTATTATTGCGGCAATACGGCTCCATTGCAGCAATTACAACATATTAGCGGCAACAGAAGCTGTCAATAGTGGCACTTATGTCAGTTTTGCCGCAATCTTCAGGGGTAAAGGAGGTACGGCTCCCGGCTCTCGCGGAAGGCCGCGGCCTCGCGGTCCCATTCCTCGAGGAGAGGCTCGAGGCGGCCGCCTTCGATCGCCAGCCGCACCCGGTCCGAGCCGGTCAGGCGGTCGATCGTGTTTCGCCAGGCGAAGTCGCGCGGATGCTGCCGGCGGATCTCATCGATGAGGAGGAGCGCGGTGCGGACCGGCCGGTACGCTTCGCGGTCGGTGATCACGAAACGAATCCCCGGGATCGTCCGGCCGGGATACTTGGCCGCGGTCGGCTCCACGGTCATCGTGATCGGCTCGAAGCGAATTCCCGGGAGCGCGCGGTCATTCATCACGCGGGCGACCTCGCGCGCATTCAGCCACGGCGCGCCGATCTGCTCGAATGGACGCTCCGTGCCCCGCCCTTCCGTGAGCGTGGTCCCCTCGAAGTAGACGGTCCCCGGATAACTGGTTACGGCGGCCAGCGAGCGGAGATTGGGCGACGGATTCACCCATGGGAGCCCGGTCTCGTCGAACCACTGCGAGCGGCGCCACCCTTCAGTCTTCACCACTATCAGGTCGGCGCCGATACCGTACTTCTCGTTGAACAGCGTGGCGAGCTCGCCCACGGTCATCCCATGGCGCGCCGGAATGGGGTACATCCCGACGAACGACTTGAAGCGGGGATCGAGCAACGCGCCTTCCACGATCTCGCCACCGATCGGATTAGGTCGATCGAGGACGACGAACGGAATTCCTTTCCTTGCCGCGGCCCGCATCGCCAGCGCCATGGTCGACACGTAGGTCCACGTGCGACCCCCGACCTCCTGGAGGTCGTAGACCAGCACGTCGACATCTCTCAGCATTTCCGGCGATGGCCCGCGATCCTCCGCCATGTACAGGGAGTAGACCGGCAGGCCCGTTTTCGGATCGGTCTCATCCGCGATCTTCGCGCCGTTCATTGCATCGCCGCGGATCCCGTGCTCGGGTGCCATCAACGCCACCAGCTTCAGATCCGGCTGCCGCGCGATGAGGTCGATGTCGGATTCCCCCGACCGGCCGATGCCCGTGTTGTTGGTGATGAGACCGACGCGCTTCCCCCGCAGCCTTCGCGGCACATCCGAAACGAAGACATCAATTCCGGGGCGCACCGGTGCGATGCTGTCCGTGGGTCGGTCATCAGCCGAGCTCACGATCCGCCCTCCCGAACTCGTACCGGCTGCTGGAAGCTGCGCCCGCACGCAGGCGGCGATCAGGAACGACGCCACGAACGATGCTCCGAACGATGCTCTCATTCCGCCGGTCATCATCTTCTGACCACCCACTGCCTCTTGGCCACCGTCGCATCGTAACGCGCGCGGGCCGCATCCACTTCCTTCAGATGCGCTCCGGACCACTCCATCAACGACTGCACGATCTCGCGTAACGTCGCGCCGAGCGGCGTGAGTGCGTACTCCACGCGCGGTGGCACCTCGGGGTACATCGCGCGGCTCACGAGACCGTCGCGCTCCAGGCCGCGCAGCGTGACGGTGAGCATCCGCTGGCTCACCCCATCCACGCGCCTGCGCAATTCGTTGAAGCGCAGCGGGCCCGCGTCCGCGAGCACGTGGATGACGTACATCGACCACTTGTCGGCCACGCGCACGATCATCTCCCGCGCGCGGCAGTTGGCTGGGGTGTGTTCCGTCTCGATCGGCATTGGTTACTCCGAAGTCACCGAGGCACGTTCGAGTGCGTTCTTCTCGCCGCGCCAGGGCGCCCTTACGTTGATGGCAGTTACGAATTGTAACCTGGGAAGCAACGAGTACCGAGGCCCGATGCCTTGCCCGCCGGCACCGCCGGTACGGCGCGGCCGGGACGAGACAGCGTTCGACCGTATCACTGAACCGAGGATTATATGGACATCACATACATGGCCGGCATCGGACTGCTCGCCGGACGCCTCGTGCTGGGGCTGTTGATGGCGGCACACGGCAGCCAGAAGCTCCTGGGCTGGTTCGGAGGCCACGGGCTGCACACCACCGGAGAATTCTTCGCGCAGCTCGGCTTCCGCCCCGGCCCGCTCTTCGCGACGGCAGCCGCGGCTGGCGAGATGGCCAGCGGACTGCTCGTGGCGCTCGGACTCCTGGGCCCTGTGGGACCTGCGCTGATGATCTCGGTGATGATCGTGGCCGCGCTGACCGTACACTGGACGAACGGCATCTTCGCGACTTCGAACGGGATCGAGCTCCCACTGCTCTATGCGACCGGCGCGTTCGGACTCGCGCTCGTGGGGCCGGGCCCTTACTCGCTCGATGCGCTGCTCGGCATCGCGCCTGTGTGGACGCCTGCCATCACGTGGACCGTGCTCGTCGCCGGAATAATTGGCGGCCTTGGCAACGTGGCCATTCGCCGTCCACCTACGCAGCCCAGAAGCGTCTGACGGAGTCCTTCGCCAGCGGATCGAGGATGATCTGGTACTACACTGTGCTGCGCTACTTCCCCCGCAGCCGGTCGAGCGCCGACCGCACGCCGCTCGGAACCAGCAGATCGTCCGCGATCGCCGCAACCTCCTCCGCCTCGCGCCACGCGCGCTCGAGCTCCGCGAGCTCGCCCTGCATCGCGCGCCGTTCGCTCTCCTCGTGCAGCGCCATCTCGAGCGCGAGACGATCGACGGTGGAGAGACCGTAGAGTCCCGTGCGGCCGATCCGGCCCTTCCGGCCGTAGCGGTGCGGGCGTCCGCGAACCGCCGTCATTACCTCGGCGCGCCGCGCGAGATTTTCGACGAATCTCTCCGGCCCACCGGTTTCCTCGATCTCGTTCACCGCCGCCACTACCGTGTCGCGCGTGCCGCCGAAGCGGTTGACCGCGGGAATGACGAGCGACGCGACGCGCAGCGCCTCCGGTCCCTCGAAACGTGTCTGCCCGTTCTTGTAGCGTAGATCAATGGCGAGTGCGCCATCGCTGGCGTGCGCCAGCGTGCTCTCCGCGAGGTGGCGCCGCCGCACCGGAAGCACCTCGCCACTCTCGGTGGGCACGCGCGCGACGATCGCCTCGTCGCTCCCATGGATGGCCGTGCGTCCGAACTGAAACATCAACCAGCCGAAGCCGCCCACCGACATGCCCAGCACCGCGCCGCCCGCCAGCACTCCGCCGAGCGCGGTGAGTCCGGCGCCGGCGAGAAGGAGGCGGCGGTTGCGCCGTCGCCCGAACTGATCGCCGTAGCGCCACGCGGCGAACTCCGGCCGGAGCGGGGCGCCGATGCGTACGAGCTCGGTACCGTCGGCGAGTCGCGCGAGACCGATCTCCTCGGTGGCCACGCGCTTCCGCGTGTCGGCATAGAGGCGTTCGGCTTCCTCCACCGCCTCCCACCGCTCCTCGAGTGGCGAGAGATTCCACCGCTCGCACTTCCGGCAGACCACCCAGAGCCGTCCCTTCGCGGCGTCGAACGCGACGCGACGTCCGATCGCGAATGACTCGAGCGCGGTGTTGGTGCCCAACGACTGGTTGCAGAAGATGCAGGTGGAGTACATGCTGCTGCCTCGAGTTCCTTCGAGAAGGCGCCGCACGACTTTCTCCGGACTGACCCGTAGGGCCACGGTCGACGCCGACGCCGACGTAAGATCACATCGGGTACTCGCTCGTATCCACCGCACGCCTTGCGCCCGCGGGGCTTACGACGCCGCTCAGGTGCGCGCCGAGACTTCCATCGGGCCTCCGCCCGTCCTGAGAAAGTCCACGAACTCCTCCGGAAGCTCGGCCGCGCGCACTCCGGCAGCAGTTGTCGCGATGTCGTACGCGATGCGTACTGGCTCTATGGCGGCCGCTCCGTCGCCGAGCTTCACTCGGATGTAGCACGCACGCCAGTCGCCGTCCTTGGGCCGGCCTACGCTACCCACGTTGACGAAGTGAATACCGTCGACCACACGGTGCCACGGCTTGTGCGTGTGGCCGAACGCGATGGCATCGCCAGGTGCGAGTCCGACAGATGCGGCCATCCTGCGGCAGAAGTCATCGCTTCTATCCTCCGTCCAGTAGACCGTGTTGAGCACCGGAGTTCCGTGCACCAGCACGAGCCGGGGCCCGCTCACGTGTCCGCCAAGCGGCCGGAGCTCGAGCGAGAAGGGAAGCGCCGCGAGAAATCTCTTCGTCTCGACGTTCACTACACTACGCGTGTACTCGTAGCTGCGATGCGCCAACTCCTCCTGACGCGGGCTCTCCGACCGGCAGCCGCAGTGTTTGTAATCCGTGGCGACGATCGAGTCGTAATTGCCCGCTACGCCGGCTATGCGGCGCTCCCGGATCCGGGCGACCACCTCGTTCGGTTTGCTCGAGTAGCCGACCAGGTCGCCGAGGTGGAAGATCGCATCCGCGTCGCCACGCGCATCGATGTCTGCGAGCACAGCCTCGAGTGCCTCGAGGTTGCCGTGAATATCGGAGATGAGTGCGTAGCGCATGGATGCCTCACATTGAAGCAGACACGCTGGCGGCGGAGCCCCGCGCTGTCGCCGCTTCGCCCACGAAGAACCGGCGCGCCCACAGCGAGACGTAGACGAGGCAGATGAGCGCCGGGATCTCGATCAGGGGCCCCACCACCGCGGCGAGCGCTTCGCCGGAGCCTATGCCGAAGGTCGCAACCGCGACGGCGATCGCGAGCTCGAAGTTGTTCCCCGCCGCGGTGAACGAGAGCGAAGCCGTGCTCTCGTAGTCGAATCCCAACCGGCGCGAAAACCAGAACGCGAAGCCGAACATGACGCCGAAGTAGATGAGGAGCGGCGTGGCGATCCGGAGCACGTCAAGAGACAACGTGAGGACCCGATGACCCTGCATCGCGAACATGAGCACGATGGTATAGAGGAGGCCAAGAAGGGCCGTGGGGCTGAACTTCGGCATGAAGACACCGTCGTACCACACGATCCCCTTGGCGCGCACCAGGAGCCTCCGCGTGAGATAGCCCGCGACGAGCGGCACACCGAGGAAGATCCCGACGCTCTTCGCGATCTCGCCCATCGAAACGTCGAGTGCCGCGGTGTCCGCACCGAACCATCCCGGCACCACGGTCAGAAAGAGCCAGCCCAGAATGGAATACGTCAAGATCTGGAACACCGAATTGAGCGCCACCAGCACTGCTGCCAGCTCCCCCGAACCGCGGGCGAGCGAGTTCCAGATCAGCACCATCGCGATACAGCGCGCGAGCCCAATGAGCACGAGACCGTTCCGATACGCCGGCATGTCGGAGAGGAATGCCCACGCGAGGCCAAACATCATCAGCGGCCCGACCAGCCAGTTGAGTACGAGCGAGGTACCGAAAAGCTTCGTGTCGCGAGCGTGTTGCCCGATGGTCTCGAAGCGTACCTTCGCGAGCACCGGGTACATCATCCACAGGAGCCCGATGGCGATGGGTACCGAAACACCGGCGATTCGCAGACGATCGAGAGCCGTACCCAGACCGATGTACACGCGGCCGAGCAGGAGCCCGAACACCATTGCCGCGAAGATCCAGAGTGGCAGAAAGCGGTCGAGCGTGGAGAGCCGTCGGAGAACGGGCACGACGGGGTCCGAGGCAGGACGTCCTGGGCGCACTCGTGATGCTGGAGGTGCATGCATGGTAGATGTCATGCGACCGGTGCCGACGAAGACGCCGCGCACTCCCGGCACATCACCGTGGCCGACGCCGGGCACGCGCCGCTGAACTCGACGGTTCCGCGCACGCTCGCCGGGACTTCGTCGCGACTCA
>CAZTTY010000015.1:0-63781 GCA_964616815.1 uncultured Gemmatimonadaceae bacterium | reverse complement strand
CGGGGCTGTAGCTCAGCTGGGAGAGCGCTGCAATCGCACTGCAGAGGTCAGGGGTTCGATCCCCCTCAGCTCCATGGCATGCAGACTGCTACATGGTCTGCAGGCGACATACATGCGGGTGCGCCCTCATACGGTAGGACGCAGAGTTCCAATGTTGAGGGTTGCTACCGCTCTGCGTCGGGATCTGCCCGCCGCCGCTCGGTAGGACGGAGAGTTCCAATGAGCGGCGCGCGTGGCGAACCCCGCGCGGACAACTGGAGGTCAGGAGTCGTCTAAAGGTGCGAGCGCCGCGGATATCCGCGGCGTTTTGTCATCGTGGTATTATGATTCGACGCGTCCGCCCGAATCCTGCCACACGCCACCGATGGCCCGAAGTCGCGCATGACTCCACAGCTCACCGCTCTCTTCGCTCTCCCCTGGGGCCCGTTTCTCATTTTCGGATTGAGGATCATCGACGTGTCGTTCGACACGGCGCGGGTGCTCGCCGTGGTGCGGGGGAATCGGTTCGTAGCCGCCAGTCTGGGCTTCATCCAGGCGCTCATCTGGATCGTGGCCGTGGGGAACGCGATCAAATACCTCAATAGCTGGTACCACATCCTGGGCTACGCGGCCGGGTTCGCCACGGGGACCCTGGTGGGAATGACCATCGAGCGGCTGCTGGCGTACGGTCTCTCGCAGGTGCGCATCGTCTCGCAGCATGGCGGCGTGGAGATCGCCGAAGCGCTTCGCGAGCGTGGCTACGGCGCTACCGAAGTCCCGGGTTTCGGCCGCGATGGCGGCGTGGAGATAGTGCACTCGGTGGTGCAGCGCCAGCACCTCGACGACGTGGTGAGGATAGTGGACGAGTGGGATTCCAAGGCGTTCGTTACGGTCGAGGAGCCGCGCATCCTGCGCGGCGGGCTACTCGCCAGACGGAAGGCCATGAACATACCCTGGGTCGCGGAGCGCATGGGCCGGCAGAGGGTGTGAGCGAGCTGGCAGCAAGCGGGACGATCACATAGCTTGGGGCGCAACCCACAGCGAGCGTGAGGGCAGCGTGAGCACGGTTCCCACTCCGACAACACCCATCGGTTCGGCGGCGTCATCGCGCAAGCCGCTGGACGACGAGATAGACGTCTGGGGGCTCACCCACCCCGGCAAGGTGCGGAAGCGCAACGAAGACCACTTTCTCCTCGGTTCGTTGCACAAGCGGCTCGAGGTCAGGTCGACCTCGCTCCCGGCGGCGGAGCAGTTCCAGGCGTGTAACGAGCGGATCGGTTTTCTGGCGATGGTGGCCGACGGCGTGGGCGGCCAGCTCGCGGGCGGCGAGGCGAGCCGCGTGGCGCTCGAGGCCGTTACACAGTACCTGGCGCACAGCACGAGCTGCTACTACCAGTCGGATCCGCGCGACGAGACCTTCGTCGATCTCCTCCAGGAAGCCGCCGTCCGCACCCACGAGAAGGTGCTCGAGCGCGCCGGCACGGACCCGGATCTGCGCGGGATGGCCACCACGCTCACACTCTGGATGGGAGTGTGGCCGTGGGTGTACCTCCTTCAGGTGGGCGATTCGCGCTACTACCTGTATCGCCAGGGAGCGCTCACGCAGGTCACGCGCGACCAGACCATGGCGCAGGACCTCGTGGACCAGGGCGTCATGTCGCGCCCCGTGGCGCTGGCGTCGCGCTGGGCGCACGTGCTCTCGAGCGCGATCGGCGGCTCGCAGACGCTGCCCGTGGTCACGCGCATCGCCAACGGCTGGGACCAGACGCATCTGCTCTGCAGCGACGGGCTCACGAAGCACGTCTCCGACGAGCGGATCGCCGAGCGGCTCTCGGCCATGACCTCGGCGCGGCAGGTGTGCGAGGCGCTGCTGCAGGACGCGCTCGACGCCGGTGGCACGGACAACATCACGATAATCGTGGGGCGTTCGGTGCGGCGCGAGCGTTCCGCCGGTTGACGGCGGCTCGCACTCCGCCGTTCAACAGAGAGTTCAACGGGACGCAGCCGTGCCGCTGCTGGCGAGCTGGATGCCGGCGAAGCGGCATTCACTTCCTCCCCGCGAGAGCGGCCCTCACGGCCATTCCAGCGAAAGCGGGAATCCGGCTTTGCACTCCGAGCGCGGGTGGGGTTGAGTGCTGCCACCGAGCTTGGTAAATTGCTCGGACTCCGCTCTTGGGCGGGCAAAAACTAGAGCAATGCCCCTTGGTGTAACTGGCAACACGCCTGACTCTGGATCAGGAGAGTCCTGGTTCGAGCCCAGGAGGGGCAACTGGAATGTAGGCAGGATTACGGAAGCGCCCCGCCGGGAGACCCGCGGGGCGTTGTCGTTGCGGTAAGCCAGTGGTAAGCCAGCGGGAATGATGTCAGCTTGGCAGCGCTCCCTGTGTCCATTTCGAGAGCGGCGAGGCGGAGGTAGTCACTCCGAGGGTCGTCGGGCATCGCGAATGCCGCGTTGTACGCGTCGACTGCGGCCTCGTACAGCGTCTGAGTCGCCCCGCAGATGGTCCGAACCGGCCGGCCGGCCGGAAGGGGACGATGGCGATGGCGCTCGCTGGTGCCGGCGCGGCGCGGCCCGCTGAGGAACCGATGATCCCACCGGCGCGTTGAGAGCGCGACTACGATCTCAACCTCGAGGGAAGCCGTCTTGCGCGCCGCGATTGCCAGTATCGGTTCCGCCATACCACCTCATGCCGTCTCCAGCGCCGACCTGGCGCAGCGTCTCGATGTCACCGACGAGTGGATCCATTCCCGCACGGGCATACGAGAGCGGCACGTCGCGCCGGCGGGCGGCGTCTCGGAGCTGATCGTACCGGCTGCGGTCCAGTGCATCGAGCGCAGAGGCATCGCTGCCGACGAGGTGGATTGCGTCATAGTCGCTACGACCACGCCGGACTACCTCTTTCCTCCCACCGCCGCCATCGTGCAGGGCAGGCTCGGCGCGCACGACGCCTGGGGATTCGACCTCTCGGCCGCCTGCTCCGGCTTCGCGTACGCGCTGCTCGTGGGCGAGGGGCTCATCGCCACGGGGCGGGCGCGCCGCGTTCTGCTCTGCGCCGGCGAGCGGATGTCGGCGATCACCAATCCCGACGACCGCGGTACTTCCATCCTGTTCGGCGATGCCGCTACGGCGGTGCTCCTGGAGCCGGTGGCCGAGGACGATGACAACGGGATCATCGACAGCGTCTGCCGTACCGATCCCGTGGACCCGGCGCTGCTCTACATGCCCGCTGGCGGGAGCGCACGGCCCGCGTCGCTCGAGAGCGTGCTGCAGGGGGAGCATTTCGTGGTGCAGGACGGGCCAGCGGTATTCCGAGCGGCCGTGGAAGGGCTGAGCGATGTGACCAGCACCATTCTCGAGCGCAACGAGCTGGGTGTGGACGACATCGATTGGCTCGTCCCCCATCAGGCCAACAGGCGCATCATCGATGCCGTGGCCCGTCGTGTCGGGATCCCCCGGGAGAAAGTGGCGAGCAACATCGACCACTACGGGAACACTGCCGCGACGAGCATCCCGCTCTGTATCGCGGAGTGGTACGAGCGCGGAAATCTGAAAGTAGGCGACCGGGTGGTGCTGGCGAGCTTCGGAGCGGGCTTCACGATGAGCGCCGTCTACATGCGCTGGAACGTGGCGCCGCTGGCGAGCGCCGCACGGGGTATCGAGTCGGACGCCCCGCACGCGGAGGCTCGTTCGGCGGTGGGCGCGTAGCGCCGGCGTCGACTTCCTCCACGGCCCCACCGTGGCACGGGGCCACGGGCGAGCATCACCCGCGCGCCGAGTACCGCTCGAACGCCGTCAACCGCGACACCACGCAGCTCTCCGAGCTCCCTCCGTACACGTTTTCGTCGAGCCATGTACGCTCGCGATCCACGTCGGACTCCGTCACGTCAGTGTACCACGCCCGCGGCCGGCCGTCGTTGCCGTCGTTCCAGCGGTAGCCGCTCGCTTTGAGTCGATCCTTGCTCTCGAAGGGGCTGCCCGTGGCCCAGATGCGATAGGTGGAGCGCCGCGCCGATGCGAGGAGCTGGGCGAAGGGGAGGGCGCCCGTTGGACCGCGGCTGGCCAGCACGTGGATGCCGACGCGGCAGTCGTCGACCGCCCTGTGGGCATCGAAAAACTCCCCGGCCATGGTGAGCAGGATGTACTCGAGCTTGGTCCCGGAGCAGCCGTGCTCGCGCCAGGGGACTTCCTTGCACGAGCAGGCCCACGGCTTCTCGGCGAAGCGGGGGAGCCGCTTCTCGATGAACGGGCGGTCGAAAGAGGCGTTGTGCGCCACGACCAGCGAGGCTTCGTCGAGCAGCGTCGCCACGCTGGCGTCGTCGATCCGCTTGCCGCGCACCATGTCGTCCGTGATTCCCGTGAGCTCGCTGATCGGATCGGGGATCGGACGTCCCGGATCCTCGAGGAAGGAAAGCTCCTCACCTACATCGTAGATTTTTCCGTCGTCCACTCCGTAGCGGAATGGCACCGCCGCGAACTCCACTATCCCGTCGGAGGAGCGGTCCAGTCCGGTAGTCTCGACGTCCACGAAGAGCGCCGTCCGCTTGCGGGCGTGGGGATCGTCTTCGGTGTACCGGAGTCGCGGCTCGAATCGCCGGACCACGCGATACCAGCCGGACGCCGTGAGGGTGCGTGCCATTCCCTCCAGCGCCTCGAATTCGGTGTCCGAGGGAGCGGTTCGTGTCACGGGAGCACGGAGTTGAGAATTGCGGAAAACCAGGAACTGCGGGCGATCGTGGGACAGTTACAAACTGCACCGTTGCCAATGAGATCGCCAGCGCACGCCGCGTCGAGGGCGCCCAGGCGCCCTCGACGGCCGCCGGCGCTCTTGCCGCGCCCGGCGCGGTCCGCATATTCATGCCCATGCCGCTCCCACTCTTCTCCTCGATCCGTGCTGCTCGTCGCTGGCGCCCGACCTCGCTCGGCGCCTTCTCTCGCGCCGTCATCGCGCTCGCGTTTCTCGCGGTCGGCGCGTGCGGTGGCGACTCCACCGGCGTCGGGGACACCGCCGGCCTCCCGGCGCCAGGTCGCTGGTATGCCACCATGTTCGACTCCCGCCTCGTACCGTTCCAGTACGGCGACATGCGGCTGGACTCGGCGTGGCACGTGATAGACGCATCCGGGAATACGCGGCTCTTCGTCGCGAGCAGCGACGAGAGGTTCGTGGTCACCGTGGACACCATCGACGGCCGGTTCGTACGTGCGAACGATGGAGGCGCCATCCAGCTTCTCTATCTCTCCGGATCGGGCGACCCGTATCCACCGAGCCCGGTGACGGTGAATCGTGATTCGGTAACGGTCGAGGATGGCGCGACGCATCTCATGGACGTATTCATCCCGCAGCGCTGACCGCCTTTCGTTCGTGACGCTCCGAAGGCGCCGGAAACCACCTGGCTAGAGGCGGATGAGGTCGCGGCGATCGCCGACACTGTCCTCGATCCCGGCATGCCGCTGCCGGGCGTCCCGCGAGCTCGTTCGGCGTGAGCCATCGTGCCGCGGCCGGCGCGGTGCGATGTCGCCGCCGGCCGCGGTTCAGGGCGAGAGCGGCGGGCCGAACCACACGCTGCCGGCGATGATCACGTACAGCCCGATCAGCGCGAATCCCTCCACGTAGTTGGATTCCCCGTCGCTCACTATCAGAGCTCCGAGCACGGCGGCGAGTCCCAGCGACGTTATCAGTAGAGGTGGGGCCACGAGTGTGAGCATGGGGCCGCCGAGGAAGATGCTGATCAGTACGAGGGCCGGGATGAGGAGCAGCGCGATCTGAAGGCTGCTGTTGAGGATGAGGCTCACGGCGAGGTCGCTCTCGTTGCGTGCGGCCGCGGTGATGCCCACCACGTTCTCCACCGCGTTGCCGGCGATGGCGACGATCACGAGCCCCACGAACTCCTCGGACAGCTCGAGACTCGCCATGGCCGGACGCAGCGCTTCGACGAACCAGTCCGAGACGAAGGCCGCCCCCACTCCCGCAGCGGCGAGCACCATGAGCGACATCGAGAGCGGCCAACCTTCACCGCTTCGTCCCTCGGAGCGCGCGGGTCCGAGTGTGCCCTTTATAGCCATGGGCACACTCGCCACGAACACGAACAGGAGGACGATCGCCGTCACGATGCTCAGGTCGCGGGCATGGCCGTAGTCGGGTGCGCCCGGTGCCGTGGCGAGCGTGGGGATGGCTATGGATGCCACCGAGAGCATCAGGAGCATCGCCGTCATGCGGGTGGTTTCCGTTCCGAACTTCTGCTTTCCGTGTCGCAGGCCGCCCACCGCGAACGCGAGGCCCAGCACCAGCAGGCTGTTGGCGAGGATGGAGCCGATGAGCGCCGTCTGCACGACCACTACCAGCCCGGCGCGCAGGGCGAAAATACTGATGAACAGTTCGGGCAGATTCCCGAGCGCGGATTGTACCACACCGGTGGCTCCGGGTCCCAGCCGCGCTCCCAACTGGTCGGTAGCTTCGCCCACGAGCGCCGCCAGAGCGGCGAGTGCCACGGCGGACGCAGCGAAGATGGCGATGTCTCCCGCGCGTCCGATCCGGAGCGCGATGGTGACGACGGTTGCCAGGACGGCCGCGCTGGCCATAACGATGGCTTTCCGCCCGGCGAAGGCGATGAAGTTGGAGCTCATGGGTATGGGATGTACGTTCCGAACACCGCTTCCGTCAAAGGACATGCCGGAGTGCGCGAGGGCCTGCGGCGTGTCTCCAAGCGCGGAGGCGAATGTCTCGCGCCGATCGCCGCCATCTCTCTCCCCGAACGACTTCCTCCGTCAACCATCCCGGGAGCATTCGCCGATGTCCACCATTCGTGTAGCCGCGTTGTATCGCTATCCCGTGAAGGGGTGCCGCGGCTGGCCGCTGACCGAAGCAGAAGTGGGGGAGCGCGGCATCGTCGGTGACCGCGGCTACATGCTGGTGGATGCCGACGATCGTTTCATCACGCAACGCACGCACCCGCGCATGGCGTTGATCGAGCCGCGGCTGGGCGATGGCTCGCTGGCGCTGACGGCGCCAGGTCGCGACTCTCTCACAGTGACGCGCACGGAGAGGGGCGGGCGTCGCCTGGTCACCGTGTGGCGCGACCGCTGCGAGGCGATCGACCAGGGCGATGCCGCGGCCGCATGGCTCAGCGGCTTCCTCGGCGTCAACTGTCGGTTGGTGACCATGGCCGATGACTTCGTGCGCCTCGTGGATCGCGAGTATTCGGTCGGTGAGCACGACCAGGTAGGTTTCGCGGACGGCTATCCGTTCCTCCTCACCACCGAGGACTCGCTCGCCGATCTGAACGGTCGTATGGCGGCTCCGCTCCCGATGAACCGCTTCCGCCCGAGCATCGTGCTCGCGGGAGCGCCGCCGTTCGCGGAGGATGGCTGGCGCCTGATCCGCATCGGGGCCATCGTGTTCGCGGTCGTCAAGCCCTGTGCGCGCTGCGTGGTGACCACCACCGATCAGGCGACCGCCGAGCGTGGCGCGGAGCCGCTGGCAACCCTCGCCACCTTCCGCAAGGTGCGCGGGAAGGGAGTCATGTTCGGACAGAACCTGATCCATCGATCCACGGGCACGCTCCGCGTCGGCGATGCGGTCGAGCTGATCGCGTAGCCGGGGAGGCTCGCAGGATCGCAGTCATCGTTCCCTCATCCACTGGAGGCCTCGCGCATGCCGGTGTTCGTCGAGTATGCCCTCGTCATCCTGGCCGTGATCATCTTCGCCGCTGTCATCGCGCCGCCGGTGATCGCGTTCTATCTGTACTACTTCGACCGGAAGCAGCGGCAGCACTCGATACTCCGCGCGTATCCGATACTCGGGCGCATGCGCTACCTCTTCGAGAGCGTGGGGCCGGAGATGCGCCAGTATTTCTTCGATGAGGACAACGACGGCAAGCCGTTCAGTCGCGTGCAGTTCGAGCAGGTGGTGAAGTCGAGCAAGTACCTCGAGCGGCTCATCGGCTTCGGATCGAAGCGCGACTTCGAGAAGCCCGGCTTCTATCTGCGCAACAGTATGTTCCCCACGCTGAACGATGAGCTGCTGGTGGACAATGCCACGCGCGTCGCAACGCGGCGGTACATAACCGACGAGGAGGGGCTCTTCTCCCGCAAGGAGCACGGCGAGGACTTCGCAGCGGAGCCGTGGCTGCTCGCGAAGGAAGATGCCGTGGTGATCGGCCCGTCGTGCCGCACTCCCTTCGTGACGCGCGGTCTCGTAGGTATGTCTGCCATGAGCTACGGCTCGCTCGGCGATCACGCCATACGAGCGCTCTCCCACGGGATCGGCATGGCCGGCGGGAGCTGGATGAACACCGGAGAGGGCGGGCTCTCGCCCTACCATCTCGAGGGCGGCGCAGACATCATCGCGCAGATCGGTCCCGCCAAGTTCGGCTTCCGCGAACCCGACGGAACGTTCAGTTGGGAGGAACTGCGACGGAAGGCCGAGCTTCCACAGGTGAAGGCGTTCGAACTGAAGATGGCGCAGGGCGCCAAGATTCGCGGCGGGCACCTGCCCGCCGCGAAGGTGACTCCGGAGATAGCCGGGATCCGCGGACTCGAGCCGTGGAAGGATGTGGACAGTCCCAACCGCTTCCGCGAGTTCTGCGATGTCCCGGGGATGGTGGACTTCATCGAGCGCATCCGCGAGGAGGGCGGGAAGCCGGTGGGCGTGAAGCTGGTGCTCGGCGATGCGACATCGCTCGATGACCTTTCGGCCCACATCGCGCAAACAGGCAAGGGACCCGACTTCATCACGATAGATGGCGGCGAGGGCGGGAGCGGTGCGACGTACACCGAGCTGGCCGACAGCGTGGGTCTCCCTATCCACGCCGCGCTTGTGATAGCCGACGATTCGCTGCGGCGGTACGGCGTGAGGGATCGAGTCAAGCTGATAGCCTCCGGCAAGCTGCTCACCCCCGACCATATGGCCGTGGCTCTCGGGATGGGAGCCGACCTGGTGAACGTCGCGCGCGGCTTCATGATATCCGTGGGGTGCATCGGCGCGCAGCAGTGCCATACCAACCGCTGTCCGGTCGGAGTGGCCACTACCGATCCGCGCTTCCAGCAGGCGCTGGTGGTGGGTGAAAAGAAATACCGCGCGGCGAACTACGTGGTCGCCAGCAGGCACGGGCTGTATACCGTTGCCGCGGCGCTGGGCCTGCGATCGCCCAGGGAAATTCGCCGTGAGCACGTCGTGTATCGCGACGACCGCGGCCGGGTGCACAACCTGTCGCAGTGGCATCCCTACCCGGAGATCACCCAGACCACGACCACGTTTCGTAATCTTCCGGTTGGCGATTCGTAATGTTCATCGCACAGTTCGTGGTCGACACCTCCGGTCGGGTGGACATGTCCACTTTCCGAACGGTTCGTGCTACCGACGAGCTGTTCGTGCGCTCCGTACGCCGCGCGCTCTCCGAGTGGCGATTCCGCCCAGCCGAGGCGGGTGGTCGACGGGTCAGACAGTTGGTCGAGATGCCGCTGGTGTGCAGGATGAAGGGATCGGTACCATGACGTAGATGGCCCGGCAGCGACGCTGCCGGGCCATCTACGTCATGGTACCGATCCCTTCGGTCGACTCGCCTTCACTCGGCGCGAAGGATCTCGACCGGGTCGGCGCGGGTCGCGCGACGCGCCGGGATGAGGCAGGCCCCCGCGCTCACGCCGAGCAGGATGAGCGCTATCGAGACGAACGTGAGAGGGTCGTGAGGGACGACTCCGACCAGCAGCCCGGCGATCGCGCGCGTGGCCCACGCCGCCAGCAGCAGCCCGATCGCCGTGCCCAACAGCGCCATGGCCATCCCCTGGCGCAGCACCAGAGCCAGCACGCTCGACGTGCGTGCGCCGAGCGCCGTGCGGATGCCGAATTCGCGCCGGCGCGCGCCAACGCTGTACGCCATCACGCTGTACACGCCCAGTGCCGAGAGGAAGAGAGCGAGCGTCGCGAACGAGCTCACGAGAGCGAGCATCAGCCGCCGCCAGCCGATCATGTCGGAGAACACATCCTCGAGCGTGCGCGCGCCAGCCAGAGGGATCGCGGGGTCGAGCTCGTGCAGCGCCCGGCGGACCGACGGGACGATCGACATCGCGTCGCCCGTCGTGCGCACAACGAACGAAGTCCATCCCACCGGATGCTGGCGCATGGGGACGTAGACCGTGGGCATCGTCTGGCCGTCGGGTCGCTGGCGAACCTGCGCCGCCATTCCCACGATCTGCATCGGCGGTGCGTTCCGTCCGCCGATCCGGATCTGCCGGCCCACGGGATTGCGCCCCGGCCAGAAGCGGCGCGCCACGCCCTCGCTCACGACGGCAACGAGCGGCGAGTCGTCGCGGTCGAGCGGGGTGAACTCGCGCCCCGACCTCATCGGTATTCCGACCGTTCCGAAATAGTCGTCCGAGACGGTCACACGGCTCGCCATGTCGAAGCCGCCGGTGCCCGTGGCGATTCCCTCGGCGAAGATGGAGTCAGTGCCACCCACCGTATACCCGGCCCACGGCGCCACGGTGACCATCGCCACCGAGCGAACCGGCGGCAGCGTCTCGATCGTTTCCTTCAGCGCACCGAAGAAATCGAGCCAGCGGGCGTGATCCGAATAGCTGGGCGTGGTGAGCGCGATACTGAACGTCAGTCGATCGCGACCCGTGTCGAGGCCGATTCCCGACCGCTCGATCGAGAGCAGCGTGCGGCCGAGGAGCCCCGCCGCCACCAGCAGCACCACCGCGAGCGCCACCTGAGCCACTACCAGTGCGCGCCCGAGACGCGAGGTGGAGCGTCCTCCCGTCACGCGCCTCGACTGGCCCAGCGATCCCCGTAGTCGCAGGTGGGTGCCGACGAGCGCGGGAATGCTTCCGAAGGCTACCACGCAGAGCACCGAAAGCCCGAGCGCGAAGAGCAGCACGCCGGCGTCGATCGAGATGTCGCCCATCTTCGGCAGGAGAGACGTCACACCAACCGCCATGAGCCGCTTCATGGCGAAGGCGAGCGCCACTCCGAGCGCACCGCCGGCGAGTCCCAGCATCGCGCTCTCGGTGAGAAGCTGACGGACGAGTCGTCCGCGTCCGGCACCGAGGGCGGCGCGCACCGCCAGCTCTCTCTGGCGCGCGATGGCACGCCAGAGGAAGAGGCCCGCCACGTTCACACAAGCGATGAGCAGAACCAGCAGAGCGGCGCCCATCACGACGAACAGGATGGAGTCCACGCCGCCTACGATACTCTCGTGCAGCGGGATCGCGGCGATCATGCTCTCCTCTCCCAGCTCCGGGTGGCTGACCCGTTCGCGCCTGGAGAGCATGTCGAGGGCGGTGCGCAGATCGGCGGGCCCGACGCCGTCCGCGACCCGCCCGAGCACCCGGAAGGACTTGCGCTGCCGCGCGGCGACGGGATCGCGGAACGCGTCGCGCATGTCGAGCGGCATCCAGATCTCCGGATCTCGGCCGGACTCCGGGAACAGAAAGGTCCGCGGCATCACGCCGATCACTGTGAACAGGTGGCCGTCCAGCAGAACATCGCGTCCCACGAGGCTCGAGTCGCCGCCGAAGGATCGCTGCCAGAGCGCATGGCTGAGCACCACCACCGGCGCGGCCGCCTCCGATACATCGCGTGCGTCGATGGTTCGCCCGAGCAGCGCGTGGACGCCGAGTATGCGGAAGAACGTCGGACTCACCGTCACGCTCTCCCATCTCTCCGCGCGCTCGCCGCCCGTGTAGGTGTAGCCCGAGTAGTAGCCGACGGTCGCGATGTCGGCGAACGTCGGCAACGCGCGCAGCTCCGCCACCTGCGCGGCCGTGAGGAGCGTAGCGGCGCCGGGGTCACGGGTGGTGGCGCCGTAGATGCGTACGAGCTGCTCGGGGTTCGCGTAGGGGAGGGGCTCGATCACCACCCGCCGTATCGCCGAGAACACCGCCGTGTTGGCTCCGATACCCAGCGCGAGCGTGCCCAACACCACGAACGTGAAGCCGGGAGTGCGCCGCATCCCTCGCCATGCGAGGCGTACATCCTGCCCCAGCTCCGAGAGCCACTCGCGTCTTCCCTCCGATTCCGCCCTGATGCGCTCGGCCGAGCGCCAGGGAAGCCGGAAGAAGCGGCGACGCGGTGGGGGCGACGGAATCATGGGGTCCTCGTGATGGGTACCGGCTCAACCGGGGTCCAGCACCAGCTCCAGTGCGCGCATGTACGATCGAAGCTGCGCGCGCTCGGCCGCGAGGTGCCTGCGGCCGGCGGCGGTGAGCTCGTAGAATCTGGCGCGGCGGTTGGTCTCGGAAACACCCCATGAGGAGCGCACGAGCTTCCTGCGCTCCAGCCGGTGCAGCGCCTGGTAGAGCGCCGCGCTGTCGATGTCGAGCGCTCCCTCCGAGCGGTCGCGGACGAATCGGGAAATCCCGTAGCCGTGCATGGACTGCATGGCGAGGGTGCGGAGAATGAGGACATCCACCGTACCCTGGATGAGACCGAGCGGCGGCCGTGGCATTGCGCTCAGGTCACGTGGTTATATGTAAGCATCTTACTTGTATTATGTGGCGGCGGGGCGATCGCGTCAAGAAACGGGGGGCGGGCACTCAATAGTGGAGGCAGTAGAGGCCCAGGCAGCGTCGCTGCCTGGGCCTCTACCATTGAGTGCCCGACCCCCGCCGTTCGACCGCCTACCGGAGCCGGCTCCACAGGAACTCCGACGCCAGCGCGCGCATGAACGCCGACTGCCGGTTGTCGGCCGCTGCGCCGTGTCCGCCCTCGGTGTTCTCGTAGAACCAGACATCGTCGTACCCCATCGCCTGCATCTTCGCCGCCATCTTGCGTGCCTGTACCGGACCCACACGGTCGTCGCTCGTCGCGGTGTAGAAGAGAATCGGCGGATAGCTCGCTTCCGCCTTCACGTTCTGATAGGGAGAGAACGTCCTGATGAACGCCCACTCCTCCGGGTCGTCGGGGTCTCCGTACTCCGCGATCCACGATGCGCCGGCGGAGAGGTGTGTGTAGCGTTTCATGTCGAGGAGCGGAACTTCGCACACTATCGCGCCGAAGAGCTGCGGGTACATGGTGAGCATGTTTCCCATGAGCAGACCGCCGTTGCTCCCGCCCTCGGCACCGAGGTGCGCGGGCGACGTGACGCCGCGCTTGATCAGGTCCCGCGCCACGGCGGCGAAATCCTCGTACGCGCGCGGACGGTTCGCCTTCAGCGCCGCCTCGTGCCAGCGCGGACCGTACTCGCCGCCGCCGCGGATGTTCGCGACCACGTACACCCCGCCACGCTCCAGCCACGAGCGTCCGACCGTTCCGCTGTAGCCTGGAAGGAGCGAGATCTCGAAACCGCCGTAGCCGTAGAGCAGCGTGGGGTTGTTGCCATCGTTCTTCATCCCCTTCGCGCCGACCTGAAAGTAGGGAACCCGCGTGCCGTCGCGCGAGGTGGTGAAGTGCTGGCTCACCTCGAAGCGCGACGCATCGAAGAACGCTGGCGCCTCCTTGATCGGCTCCGCCTTCCCCTCGCCGATCACCCCGCGCTCGAGCGTGCTCGGAGTCAGGTAGCCGGTGACGTCGAGCCAGTACTCGTCGGTGGAATCGGGGTCGGTGTCCACCACGCGAATCGTGCTGAGTCCGGGCGAGCCTGCCATGGGCTCGCGCTTCCACTCGCCGCGCGCGGGAGTGAGGACCTCCAGGCGGCTCTTCACATCGTCGAGTATGTCGAGGATGAGGTGATGGCGCGTCCAACTGTACGAGGCGAGCGACGTATGTTCGTCGGGCCGGAAGAGAACCGTGAGATCCCGCGCGCCGCCCATGTAGCCGTCGAAGACCGCCGCGAGCAGCGCGCCCGCGGGATAGGTGGTGCCGCCGACCGTCCAGGGCGAGCGCGTGCGGATGAGCAGCCACTGCCGGTGCACGCTCGACTCGGCGTCGTCGGGGACGTCGATGCGCTTCCGCTGATTGCTGGTGAGGAGGTGGGTCTCCGAGTGGTAGAAGTCCTCGACGACCGTGAGGAAATCGCGCTCGAAGCCGGGCGTGCGCGAGTGGTAGGCCGTAACCATCATGTCCGTCGGCTTTCCCTCGTACACGGTGGTGGCCTCGGAGAGCGGCGTTCCGCGCACCCATCTCTTCGCGATCCGTGGGTAGCTCGATTCGGTCATCGAGCCGGGGCCGAAATCGGTACCCACGTAGATGCTGTTCTCGTCGATCCAGCTCACGTTGCTCTTGGCCACGTCGAGCCGGAAGCCACCGTTCACGAAACTCCTGCTCGGGATGTCGAACTCGCGGATGGCCACCGCGTCGCCGCCATCGGGCGAGAGCGAGATGAGACAGCGCTCGTATTTCGGCTCCAGGCACTGGGCGCCCTTGTAGACCCACTGCTTTCCCTCCGCCTTGCCGAGGGCGTCCACGTCCAGCAGCACGTCCCACGCCGGATTCGGCTTGCGGTACTCCTCCAGAGTGGTGCGGCGCCAGAGTCCGCGCGGATGCTCCCCGTCGCGCCAGAAGTCGTAGAGATACTCGCCCATCCGGTTCACGTAGGGGATCCGTGCGTCGGAGTCGAGCACCTCGAGGACGCTGTCGCGAAGGGCGTCGAAGGCGGGCGTCTCCGCGAAGCGTTGCGCGGTGATCGCGTTCTGCCGCTTCACCCATTCCATGGCGCGATCCGAGTGCACATCCTCTAGCCAGAGGTACGGGTCGGCGGCTGCGGAAGTGTCGGGCTTCGCGGCGCCCTGGGATCGAGCGGTGGAGGTGATGGCGGCACCCAGTATCAATGTGAGCCAGATCTGTTTCATGGCGAGCCCCTCGGATGCGCATGGTGCGGGAAGCGCCTGCGGCGCGGCCCGCGGCAGCGAGCGAATGGACTTCGGAATGGCGGTGCCGACGCAGGTACGGAAACGGGCGCCGGCCCAGCGCTGAACTTCGTGAGGGCGGGAGACGGGGTCAAGACGGGTGCCGGAGGCGGATCTCGCCCGCGCCGCCGGCGGGTTCTCGGGCCGCCATCGCCCTCCGCATGATCCGGCCGCCGTACCGGCCCGGCGGCTGGCATCGCCCTTGCACCTCGGGCACCCATCATCTGGCCAGGAGGGCTCGTATGAAACCGCTGGGAATCCTTGGTGTGCTCCTCGTCATCGCCGGGGTCGTGGTGCTGGCGCTCCAGGGCGTGAGCTATACGAAGGACCGCGACTCGGTGAGCGTGGGTCCGGTGAGCGTGAGCGCCGAAGAGAAGGGGTTCGTGTCGCCGGCGGTGGGCGCCGTGGCCGTCGTCGCGGGGCTGGTACTGGTGGCGGTGGGGCGCAGGAAAGCCTAGCCGCGGCGCTGCGCGGGGCGCCCGCCCCATTTTCGGCACTCCGGACGCGTAACGGGGCGACCCCTCACGGCGTCTAGAGTGTATGAATCGGCTCGAAGCGTCCGCCTGGCGAGCGGTCAATTCCGCTCGCCGGTGGTCCTATCTGGCGGTGGGAGCGACCACGCTCACCATCGCCTATTCCGTCACGTACATCATCTGGCGCGCCTCGGGCGATATAGGCTCCTTTTACGGTGGGCTGATCACCCGCCTCGCCTTCCTCCCGCTGAATGCCGCCACGGCCATCCTGGCCTGGCGCGCCGCGTTGCGGGAGCGTGAGGACGCGCGGGTCGCCCGCGCGCTCCGCTTCATCTCGGCCGCGTTCTTCTGCGTGTTCGCCGGGAACGTCATCTCGTTCTACATCGGAGCCATCGGAGGCGACGATCCGGGCAATAGCTGGATCAACGTCTTCTACTTTCCCTTCTATCCGCTCGTACTCCTCGGCCTGATCTCGTTCCCGTTCGCCAGACGGGGAGAGCACGAATACCGCAAGCTGCTGCTCGACGCCGCCGCGGTACTCACCGGCGGCGGCTTCGCGATCTGGTACCTCGTGCTGCGTCCGACGATGCTCGCCGAGCATCTCTCGCCCATGGGAAGCGCGATCGCGCTCGCCTATCCGTTGGGCGCGCTGCTGATAATGGTCGGTCTCACCACCTACATACTGCGGCGCAGGCCGGAGGCCCGCGGCGGCTCGCGGACTCTCCTCGTGGGCGGCATGGCCACCTACGCGCTGTGCGATCTCGCCAACGATCTCCTGTTTCTGGAGGTCGGGTGGTTCGGCCTGAAGTGGACGGACGTCGCGTACCTGGCGGCGTACTGCTTTCTCATCGCCGGCCTGTCGGCCTTCCGCTGGCCCGACGAAGTGCGCAGGGCCGACGACGGGAAGCGCCACTCGGCACAGCCGTTCAGCCCGCTCCCCTACGCGGTACTGGCGCTCGTCTACGGGCTTCTGCTCGTGGTGGATCTGCGGCACTGGCCCGAACCGCTCGCCGTCCTCTCCGCCGGTGTGATGGCGGTCACGGTTTTCGTGGTGATGCGGCAGCTCGCTGCCGTGCGCGAGAACGCACGGCTTCTGAAAGAGCGCTCGATCCGCGAGGGGGAGGAGCGCTTCAAGTCGCTCGTACGGCACTCCTCCGACGTGATCGCGATAGTGGAGGTGGATGGCACCATCCAGTACGTGAGTCCATCGATAACACGAATATTCGGGTACCAGCCGCAGGAGCTGGCCGGCGCCGCGCTCGTGGAGCTGCTTCATCCGGAGCACGCCGCCGGGGCGCTCGCGATGCTCGCTACCACCGCCGAGAGCGGACCGGGCGCGAGCGCACCGGTGGAATGGCGCTTCCGCCATCGCGACGGGCGCTGGCTGCACGTGGAGACGGTGTGCAACAACCTCCTCGCGGAGCCGACGGTCCGCGGCATCGTCCTGAACACGCGCGACATCGGCGAGCGCAAGCGGCTCGAGGAGCAGCTCACTCACCAGGCATTCCACGATCCGCTCACGGAGCTCGCCAATCGCGCGCTCTTTCTCGACCGGGTGGCGCACGCTCTGAGCCTCATGTCCCGCCACCGGCAGACGCTGGCCGTGCTGTTCGTGGACCTGGATGGCTTCAAGACCATCAACGACAGTCTGGGACACGCCGCCGGCGACACTCTCCTCGCCGTCATCGCGAAGCGCCTCCTCACCTGCGTGCGCAGCGCGGACACCGTGGCCCGTCTCGGCGGCGACGAGTTTGCCTTCCTCATCGAGGATGCGACCGACGAGAACTCCGCCGCCGCGGTCGCGGAGCGGGTGGCCGAGGCGGTGCGCCAGCCGGTGGAGCTGGAGGGGAAGGAGGTAGTGATAACGGCGAGCATCGGCATCGCCACGGCGGACCCCGAAAGCACCGCCGCCGACATGCTGCGCGATGCCGACATGGCGATGTACGTGGCGAAGGGACGCGGAAAGGCACGCTACGAGCGATTCGAGCCCGGGATGCAGGCGCGCGCAATGGAGCGGCTCGAGCTGCAGGGCGATCTGCGCCGCGCGGCCGAGCACCACCGCGAGTTCCGAATACTCTATCAGCCGATCGTACTCCTGCGCACCGGTGCCCTCATCGGCGTCGAAGCTCTGCTCCGCTGGGAGCACCCGCGCCGGGGAATGCTCGCGCCGGCGGAGTTCATCCCGATGGCGGAGGAGACGGGAGTCATCATGTCGATCGGAAGCTGGGTGCTTCGCGAGGCGTGTCGGGAGGCTCGGCGCTGGCGCGATGGCGCCCTCGGCGGTCGCCCGCTCTCGCTCACCGTCAACGTGTCGGGGCGCCAGTTGCAGCACGAGGGCATGGTGGACGACGTGCGCGAGGCGCTGGCGCGGAGCGGGATGGAGCCGCGCGACCTCGTGCTGGAGATCACCGAGAGCGTGCTCATGCAGGAAGACGACGTCATGGTGGAGCGGCTCGCGGCGCTCAAGGATCTGGGCGTGAGACTGGCCATCGACGATTTCGGGACGGGCTACTCCTCGCTCGGTTATCTGCAGCGCTTCCCCATCGACATCCTGAAAATCGACAAGGCGTTCATCGACGAAGTGGGACACGAGGGCATAGAGCCGGCCCTGGTGCGCGCGATCATCGCTCTGGGAGGCTCGCTCCAGCTCGAGACGATCGCCGAGGGAGTGGAGCTGCTGCAGCAGTCGCGCGGCCTCCAGGAGCTGGGCTGCGAGATGGGGCAGGGCTACTACTTCGGCAAGCCGGCGACCGCGTCGGAGATCGACGGGATGATCGACGCGGTGGCCCGCGGAGCGAGGTTCCCAGAGGACGGCGCCGGCGCTATCCATTGAGATCGCGCCAGCGCGGAGCACGAAGCGCCGTGCCGGGGCGCCTCGATCTCGTCAAGCTTCAGGAGCCCGTATGCCTGCCGGCCGCTCGTCGCTGTGGATCCCGGTACTCCCAGCCGTCCTCGCTCTGTTCGTGCTGCCGACGGCACCGCGTGCGCTTCACGCCCAGAAGGCCGTCGCCGACAGCACCGCTGCGGCGCGGGACACCGCGGCGGAGGCGGGTCGGCCGGCGGGCGTGGTGCCGCGGGCGGCACTCGATGCACCGCTTCCCGTGGACTCGTCGGTCACCGTGGGCATGCTTCCCAATGGCCTCCGCTATTACATCCGTGTGAATCACGAGCCGCGGCACCGTGCCGAGCTGCGGCTCGTGGTGAACGCGGGCTCCATCCTGGAAGACAGCGCGCAGCGCGGAGTGGCGCACTTCGTGGAGCACATGGCCTTCAACGGCACCACCCACTTCGCGCGGCAGGAGCTGGTGGACTATCTGGAGTCCACGGGTGTTCGCTTCGGCGCCGATCTCAACGCGCATACCTCCTTCGACGAAACCGTCTACCAGCTCACCGTTCCCACCGACAGCGCCGGCCTGCTGTCGCGCGGCATCCAGGTGCTGGAAGACTGGGCGCACGGCCTCACCTTCGATTCGTCCGAGGTGGACCGTGAGCGCGGGGTGGTGATCGAGGAGTGGCGGCGCGGGCGCGGTGCGTCGCAGCGCATCAGCGACGAGCTCTTCCCCATTCTCTTCGCCGATTCGCGCTACGCGCAGCGCCTCCCGATAGGCGATCCGGAAATCATCCGCACCGTGCCGCGCGCCACGCTCCGGAGCTTCTACGACGAGTGGTACAGGCCGGACCTGATGGCCGTGGTCGCGGTGGGCGACTTCGACCACGACAGCGTACGATCCCTGATCGAGAAGCACTTCTCGGGGATCGCGCCCGCGGACGGCTCGCCGCCGCGTACGGTGTATCCGGTCCCGCCCCACGACAGCACACTGGTGGGCGTCGCCACCGATCCGGAGGCCACGAGCTCCGGGGTGGCCATCTACTATCTGCAGCCGGTGCGCGAAGATCGCACCGTGGCAGACTACCGTCGGGAGCTCGTGGCGAATCTGTACAACTCGATGCTCAACTCGCGCTTCCGCGAGATGGCGCAGCGCGCGGATCCCCCTTTCCTCGGCGCCGGATCGGCGCAGGGCAGGGTGGTGCGCTCCAGCGAGGCGTACGTTCTGAGCGCGCTGGTGGCCGACGGCGGGATCGCGCGGGGGCTCGGCGCGCTGATCGGCGAGGCGGAGCGGGTGGAGCAGCACGGCTTCACCCCCACGGAGTTGGAGCGACAGAAGCGCGAGCTGCTTCGCGCCGTCGAGCGTGCGTACGACGAACGCGACAAACTGAACTCGGCATCGCTGGTGAGCGACTACGTCGACAACTTCCTCAGCGACGAGCCGATCATGGGCATCGGCGAGCAGTGGCGGCTGACCAGGGAGCTGGTGCCGGGCATCCGGCTCGACGAGGTGAACGGGCTGGCCCGGAGCTGGCTCGCGGGACGCAACCGCGTGATCACGGCCAGCGCGCCGGCGCGCGACAGCGCGGAGGTGCCCACCGCGGCCGAGCTGCTGGCGCTGGCGGACAGCGTCGAGACGCTGCGTGTGGCTGCGTACGTGGATTCGTCCGCGACCGGCGAGCTGGTGGAAAGTCCGCCGCCTCCCGGCCGGATCGTGCGGCGCGACTCCTTCGCCGAAGTCGGTGTGACGGAGTGGACTCTCTCCAACGGCGTGCGCGTCTATCTCAAGCCCACTGATTTCAAGGACGATCAGCTCCTCTTCCGCGCGTTCAGCCCCGGCGGTACTTCGCTGGCGCCCGACTCGATCTTCGTGTCCGCCCGGACGGCCAGCTCGGTGGTGCTCGCGGGGGGCGTGGGCCGCTTCAGCTCCACCGAGCTGGAGAAGGCGCTCGCGGGGAAGTCGGTGAACGTCACGCCGTCGATCGGCGCCTACCAGGAGGGGATCGCCGGCGGCGGCTCGCCCAAGGACGCGGACGCGATTTTCCAGCTCATCTATCTCTACTTCACGGCTCCGCGAGCCGATAGCACCGCGTTTCTGTCCTATCAGAGCCGGGTCAAGGCGCTCTTCGCCAACCGAGGCGCCAGCCCCGCCGCCGCGTTCTCGGACACGCTGGATGTGATCCTCGCGCGCCACCACCCGCGCGCCGAACCGATCACCAGCGCGACCTTCGACGACATGAACCTCGACGAATCGCTCGACTTCTATCGTGACCGATTCGCCGATGCGAGCGACTTCACGTTCGTGTTCGTCGGCAACATCGACACCACCGCGTTGAAACCGCTGGTCGAGCGCTACCTCGCCTCCCTGCCGGCGACTCACCGAAAGGAGAGCTGGCGCGACATCGGCATGGATTATCCGAGAGGGGTGATACGGCGCGACGTGCACAAGGGGAGCGACGACAAGAGTCAGACGGAGATCGTCTTCAGCGGCCCGTTCGAATACACTCGCCACGATCTGTACGAGCTCTCGGCTCTGGTCGACGTGCTTCAGATCCGTCTGCGCGACCGGCTGCGAGAGGAGCTGGGGGGCACGTACAGCGTAGGAGTGAGCGCCAACCCCACCGGCTACCCGCGCGAGCGCTACGCGATCGCCATCGGCTTCGGTTCCGCCCCGGATCGCGTGGACGAACTGATCCGCGCGACGTTCGCGGAAATCGATTCGCTCAGACGGCACGGACCCACCGATGCCGACATCGACAAGGTGCGGGAGATCGAGCTGCGCGAGCTGGAGAGCGCGCTGCGCCAGAACGGGTCGTGGCTCTCGCTCATCACCCAGTACCTTCACAACGGCTGGGACCTCGCCGACATCCTCGCCTACGGAGATCAGGTCGAGGCGCTGGAGGCGTCCGATGTGCGGGACGCCGCGAGGAGGTATCTGGACGAGAGGAACTACGTGTCCGTCTCGTTGTATCCGGCCACCAGGGCGAACGGATCGTAGCGGTGCGCTCCCGGCGCGGGGAGTGATCGGGCGCTCGGAGTGATCGGGCGCTCGGCTCGTCCGGGATCTGCGCGGTGGCCCGGCGCCTCTCGCGTGTGGCGCGACCCCGCTGTACACTAGGCGGTATGCGACCACTCACATTCTGGCTGAGCTCATCGCTCGCCGCCGCCCTCGTCACTCCCTCCCTCCCCATCAGAAGCGGTGATCCGCTCGGCTTCTCGCCGAGCGGAGCGCGCGCCGAGTTGCAGTGGGAGGCGAAGTTCAAGGCGATCCCATCGCCCGACACCATCCGCGAGACCATCCGGCACCTATCGGCCTACCCGCACCACGTGGGGTCGCGGCACGACAGGGAGAACGCAGAGTGGATACTCGCGCGCTTCAGGCAGTGGGGTCTCGACGCGCACATCGAGCGCTTCGACGTCCTCTTCCCCACGCCGAAGGAGCGTGTGGTGGAGCTGGTGTCGCCTACTCGTTTCGAGGCGAAACTTCGCGAGCCGCGGGTGAAGGGGGATGCGACTTCGGGCCAGTTCGATCTCCGGCTTCCGCCCTACAACGCGTACTCGGCCGACGGCGACGTCACGGCGCCGCTGGTGTACGTGAACTATGGGATCCCGGCGGACTACGAAGAGCTGGAGCGCAGAGGGATATCGGTGAAGGGTGCGATCGTGATCGCGCGCTACGGCGGCTCGTGGCGCGGGATCAAGCCGAAGGTGGCGGCCGAGCATGGGGCCGTCGGGTGCCTCATATATTCGGATCCGCGCGACGACGGCTACACACAGGGTGACGTTTTCCCCGACGGCCCGTACAGGCCTCGCGACGGCGTGCAGCGTGGCAGCGTGGCCGACATGCCCACGTACCCGGGCGATCCGCTCACCCCCGGGGTAGGTGCCACCGAGGGCGCGAAGCGGCTGTCGCTCGATGAGGCGGAGACTCTCACCCGAATCCCCGTACTCCCGATCTCCTACGGCGACGCGCAACCGCTCCTCGCCGCGATGGGTGGACCGGTGGCGCCGCCGGCGTGGCGCGGCACCCTGCCGATCACCTATCATCTCGGACCCGGACCGGCGCGCGTCCACCTGCGCGTGCGCTCCGACTGGGCCACGGAGACGCTTTACGATGTGATCGCCACGATCCCGGGCTCCGACGAGCCGGACGAGTGGGTGGTGAGAGGCAACCACCACGACGCGTGGGTGAACGGCGCCAACGATCCGCTCGCGGGGCTCGCCGCGTTGATGGAGGAGGCGCGCGCCTACGGGGTTCTGCTGAAGGAGGGGTGGCGTCCCAGGAGGACCATCGTCTACGCGGCCTGGGATGGCGAGGAGCCCGGCCTGCTCGGCTCCACCGAATGGGCCGAGGCGCACGCCGACGAGCTGCGTACGAAGGCGGTGGCGTACCTCAACAGCGACACGAACGGGCGCGGCTACCTGCGGATGGCCGGCTCGCACATCCTCGAGAAACTGGCCAACGAGGTGGCGGAAAGCATCGAGGATCCGGAGACGGGCCTCACGGTGGGAAAGCGCAGCCGGCTCGCCGCCATTCACCGCGGATCTCCAGCGGAGCGGCGAGAGCTTCGCAGCGGCGCGGACATGCACATCGGCGCGCTCGGCTCCGGTTCGGACTACACGCCGTTCCTGCAGCACATCGGAATACCGTCGATCAACCTCGGATTCGGCGGCGAGGACGGCGGCGGCGTGTATCACTCGGCGTACGATGACTTCTACTGGTACACGCACTTCAGCGACACATCGTTCGTGTATGGCCGTGCTCTGGCGCAGACGACGGGCGTGATGGCGATGCGCCTGGCGAACGCGGAGCTGCTGCCCTACTCGTACACGAACCTGGCCGGTACGGTGCAGGGGTACGTGGACGAGCTGCAGAAGCTGCTCGATCGCGAGCGCGACGACGTGCTGGAGCTGAACCGCCAGATCGACGAGGGGATCTACCAGGCGATCGACGATCCGCACGAGCCGATGGTGATCCCCGATAAGAAAGCCGTGCCGCCGCATCTCGCGTTCGCGCCGCTGCAGAACGGAGCGGATGCGCTCACCGCGAGCGCGCGACGCTACTCGGAAGCCCTTGCCGCCGTACGGCAGCGCGGGGATACAGTCCTTGGCGGTGGATCGTTGCGCGCCGTCAACGCACTCCTCATCCAGAGCGAGCGCCGGCTGACGAGCGAGGCCGGCCTCCCGAAGCGTCCATGGTACAAACACCAGCTCTACGCACCGGGTCTTTACACGGGCTACGGCGTGAAGACCATGCCCGCCGTGCGCGAAGCCATCGAGCAGCACGACTTCGGTGCGGCCGACAGCGCCATCATCGATCTCGGCGCCACGCTCCGGGCCGAGGCGGCACTGATCGATTCGGCTGCCGCCGCGCTGCGGTAGCCGCCGGGGTCGTCTCAGACCAGAAGCGCGGACTGCAACAACGCGTCGAACGCGACGTGCTCGATGGGGAGCGCGAAGTACAGCGCCCGCATCGACATCGCGCGCGCACGTGCCTCCAGGCTGTGATACCAGGTGCTGAACAGGATCACGCGCGATCCGGCGCGGGTGAGCTGATCCTCGATACGCATCGATGCGGCACCTGGATGCTCGAAATCCACGATGGAGACGCGCGGCACGATGCGCAGCACCGCCTGCTCGGTCGGCTCATCATCGTGAGGGACGACCGGCTCGTAGCCCGAGAGCGCCACGAATGTGGAGAGTAGCGTGAGCGCGCCGGGATGCGAGGTCAGCAGCAGAACGGAATCGCGGTGCGGCCCTGATACGGGGGTGAGCGGCGGTGGATCGCCGGGCGCATGCAGACTCGACTCGTGAGTCGTGTCATGATGCGCCTCGCGAATGCGCAGCGCGCGACAGGGAAGTTCCATGGTCGTCACGTACAGGAGAAGATCGAGCGCGCCCGGCAGTAACGAGTGGAAAGAACCTTGCTCCTTCGCGCGACAAGGAACGTTTCAGCGGTCGTGCGGGGGGAAAAAAATGCACGGGGCGAGCCGCCGGTGTGCTCGCCCCGCGCCTGCCGCGGCCCGTTTCCGCCGCGTGCGCGAGCTGCGTGTGCGAGACGCGCCGGCCGTCAGGCTTGCATGCGCATCGCCACGTTTCTGTAGCTGGCGACCACCGGCGGCAGGTAGCGCGCCATCGGCGTGTACTCGAGTCCCAGGGCCACGCTGGCGTGCCCGCCATCCACTCTGAAGCCGCTGGTGGTGAAGCGCGCTTCATCGACCGAGAAGTGCGGCCGTCTCCCCATTATTCCCGACGCCGCTTCGGAGAGCGCGGCGCCCCCGAGTGCGAGCGGGCGGGGAAGCGCAGTCGGTTGCGGACGATTCGCGAGCCTGGTGACTCGTGTCATCAGCTCGCGCGTCGACAGCGTGTCACCGCTGAGGATGTAGCGCGAGCCGCTCTGGCCGTTGCTGGCCGCGAGCGCTATGCCCTTCGCCGCATCGTCCACGGAGATCCAGCCGAGGGGCGCGTCCGGGGCGCGACGCCTGCGGCCGGAGATGAAGTCGGTGAAGAGGCGCCCCAGCCAGCCCGGGTCGCCCGGCGAGATGATGAGCGCGGGATTCACCACCACCACTTCGATCCCCTTCGACCGGTAGCGGAGCACGGCGCGCTCCGCGGTCACCTTGCTGCGCTCGTAGGCTGTGATGGTGTAACCCCGGTGCACCGTGTGCTCGGTTCCCCAGTAGCCGGGCTGCTCGCCGATCGTGACCGACGACGAGACGAACACGACCCGGCGCACCCGCGTCTCCAGAGCCGCGTTCATCACGTTCTCGGCGCCGTACACGTTCACCGAATGAAAGCTCGAGACTTGCGGAGCCCATAGATCGAAAAACTGCGCCACGTGGATGACCATGTCGCAATCGCTCATGGCCTCTGCGAGGAGCCGCGCCCGGGTCAGGTCGCTCATCACCGGTTCGGCCCCGAGGCTTCGTACGAGATCGACGCCGCCTCTGCGACGCACCTGGCCGACCACGGCGTCGCCGCGTCGCCGCAACGCCGCCGTGAGTGTCCGCCCGAGCGGACCAGCGGCCCCCGTGACGAAGATTCGCATTACGTCCGTGCCTCCGTTTGGGTACGTACACAGGACGATCGAGAGTGCGTTCACGATTCGGAGTGAGCGCTCGACCTCGCACGAAGTCGCTGGATCGCGTTGCGGCCGCCGCAGAGGACAGCCCATTCCAGTGCGCGGGACAGCCGGCGCCGCGCACGCCGCGGAGGGTGGTGTGTAACACCATGTTACAGAACGACATCGTGTCGCGCGCCGGAAGCGGGGAAATCTGGCACCGCGCGTGCCTTCCACATGGATGGTGATGGTTTGCTATCGTGGAGGTGCACATGTCCAGATTCGTCAGCGTTGCCGCCATAGCGGGCGGTTTGCTCTCCTTCGCCGGCGCGGCCGGCGCCCAGCAGAACCTGCGGCCCGTCTCCAACGGTTCGCTCTTCAGCGTGACTCCCTACGTCGGCTACATGTCGTTCGGCGACTTCGTTCGCGGGCCGGTGGGCACGTCGCTGTCGATGAAGAGCGGCGCGGTCTACGGGGCGCAGCTCGCGATGCGTATCACCACGGGAGTAGCGCTCGTGGGCAACGTCGCGCATTCCAGAACGAGTCTTCAGGCGGGTGTGCCCTTCCTGACCGGGCTCGATGTGGGCAGCGCATCGATGTGGCTGTACGACGGCGGCCTGCAGTTCGACATTCCAACGGGCGGCTCGCAGCTTCCGCTGAAACCCTTCGTGCAGGTGGGCGCCGGGGCGGTGCGCTACCAGTTGGCGCCGGCCGACTTTCTGAGAACCGACGCCACGAACTTCGCGTTCAACGCGGGAGTGGGCTTCGACTACCAGATGTCGCGCGCGGTGGGGCTGCGGCTCGCGGCAAAGGATTACGTGGGGAAGTTCGACGTTCGTGAAGCCACCGCGCTGAGCGTGAATACGCCGATGTCGCACAACTGGGCGTTCACTGCCGGGCTTCGAATCGGCTTCTAGCGACTCCGGGGCCGGCGGCGCGCCCGCGCACCGGCCGGTCCCGCACCGTGGGCGTCCCTCGAACGGCACACGGGGCGTCCGGCGAGGCGGACACACGGACGCTCGGCGTTTTGCAAGCGATTATGTTTCAAGGAGTTGCAAATCGGCACGCCTTTCGCCTCCCATATGGGATGGAGGCGCGAAGCAGCGCCCCGGCCGCCCGCCGCGAGTGGCTTCCCCCACCGCGGCAGCAGCCGGAACCGTGTACCCCGGAGGAATCATGTTCTCCGCCGCATTACTCTCGCTGATGCTGCCGCTCGCCGCTCCGCTGCCGGCGGACGCCCCGCCCCACGCCGTGGCGACGCGCGCGAGCGCCGTCGAACCGTCGATCAGGATTTCGCTCGATCGCGGCGACTACGAGCCCGGCGATCGGGCGCGCGTCACCGTGAACGTTCGCGACGATGGCTATCTGCTCGTGCTCCGTCTGAGCCCGGATGGATACACGCGTGTGCTCTTTCCGGTCGATCCCGGCGACGACAATTTCGTGCGCGGCAACGGCTCCTACGAAATCCGCGGTCGCGGCGACCGCGATGCGTTCACCGTGTCTTCCAGCAGCGGCACCGGCACGGTGTACGCGGCCTGGTCCACGGCGCCGTTCCGCTTCGACGGGTACGTGCTCGGCGATCACTGGGACTACCGGGTTCTCGACGGCGCACAGATGGGCGGAGATGCGGAGGCGGCGCTCACGGAGCTCGCGCAGCGCATGAGCACGGGGCGTTTCGACTACGATCTGACGAGCTACGCGGTGGCGCGCCGGGTGGCGTCCTCCGGCGCCACGCATTACGTGACGATGTATCCCTATCCGGTGGGATGCGGCTACCACGCCTGGTGCGGCGGTGGTCCGTACTTCAGCGTGTCCATCGGATTCGGCGTGGGGAGATGGCGGTCGGCGTGGTACGACCCCTACTACTACGATCGCTTCTACTGGCATCGTCCGTACTACCGCTATTATCCGACGTACTACGGATGCTACGGCTGCGGCTACCGCTATCCGCGCGTGATCGTGATCGATCGCCCGGTGCAGCGTGGCTACTACCCGTACCAGTGGAAGCCGGGTCAGCGCGGCGGCGGCGGAGCGCCCGGCGTGCAGTACCGGCCGCGCTCGGCGACGTACGCGTCCACGGCGAGCCGGCCGGCTTCGCCTCTTTACGAGGCCTCCAGCTACCGCCGCGTGGCGGAGAGCGCTCGAGTCGCGCCAACACCCAGGCGTCAGAGCACGACCACTGTCTTCGGTACGCCGGTCGGATCGGGGTCGAGCGTTGGAACAGCGCGGCGCGGAACGGCAGGAGGTGCCTCGGTGGCGAGTCCGCGCTCCGGCGTCGGTGCTGCACCAGCGACGCCACGTCGCGCCGGGAGTGCGGCCCGTACGGACGAAGTGCGCAGTGGCGGCGCGACGCGTGTCGCGCCGCGCGGCACGGACGATGCCCGCTCGGGCAGCGCGGTGCCCCAGCGCCGGGGAGTCGCCGAGCCGCGGCGCGCGGAGCCGGCCAACATCGAGCGGCGTTCGGTGGAACCAAGGTCGGTCACTCCGCGAGCGGTGACTCCGCGCTCTGCACCGCAGCGCTCTGCACCGCAGCAGGTGCGCACTCAGCGCGTCGAGCGTCCGGCACCAGCGCAGCGCGCCGAACCGCGTTCGGCACCGCGTTCCGCGCCGCGAGCTGCGGCACCGCGTTCCGCGCCCGCGCCGCGCGTGTCGCAGCCGAGGGCAGCGCCTCCGACGCGCAGCGCGCCGGCGCCCAGGTCGCGACGTCCGTGAAATGACTCGCCGCCGGAGCGGCGCGGGGCTCAGGGCATCCAGGCCGGGTAGCGGGCCGCGGACGGGTCGGAGGTCACCTTGGTGACGGCCGACCCGTCCGGCTTCATGGTGTAGACGGCCCAGACACCGCCGCGGTCCGACTGGAAAATGATGCTGGATCCATCGGACGACCAGTCGGGCGCTTCATCCTTGCTGCCGTTGTGCGTGAGCTGCGTGACGCCGGCGCCATCGGCGTTCATCACGAAGATCTCGTTATCGCCATCGCGGTCCGACTGGAATACGATGCGCGAGCCGTCGGGCGAGAAGCGCGCGAGCCCGTCGTTGCCGGAGCTGGAGGTGACACGGTGCTGCTCGCCGCCATCGGAGTTCATCACGTACACCTGACGCCGCCCATCGCGCATCGAGGTGAAGATCATGCGCGTCCCATCGGGCGACCACGACGGAGTGCTCTCTTCGGCGGACGCGTGCGTGAGGCGTGCCACGCTGGAGCCGTCGAGGTCCATGACGTAGATCTCCACGCTGTCGCCGCCGGCGCGCTGCGAGGCGAAGGCGATGCGCTCTCCGTCCGGCGACCAGGCGGGCGACTGGTCGTCGCGTGGGTCGTTGGTGAGACGCTTCACGTCGCTTCCGTCGGCGGCCATCGTGTACAGCTCCAGGTTCCCGTCGCGTCCCGACGTGAATGCGATCCGCGACCCGTCGGGCGACCACGCCGCGAAGCCGTCGAACTGCGCGTCGCTGGTCAGGCGCGTGGCACCCGAGCCGTCGCTGTTGGCCGTGAATACGTCGGTATTGCCGCCGGTGATCCCCTGGTAGACGAAGCGGCGCATGGAGCACGTGACCCGCAGCTCCACCCTGGCCGTATCCTCCGACGGGATCGACACGTTCCTGGAATCGCCGCCGGCCACGCCGCAGTTGCCCGACACATCGCTCACCGCCACGGAACGCTCGCCCGATGGAACGCCCTCGAAGGTGGTGCTCCCGTTGGCCGCGAGCGCCTGCCGGGGGCCGCTGTCCACCGCTACCCGATAGCCGTTGGCGTCGACATCGGCTCCGGTGGTGACGGCGGCCACTACGAGCGTGCCAGGTGGCCCGGCCGGGATGATGTCTCTGTCGCTCCCGCACGAGGTCAGGCAGAGCACCGCCGCGGCGCATGCGAGCAGGGCACGCGTGCCGAATGCCGGCCGGAGGTCTCTATCCATCTGAGAACGGATCCATCGAAGGAGGTTCGAGGCTGGAATCCGGACGAGGGCGCGAGGACGGGGGCGCCGGGAAGCCGTTGAGAGCCATGGGGAAGATACGCTCCTGTCGGTGGTATGTGCTAGACTGGATCGCGTTCCGGCCGCCGGGGCGTGGTTCACGGGCCCGCCGCGGCACCTGTTGCACGCCACCGGTATGGGCGCGGCGAAAGGGATTTGCGTCCGTCGCGACTTGGAGCTAGACATCGACACCGGCAGCGCGTGTCCGGGTCGTACGCCTCGCCACGCCCCTTCGTTCCACCTTCCTCCAACCTCCGACACTCCAGCATGAAAGTGCTCTGCGCCGGCGATCTCCACATCGGTCGCCGCCCCACCCGCCTTCCGTCCGACGCCGATTCCTCCCAGCTGTCCTGCGCGCGCACCTGGGAATCGATCGTCGACTACGCGGTCGATCAGCGGGTGGACGTGCTGGCGCTCAGCGGCGATGTGGTGGACCAGTCGAACAAGTTCTACGAGGCGATAGGTCCGCTCGAGCGCGGGCTCGCCAGGCTGCACGGTGCCGGAGTCGCGACCGTGGCGGTCGCGGGGAACCACGACCACGATGTCCTGCCCCAGATCGCGCGTTCGCTGGGAGACGCCTCCTTCCACCTCGTCGGCGCCGGTGGCGAGTGGGAGCGCTTCTCCATCACCAGCGCTGCCGGCGAGATGCTGCACGTGGATGGCTGGTCGTTTCCCGCGGAGCACGTGCAGTACGATCCGCTCGAGAGCTACGTCGGCCGGCCCGACGGCGATGTGCCGGTGCTCGGGATGCTCCACGCCGACCTGGATGTGCCCAAGAGCAGTTACGCGCCGGTGTCGCTCTCCGACCTGCAGGCGCGACCCGTCACGCTCTGGCTCCTCGGCCACATCCACGCGCCGCGCCTGGAGAGTCCCGTCCACGGGGCGCCGGTGCTCTATCCCGGTTCGCCGCAGCCCATGGATCCCGGCGAGAGCGGCGTGCACGGCGCATGGCTGGTGGAGCTGCGGCCGCTCGCTCCCGCAGTGCCGCGGCGGCTTCCGCTCGCCAGTGTCCGCTACGATACCCTGCGGATGGATGTCACCGATGTCGGGAGCATCGCCGAGCTGCGCACGCTGGTGAACGAGAGGCTGAAATCCGGGATCTCCGCGCTCGTGGAGGAATCGGGCGACCGGCTGCGAATGCTGTCGCTGCGCGTGGCGGTGACCGGAGCCACCGCGCTGCACCGGGAGATGAGGCGTGAGATGGCGCGCGCGCGTGATGACTTCGATTGGCGCGAGGGCGACGTAAGGGCGTCCGTGGAACGGATCGCCGTGGAAACGCGTCCCGCGCGCGACCTGGAGGCGCTCGCGCGCGGCGACGATGCCGTGGGACTCCTGGCTCGTCTGGCGCTCGAGCTTTCTTCGGAAGGCCCGCTCTCCGAGGCCGTGCCGATAGTGGATGGCGCGCGCGAGGTGGCCGATGCGCTCCTCGGAGCGAAGCAGTACCGGCACATCGACGAGAGACGGAGCGGATTCGACGATGCCGCGCTGCGTTCGGTCGCCGCGCGGCAGTCGCTCTCGCTGCTCGACGAGCTCCTGTCGCAGAAGGAGCTCGCTTGAGCGCGCCGCAGGGACCGGGCGACGCAAACGAAGTTCGCGGCGGGGCGTCGCCAGGTGCCGCGGGTGCGTTGCGGCTCTCGGCGCTTCGCGTGCGGCGCATGCCCGGCATACCGGATGGTTTCACGCTGGCCGAGCTCTCGGAGGGTGTCACGGTGGTGTTCGGCCCCAACGCATCGGGGAAGAGCAGTACCGCGCGCGCCATAGAGGCGGCGTTGTGGCCGGCCCGCGCGAGCGGCGACGTTTCCGTGGTAGCGGAATACGAGATGGATGGCTCGCGCTTTCGGGTGGAGGTCGACGCCGGCCACGTCGCTGTGCAGCGTGACGGCGCGGATTCGCGGGCGCCGGAGCTCCCGGCACCGGAGCTGCGACACCGCTACCGGCTTTCGCTGCACGAGTTGATCGCCAGCGACGACGGCGACTTCGCGAAGGAGATAGCGCGGCAGTCGGCGGGCGGCTACGATCTCGCTGCCGCGTCGGCGGCTCTGGAGTTCGGCGCACAGGCTTCCGCGGCGCGAAACGAAAGCGCCGCGGTGGCCCGAGCGCTGGATGTCGAGCGTGCCGCGCGACAGTCGCAGCGCGCGCTCGGCGAACGCGCCGCAGGGCTCGACGAGCTGCGCGGGCGACGGGAGGTCGCGCGCGCCGCGCGCGAGCGTCAGCAGTTGCTCGCGCTGGCCGTGAAGCACGCGAGGGCCGTATCGCAAGCGGAAAGCGCGCGGGCGCTGGTGGCGGGCTTCCCTCCCGAGCTCGGAGCCATGAGCGGCACGGAGCACGAGCGACTCGGTGCGCTGCGCGAGCGGAGCCGGGAGTGCCGCGAGGAGATCGAGCGCGCGCGAAGAGAGGAGGTCGAGTCCCTTGCCGCGGCGGCGCGGATTTTCCACGACGGTGCGCCGGATCACGCGACCATGTCGTCGCTCCGCGCACGGCTCGGCGAACTGCGCGATCTGCAGCAGTCCGAAGCCGGGTGCGCGCGCACGCTCGAAGCGTGCGCGGCGCGCCGTGCGGATGCATGGCGCGCCGTGGCCGCGGGCGGCACGGGCGCGGAATCGCAGGAGCGCCTCGCGCGCATCGATGCCGCGAGCTTTCGCGAGCTCGCCGGCTTCGCGCGGGAAGCCGAGCGCGCGCATGCGGAGCTCGCCGCTGCCGACGCCGCTGCGCGCATGCTGGCGGAGGAGCGGGCGCCCGAGGACCTCTACGCGCTTCGTGCGGGAGCGGACGTGCTCTCGCGTTGGCTCGCCGAAGTGCGGGCTGCCGGAGAACGCGCGGGCAGGAACGCGGCGGCGTTCCTCTGGGGGCTGGCGCTCCTGGCCGCTTCGGGCTGGCTGCTGCATGCGCTGCGCTGGCACTGGGCATTCGCGCTCGTGGCGCTGGCGGCGGCCGCCGTCGCGCTCTGGGGGAGCCGGCTGGCGGGCGGCACCGACCGCGTCGTCGCGCTCAGGCACGAGTACGAACGCCTCGGTCTGGAGCGGCCGCGGGAATGGACGACGGAGATGGTACGCGACCTCCGCAACCGCGTGCAGGCCAGGCTCGCCGAGGGAAGCGTTGCGGCGGAGCGTGCGGTGCTGCGCGCGAAGGCGGAAAAGGAACTCGCGCTCGCGGAGGAGCGGGCACGCGCGGTGGACGCGAGGGGGAGGGCGGTGGCCGAGCGCCTCGGTGCGGCGCCGGATACCGACCAGAGGCAACTGAGCTGGCTTGCCGAGAGGATAGGTCAGTGGCAGAACGCGGCGCTGGACGTGACCTCGGCCGCCGCGGAGCTCGACGCGGCGCGTGCGCGACTCAACGAATCGCTCGCTGGCGCGGCGGAGGTGCTCGCGCGCTTCGGCGAAGTGCCGCGCCAGCGGGAGGCGTCGGTAGCGTCGGTGGCGGGCGCGATCGACGCGCTGGAGCGCCGCTGCGGGGATCACGCTGCCGCGCTTGCGCGCGCGGCCGAGGCAGACAGAGTCGCGGCGGCGAGCGAGCGGCTGCGCGAGGGAGTCGAGCACGACTGCGAAGCGCTGCTCGCACGCGTCGGAGTGGCCGACGACGTCGACGTGGAGAAGCTGTGCGCGAGCTTCGAGTCGTTCCGCGCGGCGTGCGAAGCCGAGCGTTTCTCCCGACACTCGCTCGACTCCCTGCGTGCGGAGCTGCGCGCCACGGCGGGGCACGACGAGGAGCTGGAGTGCGGCGCCATCGCGGCGCTGGAGCGTGAACGCGACGAGGCGGCGGCCGCCGCGGGCGACCTGGATGACCTCACCGCCGAGCTCGCGCGGCTCGAGCAGGAAGTGGAGCACGCCAAGAGGGCGAGCGACCTGGAGTCCGCCGTGGCCGCCACCGAAGGCGCGCGGGCCGCGCTCGCGTCGCAACGCGACGGCGATCTGCGCGCCATGATCGGCGACATGATCGCCCGACACGTGCAACGGCTCACACGCGACAAGCACCGTCCGGAGGTCTTCCGCCGCGCGCACGAGCTTTTCACGCTCGTCACGCGCGGCCGCTACGGGCTCATGCTCGAGGATGGCGCCGCCCCATCGTTCCGAGCGTACGACGTCGATGCCGCCATGGGACGCGCGCTGGATCAGCTCTCGAGCGCCACGCGCGTTCAGCTCATGCTCGCCGTGCGCGTGGCCTTCGTCGAGAGTCAGGAGCGGCGCGCGGCGCTGCCCCTGCTGCTGGATGAGACGTTGGGGACCAGCGACGACGTGCGCGCCCGGGCGATCATCGACGCCGTGATGCTGCTCGCGCGGCAGGGACGGCAGATCTTCTACTTCACCGCCCAGCACGACGAGGCGGGGAAGTGGGTGGCGGCTCTGGAGGAGAGCGGCGTACCGCACGCGGTCGTGGACCTCGCCCTCGCGCGCGGAGAGAGCGCGTCGCCCGCGCTCGCGCCGCTGCCGATAGCCAGCGCACCGCTGGGCGAAATCCCCGAGCCGGACGGTTGCTCCCATGCCGATTACGGAGCGATGCTGCGCGTTCCGGTGTTCCGGCCAGGCTCGGACGCGCCGGACTCGGTTCCTCTGTGGTACCTGATGGACGAGCCGGACGAGCTCTGCCGCATCATGCGGAGCGGCGTCCGTACGTGGGGCGAGCTTCGCAATCTGGTGGAGCACGGCGCCGCCAGGCTGGTGGAAGGGTGTCCCGCTCTCTGGCGGCGTGCGCGCGCCTGCGCGGCCGCGCTGGATGCCCTCTGCCACGAGGCGGCCATCGGGCTGGGACGGCCCGTCGATCGCTCCGTGCTGGCGCGGTCGCGCGCCGTATCCGATGTCCAGATGGAGAAGGTGCTGGCGGTGTGCGATCGCTGCGACGGCGACGCCCGCGCGCTCATGGAGGGGATCGAGAATGGGGCCGTTCCCGGCTTTCACAAGCGCAAGGCCGCGGAGCTGCGTGCCCATCTGGAGGAGGGCGGCTACCTGGACGAGCGCCCTCGGCGCGGCGAGGCGCAGCTTCGCGCCGCGATGCAGAGGGCGATCGCGCCCGCTGTGTCCGATGGCGACATCGTTCCGGCCGAGGTGGACGCGCTGCTTCGCAGGCTCGAGTCGCGGCGCTCGGCCGTTGCCGCGGGGCCCGCTCCGCTCGCCGCCCTGGAGCAGCGTTCGGCCGGCGGCGGCGCTCAGGCGGAGTCGCGCACGGCGAGTATCCTCGAAGGGTAGTTCGTCACCATCCCCGAGGCGCCCCTGCGCCAGAGGCGCAGCGCGCGCTCGGGCGAGTCGATGGGCCACATGTGTACCGGTTTCGCCATGCGACGCGCGGTGCGAGCTATCAACTCGATCGGCAGCGGGAGGCCGCGGTAGCGCTCAGGGAGAGAGAAGAGGGCGTAGCCCGCCACTTCGGGAACGCGGCCCAGCAGCGCCCGGCGCACGAGGCGCTGCGTGTCGCTCCCCGTGGCGCCGGTGAGCCACGGAGCGGCGCGGAAGATCTCGAGCGCCGCGGGCTCGAACGACATCAGCACACTACGGCCGGCGGCGTCCTTCTCCTCGATGACGCGCCGCACCGCCTCGCTGGCGGCGCTGGTCTTTATCTCCACGATCAGCGGCACCGACGGGAACGCGGCCAGCACGTCCGCGAGCAGCGGGATGCGAACTCCCCGGCCGCGGTATGGGTAGCTGCTACCGGCGTCAGGGGAAAATCGGGCGCCGGCGTCCAGCTCGAGGATGCGTTCAGTCGGGAGATCCGCGACCCGCGCGGCGACGCCGGTGGTGCGCGCTAGGTCGGAATCGTGCACCACGACCGGGATTCCGTCGGCGCTCACGTGCACGTCCAGCTCCAGAGCGTCGGCGCCCTCCTCCAGCGCCAGCTCGAACGCGCGCATCGTGTTCTCGGGCGCGCCACCCGACGCGCCGCGATGTGCTACAATGGGACGTGCGTCCGGGTCGAGGATGATGGGCCGGGAAGGGGAGGGGGCGTCGTGGGTCATGGAGTTTCGGCGGGGAGAGGCATCGGTCGCGCGGCGCGGTGCCCGGCGTCAGAGCGGCAGCCGCAGATGCGCTTCGCCCCCTCTCGCATCGGCGCGGTTCTGCAGGGTGAGCGTGCCATCGTGAGCTTCGGCGATCTGGCGGCTCAGTGCCAGCCCTATCCCGCTCCCCTCGGGTTTGGTGGTGAAAAACGGCACGAAGAGGTTGGCGGTATCGGAGAGCCCGAGGCCTTCGTCGCGCACCCATACATCTACGCTCGATCCGTTGCTCGACCATCCGATGATCACGCTCCCGCCGGTCTCCAGCGACGCGTCGGCGGCGTTGCGCACCAGGTTGATGAGGAGCTGGTCGAGCTGGTCGCCGTCGGCCTCCATCACGATGGGGGGACCCGGGTCCACGCATACGCGTACGCGCGTCTCGAGACGCGCCACGCGACGCACCCAGCTCTCCACGTTCACGGGGCGCGGCTGCGGATTGGGGAGCCGCGCGAGGAGCGCGTATGCGGCCATGAAGCGGCTGAGCGCCTCCGAGCGGCCGGCGATGACCGTGAGTCCGGCTCCCACATCTTCCTGCCAGTCGTCGGGACGCATGGGGCGTGCGAGCAGGTCGCGGAGGCTCGCCGCGATCGACTTGATCGGCGCGAGCGAGTTGTTGATCTCGTGGCCGAGTACTCGGATGAGGCGCTGCCACGCGAGTCGTTCCTCCTCGCGGAGCGCGCGGCTCAGATCGGAGAGCACGAGCAGTTGATGCCGCCTGCCGCCCTGCCGGAATGTTCCGCGCCGCATGTGCCAGCGGCCATGCCCGCCCGGGAGGTCGAGGTCCACGGTACGCTCGGCATCGCCGCGCAGGAAGCCACCGAGCCCGAGCGAGGCGGAGGTGGAGCCGAGAATGTCATCCTCGGAGCGCCCCAGGAGTCGCTCTCCGCCCCTGTTGACCAGGCGCAGGCGGCGCATCTCGTCGAAGGCGAAGACTGCCACCTCGATCTCTTCCATCACCGTGCGCAGCAGCGCGGTGGCCTCGAGCGCCTCCATCCGCTGCGAGCGGAGCGTATCGCCGAGGGTGTTCACCTCGAGAAGCACGAGACCGAGCGCGTCGTCGGTGCGCGCTCCGCGGCCGCGAATGGAAAAATCTCCCTCGCGCAGCGCGGCCAGCATGTTCGCCACGGTCTGCAGCGGACGCGTGACACGCTCGCGCAGCGTGAACACCACGGCGAGCCACGCACCCACTATGAGGATCGTCAGCGTCCACTGCGCCCGCAGCGAATGACCTCCGGTCCACAACAGGAGCAGAGCGGCCACCACTCCGGGAGCGCCCGCCAGAAGCGCGAGCGCGAGTACGCGTCGCTCGTAGCGCGCCGGCGTCCGACCGGCGCCGAGCGGCGGCGGCCGGTCAGAGACCATGGCTGGCGAGTCGCCGGTAGAGCGCGCTGCGGCTGAGGCCCAGCGCACGGGCAGCCTGGCTCACGTTACCGTCGAAGCGCGTGAGCGCCTTCTGGATGAGCAGGCGCTCGGCTTCCTCGAGCGTGAGCTCCTCGAAGCGCGAGGCCGCGTTCGAAGTGGCAGTGCCGCCGGCGCGCAGCGCGAGGTCGCCGGCGCGAACGGTGTCGCCCTGCGCCAGCAGCACGGCGCGCTCCACCGCGTGGTCGAGCTCGCGGATGTTGCCGGGCCAGATGTGGTCGAGCATCGCCTGCATTCCCGCGCTGTCGAAACCGCCGATCTGTTTTCCATAGCGGCTCGCGTGACGCTCGAGGAAGTACGTGGCGAGAAGCGGGATGTCCTCGCGGCGCTCGCGCAGCGGCGGGAGCGAGATCTCGATCGTGTTCAGCCGGAAGAGGAGATCCTCGCGAAAGCGTCCGTCGGCCACTTCGGTATGCAGGTCGGCGTTCGTGGCGGAGAGCAGGCGGGCATTCACCGCGCGCGGTCGCGACGACCCCACGCGCTCGACTTCGCCCGACTGCAGCACGCGCAGGAGTTTCGCCTGCATCGACAGCGGCACGTTCGCGATCTCGTCCAGGAAGAGCGTGCCGCGGTCGGCGAGCTCGAAGCGCCCCACACGATCGGTCTTCGCATCGGTGAACGCGCCGCGCACGTGGCCGAACAGTTCGCTCTCGAAGACCCCCTCGGAGAGCCCGCCCATGTTCACCGCCACGAAAGCCTGCGGAGCGCGCGGCGACACCGCGTGCAGCCAGCGCGCCACCAGCTCCTTTCCTGTACCGTGCTCGCCCGTGATGAGCACGTGCGCGTCCGACGGACCCACGCGCTCCATGAGCTGCAGCACCGGACGCATCCGCGGCGACTCCGCGATGATCTCGGGGAGGCCGCTCTTCCGGAGGAGGGTGTTCTCGCCCTCGAGGCGCTGTGCACGCCGCACGGCACGTCCGAGCTCGAGCTGGGTGCGAAGCGTGTTCATGAGCCGTGCATTGTCCCACGGCTTCTCGATGAAGTCCCACGCTCCGTTGCGGATCGCCTCCACGGCCGCGTCCACGCTCCCCCACGCCGTCATCACGATGATCGGCAGGTTCGGTTCGAGCGCACTGATCTTCGGGATGAGATCGAGCCCTTCGCGTCCCGACGTGGTGTCGCGCGTGTAATTCAGATCCATGATCACCGCGTCGAGCTCGCGAGTCTCCACCATCGTCACTATGGCGGCGACCGAGCGAGCCGTCTCGATCTGAAAACCCTCCGCCTTGAGCATCAGCCGGAGCGCCTCGAGCACGTCGAGCTGGTCGTCAGCGATGAGGATGGTGGGTCGTGGTTCCACGGTCATGTGGGGCGTCTGAGACGTTGGGGTCCGGTGCGGGGTAAGGAAACGCGCCGATTCCCCCCTCCCCCGGCGTGTTGTGCGTCTCCTCGGCGAGTCGCTATAAGTTCTGTCAGGATAACACCTTATGGTGTGCCTGACCAGTGGAAAACCGGAGTGTCCCGGAGGACGGCGGTTCCTGCTTCCTGCTTTCTGCTTCCTGCTTCCTGCCCTCCCGTCCCCTTATCTTCCTCCGCATGCGTACAACTCTATCAGCGGCGCTCACGATTGCGCTCGCTGCGATTGCGGCGCCGGTGACGGCGCAGGGCACGCTCTCGGCGGCCGAGCGTCGGATAGTGAGCGCGGTCGACCGTCATAACGCCGCCGCCCTCGATCTGCTGATTCGCGTGGTTAACGTGAACAGCGGCACGATGAACTTCGCCGGCGTACGAAAGGTGGGCGACATCTTTCGTGCCGGGTTCGATTCGCTCGGTTTCACCACGAAGTGGGTCGACGGTTCGCCGTTCGGACGCGCGGGCCATCTCGTGGCCGAGCATCCGGGGCCCGGACCGAAGCTCCTACTCATCGGGCACCTCGATACGGTGTTCCCGCCGGAGAGCCCGTTCCAGAAGTTCGAACGACTGGATGACTCGACGGCTCGCGGGCCCGGCGTCATCGACATGAAGGGCGGCGACGTCATCATCCTGTACGCGCTGCGCGCGTTGAAGGACGCCGGGCTCCTCGACAAGATGAACATCGTCGCGGTGTTCGATGGCGACGAGGAAGATGCGGGCGCCCCGCTTGCCGATGCACGACGCGCGCTCACAGATGCCGCGAAGGGTGCCGCTGCGGCGCTCGGCTTCGAGGACGGAGCGGCCGATCCGCGAACCGCCGTGATCTCCCGGCGCAGTGCCGGCTCGTGGCTTCTGAAGAGCGGCGGCAACCCCGCGCATTCGTCGCAGATCTTCACCCCCAGCGTGGGTGCCGGAGCCGTGTTCGAGGCGAGTCGCGTGCTCGACGAGTTCTACCAGAAGCTCGCGGGTGAGCAATATCTCACCTTCAATCCGGGCGTGATCGTGGGCGGGACGATGGTCGGTCTCGATACCACGCTCACGGAGGGCACCGCCGCCGGGAAACACAACGTCGTCGCCGAACACGCGGAGGTGGGCGGAGATCTGCGCGCCATCAGCCCCGAGCAGCTCGCACGCGCGCAGCAAACGATGCGCGAGATAGTGGCGAAGTCGCTTCCGGGGACGAAGTCGGAGATCACCTTCCTCGAGGCGTATCCCCCGATGGCTCCGACGGAGGGCAACGAGCGCCTTCTCGCCATGTACGACGAGGCCAGTCGCGACCTGGGCTTCGGTCCGGTGGAGGCCGTGGACCCCTCGCGCGCCGGTGCCGCCGACGTTTCCTTCGTGGCCACCGAAGTCCCGATGGCGATCGATGGTCTCGGTCTCTCCGGCCACGACGATCACACCGAAAAGGAAACCGCCGATCTGAGGATGCTGGGCCCCCTCACCAAGAGAGCGGCGGTGCTGATGCATCGGCTTTCTGAAAGAGAGCAGAAGGCAGAAAGCAGGAAGCAGTGAACTTTCACTGAATCGCCGTCATCCCTCTTTCGCGGGGATGACGGCGACTGGTGTGCCGTTCCCTGCTTTCTGCTTTCTGCTTTCTGCCGTCGGCCCCATCACTCCTGCACAATCCACCCATCCTTCAAGTTGATGATCCGATTCCCGTAGGCCGCGTTGGTATCGGAGTGCGTGACCTGGATGATGGTGGTGCCCTGCTGGTTGAGCTTCGTGAACAGCTCCATGATCTCTGCGCCCTGGCTCGAGTGCAGGTTGCCGGTCGGCTCGTCGGCGAGGATCAGCTTGGGGCTCGCGATCACGGCGCGGGCCACACCTACCAGTTGCTGCTGGCCGCCTGAGAGCTGACGCGGGTAGAGATCCTTCTTGCCGACGATGTTGAAGCGGTCCAGCGTGTCGGCCACCATCGCCTGACGATCGCTCTTCTTGACGTTCCTGTACGAGAGCGGGATGTCGAGGTTCTCGGCCACCGTGAGATCGTCGATCAGGTGGTACTGCTGAAACACGAATCCGATGTACTGCTTGTTGAGCGCCACGCGCTCGCGGTTCGACATCGCGTGCACCGGGTGGCCCACGAACCAGAACTCCCCGCTCCAGTCGCCATCGAGCATCCCGAGGATGCTGAGGATGGTGGACTTTCCGGCGCCCGATGGTCCCATGATGGACACGAACTCACCGGGGCGGATGTCGAAGCTCACGCGCCGAAGCACGTAGCTGCGCCCGTTCCCGACCGGATACGACTTCTCGATGTTCCGCACCGAGATCAACTGTGACTCCGGAGCTCCTACGGGGCGTGCATCCCCGACTGTGTCCGGTGCCGTCACGGCTTCCGGTTCGGAAGCAGGATTCGACCCACCCTTGAAGAGCGACTTGAGCGAAGCCATCACTCGTACCTCGGTTGTGTGAAAGCCGCGCCGCCGGGTGGCGACGCCGTCGTATCTGCAAAGCTAACGCGAGCGGCGAGTCGTGGCACGGCCGTCACTCCTCTCTCAGCGCGACTATCGGGTCCACACGCGCGGCGCGGCGTGCCGGCAGGTACGCACCCAGCAGCGTCACGGAACCAAGGAGAAGCGCCACGGCTCCGAGTATCAACGGATCGGTCGCGCTCACCTCGAAGAGGAGGCTCTGCAGGACGCGCGTCACCGCGAGCGCGCCGGCGAGGCCGACGATGACGCCGATTCCCGCCAGCACCAGCCCCTGCTTCAGCACGAGCGCGAACACACGCCTCGCGCGCGCGCCGAGCGCCATGCGCAAACCGATCTCGCGCGTGCGCTGCGCCACGCTGAACGCCATCACTCCATACACCCCCACCGCGGCCAGGAGGAGCGCTGCGCCCGCGAAGCCTGCCAGCAGGAGCATTCTGAAGCGCGGCTCGGCTACCGCAGCCGCGCGGTTCGCGGAGAGGGAGCTCACTTCGGGGAGCGGAAGCTGAGGATCTGCTTCGCGGAGCTCCCGGCGTACCGCACCGGCCACGCCGGATGGGTCACCCGTAATGCGGATCACGAGAGTCATCCCCGGCATCGGCACGGCATCGTAGGGGAGGAACATGATCGGCGCCGGCTCCGCGTCGAGCTGCACGTCCCGGATGTCACCCACCACCCCAACCACCGTGTGCGGCGTGCCATCCGTGCCGCCCCAGTAGACGCGTTTCCCGAGCGGGTCATCGCCGGGCCAGAGCAGCGCCGCCATGCCGCGCGTGATCACCACGGGCTGCTCGCCACCGGTTCCATCAGTGGTGGTGAATACGCGTCCCTGCAGCAGGGGAATTCCCATGGTGCGGAAGAATCCCGGCGTCACGCTGCGCCAGCCGGCCTGCATGAAGCCGCCGGCTGGTGCGTCAGCCGCGCGCTCTGCCGGAGTGACGTCGTTGCTGAATCCCCACTGGCGCAGCGGGTCGGTGCTCGTCGCGCCGACCGATTTCACGCCGGGAAGGCCCGCGATCCGTTCACGCACGCCCTCGAAGAACGCCTCGCGCCGCGCGTCCGAGTAGCGCGAGTCGGGAAGATCGAGCTGCACCGTGAGAATGTTCGACGTATCGAACCCAGTGGGTACGGCCTGCAGGCGGAGGAAGCTACCGAACATCAGCCCGGCCCCCGCGAGCAGCACCATCGCGAGCGCCACCTGCACCACCACCAGCGTGCCGCGGATCCTCGAGCGGCGATGCACTGTGGTACGTCCGTTGCCGCGCTCCAGCGCGGAGCGCAGCGCCACTCGCGATAGCTGCGCCGCGGGGAGCAGTCCGAAGAGAACGCACGTGATGAGCGCGAGAACCAGCGCGAACTCGAGCGCGTGCGAGTTCAACGCGACATCACGAAGCTGCGGGATGTCGGCCGGTCCCATGGTGCGCACGAGCGCCGTGGCCCAGGAGGCGATCCCGAGCCCCACCACTGCACCGAGGAGCGCCAGCACGAGACTCTCGGTGAGCAGTTGGCCCGCCAGCCGCGCGCGACTCGCACCGATGGCCGCGCGGATCGCGAGCTCCCTCTGACGCGCGCTTCCCCTGGCTATCGACAGATTGGCGATGTTGGCGCACGCCATGAGCAGGAGAAAGGCGACGGCTCCGAAGAGCACGAATACGGCTCTCTCGAGTCGCGCACCTACCAGCCAGTCGCCGAAGCTCTCCACCCTGGCCCCCCATCCCCCGTTCGTGCGCGGATGCTCCGTCGCCAGCTCGCCCGCGATGCGCCGGAGATCCGCGCCAGCGCGTTCGAGAGTGATGCCGGGGCCCAGGCGTCCGATGATGGTGAGATCGTGCTCGTCACGCTCGCGCGCAGGGTTCGGCACCAGCGGCACCCAGAGTTCCGCCGGAGTCGGGAATGTGAAGCCCGCAGGCATGACTCCGACGAGCGTATAGCTCTCGCCATCGAGCGTGATCCTGCGACCGAGAAGCAGCGAGTCGGACGCGAAGCGGCGCACCCAGAGATCGTGCCCGATGACGACGGCATGATCGTCGCCGCCCGCGCGATCTTCCATGGTGGTGAAGCCCCGGCCCAGAGCGGGCGCGATGCCGAGGAGCGGAAAGAAGCTCGACGTCACCGCCGCGCTCTGCAATCGCACGGGATCGCAGGCTTCGGGCCCGTTCGAGCATCCGTCAGTGAGCACCAGGTTTCGCCTCGTGTCGCTGAACGCCGCCATCTCGACGAACGAGCGGTTCCGTTCCCGCATGTCGAGGTACGTGGCGTCGGACGTGGAGAAGTCGCCGCCGTGCGGGTTCGTGTCCACGATGCGCACGAGGCGCTCGGGTTCGTGAAACGGGAGCGGCCGCAGTATCACGGCGTCCACGACGCTGAAAATCGCCGTCGCGGCTCCGATGCCGAACGCGAGAATGACGACCGCCACGATCGTGAAGGCAGGGCTCCGCTGCAGCGCACGGCGCGCGAAACGCGCATCCTGAAGAATTCTCGCGATCATGCTCTTCTCATTCTCTCCTCATCCGTGCTCCGATGCCGCCGCCCCCTCGGTGCCATCCCCGCTACTCGCTGCGCAACGCGATCGCCGGGTCCACGCGCGATGCGCGCCGGGCCGGAATCCAGTTCGCCAGCAGCGCAACCGCGGTGAGTACCACGGCGACGCCGACGAAGGTGAGCGGGTCGGAAGCAGTGACACCGTAGAGCAGCTTCGTGAGAATGCCCGTGAGCGCCAGTGCGCCAGCGAGTCCCGCGCCCAGCCCGACGATTGCCGGCCGCATCCCGCGAGCCACGACTTCGCGAAGTACCTGCTCTCCGCGGGCACCCAGCGCCATGCGCACGCCGATCTCGTGGGTCCGCTGTCCCACTATGTACGCCATCACGCCGTAGATGCCGATCGCCGCGAGCAGCAGCGCCGAGAGCGCGAACATGCCCAGCAGAAGCATGTAGAAGCGCGGCTGCGCCACCGAGTCGCCCAGTAGCTGATCCATCGTGCGTGCCCGGTAGATGGGGACGTTCGGATCGATGCTCGCGAGCCGTGCACGTATCGATGCGAGGAGCGTCTCGCTCTCGGGCGACGCGGTGCGCACGGCTACGCTCATGTATGTGACGGGCACCTGGCTGTGCGACAGGAACACTTCCGGCTTCGCCGCCTCGGCGGGTCCGAAGTCGCGCAGGTCGGAAACGATGCCGACCACCGTTCCGCCGGCCCGTTCCCCACCCATGCCGAAGGTCGTGCCCACTGTGATACTGCGCCCTATCGGATCCTCCCCGGGCCAGTAGAGCTTCGCCGCGGTTTCGTTCACCACCACCGCTCTAGCGGCGTGTGCATTGTCCGCGTCCGTGATCGGCCTGCCACGCAGGAGGCGGATACCGAGCACGTCGAAGTAGTCGGGCGCCACTATGCGAATCTGCGGCGAGGGGAGCTGGTCCGCCTCATCGGAGGGGAGCGCCCGCCCGTCGAGCGTGTGCAGCGAGATCTGGTAGCTGAAGCCGCTCAGCGGGAGCCCGAAGACGGCGCTCGCTCCTTCCACACCCGGCAGCGTCCGGACTTCCGTGAGCAGTCTGGTGAAGAATACGTCGCTCTGCTCGGGTTTCGGGTAGCTCGCATCCGGGAGCGAGATGTTGAACGTGAGCAGGTGCTCGGTGCGGAAGCCGGGGTCGGTCTTCATGAGATGCACGAAGCTGCGGATGAGCAGACCCGCGCCCACGAGCAGCATCACGGAAAGCGCGATCTCCACGCCTACCAGCGCGCCGCGTGCACGCCACCATTCGCGTCCGCCGGTAGCCGAACGCGAACCGTCCTTGAGCCGTCCACTCACGTCCGTGATTCGCGCCGCCTGCAGGGCGGGGAGGAGGCCGAAGAGGAAGCCCGTCACGATGGCGAGGGCGATCGTGAAGCCGAGCACCATTCCATCAATGCCGACGGGGCCGATGCCGCGGAGCGCATCCGGTTGCAGTGCGGTGAGCGCCGAGATGGACCATGTGGCGACTACCAGACCGGCCGCACCACCGATGAGCGCCAGCAGGATGCTCTCCGAGAGAATGCCGCGCACGATCGCCGACCGACCGGCACCCAGCGCCGCGCGGATGGCCAGCTCCCTCGCGCGCGACATCGAGCGCGCGAGGAGCAGGTTGGCGACGTTCACGCACGCTATGAGGAGCACCAGCCCCACGGCGCCGAGCAGCATGAGGAGCGCCGGCCGTACATCGCCCACGAGCGCGTCGCGCAACGGGACCACCTGGGCCGACCACGCCTTGTTGGTTCTCGGATACTGCTCCGCGAGTCGCCCGGCGAGCGATCGCATTGCCGCGTTCGCCCGCTCGAGCGAGACGCCCGGAGCGAGGCGGGCGACCACGTCCAGATAGTGCGCGCCGCGCTGGGTGGTGAGTTCGTTCGTGGTGAACGCGAGCGGTGTCCAGAGCTCGGCGTCGTGCGGGTAGTCGAAGTCGCGCGGCATGACGCCGATTACCGTGTAGCGCGTGCCATCGAGCTCGATGCTCTTGCCGACGATGTCAGCCTGAGAGCCGAAGCGTTGCCGCCAGAGCCCGTAGCCGAGGATCGCGACCTTGTCCTGTCCCACCACCGCGTCGCCGGCACGGAACCCCCGTCCGAGCACCGGCGCGGCACGCAGCACCGTGAAGAAATCCGCGGTTACCTGCGCGCCCGGAATTCGCGCCGGCGACTCGCCGCCGGTAAGAGTGAAGTCCGAATAGCTGTTGAGTGCCGCCGCGTGCTCGAATACGCCCGCCTGCTCGTGCCAATCGACGAAATCGGGCGGCGAGACGGAGTTGCGTTGCCCGTCGCGCGTCGGGTACACCCGCACCAGTTGCCCCGACTCGGGGTACGGGAGCGGCCGGAGAAGCGCGGCGTTCACCACGCTGAAGATCGCCGTGTTGGCGCCGATGCCCAGGGCGAGCGTGAGCACCGCCACGAGCGTGAAGCCAGGCGTGCGGCGGAGGCGGCGGAGCGCGAAGCGGAGGTCCTGCACGATGGTGTCCATACGGGGGCTCTTCGAGATGAGCGGGAAGTCAGCGGTCAGTCAGGCCTCTGGCGCGGCGGCGCGTACGATTGCGCTTCGATGCAATGAATTGGTGGTGGTAAATGGTCGTGGCGATGTCATCTTCGATCGTCATGGTTACCCCTTGCGAAAACCACCCCGCCGAGGCGAGCGTATGTACATGGCCATCGACCGTTACTACACGACCGAGATGGTGCGCGAGCTCAATGCTCGCGAGCCGCGCCACTGGCCGCGCTACGAGACCGTGCACGGGGAGCTCTTCGTGAGCGCCGGTCCGCGGCCGTTGCACCAGATAGTCGTCACGAGGCTGATCGTGGCGCTGGGCAACTACCTCGAGCGGGAGCATGTAGGACAGCTCTTCACGTCTCCCTCCCAGATCTCCTGGGGGCTGCCGGACGTCTACGTACAGCCGGACGTGTTCGTGGTGCCGGTGGAGCAGGCGCGAACGCTGGAGTGGTCTGCGCTCGCACCCACGCTCGTGGTAGAAGTGCTGAGCCCGAGCACGGCGCGAGCCGACCGTCACGCCAAGCGGCGGCTCTACCAGGAACGGCGCGTGCCGCTTTACTGCCTGGTGGATGCCGACGCGCGCTCCGTGGAGTGCTGGACCTCCGAGACCATTTTCCCCCGGACGGAGCGCGAGGAGATCATGTGGCACCCCGACGGCGCGCGCGTGCCATTCGTGCTCGCGCTCGCGGAGCTCTTCCGCGCTATCTGATCCGTTTCGTGAGGAAGTCTGCTGCATCTAACTCGCACGATCTGATGAGAATGCTCCGCGCGGTGCGAAGCAGCCCGCGCGTCATCGGCGGTGTATGAGGAAGGGTCGTGCCAGCCGCCGCGGTTTGGCAAAATATTGTGTGTCAACGATTTACAGTCTGCATCGCGGACCCGTGAACGGCCCCGGATGTCCGTATGCGGGATGGACGATCCCGCATTCGGACAGCGGTATTGGCTACTCTGAGCGCAGCGCCACCAGGGGGTCGACCTTCGCGGCCCTCCGCGCCGGCACGTAGCTCGCCAGCGCCGCTACCGCGCCCAGCGCGACGCTCACGCCCACGAAGGTGATCGGATCGGTGGCCGTGACGCCGAACAGGAAGTGTGAGATGAGCCGCGCGCCGGCGAGCGCGGCAACGATGCCGATCACGAGTCCGATAGAAGTGAGCACCACTCCCTGCCGCACCACGAGCCGCAGTACCTGCGCCGGTTGCGCGCCGAGCGCGAGGCGGATCCCCACTTCGTGCGTGCGCTGGGTGACGGCGTACGAGATGACGCCGAAGAGACCGATTGCCGCGAGTGCGAGCGCGAGGATCCCGAAGGCGCCGAACATCGCCGCTCCGAGGCGACGGGGCTGGAGCTGCGGTCGCAGCACGTCGGACATCGTCTGGATGTTCAGGTACGGTAGATTCGCCGCGAGTCGCTGCAGCGCGGCGCGCACGTTCGGAATCGCCGCTGCCGGATCGCCACTGGTCCGCACGAGGATGTAGCGATCGTGGCTTCCGGACCACTGGGCGATCGGAAGGAAGAATACGGGACGGGGGTTCTCTTCGAGTTCCATGTATTTCCCATCGGCGGCGACTCCCACCACGGTATGGCACTCGGCACTGTCGCCGTCACCGGTCTCGATGCACTTCCCGATGGGATCCGCCGATGGCCAGTAGTGCTTCGCGAAGCTTTCGTTGACTATCGCTACCTGCGGGCTCCCTTCGCGATCGCTCGGCAGGAAGTCCCGTCCCTGCAGAAGCGGTGTGCCGATCGCGCCGAAGTACCCCGACCCTGCCGCGATCGATATGGGATAGTCGCCCGACATCATCCGGCGGAGATTCAGCGCGGGGTCGTTCGTGGATGGATCATCGGATCCCGGAACACGGAACGCGGTGATGTACAGGTTGCCGCTCAGAGGCGTGGTGATAGTGATCGCAGCACCGCGTATCCCCGGCGTGGCACGCAGCGCATCCACGGCGCGGTCATAGAACTCCGCGCGCGTCGTGTCGGTGTACCCTGCCGTCTTCAGATCGATCGCAACACGCAGCATGTGGTCGGCATCGAATCCTGGGTCGATCGACTGGACGTTGCGCAGACTGTGCACGAAGAGCCCCGCACCGGAGAGCAGGACCACCGCGAGCGCGACCTGCAGCACCATCAACGCCGAGCGGAGACGTGAGCGGCGATCGACGCCCTCTCGTACACCCTGTTTCATCGCACGCGACAGATCGGTGCGCGTGGCCCAGAGCGCGGGCGCCAGCCCGAAGACGATGCCGCACCCCACTGCCGCGATCACCGCGAACCAGAGGACGCGCCCGTGCGAGAAGAAGTCGAGCCGTGGCAGCCCCTCGGCCGGAATGGCGCCGGTCCCCCACGAGGCCAGCACTACCCCGAGCACCGCGCCGAAGAGGGCGAGAAGCACGCTCTCGGTGAGGAGCTGGCCCACGATGCGCGAACGGCTCGCCCCGATCGAAAGGCGGATCGCGATTTCGCGACCCCGCGCTGCCGCACGCGCGAGGAGCAGATTCGCCGTGTTCGCGCACGCAATCGCGAGCAGAAGCGCGGCGGCCAGCGCGAGCCAGCGCGAGAGTTTCGCCTGGTTCGACGGAACGGGCCCGAGGGCGGAGAAGATCGGTCCGAGCTTCACCTCCGGGGTCGGATCGAGCGTCGGGGTGGATTCCGCCGCATGCCGCAACACCGCGCCGAGATCGGAGGCCGCAGATTCGCGCGTGACGGCTGGTGCCAGACGGCCCACTGTCTGGTACATGACCGAGAAGCGCGTCGTGAGCGCAGTCTCGCTGTGTCCCAGCTTCGCGTCCTGCGCGAAGGGAACCCAGATGTCCACCGTCCCCGGGTCGATGCCGTGAAATCCGTCTGGCGTGACACCCACTATCGGGTATTCCTGGCCGTCCACCTGGACGCTCTTCCCCAGTACTGCGCGATCGCCGCCGTACCGTCGCTGCCAGTAGTCGTGGCTGATCACCACCGCAGGCGGCGAACCCGGCCCGGCATCCTCTTCGGACACGAAGAAGCGACCCAGCGCAGGCCGCACGCCGAGCACGTTGAAGAAGTTTCCCGTGACCTCCATGCCATCTGCGCTGTGCGCTTCGTCGCCCTGGCCAACGCTCAGCGCGACATCCATGAAAGCAGCCAGCCCGCTCAGCGTACGGTTGTTGTCGCGCATGTCGACGTAATCGGGGAACGACACGCGGTCGTTCCCGCCCACCGTCGTCTGTACGGATCCCGTGTCGCGTTCGATGTACGGACGCACGATGGAAGCCGGGTCGGCAACACCCGGCGGCGGCCGGAAGTAGAGCACGTCCACGATCCCGAATATCGTGCTCGTGGCACCGATGCCGAGCCCCAGGCACAAGACGGCGATGAAGGTGAACGATGGACTCCGGCGCATAGCGCGGAGTGCGTAACGCACGTCTCGTATGATCGTGCTCATGTCTCTCTCCTATTCCGTCCGCAGAGCGGTAGTCGGATCCACGCGCGTCGCTCTGCGTGCGGGGATGTAGCTGGCCAGTGCGGCGATGGCGATCAGCAGCGTCGCCACCGAGCCATAGATGACGGGATCGGTGGCGCTCACGCCGTAGAGGAAGCTCGCCAGCAGTCGCGTGACTGCCAGCGCACAGAGCAGCCCGACCGCGGTGCCGATGACGGCCACCACCGCTTCCTGACGCACGACCATTGCCTTGAGCGAAGCTGGCGGCGCTCCCAGCGCCAATCGGATTCCCATCTCCCGCGTGCGCTGCGTGACGAGATACGACGTGACGCCGTAGATCCCGGCCGTTGCGAGCGCGAGCGCGATCACCGCGAAGGTACCGAGCAGCCACATGTAGAGCCGGCTGCTCGAGAGGGAGCGCGATACGACTTCGTCCATCGTCTCGACGTGGAAGATCGGCTGCGCCGGATCGACCGAACGGATGGCAGAGCGGATCGCGGGCACCACGCTCGCCGGCGGCACCTCGGTGCGCACGGTGAACGTCATCTCGTTGGGGAGCCAACCGGGGAGCTGCTGGTACGGAAGGTAGAACTCGGGCATCGGTGCCTGCGCGAGGGACGCGCCCCTGGTGTCGCCAACTACGCCCACGATCGTGAACACGAGCGCGCTATCCAGTTTCAGTCGCTGACCGATCGGATCTTCATTCGCGAAGTAGCGCTCCACCAGCGCCCGGTTCACCAGCATCACGGGCGGCGCGCCGGCGGCGTCGTGATCGGTGAAGTTGCGCCCTTCCAGGATCGGAATCTTCAGCGATGTGAAGTAGTCGGCGCTGGTCGCGCGGAACTCGCCTACCGGCTCTTTGCCTCGCTCGGCCGGCGGATGGCCCTCTATTTCGAAGCTGCTGTTCCACCAGTAGTCCTGCAGGGGAAGAAGCGAAGTGAGCCCGGCGGACGTGACTCCGGGGAGCGCCGCGATCCTCTCGAGAGTCGGTGCGTAGAAGGAACCAGCCGCGGTGCTGTCGGCTCCCTCGCCGCTCACCGAAACGTGAAAGGTGATCACGTGATCGGTTCCCATCCCCGACGACGTGTTCGCGAGCACGATGAACGCCTTCATCAGCAACGCCGCGCCTATCAGGAGCACGAGCGACAGGGCGATCTCGGCGCCGACGAGCGCCCCGCGGAAGCGACGCTGCGCCCGGCCCGTGCTGCCGCCGCGCGACCCATCGACCAGGTTGTCGCGCGGATCGGCACGGGCGCTCTGAAGCGCAGGTACCAGGCCGAAGGCGATTCCCGTCGCGATGGCAACCAGCACCAGAAATGCGAACACTCCGGGATCGAAGCTGATTGGGTGTGCGCGCGGGATGTCGCGCGAGGCGAGCGCGAGGAGCCCTCGCACACCACCGTACGCGACAAGCAGTCCGGCTCCCGCTCCGAGCAGGGAAAGCAGTACGCTCTCCGTGAGGAACTGTCTCGCGAGACGACTCGAGCCCGCGCCGAGCGCCGCTCGCACCGCCACTTCACGACGGCGCATCGCTCCGCGCGCGAGAAGAAGGTTGGCGACGTTGACGCAGGCGATCAGCAGCACCAGCCCGGATGCGCCGAGCAGCACATAGAGCTGCGTCCGGAGATTCTTCCCGAACAGGTCGTCGTGCATGGAGTAGAGCTTCACGGTGCGCGTCCCATCGGCATCCGGATACTCCAGCGCGAGCCGCGCGGCGATCTGCTTCATCTGCGCGCGCGCGGCATCGATGCTCGTACCGCGCTTCAACCGTCCTGCCACCGACAGATAGTGATTGCCGCGCTGCGTGAGCTCGTCGGAGGTGAACGGCCGCGGCACCCAGATGTCGACCGCGGACGTGGCGGGGAATGTGAAGCCGGCCGGCATCACTCCGATCACCGTGACCTTCTCGCCGTCGAGCGTGATCGTGCGGCCGACGATGGATCCATCGCCTCCGAAGCGGGAGCGCCAGGCGGCGTCGCTCAGAACGGCGACTTTCGCCGCCCCCGTTCGTGCTTCGTCTGGCGTGAAGGTTCGCCCGATCTGCGCGCCGACCTGCAACATGCGGAAGAGATTGCCGGTGGCGGAGACGGCGGCGAGCCGTTCGGGAGTGCCGCCGCTCTGGAGGTTGACGCTCACGTTCTGGTAGGCCACGAGCGCATCGAACACGCCGTTCTGCCGCTGCCAGTCGAGGAAGTTGGCCGGCGACACCGATCCGTAGAATCCCGCATTGGTGGTCTGCCCCTCGTAAACTCGCACGAGCTGCTCGGGTTGCGGATATGGCAGGGGGCGCAGCAGAACCGCGCTCACCACGGTGTAGATCGCGGTCGTGGCACCCGTGCCCAGCGCCAGGCAGAGGATGGCGATGAGCGTGAAGCCCGGGGTCCTTCGCAGGGCGCGGAACGCGAGGCGCAGATCCTGGATCAGGATGTCCATGATTGGCTGGTCGGTGTTAGGATATGCTCTCCCCATGCGGCGCTCGTCCCGCGAGGCCGTTTGCTATCTGATGCAGTGTTTCGATGATGCTCTGTTCGGCCTGTCATGCGATGTTGTCGCATGCTCACTACTTGCGCTTCCCCACTCGCCGAGGTGATTGTATGGGTATGCCTCTTCGCCACCGATACACAGCCGAGATGGTCCGCCGCCTCAACGAGCGGGAGCCACAATGGTGGCCTCGCTACGAGGTCGTGGATGGCGAGCTGCTCGTGACGCCAGCGCCGCGGAAGTGGCACTACGAGCTCGCCGATCGGATCGATGAGGCCCTCAGGACATACCTTCGCCATGAAGGTGTCGGCCGGGTGTACCACTCGCCGTCCGACATCTCCTGGGGTGCGAAGAAACTCGTCCAGCCCGACGTCTTCGTTCTCCCTCTGGATGAAGCGCGGAAGTACGAGTGGAAGGACGTGCGACGCCTCATGCTCGTCGTCGAGATCCTCAGCCCGAGCACGGCGCATAACGATCGGTACATCAAGCGCCGGCTCTACCAGCTCCATGGGGTTCCACTCTACTGGATCGTCGACCCGGACGCGTGCACCGTGGAATGCTGGACTCCATCCTGTCTGGAGCCTCGCATCGAGAGGACCGGTATAGTCTGGCATCCCGAAGGTGCGTCCGCGCCATTCGAGATGTCGTTCGCGGAGCTCTTCCAGCCGCTCTGATCGCGCGTCACGTCGAGTGGGCCGGGTGCGTGCCGGCCCTCCCGGCGTTCGCCAGCGACGCGTACGCGGCGTTCGCACGCTTCCCTACTCCTCGCGAAGCGCGATCACCGGCTCGATCTTCGCCGCCCGTCGCGCCGGAAGGTAGCTCGCCGCCAGCGCGACGATCACGAGCAGCACCGAAACTCCCAGGAGCACCAGCGGATCCGAAGGACTCACTTCGAACAGCAGCGATCGCAGGAGCCGCGTGAGGAGAAGGGCACCTGCAATTCCCACCGCGATTCCCACCAGCGCGAGTCTCACCGATGCGAGTGCCACGCTCCGAACCACCTGCGCGATCTGCGCGCCGAGTGCCACTCTGATACCGATCTCGCGCGTGCGCTTCCCCACGATGTAGGAGATTACGCCGTAGAGACCGACCGCGGCGAGTACCAGCGCCATCCCTCCCGCTATCGCGAGCAGGAACATGGTGAGCGACGTGCGCGCCATCGATCTGGCCACGACGTCACTCATGGTTCGCACGTTCGCGAGCGGGATGTCGGAGTCGATCTCGGCCAGTGTGCGGCGTATAGCTGGCGCGAGCTGCTCCGGTCGTGTGCTGGCACTCGCTACCACCAGCGTGACCGACCGCTGTGGACTCCAGAGCGGCGCTCCCTCCAGCGGGATGAGCGGGAAGTACACCATCTCGGTTGGAGGCTCGTCGAGCCCACCATAGCGAACGTCATCGGTGACACCGACCACACGATAGAACGGTTTCCCCCAGCCATTGCCGCGCAGTCCCTTTCCTATCGCCTCTTCGCCGGGCCAGAAGCGCTCCGCCAGCGCTCTGCTCACCACCACTTCGCCCGACCGTGCATCGACGTCCGACCACGTGGGTGTCCGGCCGCGTACTCCGATCCCGAGTGCCTGGAAGAATCCGGGCGAGATGGCGCTCACCGGTACGCATGGCGGGTTCACGTCGGGCGCGGGCGGCTGGTCCTCGACGAACACTGCGTTGCAGCCGGACGTGGACGTGGCGAGGGGAAGGCTCGTCGTGACGCTGGCGTACTTCACTCCGGGGAGCGCCTCTATCCTGTTCGACAGCTCCTGATAGAACGCAGCGACCTGTTGGAACGTGCCATACCGCTGCGACGGGAGCTGGAGCTCCATGGCGAGCACGCCACCTGAGCGGATTCCCGGATCGACCTTCCTCAGCTTGTCGAAGCTGCGCAGCATCAGCCCTGCCGATGCGAGAAGCACGAGCGCGAGCGCCATCTGCACTACCACGAGCGTACCGCGGAACGTGTTGCGATCGCGACTCGCAGTCGATCCGCGCGCTCCGCCGCCGCGCGTCTCGTCCGCCGTGCGCCGCGCCGCAACTACCGGGAAGAGTCCGAACACGACGCCCGCTACGATCGCGACGATCGCCGTGAACGCCACGCTCTCCCACCCGAGTCGCACGGCGTTCAGGCGGGGAATCCAGCCGGGTGAGAACGCGAGCAGGAGCCGTACTGCGCCCCATGCGAACGCGATTCCCACGGCACCGGCCAGCGTGGCGAGGAGGCTGCTCTCGGTCAGATAGTGCCGCGCGAGCTGTGCCGAGCGCGCGCCGAGTGCCATCCTGATTGCGGTCTCGCGCTGGCGCGCTTCGGTGCGCGCGAGGAAGAGGTTGGCGACGTTGAAGCATGCGATGAGCAGCACGAGACCCACGGTACCGAACAGGATCCAGATGGAGCGTCCCACGTCGCCGAGTACGATGGTGCGCAACGCTTCGACATCGAAACGAAATCCGGTGTCCTTCATGAATGCATCGTTGTACGCGCTGGGAAAGAGCTCCACCACACGGCCGCTGACGCTCGCCAGTTCGGCGCGCGCCTGGTCGATCGTCACGCCGGGTCGGAGCCGTGCGATCGCGCCGAACGTGTGCCAGTTCGTGGGGCGCGCTGCGGGGTTCAGTCCCAGCGGGAGCCAGACGTCCACGTCCTGATCCGGAAGCTGCACGCCGGGGGCGAGCACTCCCACCACCGGCACGGCGCGCGCGTCGAGCCATATAGTCTTGCCCACTACCGCCGGATCGCCGCCGAAGCGCCGCTGCCAGAAGTCGTGACTCAGCACCGCAACCGGCGAAGCCGGCCCGGGAGCCACGTTGTTGGGAGCGGTGCTCGACGGCTGGTCATCCTCGGCCGACAGGATGCGACCGAGCTGCGCGCGCGCCCGCAGCGCGGGGAGCACGCCGGCGCTCGCTTCGACCGAGCGAACGCGCTCCGGACGTCCGTCGCCCGTGATCGTGGCCTCCGCCGTACTGAAGATGCCTACGTCCTCGAGCGATCGGCTGTGATCGCGGAAGTAGAAGTAGTTCGCCGGCGAGATGCCGATCCGCATGTCCGCTTTCAGGCCAGGCCAGCGCGTTCCGACGTCGACGAGCCGGTTCGACTCGGGGTACGGGAGCGGCTGCAGCACTACGTTGTTCAGCAGTGTGAAGATGGCGGTCGTGGCGCCCAGCCCGAGGCCGAGCGTGATGATCGCGACGATCGTGAAGCCGGCACTGCGGCGCAGCGAGCGCGCAGCGTAGCGGAGATCCTGCGTGAGAGATGTCATGACGCGTCCCACTGGTGGAGATGGAGCCTCGCCGCTGGTTCGTGCGGTGCGTCGAGCGCGTGCGTTGTGTTGTTAGATGATGCAGTGATTCGATGGTGCTCATGACGAGCTTCGCATGCATCGTTCAGCATGTTCAGGACTTGCCATTCTCCAGCCGCCGAGGCGATATAGTATGGGTATGGTTTCCTCGATCGACTTCTACTCGGGCGAGATGGTGCGCGAGCTCAACGCTCGCGAACCGCGCCACTGGCCTCGCTACGAAACGGTGCACGGGGAACTGCTCGTGAGCCCCGGGCCGCGAATGTGGCATCAGGAAGTCGTAGCGCGCCTGCTCGTGGCCATTCGCGCGTATCTCCACAAGGAGCAGATTGGCCGTGCGCTGGCGTCTCCCTCGGACATCTCCTGGGGAAGGCCGGACGTCCTTGTTCAGCCGGACGTGTTTGTCGTGCCCCAGGACGCAGCACGGACGCTCGATTGGCGCGGCGTCCGGCAGCTTCTCCTCGCGATCGAGGTTCTGAGTCCTTCCTCCATTCTCGCAGACCGATTTACCAAACGACGTGTCTACCAGGAGATGGCCACTCCGTTCTACTGGGTGATCGATGCCGATGCTCGATCGGTCGACGTCTGGACTCGAGATGCGCTCTTCCCTCGCGTGGAGCGCGACCTCCTCGTCTGGCATCCTGATGGTGCAGACGCGCCATTCACGCTCTCGCTCGAGGAGCTCTTCCGCCCGATCTGATCGGCAGAGCGGGGCTGAGCAACGGCCGGACATCGCTACTCCGCCCGCAACGCCGTGGCCGGGTCCACGCGACTGGCTCGGCGCGCGGGGATCAGGGTGGCCAGCGCCGCGACCATGAGGAGCAACAGCGGCATTGCGACGAACACCATCGGGTCGCGGGCCGTGATGCCGAAGAGCAGCCCTTCCACGATCCGTGAGAGCGCCAGAGCTCCCGCCATCCCCACCAGCACGCCCGCCGATGCAACCAGGAATCCCTGGCGCAGCACCGCGAGCACTATCTGTCTCGCCTCGGCGCCGAGCGCCATGCGGATCCCTATCTCCCGCGTGCGTTGCGTCACGATGTACGAGATGACGCCGTAGAGTCCCAGCGCGGCGAGAGCCAGCGCGAGTGTCGCGAAGGAGCCGAGCAGGAGCGCATTGAAGCGTCTGGGCGCCATGAACTCCGCGAGCTCCGCCTCCATCGTCGTGACGCTCGAGATTGGCTGCTCGGGATCCACCGATCGCACTGCCGCGCGCAGCGCCGGCACCAGCGCGAGCGGGTCCGAGCGCGTGCGGATGCTGATGGTGCCGACGCCAGTGGGATTGCCCTGCGCGAGCGGGAAGTAGATCGCTGGCGGCGAGCTGGGGCGCGGTGCGCTCATCCGCAGGTCGGCCACGACGCCGACTATCGTGTACGGCGCCCGCGCACCCATGGAGAGCTGTTGGCCCACTGCCGGCTCGTCGGGAAAGAGGTAGTGCGCGAGCGAGGCGTTCACTATGGCGACGTGCGGTGCGGATGCTCCATCCATCTCGGTGAAATCGCGACCCGCCATCAGTGGAACACCGTACGTGCGGAAGTAGTCGGTTCCGACTGTACCCTTCGCGATCATCGGACTCCGCTTCACCGCGCCTGTCGAGTCGGTGGTACTCGTTCTCATCATCACCGAGCCGCCCAGTGGCGCTATGTCGGAGATCGTGGCGGCCTCCACGCCTGGGATCGCTCGAACTCGAGCCACCGCATCGCGGAAGAACGACTCGATCAGCGCCGGATTCGAGTAGCGTGCGCCGGGAAGCACGATCTCGGCGCGGAGTATGTGATCGGCCCTGAAGCCCGAATCGATGCTCCGGAAGCGCACGAAGCTCTTCACCAGAAGCGCCGCGCCGATCAACAGCGTGACGGCAATCGCCAGCTCGGCCACCACCAGCAGACGGCGTGGCTTGGCTGCGCCTCCGCCCGCGAAGCGGCGCGAGCCTCCGTCCTTGAGCACATCGCTGATGTTGCTGCGAGCAATGGTCAGCGCAGGCACGAGTCCGAAAATCAATCCCGTGAGCAGCGAGACGCCGAAGGTGAAGAACAGCACGTCCGCGTTCACTGAGACTCCGGGCACACGCATGAGCCGCGCTGGCGCCGCCGCCGTGAAGATGCCAAGAACGTTCATGGCGACGAGCAGCCCGATGCCGCCGCCGAGGAGCGAGAGCAGTACGCTTTCGACGAGAAGCTGGCGCACCAGTCGCGCGCGGCCGGCTCCGAGAGCCGCGCGCACGGCGAGGTCGCGACTCTGTCCTGCCGCGCGAGCGAGCAGGAGGTTCGCCACGTTGGCACACGCGATGAGCAGTACGAGTCCCACCGCTCCGAGCAGGATCGACAACGCCGGCCGGAGATCGCCGTACGTGCGCTCGTGGAGCGACACCATGCTGATTGGATTGGCCTCGTAGTCGCCTGGCATCTCCGCAGCGTGTGCCCGCTGCAGCGCGGCGAACTCCGAACGAGCCGCATCGAGTGAGACGCCCTGGCGAAGGCGCGCGAGCAGATTGGCGTAGTACTTCGAGTTGGGCTCGGGCCGCGGCAGCGAGAGGGGAAGCCAGTACTCCGCACCCCTCGGGTAGGCGAAGCCAGCCGGCATCACGCCGATCACCTCGTAGCTGCGACCGTCCAGCTTCACCGACTTGCCGAGGATGGCGGGATCGCTCCCGAAATCGCGCTTCCAGAGCGCATCCCCGATGATCACCAGACTCGCCAGACTGTCTGCCGACTCGGCCTTCGTGAATTCCCGGCCGATCGCGGGACGCACTCCCATCACCTGAAAGAACCGCTCGGAGACGTTCGAGCCGCCAACTCGCTCGGGCGCGCTGCCGCCCGTGAGGTTCGCGCCATCGAGCGAGTATGCAGCCAACGCGTCGAAGGAGTGCGTGCGTGCATCGATCACGGCGCGAACGATCTGTGCGTCCATGGACTCGCCGCCACCGTTCGCGCTCGCAATCGACACGATCCGTTCGGAGTCCGGATACGGCAGCGGCCGGATGAGAACGGCGTTCACCAGTCCGAAGATCGCGGTGTTTGCTCCGATGCCGAGCGCGAGGATTGCCACCACGGTGGCGGTGAACCACGGATTGCGCCGCATCGAGCGCAGCGCGTGGCGAATGTCCTGCGACAGGTCGTGCATCGTATTCTCGTCCGGGGCTGATTATTCGCGAATCTGCATGCTACTTCAAGCTGAGGATCCCGGGACTCGAGCACTTCTCACTCGGACCTCAGCGCGATCAGCGGATCTACCCGCGTCGCTCTCCGCGCCGGTACCCAACTGGCCGCGAGCGCTACGGTGAGCAGAAAGAGAGTCACCGCGATGAATGTGATCGGGTCTGTGGCGCTCACTCCGAAGAGGAGGCTCGAGATCAACCGCGTAGCGCCCCAGGCACCCGCGAGACCAAGGAGCACGCCGATGAACGCGGGCGCCATCGCCTGTCCCACCACGAGTCGCATCACGCTGCTGGATTCGGCGCCGAGCGCCATCCGGATGCCGAGCTCACGGGTCCGCTGCGTGACGGTGTAGGAGAGCACGCCGTAGATGCCAACGGCGGCCAGCACCAGCGCCAGCAACGCAAAGGTTCCAACGAGTACCATGCTCAGTCGCGGCTGCGCGACCGAGAGCTGCAGCCGATCGTCGAGCGTGCGAATGTCGGAGACTGGAAGGTCGCGGTCGCCCGCACTGACTGCCTGGCGAATCGGCGCGGCAAGCGCTGAGGGATTGCCGCTCGTCCGCGCCAGGAGGAGCATGGCGCGCTGCGGCGTCTGCGCGAGTGGGAGGAAGAGCTGCGGATAAGGCTCGTCGCTCAGAGCGTTCTGCCTGACGTCGCCCACCACTCCGACGATCGTGCGCCACGACGAGCTGTCCGACGGATCGCCGAGCGTCACGTGTGCGCCGATCGGATCGCCGTCGGGCCAATACCGTTTCGCCATGGCGGCGTTGATCACCGCGACTTTGGTGGCCCGGTCGTCATCGCGAGTGGTGAAGACGCGACCGGCGCGAAGCGCGATGCGCAACGTTTCGAAGTACGCTGGATTGGTGACGAGGAGCTCCGCATCCTGCACCGTACCCGCATCGGCCTGCGGTCTGCCGGCGACTTCGAAGCTCAGGTAGTTGCCGCCGCCGCTCAGCGGTGCGTCGGATGCGAGCGCTACCGATCGCACGCCCGGCATCGCCTGAACGCTCTGTACGAGCTGGTCATAGAAAGCGAGCTGTCTGGTTCCCTCGGCGTAGCGCACGCGTGGGAGCACTAGTTGCGCCGAGATGACCGAGTGCGAGTCGAAGCCCGGGTTCACGCGCGAGAGCTTGTCGAAGCTCCGGATGAGAAGACCGGCGGCCACGAGGAGCACGAGCGCCAGCGCGACCTCCACGAGCACCAGCGCGCCGCGGAGCTGGTGCACACCGATTCCAGCGGAAGAGTCTCTTGCTCCTTCACGCAGCGAGCTGCGCAGCCTGCCGCGGACGAGTCGGAGCGCTGGCGCAAGACCGAACAGAAGTCCTGCAAGGAGCGAGAGCAGCAGCGTGAACGCCACCACCCGTCCATCGATGCCCGACTCATCGAGACGTGGGATGGGCGCACTGCGGACTGCGCCAAGCGCCGACGATGCCCAGACCGCGAAGAGGAGCCCGAGCGCACCGCCCACGAATGAAACTAGAACGCACTCGGTGAGTAGCTGCCGAACGATCCTGCCGCTTCCGGCGCCGAGCGCGCTGCGGATCGCCATCTCCCGCTCGCGCGAGGCCGCGCGCATGAGCATGAGATTCGCGACATTGGCGCAGGCGATGAGAAGCACGAGTCCCACAGCGCCCATGAAGACGAGCAGCGCAGGGCGGGCGCCGCCCACGACCTGCTCCTCCAGTGAGACCAGCCGGGGGCTCCACCCCGTGTTGGTCTCCGGGTACTGAGCCTCGAGCGCGCGACCGATGGTGGTCATCTGCGCCTGCGCCTGCTCCATTGTGGCGCCCGGCTCGAGCCGCGCTATCACCGAGAGAAAGTCGGCACGACGACCGCGCGTGGTGTCGGTGCGCAGCGGTGCCCAGAGGTCGCTCGCGTTTCCGAGACGGAAGCCCGCCGGGGCCACGCCGACCACCGTGTAGGGAAGGCCGCTCAAAGTGATAGTGCTGCCGACTACGCCCGGGCGCGAGCCGAAGCGGCGCTCCCAGAAGCCGTGACTCAGCACTACCACGCGGTCGCGACCGCTCGTCTCTTCGTCGGCGTTGAACGCGCGACCCACCTCCGGCGCCACGCCGAGCACGTGGAAGAAGTTCGCGGTGGTGAGCGCGGCGTTCACTCTCTCGGGCTCACCGTCACCCGTCACGTCGAAGCGGGTGTACGCGACGGCGGCCATGCTCTCGAAGACGGTGTTCTGCTCTCGCCAATCCTTGAAATCGGGGAGCGAGGCAGTCTCGTTCCCGATGCTCTCCTTGTGACCCCACACCACGACCAGTCGATCGGGGTTCGCGTAGGCGAGCGGGCGAAGGAGCACACCGTTCACGACGCTGAAGATCGCGGCGTTGGCCCCTATTCCGAGCGCGAGCGTCAGCGCCGCGATGACGGTGAAGCCGGGGCTGCGGCGCAGCGAGCGCGCTGCATAGCGGAGATCCTGCAGGAGAGTATCCACGACGGACCCCAGTCGGGAGGAATCACGGGAGAAGAAAGCGCAAAGTAGAGCGCCAGGAAGCAGAGGGAAGGAAGCAGAAGGCAGAAAACAGCGAACCGCCCGGGAGGTTTGCCAACGCTGTAGAGCGGTTCACTGCTCCCTGCTTCCTGCTCTCTACCTTCTCTCTTTTCTACTGCACCTCCTCTCTTTTCTACTGCACCTCGAACCCGCTCTCCCTCAACTGCTGCTCGTCGGCCGCCTCGCGATTCCCGCGCTCCTCTTCCACGATACGGCCGTCGAAGAGGTGGATCGAACGGTCGGCGTGACGCGCGTAGCGCGGGTCGTGCGTGACCATGCAGATCGTGGCGCCCTGGCCGTGCAGTTCCTTGAGCAGGTCCATCACAGCTTCGCCGTTCACCGAATCGAGGTTGCCGGTGGGCTCGTCGGCGAGGAGAATGAGCGGCTCGCCCGCCACCGCGCGCGCCACGGCGACGCGCTGCTGTTGACCGCCCGAGAGCTGCGCCGGGTAGTGCTTGACTCGGTGGCTCATCCCCACGCGCTCGAGCGCGTCGGTCACGCGCTTACGTCGCTCGGCGGAATCCATCCCGCGATACGTGAGCGGCAGCTCCACGTTCTCGTAGACGGTGAGGTCGCCGATGAGGTTGAACGCCTGGAAGATGAAACCGATCTGACGGTTCCTCACGCGGGCGCGCTGACTCGCGGTGAGCTTGGCCACCGGCTGTCCGTCGAGCAGGTATTCGCCATCGGTGGGCGTATCGAGAAGACCGAGTATCGAGAGAAGCGTGGTCTTCCCGCATCCCGAAGGACCCGCGATGGCGAGGTACTCGCCGGGCTTCACCTCGAGATGAACGCCCGCGAGCGCGTGGGTCTCCACCTCATCCGTGAAGAACACCTTCTTGATTCCATCGAGACGGATGAGCGCCTGCCCATCGCCGTTCCCGTTCGACAACGAAGCACCGGGAGCTACGGAGGAGTCGGTGTGCGATGATTGCTGTGCGGGCATGGTCAGATCCGGGATCGGAGTGTGGAAAGAGGAGTGCGCTGGGCGTTCACTTGAGGCGGACGCGGTCCTGCGCGTCCCAGGTGGACATGTCGGAGATGATGACGCGATCGCCCACGGAGAGGCCCTGCTCGACTACGATGGTGTTCACCGACGCGCGGCCGAGCTTCACGTTCACGCGGGTGGCTTCCGAGCCGTCGGGCGAGAGCTTGAAGAGTCCCACCGTGCTCTCGGCCTGTCCGTAGGCCGGCCGTCCCACGGACATCACGTCCTTCAGCCGTTCGATCTCGACGGTGCCGTCCACGCTCAGGTCGGGACGGGCGCCCGGCGGGAGCTTCCCCTCTAGGCCCACGTCGACCGTCACCGTGCCGTTCTGCACCGACGGATCTACTCTGATTACGTGACCCTGAACGATCCCGTTTCGCGTATCTATGGAAGCCACCTGTCCGATCTGGATGTCCTTCGCCTGCGTTTCGGGGATGCGGAGTACCGCTTTCAGACGACCCGGCTGCGCGACTTTGCAGAGGAGTGTGCCGGCCTGCACCCACTGTCCAGGCTGCAGATCCATGTCCTGGAGCACGCCAGCGGCGCCCGCGTGGACCTTCATCGACTCCACGCGTGTGCGCTGGTACTTGGCGATCGCGCGCAAGCGCTCGACCTGCTCCTGTTGCAGGGCGAGCTGGTCGTCCACCGACTTGGACAACTCTTCGAGCTTTTGGGTTTCCACCTTGAAGTTCGTCTCCGCCTCGGTGGCCTTGTCTTTCGCGTCTCCCACTTCCTGCGAAGACATGAGGCCCTTCTTGTCGAGGCCGATCGCCACTTCTTCCTGGCGTTTCGCCGTGTTGTAGTTGGCTTGCGCGGTGGCGACTATCGCCTCCTGGGCCAGCCGCTGCGTCTGGAGACTCAGTCTGAGTTGCACCAGCGCGGCCTGCGCCGCGTTGAGCTGCTGCTCCGCGGAAAGCGCCTCGAGTTGCACGTCTGGGTTGGTCATCTCGAGGATGAGCGTGCTGGCGTCGACCTTGGTGCCGGGGCGCACGTGGATCTGCTCGACGCGTCCGCCCGTGGTGGCCGAGATGAACTGGATCTGCTCCGGGACGAGAGTCCCGGGGCCGCGGACCTGAACCACCATCTCGCCCTGTCGGACCGTGTCGATCCAGAGTGTGGCGCGGTCGACGCTGGGCGCCGCCGGCTTGAGCCGGCTGAGAGCTGCCGTGATGATCACGATGGCCACGATGGCGATCGCGCCCAGCACGTAGCGCTTTTTCTTGCTCGGTGGCTCGCGAGGAATATCCAAGCTGATCCTTCTCCTGTTCGAACATTGTCTGGTGCGAAGCAGCCGCTCGCCACCATTCCCGAGGGAAGTCCCATGCCGTCGCGCGCTAGCTCTATGTCGTTACCCATCAACCAGTTGCCAACGCGCGTACCACTTGCCACTGCCCGCATCCGGGAATGCCCGTCCCGAAATCGAACAGGGGGAACTACTCAGAAAGCAGAAAGCAGAAAGCAGACGGCAGGAACGGCGCGACCGACTGACGCACCATCAGTGAGTACAGTCGGCCGTACGGCGAATCTGCAGTCCCTGTTTCCTGTCCCCTGTTTCCTTTTTTCTACTGCTTCCTGCTTTCTGCCTTCTGCCGTCTGCCACGTCCCCCCTTTCGCTGGCGGGAAAAACGCGCATCATTCAGGATCGCGCGCCGGCGCGCGCCGCTCGCCCTGCCGGACATCTCTACGTTGAACCCTGGATCCAATTCGAGGCACGAGGCGGCAGCGTCTGTGCGATGCGCCGCCCGGCAGGAGGCCTGATGATGCGTCTGGCGGTTACGGGAACGGACACCGGAGTCGGGAAGACGATAGTCGCCGCTGCGCTGCTCACGATGCTGCGACGCGATGGCCTCACCGTGGCGGCGATGAAGCCTGTAGATGGCGAGCGAGCCGCACACGAGGGAGGGAGCGACGCCGATCTGCTGCATGCCGCCACCGGCGGTGGCGATCGGCCGGAGGGTAGCCAGCCGCACTCGCAGGTGGAAACCCGGCCACCGCTCGCATCGGTACCCGATTCCCGGTCCGAAGGTATCGTCGCGGCTCTCGATGCAGCCTTCGCGCGGCTCTCCGCGGACCGCGATACGGTGATCGTGGAGGACCCCGGTGGACTCCTCGTACCGGTGGCGCCGGGGATGTCCTTCGATCGCCTCGCGCGGCGATGGAATCTGGAGCTCCTGGTCGTCGCGGCCGACCGACCCGGACTCGTGAACCACCTGCTCCTGGTTGCGCGCGCGGCGCGGGAGTCGGGGCTGCGCATTCGCGGGGTCGTGATCAACGAACTGTATGCCGACCAGTGTGCCGCGCTGGAAGGGGAGACCGCCGATGCGCTCGCCGACGCACTTCCCGGCGTTCCGATATTTCGTTTTCCTTTCCTGGCCCGGCCGCTCGACCCGTCGGCGCTGGCCACCGCCGCGGTCAACGCCGGCCTCGACGCTCTTCGTGCGCCGGTCATCGCGCTCCCCATGCAGGCGCCACCGGCGGTGGCCGAGGGCGGGGAACAGCGCGCGTGAACACCGGCCGGGCAACGCTTCTCCGCTCGGCACTCGCGACGACTCTCCTGATCCTCGCGGGAGGCGTCGCCTCGGTCGCCACTCAGAGTGGTGGTGAGAGATCGGCCAATCGCGGTGGCGCCGCCCGGGACGTGCGCATCTGC
>CAZTTY010000014.1:59125-65955 GCA_964616815.1 uncultured Gemmatimonadaceae bacterium | reverse complement strand
CATGATACATTCGCTCGGCCATCTCCGTCCCGCGCGAGGGGAGGCGGAAGCGTGAGCGCGGGGATCCCATCGGGCGCTCCGGCCCGGACGACCCCGGCCACCGTGGCCCCTCACGCCGCGGCGGACGCGACGCGCTCCGCCGGCGCGACTGCTGCGACGTCGAAGCATCCCGGGGATCGCATCTACCGGCTCGGACGGCTTCCCTTCGCGCTCTCCGGCGCCGGGGGGTGCGCCCAATACCTTCGCGGCGAGCTGGAATCGCTCCGCGTGGATGCGCGGGAGAGCGCGGCCGATGCGGCTCCCGTGGTCCCACGCATCGCCTTCGATTTCGTGCGCGCGCTCCCGCCGCTGCGCGACTACACGGCCACCGCTCCGGTCTGGGCCACGGCCGATGCATTCCGGGTCGCCTACAACAGCCTGAGCTACCGGGTGAGCGCTCAGGATCCGGCGGATGAGGGATCGCGCTCCCTGCTCCCGGCCATCCGCGTCGAGCTGCTCCCCGACGACCAGGGCCGCCGCTACCGCTGGTTCTCCGCCGTCTATCGCGCGCGCGACTGGAACTATCTCTCGAGCGAGGAGACACAGGCGAAGAATTTCATGTACGGCGTGTTCGACTACCTCACGCACGTCGCGCAGCTCGAGCTGGGGCAGTCCTACATCCACGCGAGCTCGCTGGCGCGCGACGGCCAGGGCACGGCCATCGTGGCGTGGGGCGGGATAGGGAAGACCTCGGCGGCGCTCAAGCTCATCACCGAGCACGGCTTCAGCTTCCTGAGCGACGACCTGGGTCTGGTGGACGACGCGGGCACGCTCTGGCGCACTCCGAAGCGGATGCAGGTCTACGCGTACAACCTGGAAGGGGAGGATCGGCTCCGGTCGATGCTGCTCGACGGCCGTTCGCTGCTGGACCGCGCCTCGTGGGAGTGGAAGCTGCGGCGTCGCGGACCGAAGGGAGTACGCCGGCGCGTGAGCGCCGAGGAGCTCTTCGGCGAGCGTTCGGTGGCGCGCTCGGCGCCGCTCGCGCGCGTGTTCTGCCTGGAGCGCGGCGACGTGCGCGATTTCGAGGTTCGCGAGATCACCGCCGACGAACTGGCGCGCCGCGCCGCCGAAGTGGTGATGCACGAGATCGAGCCGTTCGGCCTGGTGAGCCGCGCTCTGCACAGCGGCCACCACGCGCCGCTGCTCCCCACGCAGGACGAAGTAGTGGCCGCCACACGTTCGGTTCTCCGCAAGGCATTCGACGGAATCCCGGCCCTGAGCATCCGCATCCCGCTCTCCACCCCCCCCGCCTCGCTCGCGACCCATCTCCTCTCACTCATGTGATGCGCTGCATGGCGCGGGAATTGAGAAGGAAGCAGGAAGCAGGCAACAGGCACCGGCACACCAATGCGGTCATCTCCGCGAGTCTGGAATCGAAGCCATCCCCGCTTCCGCGGGCATGACGTGAAGGCCCGCTTTCGCGGGTATACCATGGAACGTGTGCAGTTCCTGTTTCCTGTTTCCTGCTTCCTGCTTCCTTGGTAGTTCCTGCTTTCTCGCTCCCCCCATCCCATGCGCATCGCAGTAATCGTCACCTCCTTCCCCTCCGTTTCGCAGACCTTTGTCCTCGGGCAGATCACCGGCCTCATCGACAGGGGGCATGAAGTCGACATATACGCCGCGGCGTCCGAGCCGGAGCTGGGAGGGGCGGAGCACGATGTGGTGAGGGAGTACGGATTGGTGGAGCGCGCGCGGTACCAGCCGGCGCGTGCCGTGGGGGCATCGCGGATGCGGCGTGCGGCCGCCGCGGCGTACGTACTCGCGCGCTACTGGCGGCGCGATCCGGCGACCGCGTGGCGAGTGTCGAAGAGCTCGCCGCGGCACCTGGGTTACGACTCGCGGCTGGTGCTCCTCAGCGCCGGCGCGCCCTTCGCGGGGCGCGGGCGGTACGACGCGCTGCTCTGTCACTTCGGACCGAACGGAAACCGCATGGCGCGGCTCCGTCGCGCGGGCCTGGTGCAGGGGAAGATCGCGACTGTCTTCCACGGCTACGACATGAGCCGCTACCTCATCACCGAAGGCGCGCGCGCGTACGACCGGCTCTTCGCCGAAGGCGAGCTCTTTCTTCCCGTTAGCGAGTTCTGGCGCTCACGCCTCATCGAGCTCGGCTGCCCGCCGGAGAAGATCGTGGTGCACCACATGGGGATCGAGCTCTCCCGCTTTCCCGCTTCCAGCTCTCGCGGCGAACGGGACGACGACACCGTGCGGCTGCTCACGGTGGCGCGGCTGGTGGAGAAGAAGGGGGTGGAGTACGCGATCCACGCGGTGGCGGCATTGCGGGACACCACGCGTCGGAAGCTCGAGTATCGCGTACTGGGCGACGGCCCGCTGCGCGGCGAGCTCGAGAGACTGGTGCGCGAGCTGGGGGTGGGCGACTGCGTGCGGCTCGTTGGCGAGGCCGACCAGGATGGAGTACGCGAAGCGATGCTCGATTCCGACGTCTTCGTGGCGCCGAGCGTAGTGGCGGAGGATGGCGACATGGAGGGCGTGCCGGTCTCGATCATGGAGGCGATGGCGTGCGGGCTCCCCGTGGTGAGCACGCGGCACAGCGGGATCCCCGAGCTGGTGCACCACGGCGAGTCGGGCTTCCTCGTGCGGGAACGCGACCCGCTGGCGCTTGCGCGGGCGCTGGCGCGCCTGGCGGGCGATGCCTCGCTCCGCCGCAGGATGGGCCGGGCGGGTCGTCGCGCGGTGGAGCGAGGCTACGATCTCGCCGTGCTGAACGACCGTCTGGTGGGGCTGCTCGCGTCGATGGGCGCCCGCCGTGCCCGGCCCCGCATAGTGCGTGGCGGGGCCGAGGCGAGCGACGGGACGAACGCCGGAGTCGGATCGTTTCGGTAGCATGACGGGCCCGGCCGCGTCGCGGCCGGGCCCTCTGCCGGCGAGAGCTGCTCCACACGAAAGGGCCGCCTGGCGGTTTGCTCCAGCCTTGCGCGCGGAGCGAGCTCCGCCATACGTTCCATCGTACCATGCGCATCGCTGTCGTAGTCGGCGCGTTTCCCACCGTCTCGGAGACCTTCGTCCTCAGCCAGGTCACCGGGCTGCTCGACCGGGGCCACGAGGTGCGCATCTACGCCACCCGCTCCGGCCGGCCCGCGGCGATCCACGACGAGATCCTCAGCTACCGGCTCATGGATCTCGTGCGCTACTCGGCGTGGCTTCCGGGGCACCACCCGCACCGGCTGGTCGTGGCGCTGCCCATCGTCGCGAAGGAGCTCGTCCGCCGCCGCGCCGGCGGCGCCCGCATCCTCTCCGCCGCGCGCCTCGGCCACAGCTTCTCCCCGCTCGAGCTGCTCGCCGATGCCACGGCCTTCCGCGCGCACGGTTCGTTCGACGTCGTACTATGTCACCACGGCCATATCGGTGCGCGCGTCGCGCGTCTGCGCGAGGCGGGCGTGGTGGGCGGCCGGCTCGTGACCGTATTCCACGGCTCCGACGCCAGCGCTTACGTGCGGCGCGTCGGCTCGCGCACCTACGCGCACCTCTTCGCGGCCGGCGATCTCTTTCTCCCGGTCAGCGACAACGGCCGCCGGCGCCTGATCGCTCTCGGCTGCCCCGCCGAGCGCATCGCCGTGCACGGGATGGGCGTGGACTGCGGCCGCTTCGCCTTCGTCCGCCGAGATCGTCGCGGCGGCGAGCCGTTGCGCCTCGTCACGGTCGCGAGGCTGGTGGAGCGCAAGGGAATCGCGCACGCCATCCGCGCGGTCGCCACGCTGGCGAGCGCCGGGACGAACGTGGAGTACACCATAGTGGGAGACGGCCCGCTCAGCGGCGTGCTCCTCCACCTCGCGCGCGAGCTCGGTGTCGCCGAGCGCGTGCGCATCGTCGGCTCGCTCTCGCACGGCGCGGTCGCGGCGATCCTGGCGCGCTCGCACGTGATGGTCGCGCCGAGCGTCACCGCGTCGGACGGCGACGTGGAGGGAATCCCGGTCGCGATGATCGAAGCCATGGCGAGCGGCGTACCGGTGGTCAGCACCGAGCACAGCGGGATCCCCGAGCTGATAACCGACGGCGCGACCGGCTATCTCGTTCCCGAAGGTGATTCCACCGCGCTCGCCGCGCAGCTCGAGCTGCTCGCGCGCGATTACGTGAGCTCGTGGCGCGTCGCGGCCGCGGCCCGGAAGCTCGTCGTCCAGCGCCACGACATCGAGAAGCTGAACGACCGCCTGGTGCGCCACTTCGAGGCGCTGGTGCACGACTCGCCGCTCCTCTCGGTGGTTCCGGCATAGGCGGACCGGCGGGGTCGGGCGCTGGATCTTGCTTGCGTCCTCCCGTACCACTTCCTATATACCTAGACTCGTCGCATCTTCTGCAAGCGAGTTGCGAAATATGGAACTCGCCCCCCCTCCCCGCCAGCCCTTGCCCGCCCGCGACACGGTCGGGTCGGAGAATCAGGTAATGTCCGGAGCTCCCACCTCCCTCCGCCGCGCGCGCCCCCCGCGCGCGCTCGAGCACTCGCTCTCTCTTTCCCTCGCGCTCGTTGCCGCGGCGCTGGCAGCGCCCGCGGCGCACGCCGGCGCGCAGGGCGCGAGCGCCGGGTCCACGGTGCGCGCCGAGGCGGTGGCGCAGATCCCCACCCGACCCATACTCACCGCGCGCGAGCTCGCCGCGCACGTGGTGGTTCGCCGCACCACGCACGGCGTGCCGCACATCCAGGCCGAGAACCTCGCCGCCATGGCCTACGCGCTCGCCTACGTGCAGTGCGAGGATTACGGCGACCGCATACCGCTCTCGCTCCTGGGCGCCAGCGGCCAGATGGGGCGCTGGTTCGGGAAGGACAGCATGAACGGCGACTTCAACGCGCGCCTCTCGTACCGGCGCGCGGTGCAGGCGTACCCGCTCCTCGACCAGGATCTGCGCGACATCTACGAGGGGTTCGCCGTCGGAGTGAACCGCTACATCGAGCTGCACCCCGAGGAGTTTCCCGAGGGCTTCGCGCCCCACTTCACCGGCTACGACGTGCTCGCGGGTGATGTGAGCGTGGTCTCGCCCGCACGGGCCCGGCGCTTCCTCGCGCGCGTGAATCCCGATCTCCGCCGCCGCGCGCGCGGCATCGCCGACGAGAGCGAGGGAGGCGATGCGAGCGAGACTCCCTTCGCGCCCGCGCCCGAGCCGCTGGCGCCGGGCGAGGACGAGCCCGACGTGGGCTCCAACGCGTGGGCCTTCGCGCCGAGCCGCACGAAGTCGGGGAAGGCGATCCTGCTTCGCAACCCGCACCTCAACTGGAACGCCGGCTACTACGAAGCGCACGTGAACGTGCCGGGAAAGCTCGAGTTCTACGGTGACTTCCGCATCGGCGGCCCCTTCGGCGTGATCGGCGGCTTCAATCGCTACCTCGGCTTCGCCACCACCAACAACGCGCCGCTCCTCGGTCAGATATACGCCCTCCAGGCCGACACCGCGAAGGTGGACCACTACCTCCTGGATGGCGCATCGGTGCCGCTGCAGCGCGAACTGGTGAGCGTGGATTTCCGCAACGGCGACGCGCTCGCGAGCGAGACACGCGAGATCCTGCGCACTCCGTACGGACCGGTGATCTATCGTGGCGATGGCAAGATCTATGTTCTCCGCTTCGCGCTCGACAACGACTACCGCGCAGGCGAGCAGTTCCTGCGGATGATGCAGGCGAAGTCGCTGGATGAATGGAAAGACGCGATGCGGATGCAGGCTCGCCTCTCCTCCAACTTCACCTACGCCGACCGCGACGGGAACATCTTCTACGTGTGGAACGGCGCCGTCCCGAAGCTCCCGCTGCCGAGCGGCGGCGACACGATCGCGATTCCGGTGAGCTCCACGGCCGACATCTGGACGCGCTACATCCCCTTCGATTCGCTCCCGCAGCTTCTCAACCCGAAGGGCGGCTACCTGCAGAACTCCAACGATCCGCCGTACTTCACGAACCTGCACCAGGTGCTCGATCCGAAGCGCTTCCCCGACTATTTCCCGGAGCCGCGCCTCCGGCTTCGCACGCAGCTCTCGCTGCACCTCATCGACACGAAGCAGAAGCTGAGTCTCATGGACGTGATCGCGCTCAAGCATTCGTACCGGATGCTCCTCGCCGATCGGGTGCGCGACGACCTGGTGAAGCTGGTGCGCGCCTCCAACCCGGCAGCCGATGTGAGCGCGGCGATCGATGTGATAGCGAAGTGGGACAAGACAGTGGCGCCCGAGAGCAGGGGCGGCACGCTCTTCGAAGCCTGGTGGCGGCGCTACACCGATCACGCGAGCGCCGACACGATGTACGCGGTGCCGTGGAGCTTCGACGATCCCGTCTCCACGCCGCGCGGCATCCGCTTCCCCGAGCGCGCGGTGGAGGCGTTCGCATGGGCAGTGAACGACACGCGGCAGCGCTACGGGAGCGTGAACGTGCCGTGGGGCGACGTTCACCGCGTGCGCGTGGGCGACGTGGATGTCCCGGTGGGCGGCTGCGATGGCGCCCTCGGCTGCTTCCGCGTCCTCTGGTTCAAGGACGATCCCGACGGGAAGCGCAGCGTGGCGGGCGGCGACGGCTGGATACTCGGCGTGGAGTTCGGCGATCAGCCGCACGCGGTCTCGGTGCTCGCCTACGGCGAGACGCGGCGCGAAGACTCGCCCTTCCACTCCGACCAGGCCGCGATGTTCGCGCGCGGAGAAGTGAAGCCGGTGCTCTGGCTGGAGAAGGACATCGAAGCCAACACTATACGAAAGTACAATCCCGGGGCCTAGGCAAAGGACGGGGTCAGGTACTTAATGTAGAGGTGGGGGGGCCCACCGCACGGGCACCACAACATTAATTAACAGACCCCCACCAC
>CAZTTY010000014.1:2075-59115 GCA_964616815.1 uncultured Gemmatimonadaceae bacterium | reverse complement strand
GGTGGCTCTGCCAACGGCAGAGCCACCTCTACATTAAGTACCTGACCCCGTCACCCCTTTCCAACCATGCCAGTACCAGCACCGAGGCACGACGAACCGAGCGGCCGGAACGACCTCGACCTCACCGCGAAGCTGGATGATCAGCTCCTCGCCGGACGCCTGCGCCTGGGCGACACGGTCGCGTTCGAGGCCATCTTCCGCCGGTATCATCGCGAGCTGCGTGACGGTGCGAGGCGCGTGGTGGGGTCGCTCTCGATGGCGGAAGACGTGGTACAGGATGTCTTCCTCACGCTGTGGACCGCTCGCGGGCGGCTCCGCATCGGCACATCGCTCGGCGCCTACCTGCATCGCTCGGTGCGCAATGCGGCCATGCGTCGATCCTCTCGCAGGGTCGAGAGATCCGTCTCGCTCGACGAGCTGCACGACGCCGACCGGCCGCCGCGCCAGCAGTTCGTCGCCCTCGACCCCTCTCCTCTCGACCACGCCGAGCACTCGATCCTGGTCGACGATCTGGCACGTGCCGCGGCGGCACTCCCGCCGCGCGCCCGAGAAGTCTTCACCCTCAGCCGCCGCGACCAGCTCACCACCCGCGAGATCGCCGAGCGCCTGACCCTCTCCCCCAAGACCGTCGAGATGCACCTGACTCGTGCACTTTCGGCGCTGCGGGGCGTGGTGTCGGGGCAAAGAAGAAAGCAGGGATCGGGGAGCGGGAAGCAGTGAACGGCTCCCCGCTCCTCGCTCCTCACCGCGCGTCGATTCCCCGGATCAGGCAACCCCGGCTCGTGCTCGTGCGCGGGAGGGTCATGCATGCGGGCGGGACGCCGTCGGGTTCGACGATTCTGGTCGGGAGGAGAACGTCCTCGCCCAGCGTGACACCGTTGCCCACTTCGCCATCTTCGTTCAGGCCCCAGCAGTAGACCTCATCGTTCACGTTGATCGCGCAGGTGTGGTCGCCGCCGGCGGCCGCCTCTTTCGCGTGGAGGTTGTGGGTCAGCACGGGGACGTGAGCGTCTGTCGTCGTTTCGTCGCCCAGTTGTCCATTGCCGTTCTGACCCCAGCAGTACAGCGCGGTGGTCGTGCCGTCGACGGCGCAGAGGTGGCCGTCCTGGCCGTGGGAGATGGAGGTGAGGTGGGCGCTCAACTGCACCTGTACGGGCGAGTTCTCCTGCTCGCTCGGGAGACCGTTGCCCCCTTCTCCATCTTCGTTGTTGCCCCAGCAGAACGCCCTCCCCTGGCTGTCGAGGGCGCAGGTGTGCAGCTCGCCGCCAGTGATGTCCACGAAGAACTTGCCGGCCGCGGCAGCGGCGGGTGCACGCTGGTCGTCACTGTTGCCGGTGCCGAGGGCGCCGTACCCGCCGTGCCCCCAGCAATACGCCCGGCCCAGATCGTCGAGGGCGCAGGTGTGTTCTCCGGCGGCGCTCAGGCGCACGAACCTGATTCCGCCGGCCACCTGCCGGGGCACGTAGTACTCGTCGCCGCTTTCGTCTATCCCGAGCTGGCCCGAGCCGTTCTCCCCCCAGCAGTAGGCCGTTCCGTCGGCCACGAGGCCGCAGGTGTGGTCATCGCCAGCGGTGAGCCGCACGAACTGGTGGCCGCCGGAAACTGCCACGGGCACGTCCACCTGCTCGGCCTCGTCATCGCCGTCGCCGATCTGGCCGGCTCCGGAATCGCCCCAGCACCACGCGGCGCCGTCGGTGTCGATGGCGCAGGTGTGGTCATCACCCGCCACGATGCTCGAGAAGATGTGACCTCCCGCCACGAACACGGGGGTGCCCGAGGTCTGCGCGTTGCCGTCGCCGAGCATCCCCTCGTCGCCGTCACCCCAGCAGCGCGCGGCACCGGCGGCGTCGAGCACGCAGTTGTGGTGCGAGCCGGCAGCTATCCTGTGCGCCGGCGCGAGGCCGACGAGTCGAACCGCCACCACCGCTTCGGTCTCGATGCTGTCGTAGCTCACCGTGAGGGTCGCCGTGCCGGGCCCCGCGCCGATGATGGTCATCGCGTCCATGTCGACTCTGGCTACGGTCGTGTCGGAGGATTCGATGGCGAGGTGGTCGCTCAGGGAGCCGGAGATCGGCTGCCCGTTCTGGTCCTTTACCACGATGCTGGGAGTGGCGGCACTGCCGTAATCGATGGTGTCGATGGCCACCGTGATGGTGGCGGCCACCGGATCATCATCGGTTGGCGGAGCGACGGGAGAGATGTCATCCGAGCACGCCGCGAGGGCGGCGAGTGTCAGGAGTGGCAGGGAGGCGAAACGCAGGGAGTCACGGATACGCATTGTGGGTACCGGTTCGGGTCGAAGTGAGGAGGCGGCTCGGCTGCGTCGCTCGAGGACCTGCTCCCACTGGGCATCCGGCGTATCCATGCCCCTCGTCGGGCGAATCCATCCGCCGGCCCGCAATTTGACTTCTGAAAACGCCTGGCGTAACGACGGCCGAGCCCTCTACGGTAGAGACCCGACCCCGGTGCTCGCCCCGTACAGGGTCATCGCCGCCTCGATGCCTCTCTCCATACATGAGAGATCGGCATCCACCGTCCCGGGAGCTCCCTCCCGGCGCGCTGGCGCGGTATCTGGCCGGAGCCAGCGACCGGGGCGAGCGCGCGCACGTGGAGGCATGGGCGGCGGCATCTTCCGAGCGGCGTGAGTATCTGGCGGCGCTGGTGCGCAGTTGGAGCCGTGCCCGCGCCGGCGCCACGAGCGCGGAGCTTCGCGAGACGGACGCCGCCTGGGCAGCGCTCCTGCCCCGGCTCGGCGATCACGACTCGGCGCTTCACGCCGGCGAGGGGCTCGAGGGCGTCGGCGATTCCGCGAGCCTCACAGGCGATCGCGCCCCGCGGCGCGCGTTCGTCATCCCGGGTGCCCGGCGTGCCGGTGCGCGCCACCGATGGCTGCACGCCGCGGCGGCGCTGCTCGTAGCAGTCGCTGCGGCGGGCGCTCTGCGCCAGTATCTTGCCGGGCCCGGTGACGTGCCGGTGCCGGCCGCCGCGCAGGCTCCCATGCGCGAAGTCGTGACGGGAGTCGGCGAGCGTGCGCGCGTCCGGCTCGGGGATGGGAGCACCATCGTGCTCGCCGCTCGCAGCCGGCTCGGGATCCCGGCCGACTTCGGCGTCCATGCGCGCGAGGTGGAGACCGAGGGCGAGGCGTACTTCGTAGTCGCGCACGACTCCACGCTTCCCTTCATCGTCCGTACCCGCGGCGCCAGGACCGTGGATCTGGGGACGAGATTCGTGGTGCGCGCCTACCCGGAAGATCACGAGGTGAGCGTGGTGGTGAGCGAGGGGAGCGTGATGCTCGGTCCCGATACGGACGGAGACAGCGCCGGCGTTCCCGCGTCCACACTGCTTCGGCCGGGCCAGAAGGGCAGCCTGCGTAGTGGAGAGCGCGTTCCGACCGTGGCGGAGGTCGACGCGGATGGCTACACCGGGTGGATCGACGGCCGGCTGGCCTTCGACAACACGCCGCTCCCCGCGGTCATCGCCGATCTCGGCAGATGGCACACCACGAAAGTCGTGCTCGCCGATTCGTCGCTCGCGGGCGAGACGCTCACCGCGAGTCTCGCCGCCGACTCGTTCGACGATGCGTTGCGAACGCTGACCACGGTGCTCGCGCTCCGCGTCGAACGCCGTGGCGACTCCGTTCTGCTGCACAGGAATCGAGGATCCCGTCTGTGACATTCATTCGCTTTACCGCGGTAATGCAGGTGCTCGTCGCAGTTCCTTCCCCGGTCGCCGGTACGGTCGGGCGACTTCCCTACAGAGGATGATCATGCGCTGTTCAAACATCACATTCGCGGCGGTCGTGGCGCTGGCCACACTCGTTGCTCCCGGAGCAGGGGGGGCGCTCGCCGCGCAGGATGCGGGCCTGCCTGGCGCGGGCATCCCGCGTCTTCTCCTGGCCTCCTCGCACGGAAGCGGCCAGCCGACCTCGGTGGACGTGGACCGCTCGCCGCTGCTCAGTCAGAAGATCTCCGTCCAGCTCGGCCAGGTCACGCTCGAGGAGGCGCTGCGCACCATCGCCGCTGCCGGCGGGCTCGATCTCGCGTACAGCAAGACCACGGTACCGCTCGATGCGACAGTGAGCCTCGACGCGCGCGGGATCACCGTGGCGGCGGCCCTCGAAAAGGTGCTCACCGGCGTCGACGTGGACGTGGTATTCTCGTCCGCGGGTCGCGCCATGATCGTCAAGCGCCCGCCTCGCGTGGACGGCACCATCGTGGGCCGCGTGATCGACGCGCGCTCCGGAGCGCCGCTCGAGGCGGTATCGGTGACGGTCGAAGGCACCCGCGCCGGCGTGCTCACGAGCGAGGATGGCAGCTATCGCATCGCCGCCGTGTCCGATGGGCCGCACACCGTGGTGGCCCGCCGCATAGGCTACACGCCGGGCCGTCAGAGCGTGACGGTGGTGGGCGGTCAGGAGGTGACGGCGAACTTCCAGCTCTCCGCCGACGCGCTCCGCATGAGCGAGGTGGTGGTAACCGGAACTTCGGTCGAGACCACGCGCCGCCAGCTCGGTAACGCCGTCGGCACAGTGGATGCCCAGGACATCGCCAAGAGCGGTTCGGTCGCCATCGACCGCGCGCTCGCCGGCAAGGCGGCGGGCGTGATGGTGCAGCAGAACTCCGGCAACCCGGGCGGCGGCATCAGCGTACGCCTCCGCGGCACCAACACCATCCTCGGCAGCGCCGACCCGCTCTACATAGTGGATGGCGTGATAGTCAACAACGACACGCCCGACCTCATCTATCTGGGCGGCTACTCGCAGAACCGCCTGGTGGACCTCAACCCCGAAGACGTCGACCACATCGAGATCGTGAAGGGCGCGGCCGCGGCCGCGCTGTACGGCTCGCGCGCGAACAACGGTGTCGTGCAGATCTTCACCAAGCGCGGGATGGCCGGGAAGCCGCGCATCACGTGGACGTCCACGATCAGCGCCGACCAGCTTCGCAAGCGGCTCGCGGTCAACACCTATCCGTTCGACGCGGACGGCAACCCGGTCACCCGCTACGACCAGCAGGACCTGATCTTCCACACAGGTATCGGTACCGAGCAGGCCGCATCGATCTCGGGCGGCTCCGACGCCAGCCGCTATTACATTTCCGGCGGCTACGTGAACAACAACGGAATCGTGCGGGCCAGCAACTTCACGCGCGCGTCCGCGCGTGCGCGGCTGGATCAGACGCTCTCGAGCTGGGCTTCGCTCTCGGTGGGCGGCGCGTTCAACTTCTCCCGCGACCAGGACATCCCCAACGGCGGACTCGGCGCGCTGTACGGCGCGATCGACGGTTTCCTTTTCGGTCCCAACACGTACGACGCGGCCCCCGACGCGGACGGCAACTACTCGCACGACGGTGCCTACGCCAACCCCGCCGAGGTGATCGACAAGTACGACTTCACGCAGAAGACCAACCGTTTCATCGGCGACGCGCACCTCACCGTCACGCCGATCGACGGGCTGAAGATGGAGTACACGCTCGGCTTCGACGGCTACGACCAGCGCGCCACCGCGTTCATCCCGCGCGGTACCGGCACGCCGGGAGTCTACGCGCTCGGCTACTCGCAGCAGGGCTCGCGCGACTTCACGGCGGTGAACAACAACATCAACATCAACTACACCCGGCAGCTCGCACCGTGGCTGCACTCCACCACCGCCATAGGCGGCACGGTGCAGTACGAGGTGTCGAACAGCAACGGCGCGTCGTCTTACGACCTCACTCCCGTGACCGAGACCGTGCCGAGCGGCGCGAACTGGGACATCAGCGAGTATCGCAGCACGCGGATAGTGGAAGGCATCTTCGGCCAGCAGACCTTCGGCTTCGCCGACAGACTGTACCTCACCGTGGCCGGCCGGCTCGACGCCTCGTCCGTGTTCGGCGAGGATGACCGCTGGCAGGCGTACCCGAAAGTGAGCGGTTCGTACGTGCTCTCGGAGGAGGATTTCTGGGGCGACTCGTTCCTCGGTCGCATCTTCCCGCAGTTCAAGTTCCGCGCGGCGTGGGGCAACTCCGGCGGCCTCACCGCCATCGGCCCGTTCGCGCGCTTCACGAACTACAGCCCGGTGTCGTACGAGAACCTTCCGGGCCTCGTACAGCAGCGGCAGCAAGGAAGCGACATCAAGCCCGAGCGGCAGACGGCTCTCGAGGGCGGCATCGACGCCACGCTCTTCTCCAACCGGCTCGGCTTCGAGCTCACCGTCTACAGGCAGCACACGAAGGACCTGCTCCTCACGCGCACGGTGGCGCTCTCCACCGGCTTCTCCACCCGTCTGGAGAACGCGGGCGAGATCGAGAACAACGGCGTCGAGCTGCTCGTGCGTGCCACGCCGGTGGCGAAGCCCGGCGTGACCTGGAACACCACCGTCTCGTACAGCTCCAACCGCAACGAGGTGAGCGGGATCGAAGGCGGCGTCCGGGTGCTCGCCGGCTCGTGGGGCCTCGCGGCGGCGATCAACGGCGAGCCGCTCGGCGTGTACTACGGCGCCGGCTACGCGCGCGACGACCAGGGGCGGATACTCGACAACCACGGCGCGGTGTTCACCGATCCGAAGACCCAGGTGCCCGGCCGCAACTCCTCGCCGCGCATCCTCGGCGATCCGAACCCCGACTGGATCGGCTCCTGGATCAACGACGTGCAGGTGGGCGAGAACCTTTCCTTCCGCGCGCAGCTCGACGGCGTGTTCGGCAACGACGTGTGGAACTACGACGCGCGCATCGGCGCGTACCCTCCGTACGGCACGCTGGATCTCTACGGGCAGGAGCTGGCGGGGAACCTCGCGCCGGGGACGGGGAGCGCGCTCTGGCTCAACTTCGAGCGCTGGGTGGAAGACGGCTCGTACGTGAAGGTTCGCGAGGTGTCCGCCACCTACACGTTCCATCCACGTTCGCTCGGAATCTCCGACCTCGGCGTGAGCCTGATCGGCCGGAACCTGTACTCCTTCGACAACTACAGCGGCTACGATCCCGAGACCAACGCGGGCGGCCAGAGCACCGGTACGCGCGGCTACCAGTTCGGCGAGGTGCCGATCCCGCGTAGCTTCGTTCTCAGGATCAACGCTTCCTTCTGAGAGACCGAATATCATGAACACTACAATTCGCAGAAGCGCGATCGGTCTCGTGGCCTTCGCGGCTACGCTCGGAGCGGCCGCGTGCTCGCTGAACGTGACCGACCCCAACGCCGCGTCGGAAGACAAGGTGCTCCAGTCGCAGGACGCGATCCAGGCGCTCACGGTGGGGCTGCAGCGGTACTACGCCAACAACGTGCTCGGCACGCTGTACATCAACACCGGCGTCACCTCGCGCGAGCTCACGATCAACGAGACCTACCTGGGTCAGGTGGCGATCGAGGAGGGCGGCGAACAGCTCGACGGGAGCATCGGGGAGATGTCGAGCATCTTCGGTGGCGAGATGCAGGTGATGCGCACCAGCGAACTGCTCCTGCAGCAGGTGCCGCAGATCGCCTTCGATGCCGGCACGAAGAGCGGCATCCTCGCGCTGGCGCACCTGTACACCGCCAGGGCGATCGGCGATCTCACAACCGTCTTCGAGCAGGTGCCGGTGCACAGCGATCCCGACGAGAACGCGTCGTTCCTTCCGAGGAACGATGCGCTGGGCGTCGCCATAGCGCACCTCGATTCGGCCGCGCTGATCCTGGCCGCGACGACGCCGTCCGCGCTCTTCGATTCGAAGATCAAGAGCTCGCGGCTGGATCTCCTCAACACGATCAACGCGTACCGCGCGCGCTACCATCTCTTCAGGGGCGACCTCGATGAGGCGCTCGCCGCGTCGGAGGATGTGGATCCCGCCGCGACGTCGTTCTTCAGCTACGACGCGCAGAATATGAATCCCTTCTTCGAGGACCTCGTGCAGAGCCGCAGCTACGCCGCGCGCGACGACCTCGGTTCGCCGCTCACCGAGGCGGGCGACAAGCGGGTGAGCTTCTTCCTCACGTCGGACCCCGCCGTGAGCAACCCGAAGGAATACCCGGTCGACCTGCTCACCGGTTTCTTCACCACCGGATCGAGCCCGATCCCGGCGTACATCCCGAGCGAAATGATTCTCATCCGCGCCGAGGTGTACGCGCGCGAGCACGACTTCGGAAAGGCGGTGGCCGCGATCGATTCCATCCGGACCAAGACCGCGGCGCAGGATCCGCTGGGACTCGGCGCGGACCTCCCGGCGTATTCGGGCGCGGAGACCGAAGAGGCGCTGCTCACGGAGATCTACCGGCAGCGTTCGGCTGAGCTCTACCTGCAGGGACTCCGGCTGGAGGACAGCCGGCGCCTGGGGCGCCCCGGCCCCCCGGCATCGCTGGACGAGCGCAACCGCAATTACTATCCGTATCCGGATCAGGAGCGCCGGAACAACCCGAACACGCCGCCGAACCCGGCGAACTGACGGGCATAGGGCCTATACAGCCGTCATCCCCGCGAAGGCGGGGATCCATGTTCGACTGCATGACATGGATGCCCGCGTTCGCGGGCATGGCGGCTGGAAGGCGGGCGGCATGGCGGTGACCACGGCACGAACCGTGGTTCGACTCAACGAAGAGGGGATCGCATGGCACTGCGCGGCATGACAAGATCTGCGTCCACGCTCGTCGTCCTTCTCCTCGCCGCCTGCAGCTCGGCGCAGAAGCAGGCTGCGCCATCGCGCATCCCCCCGGTGGTCGTCTCCGAGCCGTCCACTCCGTCGCCGGGCGCGGCGCTCGACTCCACTCGCGCGCTGCGGGCACGGCTCGCCGTGGCCGATTCGATCATCCAGGAGTGGGTGAGTACGGAGAAGATACCGGGCGCGGTGTTCGTGGTATCGCGCGACGGCCAGGTGGTGCACGACCGCGCCTTCGGCTACGCGCAGCTCTACGACTACGAGATGAACCGCCTCGCCGATCCGCCGGCGATGGACACCTCCACCATGTTCGATCTCGCATCGGTCACGAAGGTGATGTCCACAACCTTCGCCATGATGATGCTGGTCGATCAGGGGAAGGTGCGGCTCGACGCGCCGGTCTACACTTATCTCCCCGACTTCCGCGGCGTGCACAAGGACAGCATCACCGTGCGCCACCTGCTGCAACACGCGGCCGGGCTGGTGCGCTGGCAGCCGCTCTACTACCAGGCGTCGAACGAGGCCGAGTGCTACCGCGCCATACGCGACATGCCGCTGCAATGGGGGGTGGGAGAGGAACGGCAATACAGTGACCTCGGCTTCATGCTCCTCGGCTACATCGTGGAGCACGTCACCGGCCAGTCGCTGAACGACTACCTGCAAAGGAACCTTTACGAGCCGCTCGGCCTGCGGCACACCACCTTCGTCCCGAAGCGGCACGGCTTCACGCACTTCGCGGCTACCGAGCAGGGAAACGGCTACGAGCACCACATGGTGTACGACAGCACCTTCGGCTACCTGTATGAGGGCGACCCCACGTCGTGGGACGGCTGGCGGCGCTACGTGCTGGACGGCGAGGTGAACGACGGCAACTCGTGGTACGCCAACGGCGGGACGGCGGGTCACGCGGGGCTCTTCTCGACGGCGTCGGATCTGCGCGTGCTCCTCGACATGCTCAACGCGCGCGGCGAGTACGGCGGCCGTCGCTACATCAGCGCGAGCGTGATCGACCAGTTCCTCACCGAGGACCGCTTCCACAACTACCTCGGCTGGCAGAAGCCGCGCGGACTCCCCGAGGGGAGCTTCTCCCACAACGGCTTCACCGGCACGTACGTGCTCGGCGTGCCGAGCGAGAAGCTGTCGATCGTTCTGCTCACGAACCGGCAGAACGTGGGCACTGACACGAGGGGCTACTTCACTAACGTCGGTCCGCTCGATGGAGCGGTGGCGCGGGCGATGGTGGAGTAGGCGGGCGCTTCCGAGAAAATAGGGTCAGACCCCTTTATGTAAGACCCATCTACATAAGGGGTCTGACCCCATCTGGACTACCTACTCGGACCGCAGCGTCTCCATCGGGTCCACCCGCGTCGCGCGCCATGCGGGGGTGAGCGATGCGACGATGGCCACGATCATGAGCACCGATACCACTGCGCCGAGTACCACCGGGTCGTGCGGCGCTACGCCGTAGAGAAGCGAGGCAACCAGCCGACCCATCGCCAGCGCAGCGAGCACACCCACGGCGATACCGGCCGCCACGATCCCGACGCCCCGCGCGATCACCACTCGCGCGATGTTCGTGCTCCGCGCGCCGAGCGCGATCCGTACACCGATCTCGTGGGTGCGCTGGCCCGTCATGTAGGCCACCGTGCTGTAGATCCCCACCGCGGCCACCAGCAGCGCGAGGATCCCGGCCACGGAGAAGAGTGCGGCGCCGAGCCGCCACTGATGCAACTGGCGCGCAAGGGCGGCGTCCATCGGGCGTACCTCGATCGTCGCGAAGGATCCGATGGCGCTTCGCAGTTCGCGTGTCACGGCCGCATCGGCGCTCGCCACGCGGCCGGCACGTGCTCGAACCACGATCGTTCCTGCTCCCCTCCACTCGTCCGATGACTGGGCGAGCGGCAGGTAGTACACGGGCGCGGGCTCCTCGATGATGGCGTTGATGTGTGCGTCGCTCACGACGCCCACTATCCTCCTGCACGGCGCATCTCGCTCCTCGATCGTGAGGCAGCTTCCGATCGCATCGCCGTTCGGCCAGTAGCTGCGCGCCATCTTCTCGTTCACTACCGCTACCAGCTCGGTACCTTCGCGGTCGGACACGGTGAAGCTGCGGCCGCGGCGGATGCTCATTCCCACCGTGGCGAAGTAATCCGGTGAGATGTAGAACATCACCGGCATGCCGAACGGCCCGATGGCCGCCAGCGAGTCGATCCCCGGGATGAACATCTTCTGGAAGCTGATCCCGTACATCGGCGCGATCGGTGCAACCGTGGCGCCCTCGAGGTCGGGGAGATGAGTCAGTCGCTCGGCGATGGTAGGAAGCTCCTGCGCGATCCGCCGCCGCGCCGTGCTGTCTTCCATGGCCGGACTGGCCGACGCGAAGATGAGCTGGCCATCGTCGTATCCCAGATCTATCGCCTCCACGGCGCGGAGGCTGCGGACGAAGAGCGCCGCACCCGCGAGAAGCACTACCGAAAGCGCCGCCTGGACGATCAGCAGCGTGGTACGAGTGCGACCGCGCGTGGTACGTCCTTCCCTCGTCCCGCCCCGCAGCGCCGTGGTGAGTCCGGGATTCCCGCCCTGGATAGCCGGAACGATGCCAGCGGCCACGCCGGCAGCCAGCGTGGCGAGCAACGCGAAGAAGATCACCCGCAGCGACATGCCATCGCTTCCCCATTGCACACTGGGAAGGATGCTCCTGCGCAGCAGCAGGCCTCCCCACCAGGTCACCAGCAGTGCGGCGGCGCCTCCGATGACAGCCAGCAGCATCGCCTCGCTCATGAACTGCGCCGCGAGCCGGCGCCGGCTCACGCCAAGCGCTACGCGCACCGCGGTCTCGCGCCTGCGCCCCAGCGCACGCACCAGGAGCAGATTCGCGACATTGGCGCAGGCGATGAGGAAGATCATCACCGCCACCCCGGCCAGCCGCCGGGAGATCGCGAACTCGCCCGAGTGGAACTCCGAATCGATCGCGCCGTCGAGAGGGGCGAGCAGCGCGACGGCAGTGGAGTCGTGCATCGTCGCGCTCTCGCGCAGCACGCTCGTGGCTCTGGTGGCGAGCGCGGTCGCTGCCGCAGGGTCGGGTACGCGCGCGATCATCCGCAGATACAGCGTATGCAGCGCTTCGTACCAGTCGGACTTCCGCGTCGTCCACCAGCCCTTCGTGTTGAAGGGGAGCCAGATCTCGGTGGCGTCGAGCGAGACTCCCTCGAAGTGCTCGGGAGCGATGCCCACGATGGTGTAGCGGTGCCCCCCTACCTCGATGTCCTGGCCGAGCACATCGTGGCCGCCGCCGAATCGGCGCTCCCATAGCCGATGGCTGATCACGGCCACCGGAGTGAGCCCCGAGGGCGCCTGCTCCTCGGGAGTGAAGAAACGTCCCGCCTCCGGCCTCAGCCCGAGCGCGCCGAAGTAGTCGCCCACCACGCGGGTAGCGACCACTTTCGGCGCGCCCGGCCCGCGTCCGAGGGGGAGTTCGTCGACAGGGGCGTACGCGGCAACGCTCACGCCCCGCGGTGCCGCCTGGGTGAGCGCGCGCACCTCCGGGTAGTTGTACACTCCGCGCTCCACCGTCTCGTGCGTGAGCCGCTGCGTGTAGCGCAGCGCGACGCGTCGCACATTCTCCGGGTGTGGGACTCCCGCCGGCGGCTGGAAGAAGAGCCGGTCGATGAGCGAGAAGACCACGGAGTTGGCGCCGATCCCCAGCGCGAGCGTGATCACAACCATCACGGTGAAGCCCGGCGTGCGGAGGAGCCCGCGCGCCACGTGCCGCGCGTCCTGTGAAACACCCTCCCACCAGTCGGCGCGGCCGCGCTTCGACTCTGTGTTTCGATCGATCGCAATGAGCTCGGTGCGCACCGCATCGACGTCACCGAACTCCTCGAGCGCGCGGGCGCGCGCCGCTTCGGGCGTCTCGCCGAGCGCCTCGAGGTCGGCCACACGCTCGGCGATGTGGAAGCGGACTTCGTCGTCCACGTCGCGTTCCGCTCGACCGAAGCGGAGTCGCAGCAGCCGGCGCCAGCCGCGCGTCATGTCTCCGCCAGTGCGGAGGGCGCGTGGATCACCGGTGCATCGAGCTTTCCCGTCCTCTGCAGGATCTTCATCTCGCTGTCGGCCATAGCGACACTATACAGCGAGAGGCCCATTGTATCAAGTGTTGAGGGAATGGGTGAATCGAGTCAGGGCCCGACTCCCGCTACTACATCCGGCAACGATGCTATGAGCTCGCCCTGCACGCGCTGGCAGGCTTCGTCGATGTCGTACATGACGCCCGCGCGAAGAAGCGGCGTGATATCATCGCGAAAACCGGGATGCTTCATCTTCAGCGCCAGTGCGCTCTCGATGTCGGCACGGCGAATCGTGAGGTTCTGTTCCGCGATGTAGCGCCGGAAGCAGTCCCGGATGCGGTCGGGATTCACGGCGTTGCGCTGAAGCGCTCGATCCAGGTCGAACAGATCGCGACCCTTCCTGCGCTGGTGGAGCGCGCGCAGCTTTGTGCCAAGCATCTCGTCCAGCTCGTAGGTCAGCAGGGAGGCGCTCCCGCTGAACCAGGGGTTCTCGACGGCGAAAGTCATCCGCTGGAGCGGATAGACGGAGAACTGTTCGCGGCTGTTGATCTCGATCTTGAGTCTGAGCCGAACGGGCGGCTGGTCGTCCGTGGTGAAGCGATAGGTCAGGCAGATGACGCGCTCGCCGATCTCCCGCCGCGGTTCGCCGAGCCACGGGTTGAGCACGGTCTTGATGGCATCGATCGTCGTGCCGATCGCCTTCGGGTGGACCTGCACGAAGTCGAGATCCTCGGAGTAGCGGGCCGCCGGCTGCATGTGCAGCTTGTGCAGGGCAGTTCCGCCGCGGAATGCCAGATCATCTTGGAGCTCGCCATGGTTGAAGATCTCGATGATGGCGCGCGACAGGACCAGGTCCTGCTCTACCTGGCTGTCATCGATCCAGGGTGCCGTCTGTCGCCACGACGTGATATGGGCTTTCGGGATCATTTGCGGTCGGAAGGCGAAGAGCTCTGGTTAGTCTGGCTCGATCGTATCGTTTACCAACACCTTCCACCTCGCATCGAGCGGGGCGTCCGTCGTCGGAGCACCTGGGCTCAGGGGAATCGGTCGCACACGGCCTGCACGGCCGGACACGCGACGGGCATCCAGTGCGGCCTCGACGGCGGAGGCGAGTTTGTCGTGTCCCAGAGTGTCGAAGATGTAACCGAGTCGCTGGGCGACCGGGCCGTGGCCGGCACAGGCTACTGTCAGCGCAGCGGGGTCGAGCTGATCCGTCAGCGCGTCCAGCAGTGACGCAACGTGACTGATGTAACCGGCCCGGTGCGCGTATTCGACCAGGTCGACTGCTGTCGTTTCCGCCGTGGAGATCAGCATCGTACCGGTAGGCGTGTTGACTCGCTGTACCTTGCTCACGGGCGTTCCGTCGTTACGCGTCCCGAGCGGCGCCAGGCTTTTTTTCGAGATCCAGCGGATCCGCGCTTTCCCGACTGTTTTCACTCCGAGCCCGCGCGAAGTCATCACCTGAAATTCCTGCGGTGCCTGCGGCGCAGCTCCATGAACCGCCGCGGCAGACAACAGCGCGACGTAGTATGGTAGCCCGAGATGGCTCATCAGCGGATCGATGTACCAACTGGGCGGTGGTGTACCGAGCGATCGATGCTCTGGCGTGATGATGACGTAGAAGCCCTTCACCGGCCGTACGACTCGTCCAGAAGCGGCCAGCCGGGAGAGCGCGACATGCACGCGCGCGAGTGTACCGCCGAGTGCACCGTGCGCCTCGGCGACGGTGAAGTAGTGCGCGCCCACGGCCAGCAAATCCTCGATCCATTGCTTGACGGCTGCGCGACCGCCTGGCGTTATGCGCGCGGTGGGCAGGCGACGGCTTTGGGGTACGCTCCTGGAGGGCGGCATCGGAAGCGCAGGCGTGGTTGTATGGTTACGTTACTTGCTATAAAATGATAAGTAACGTATATGACCTGCCTATCGATGTCAATATACATCGGTTACTTGCCGATATATGATAAGTAATAGATATTCAGTGCGGATGCGGCAGCCGGTTTCGCGATCCCGCCAGCTCCGCGTGAGAGACGGAATAGCTATTCAGCCCTCAGCGTCTCCATCGGATCCACCCGTATCGCGCGCCATGCGTCACTCGACACTCGGCGCCGCGTCAGCGCCTGGAGCGGTCGCGCACGGATGGCGTCATGCCTCCTCTGGCGTAGCGCGCATCACGCCGGCCACCGCCTCCACGTAGCGCTCCCACGTGCGCGCTTCCACCCTGAGCGCGCGCCGGCCGGCGGCGGTGATCGTGTAGAATTTCGCGCGCTTCCCTTTGTCGGATATCCCCCACTCCGATTCCACCCACCCCTTCGCTTCCATCCGGTGCAGGGAGGTGTAGAGCGCCCCGTCCTGGATGCGGAACGCCTCGTTCGATCCGTTGCGGATGAAGCGGGCGATCGCGTATCCGTGCATGGGCTGCCAGGAGAGCGCGCGCAGCACGAGCGCGTCGAGCGTCCCCTGGAGTATTTCCATCTCGGAGTCGGCCATGGCGACACTATACAACGCGTCGCCTATTACATCAAGTGTTGAGGGAATGACTGCGACCGTCATCCCCGCGAAAGCGGGGATCCATGTTGCTCGACTAAACATGGATCCCCGCTTTCGCGGGGATGACGAGGAGGCTCCGTTTTCGCGGGGATGACGAAGAGGCTCCGCTTCCGTGGGGATGACGAGCGTAACGGGGAAGACCCCATTACGTGATCCGTCAGCGCGCCCTGACCGCAATTCCCAGACTCGCGTCCTCCGCCTCCACCACCGCATCCGCCAGCTCGCCGCGCAGCGTGTAGATCCGACGCCGCTCGCGCGTCGGGTTCACCCGGTTGCTCAGCAGGATGATGAACAGGTCGCGATCTGGATCCATCCAGATCGACGTACCCGTGAACCCGGTGTGGCCGAACGCATGGCTCGACAGGAGCTTGCCTGCCGAGTTGCTGTCGGTGGGCGTCTCCCAGCCCAGCGCGCGATTGGAGAGCGTGGAATCCTGAACGCGGGTGAAGGTCTTCACCGCCTCCTCGCTCACGATCCGCACGCCGTCGTACTCGCCGCCGTTCAGATACATGCGCGCGAAGATCGCCAGGTCGTGCGCGGTGCTGAAGAGTCCCGCGTGCCCCGCGACGCCGCCGAGCGAGTACGCGTTCTCGTCGTGAACGTGGCCGTACACGAGTTCCTCGTTGCCGCCTTTGCGCTCCGTCGGCGCGATGCGCTGGCGCATCCACTCGGGCGGGCGGTACATGGTGGACGTCATCCCGAGCGGGCCGAAGACGTGGAGCGCGAGGTAGCCGTCGAGCGTCTCGCCCGACACGCGCTCGACGATCTTCCCCATGATGATCATGCTCAGGTCGCTGTACAGCATCCGCGCGCCGGGCACTGTATCGAGCGGTGTCTGGAACGCGAGCGCGAAGCCCTCTTCCGGCGTCCGCGCCTCTCGCCACAGCGGCCTCCCCGAAGGAAGTCCCGAGCTGTGCGTCATGAGATGCCTGATCGTCACCAGCTCCTTGTTCTTTCCCGTGAACTCGGGGATGTATTTCTGGACGTGGTCGAACAGATTCAGCTTCCCCTCGTCGCGGAGCTGCATGACGGCGGTGGTGGTACCGATCACCTTGCTCAGCGACGCCATGTCCCACATGGTGTTCGAGTCGGGGCGGGCCGAAACCTCCCAGTCGAGTCGGCCGACACCGAGCGACGCGTAGGTTCTCGTGCGACTCCCCACTATGGCGTACGCGCCGGGGAAGGCGCTGTCGGCGAGCCCGCGCAGGAGCACGGCGCGCACCGAGTCGGTGATCGCTTCGGCCGACGGCTCGCCGCGCGGAAGACCGGCGCCGGCGCGGCCGCCGGCGGTGGCGCAGCCGGAGAGCGCGAACGCGAGCATCAACAGGGAAGTGAAGATGCTGCGACGTTGCATTTCGGAGGGGAGTGGCGGGTTCATCGTGGAGAGTACATGCGGAGGTGTAGCATGAGTCGAGCGCGGAATAGTTGCCGCTTCACGGTTCCCGGTCGATACGCGGCGCGCGCGGCTTTCGTGGCGCTCGCCGCGCTCGCGCTTCCGTGCGGCACGAGTGCCGCTCAGGATACCATCCCGCCACCCGCCGTGCAAAATCCGTCGCCCATGGTGGAGCACACGCGCCGCCACGAACGCATCGAGCCACGCGAGCTCCCGGGCGTGCGCCGCACCTTCGACGGTCCGCTCGGCAAGGCGGTCGAGCTGTTCGTGCCCGAGGGAACCAGGCATCCACGCGCGTTGAATCTCGTCGTCTACTTCCACGGCTCGGCCTTCATCCCCGAGTACTCGGTGTCGAAGCTGGGCCACGACCACATCGTGGCCGTGGTGAATCTGGCCCCGGGCTCGGGCGTGTACGATCGCACCTTCGACGATCCGGCGGTCTACGACTCGCTGCTGGCGCGGATCGGACGCGAAGCTGGCGCGGCGATGCACACCGACCAGGTCGCCTTTCGAAGCGTGACGCTGGTGGGCTTCAGCGCCGGCTACGGTGCGGTGCGAGCCATCCTCCGCGACCCGCGACACTTTCACGACGTGGACGCCGTGCTGCTCCTCGACGGGCTCCACACCAGCTACGTGCCCGATGGCACGGTACTCGCCGAGGGCGGCAAGCTGGATGAGAAACCACTCGAGCCGTTCGTCGCCTTCGCGCGCGCCGCGATCGCCGGCGACAAGCGATTCCTCATCACCCATTCGGAAATCTTCCCGGGCACTTTCGCCAGTACCACCGAGACCACCGACTACCTCGTGCAACTGCTAGGCATCCGACGCGTGCCCGTCCTTCGTTGGGGACCCAACGGGATGCAGCAGCTCAGCGAGGCGCACGAGGGAAACTTCACGATACTCGGCTTCGCCGGGAACTCCGCGCCGGACCATATCGATCATGTGCAGGGGATGAGGGTGTTTCTGGAAATGGTGAGCAGGTGAGGTAGAGAGCAGAAAGCAGGAAGCAGAAAGCAGGAACTGCACACCAGTCAATGTCATCCCCGCGAAAGCGGGGATGACGAGGAAGCCGCCCTGACGGGCTGAGGGTGACCGGAAGGATTGACGTGGCAGGCGCCGGGTAGGGGCATCGCATCGGGTAGAGCATCACATGATGAATGTCGTTTGGCGGGCTCGGCTCGCGGTGGCGGTTGCAGCAATGCTGGCGGGGGGCGGCCAGCAGGCTCGCGCGATCCACGATGTCGATACGGTCGGCGTCGAGAGCGACAGCGTGCGCATCGCGTTCGACCGCGCGGATGGCAGGCTCATCGAGCTGGTGGATCGGGCGAGCGGGCGGAATCTGGTCCGTGCGGCACCCGATGGCGCCGGCGGTGCGTCGCGTGGCGCCGGCATCTGGTCGCTGGAGCTGCTCGACGGCGACTCGATCACGCCGCGGATGGCGCGGAGCTTCGAGGCCCGGCGCGCGGCTGGCGGCGGAGCGCTCGAGCTCATCTGGAAGAACTTCGACGTCGAACGAACGGCCGGACTGGCGGTCGTCGTCACCGTTCACCTGGGGAGCGACCGGCCTGTCGCGGAGTGGCATATCGCGGTGGACGGTGGCGGCGGGCTCGCGGTGGAGCGCGTTCGGTTTCCAAGGATCACGGCCATCGCGCCGCTCGGCCCCCGCGAGCGACTCGCGGTGCCGCGCTGGATGGGCGCGCTCGCCAACGATCCGCGCGCGCTGCTCACCGACTCCGCGGGGAAGCCGCGCCGGCTCGAATGGGTGTATCCCGGCGCGCTCTCGCTGCAGGCGATCGCGCTCTACGAAGAGAACGGGCCGGGGTTCTACGCCGCGTCGCACGACACGATGTCGTTCCACAAGACGTTCGCCGTGTGGAGCAATGCCGACAGCACGATCGGCTTCGAGCTCGCGCAGCTTCTGGAGAATCCGGCGATCCCGAAGGCGAAGTGGTCGCAGCCGTATCCCGTGGCGCTCGGCACTTTCCACGGCGACTGGATCACGGCCGCCGAGCGTTATCGCGAATGGGGAACGCGCCAGTACTGGGCGAGAGAGTCGCGGCTGAAGCGCGGACTCGTTCCCGAGTGGCTCGCCAATACCGCGCTGTGGGTGTGGAACCGCGGCCGCTCGCCCGGCGTCATCCCGCCCGCGATCGCGCTGCAGAAGAAGCTCGGGCTTCCGGTGAGCGTGTACTGGCACTGGTGGCACCACGCCGCGTACGACACCGGCTTCCCCGACTACCTCCCACCGCGCGAAGGCGTGGACTCCTTCACGACCGCCATCCGCGCGGCGCACGACGAGGGAATCCACGCGATGGTCTACATGAACCAGCGGCTCTGGTGCATCGGCACTCCGAGCTGGACCGCCGAGCACGCCGCCAGCGCCGCCGTGAAGGAGCGCGACGGACGCGTGCGCGAGGAGGTCTACAACATCTTCGACCCTCAGCCGTGCGCCACGATGGATGTCACCACCGCGCTCTGGCAGAACAAGTACGGCGGGATGGCCGACACCGTGCTCGGCCGGTACGGAGTCGACGGCATCTACATGGATCAGGCGGTACTCTCGCTCGTGTGCTGGGACGGTACGCACGGCCATCCGGTGGGCGGTGGCCACTACTGGATGGATGGCTTCCGCGAGCTCGAGCGCGGGATACGCCGTCGCGCCGGAAGCGGGAAAGGGAAGATGCTGGCGGGTGAGGGGGCGGGGGAGTCGTGGCTCCCCGAGCTCGATCTGATGCTGACCCTGCAGGTGAGCCAGGAACGATACACCGCGCCCGGCAGCGGCTGGGCGCCGATCCCGTTCTTCCAGGCGGTCTATCACCCGTACGGACTAACGTACGGCAACTACTCGTCGCTGGTGATGCCGCCGTACGACGACCTCTGGCCCAGGGAGAATGCGCCGGAGCATCCACTCGCGCTCCTGGATGAGCGTTTCAGGCACCAGTTCTACCTCGAGCAGGCTCGTGCTTTCGTGTGGGGGCTGCAGCCCACGATCGCGAACTTTCTCCCGTCGCAGTTCGAGGAACGGCCGGCGGAGACGAGCTACATGCTGCGACTCGCACGCATCAGGAAGAGCGCGGCAGAATTTCTGCAGTATGGAACGTTCGTCAGAGCGCCAGAGCTCGCCGTCCCGACGGTGGACGTGGATCTCTCGCGCATCTCGATCTACGCCGCACAGCGCGGAGGTCCGGCGATGTCCAGGGATCGTTATCCGAGTGCGATCACCGCTGCGTGGCGTTCCGACGATGGCGACGTGGCCATCGCCATCGCGAGCATCGTCGATACCCCCATCAGCACTTCGATCACCATCGACCCCGCGGAATACGGGCTCTCCGCCGGCCGCATCCTTCGCGTCGACGAGAACGGCCCGCACCCGATCGGCCCCTTCACCGCCACCGCCATGAAGCTGCCGCTCGAGATTCCCGCCGCCGGTGCGTTCGTGATCGAATTGCGGGGGACGCGCAAAGGAGACAGGCCACAGGAAACAGGAAACAGAAACAACGCACACCACGGTCGTGTTGGCGAAAGACGGCTCTGACTCGCATGCAGTTCCTGTTTCCTGCTGCCTGTGTCCTGTTGCCTGTCATTTCCCCCCCAGGAGATCACCACTCATGTCATCAATCCGGGTAAGGTCTGATAACGGGATACTGCGTGGGGCGAGCGTGCTGCTCCTCGGTCTCGCTTTCATGCTGCTCGCGGCGGGCGGCGTGCACGCGCAGAACGCAGCGGTCCTCCAGGGCCGCATCGTCTCGTCCACCGGTCAGCCGGTGGCTGGAGCGCAGGTCGGTGTGCTCAACAACGAAACGGGACAGCAGCAGGGCACACAGGTCACCGGCACCGGCAGCTACACGGTGGTGGGGCTCGCGCCGGGGAGCTACCGCGTGACCGTGCGCATGATCGGCTATCAGGAGCAGCAGCGCGACATCACACTGCTGGTGGGTCAGCGCGCGACGCTCGACTTCACGCTCACGGAGTCGGCCGTGGCGCTGCAGGGCGTGGAAGTGGTGAGCCAGCAGGCCGAACCCACTTTCGAGGTCCAGCGCAACGATGTGTCCACGCCGGTGGTGCAGACGGAGATCGAGAATCTTCCGCTCAATACACGTAACACGATGAACCTCGCGGCCATCGTGCCGGGGATGAAGACCTTCGCGCCCACTGCCGGACGCGCGCTCCCATCCTCCGGATCGCTGCCCGATCTCCGCTTCTGGAACTTCTACCTCGATGGAGCGGAGTGGAAGAGCATGTTCAACGGCAACCTCGTCGGCATTCCGCAAACCGGTTCACCCATCCCGCAGGACGCGGTGCGCGAATTCCGCGTGCACCTCAATCCGTACGACGCGCAGTACACTCGCGGCGCGTCGTTCATCATCTCGGCGGTCACCTACCGCGGCACCAACGAGTTCCACGGCTCCGCGTTCTTCTACGGCCAGAACAACGACCTCAACGCGCTCGACATGTTCCAGCGCGAGGCGAAGGCGGCGAGCCCGTCCACGTTCAGCCGCCCGGACTACAAGCGTGTGCAGGCCGGCTTCGACCTCCGCGGACCGATCGTGAAGGACAAGCTCTTCTTCGCGGGGAGCTACGAATACCAGAACACCGACAACGCCATCGCCGTGATCCCCGGCGAGCCCACGTACGCGCCCGACCTCTGGTCGCAGTACGCGGGCTCGTTCGGCGCGCCCACGAAGAACCAGAACGGCGTGCTCCGCCTCACCGCCCCGCTCGGCGATACGCACACGCTCGACGCCACGTGGGCGGGCCGCTTCTATGACAGCGAGACTTTCTTCGGCGGCACGGTGGCGCACGACGGCGGCATCCGAGCCAAGTACCAGGTGCACAGCGTTCAGCTCCGCGACACGTACCAGCCTAGTGCCGCCTTCTCGAACGAGCTGTCGCTCAATCTTCTTTACTGGCACCACAACGAAGCGCCGCTGGTGAACGGTCCGCAGCTCGTCTATCCCGGAATCACATTCGGCGTGAGCGGCTTCCCGCTCGAGCTGAAGGAGACGCATGTCCGGCTCCTCGATCACGCTACCTACACGCTCGGCGACGGGAAGCACATCGTCACCGGCGGCGTGGAGCTCGCGCGCGTGCGCACGAACAGTTGGCTCCCCAGCAACCGCGACGGCTACTTCCAGTTCGCCACGGACACCAGCACCCAGCCGCTGCTCGGGCGCATCGGCGTCGGTTTCTACGATCCGAACTCGGCCGAGGATGCGCGCGCGGTGACGAACGGCTGGATAGTGGGTGCGTACGCACAGGACCAGTGGCGGATCACGCCGAACTTCGAGCTCACGCTCGGACTGCGCTACGATGCCGAGATCAACACGCTCAACAACGACTTCACCGTGCCGTGGGTGAGCGATCCCGCGCTCGCATCCGCGCCCGCGCTCCAGGGCTTTCTCAACCAGGGCGACCGGAAGAACGACCTGAACAACATCGCGCCGCGCGCGTCGTTCTCGTGGGACGTCTTCGGCAACACGAAGACGTACCTGCGTGGCGGCTTCGGGATCATGTACGATCGCATCGCCACCTTCATGGCGTTCTACGAGCGGCAGTCGGCCGGCTGGCGCACGTACGAGTTCCAGAACCCGGGCACCACCGATCCGGAGGCGCTGCGGCAGATGGTCATCTCGGGCGGCGGCAGCTCCACGCCGAGCATGAACCTGATGAAGGTGGACATGAAGACGCCGTACAACATCCAGTCGTCGCTCGGCATCGGCCAGGAGCTGGCAGCGGGCCTCGCGCTCAACATCGACTACATACACCAGGACGCGCGCAATCTGTACGTTCAGATTTCGCAGAACGCCCTGAACACCGAGACGGGCAACCGCAGCATCAGCAACGACTACGGCACTATCACCCTGTACGATGACTTCGGCAGGGCGAAGTTCGACGCCGTCACCACGAGTCTGGTGTACGACAGGCCCGGCCTGCGCACGAGCCTCGCGTACACCCTCGGCTGGTACAAGGCACAGATGGAAGGACTGGGGAGCTACGTCAACTCGACGTTTTTCGTCATGCAGCCCACCACCGGCGACGAACGCCACCGACTCGTGCTTTCCGGCGTCGGCGATCTTCCGTACGGATTCAAGCTCTCCGGCGTGGCCACCTTCGCGACCCCGCGGCCGTACGTGGCCACCGTGGGACAGGACCTCAACCACGACAACTCGTTCACCGATGACTTCGTGAACGGAATCGACGGCCGCACCGTGCGTCCCGCCACGACGTGGGAGAACATGTATCGCACCGTGGACCTGCGCCTCACCAAGTCATTCGGACTCGGCGGCGATCGCTCCTTCAGCGTGAGCGCCGAAGCGTTCAACATCTTCAACTGGGACAACTACTCCGGCTTCTTCGGCCGCCAGGCCGACGCGAGCGGCACTCCCTTCACCAACTACGGCACCCCCAACGGCGTCTACGCCCCGCGCCAGGCGCAGCTCGGAGTGCGATACGATTTCTGAGGGGGAAGAAAGCAGAAAGCAGGAAGCAGGAACTGCACACCGACGAAGTCATCCCCGCTCAGGCGGGCATGGCTATGGAACGTGTGCCGTTCCTGCTTCCTGCTTTCTGCTTTCTTCCCCCTCCCCCCGTTCCCCAGCACCACCAGCGCATTCGCCACCGCTCTCTCGCCCTCCTTGTCGGATGGGTGGCTGACTATAGAGTCGCGGACGATCATGACAGTCGATCCGCCGCCGTCCAGGTTCAGCGCGTCCACGGCGCCGAGGGAGGTGAGGAAATCGGCGAGCTGGGTGAGCGACATCCCCTTCGAGGCTTCGCTGCGGCCGTCCACGGCGAGCAGCAGGATCGAGCCATCGGCGAGGGTGGCGACGGCGGTGCGTGGGTGCTGCGTAACCGAGAAGCCGGAGATCAGCTCGCCGGTGTTCTCGAGCACGCTGCGCCCGTCGCGTAGCAGCATCGGGTAGCCGCCCACCAGCTCGCGCACGCGCGCGGGCGCGCCGCTGAAAGGGAGCCACCAGCGCACCGTGTCGCCCACCGCCGTCGCCGCCGTCGCCGCCGTCGCCGTCCGCGCGGGGAGCGCCAGCACCGCGCCGTCTTCCGGGATCGGTACGCCGGTAGCGGCCGTGTCGATGGCGGCCACGACTCCCACCGCCGTGTCGCCCGCCATCGCGGCCCGGCGCACGGTGCGCAGCACCAGCTCGGTCGCGCCGTCATGGCTCGGTGTGCTGTCGCCCATGTACGAATCGTAGAGCGTCAGCGAGTCGTTGCTCGCTTCGCGGTTCACGCGGCGGAGCGTCAGCGCCGCGTTGCGCGCCACACGGACCCCGCCCGCGAGGTGCGCGTCCGCGAAGAACGGCCGGCCATCGGCCGCGATGCCGAACACCGGCTGGTCGCGCAGTACCGTGTCCGCGCGCGCGGCGCGGTGACGGTCCTCGCTCTTCAGCACGCGTCCGTCGCTCACCTGTGGACCTTCCGACACGCCGGGCGGGGTGAAATTGAAGAAGTCCGCGTTCACCGCCGCCAGCAGCTCGCGCCCCTCCGCGGCCGCGGTGCGGCGCGCCATCTCGCTCGGCCGCTCGCGACCCACCACGCGGCCGAGCGCCTTCACCGTGCGCAGCTCCACGCCGCGCGCGGCGGGGGAGATCGCCACCGCATGCACGAGCCAGGGTCCGTCCGGGATCGTCATCTCGATGTGCGCCACGCCCGGCGCGATTTCCGCGCTCGTCAGCGAGCTCGGCGCGAATGCTCCGGTGGGGCGGGGGAGCGTGGGCGCGGCCACGCTGGGCGTGGGGGTCCCGCCCGCACCACCGCTCCCGGCGCGCGGGGCGCAGCCGGCCAGGAGGAGCGCGGCGAGCAGCGGGAGCGCGGATGGCAGCGGGCGCGCGCCGCGGTGCGGGAGCACGCCGCCGTGCCGCACGCCGAAGGCGCGTAGCACGGCGCCGGCCGCCCGCGCGGCGCTGGCGGCTGGTGCGATGTTTGGCATGCCCATAAGCTACGGGCGGAGCGCCGGTCTGCCACCCGCGCGCCACCGGCTCGTCGCCTTCACCCGCACGGCGGGCCATCTACGCCGGAGGTACGACTCTGTCGTTTACCTCCATCGTTCAGATTCGTCGCACAGAGGACGACTGGCACACTATCTTGTATTCAGTACCCCGTACTTCGCTCCCAACTGTCATTGAAACCGACGCCTGCCGCCGTGAACAGAATATCTGATCCCACGCGGCTCGCGACGCTGCGGCGCACTGCTCTACTCGACTCGCAGTCCGAGCCGGTGTTCGACCGGCTCACCCAGCTCGCCGCCTCGATCCTCGACACCCCGATCGCTCTCGTCGCCCTCGTCGACGCGGAGCGCCAGTTCCTCAAGAGCGCCGTCGGCCTCGATGATGCGCTCGCGTCGCTCCGCGAGACGCCGATCTCCTACTCGATCTGCTCCACCATCGTGGAGTCGGGCGAGCCGCTCATCCTGCAGGACACCCGCACGCACCCGCTCACGCGCGACAAGGGTCCGGTGCGCGACCTCGGGATAGCCTCCTACGTCGGAGCACCCGTCACCACACGCGAGGGTCACGTGCTCGGCGCGCTCTGCGCCATGGACCGCGTGCCGCGCGTCTGGACGCTGCGCGACGTCGACTCGCTCGTCACGCTCGCAGCGTCGGCCTCCGCGGAGGTGTCGCTCCGCCTGCTCATGACGGAGCGAGACGCGCCGCCCGCGCCGTTCGAGGATTCCGCGCGGACCCTCCTCGGGCGGTACCGCGCCGTGCGCGAGTCGGGGCGCGACGCGGACTCGATGCTCTCCACCCTGGTGAGCGCGGCGCCGCAGGCGATTATCGCGGTCGATCTCGACTGGCAGGTCACGCTCTGGAACGGCACGGCCGAGCGCCTCTTCGGCTGGACGGCCGACGAGGTGGTGGGGCGTCCCGTCCCCTTCCTCTCGGGCGAGCAGATCGCCGAGCTGGGGACCATGGAGGGGCCGGCCTCGCGGCCGCACGGCGCGCCCGGCACGGCGATGCGCCACGTGCGCAAGGATGGCTCGCACGTGGACACGCTCTTTTCCACGGGCGTCCTGCGCAACGGCGCCGGCGAGGCGGCCGGCTACATCGCCGTCATCACCGACCTCACCGAGCACAAGCTCCTCGAGGCGCAGCTACGCCAGGCACAGAAAATGGAAGCGGTGGGCCAGCTCGCCGGCGGCGTGGCGCACGACTTCAACAATCTGCTGACCGTCATCAAGGCGCACACCTTCATCGCGCTCGATGGACTCCCCGGCGATGCGCCCGCGCGCGCCGACCTCCTGGCCGTCAACGACGCCGCCGCGCGCGCGGCCGACCTCACGCGCCGCCTCCTCGCGTTCAGCCGCAAGCAGCTGCTCCAGCCGCGCGTCCTCGACATCAATTCCGTCGTGTCGGGGGTGATCCCCATGCTCGAGCGGCTCATAGGCGAAGACATCGAAGTGATCACCCAGCTCGACGGGTCGCTGCGCAGCGTGTCGGCCGACCCGGCACAGCTCGAGCAGGTGATCATGAATCTCGCCGTCAATTCGCGCGACGCGATGCCGCACGGCGGCGTCTTCCGCATCTCCACTTCCAACGTCGACGTGCGCGAGCCGCGCGCGGTGGAAGACGGCTTCGCCATCCATCCCGGGTCGTATGTGGTAGTCGAGGTGGGCGACACCGGAGTCGGCATGGACGCGGCCACGCGCGCGCGCGTGTTCGAGCCCTTCTTCACCACCAAGGAGCAGGGCCGCGGTACCGGGCTCGGTCTCGCGATGGTGTACGGTATCGTGAAGCAGTCGGACGGCTACGTGTGCGTGACCAGCAAGCAGGGGAAGGGGACTCGCTTCGAGATCTGGCTCCCGTGCGTGGAAGCGGGGCCGGAGTCGGTGCCGCGCGTGGAGCGCACCGTCGCTCCGCGCGGTGGAACCGAGAGGGTACTGGTGGTGGAAGACGAGCAGGCGGTGCGGCACGTGGTGCGCCGCGTCCTCCAGCTTCAGGGCTACACGGTGTTCACCGCTCGCGATGGCGCCGAGGCGCTGCGCATCGCGCAGGAGCAGGACGGCCGGATCGATCTCGTGATGACCGACGTGGTGCTCCCCGAGATGAGCGGTCCGGCGATCGTGGAGCGCCTCATCGCCGCGTGGCCCCACGCGAAGGTGCTCTACATGTCGGGCTACGCCGCCGAGGAGGCCATGAAGCGCGGACTCCTCGACCCGGGCACAGCCCTTCTCCGCAAGCCCTTCACGCTCGACGAGCTGGCCCGCGCCGTCCGCGGCGTACTCGACGGGTGAGCGGCGCGGCCAGCTCCACGAACACGAATGGCTCGGCAGCGTCTCTGCCGAGCCATTCGTATTCGGAGACCTGACCTCGTCCCTCACCGGGCGGTACTATACCCGGACCACGCCGGGGTGGTGCAAGGCGCAGTTCATCACACTCCAGACCCGCAGAGGTCGAGTGCCCCACTCGGTCGAAAGCAACGTTCGGCAAGACGTTCGCGGCTCGCGGCGGAAACGGAGGCGATCCGCCAGGCGGAGCACCGTACCGGCGGGCAGAAAGCACTGGCTGCTCGGGTTTCGCGGAGCTCTCCCGCTCCTTCTCGTCTGCCTCACCCTCCTTGGCTCCGTCGCCATCCCCGCACGACAGACCTGGCTCATCACCCACATCCTCCGCGAAACGGTGGAGGGACTGGCGCCCGCGCGCCTAGTGGTGGAGCAACTCCAGTCGGGGCTCGGCAGTGAGTTCGTCACGCTCCAGAGCTATGCCATATCCGGCGACGACTCGCTCATCGGCGAGTACCACGCGCTGGCCGCCGCCGACGACGGTCGCGTGGCTACGCTGCGCGGGCTGGTGGATGAGGGCGATGCGCTCTCCTTGCGGCAGGTCGACGCCCTCGACCGGCACGTGGAAGCGTGGCACGACTCCGTGGATGGGATCCTCGCGCGCCGCGACGACGGCGTGCGCGGGCTCCTCGCCTCCTCGCTGGGCAATGGCACGGCGGCGTTCGACTCGTCGATGACGGCGATCATGGTGCTCTCGGAAGAGCTGGCGACGCTCTCCGATGCGCGCGACGAGCGCGTGAGCTCGCTCGAGAAGATGAGCATCGTCGTCAATGCGGCGCTGGTGCTCGCGGCGATGGTGGCGATGGCCGGAGTGCTCATGCTCACCCTGCGCGAGCGCCGGCTCACCGCGGGGCTCGAGCGTGCGCTGCGCGGAGCGCGCGGCCGTGCGCGCCGCGAGGCCGCGTTGCGGGAAGCCGCCGAGGCGCTGGCCGGCGTGTACACCAGGGAGGAAGTGACGCAGCGCATCGTCCTCGCGGCGCTCAGGGCGATGCGTGCGCGCGGCGCGTTCGTGGCGCGGATCGTGGATGGCGATGGCGACTCGAGGGAGGTCGTGGTGCGCGCGGTGATGGGCGACGGCGCGCTGCCGCTCGGCGCCCGCCGCGCTTTCGAGGGGTCGTACACCAGGCTCGTGACCGAGAAAGACGAGCCGATCCTGGTGCCCGACCTCGTCGCGCTGGAGCCGGGCGATAGCTTCGGCGGCGTTCCCTATCCTGGCGGCTCGGCGATCGTGCTTCCGCTCACCGACGGAGCGGCCCCGGTGGGTGCGCTATTCGTCCTCAGCTCCACGAAGTCGCCCTTCCGGCACGGGAGCGTGGCGCGCGCGGACATCTTCGCGCACCTCGCCACGCTGGCGTACGAGAAAGTGCGTCTGCTGGAAGAGGCGCACGAGCGGCGCCGGGCTCTCGAGCGGGTGGTGCAGAGCCGGTCGCGCCTCATGCGCGGCTTCAGTCACGACGTCAAGAACCCCATCGGCGCGGCCGACGGTTTCGCCGAGCTGCTCCTCATGGGGTTGTACGGCGACCTGAACGACGAGCAGCGCGGGAGCGTCGAGCGTATGCGCCGCGGCATCCGCACCGCGCTGGAGCTCATAGCCGATCTCCACGAGCTGGCACGTGCCGAGACGGGTATGGTCGCGCTCGCGCGCCAGAGAGTGGATCTGGCGGAGTTGGTGCGGTCGATGGGCGAGGAATATCACGCCGTGGCGGCGGCCGGCGGGCTCTCGCTCACCGTGAGCGTGGACTGCGACGACGCGGTAGTGGAGACCGATCGTGCGCGCGTACTGCAGATAGCGGGCAACCTGCTCTCGAACGCGATCAAGTACACGGAGCACGGCGGCGTGGAGGTACGCGTCGCGAGCACGCACACCGACGTGCCCGGCGAGGCAGGCCGCTGGGCGCTGCTCGAGGTGATCGACAGCGGCATCGGGATCGCGCCGGCCGAGCAGGAGTTGATCTTCGACGAGTTCCGGCGCGGAGGTGGAGGCAGCGGAGATCGCGCGGGCGCTGGCCTCGGTCTCGCGATCAGCCGTCTGCTGGCGCAGGCGCTCGGCGGCCGGATCACGGTGAGCAGCGCGGAGGGGCGTGGCTCGACCTTCACGCTCTGGCTTCCGATGATGTCGTCAGGGCTTTGACGCAGACGGGGCCCCGCCGCCGGCGGCGCCCCGTCTGCGTCAAAGCCCTGACGACATCGTCTGCGTCATCACGCCTTGACTCTACCGCCGCCGCGTCGTCATCCTTGTGCTTCGAGCGGCAAGCATTCCCCGAATAACTCGAGGCTCCACCATTCGGCTCCGGGCGACTACGGTGCGGGCCGTGCGGCGGCATTGCGCCGAACCCGGCGCCGATCCAGAGGAGAAGATGTCCAGCGGTACAGAGTCGTGTTGGCAGTTGTTGTACACCAAGCCTCGCGCGGAGGAGTGGGTGGAGATGAATCTGCGCAGGCAGGGATTCGCCACGCTTCTGCCGCGTGTGCGCGGCCGCTCCGGCTTCGGTCCTCTATTTCCCCGCTACCTGTTCGCCGGCTTCGACGCGGAGCACGATCCGCGTCCCATGCGCAGCACGCTGGGCGTGCTGTACGTGGTGCACTGCGGCGACCGTCCCGCGCGCGTTCCGCCGGAGGTCATCGCCGAAGTGCGCGGCCGGATGGATGCGCACGGAGTGGTGCGTGTGGACACCGCACCGTCGCAGGATGACCTCTTCGCGCGCCGCGAGCGCGAGCGCACCCGAGCGCTCCTCCGCCTGGTGGAGGCGGGGTGGAGGGTGAAGGCGGGGTGAGCGCGCGGCCGGGCTCCGGGCCGTCGACGGTCCGGAGCCCGGCCCCCAGCGTTACCACTTCGCCGATCGCTCGTCACCTTCGCGATACCGGATGTTTCATTGCTGCCGGAGTCCCTCCGGCAAGCGGTACCAGTGTTCGCGGGAGTCGTTCGAGTGGGCGGCAGGTGCTATACGCTGGACGTGAATCCTACCAGCGGAAATCGAGTCAAGGCGCGCCTTTATCAGACGCGCCCCCTGAGCGCCGGAGGCAACGTCCTCCTCCTTCAGGGTCAGTTGTCCGTCACGCAGTTTCAGACACTCGAGGCGCTCCTGCTGGCCAGCGCGGAGAGGGATGGAACGGAATTCCTCCGCGTGGGCCGCTACTACGCCCATCCCCGCGGGGAGAGGTCCGCGCCGGGGCGATCGAGCTCCGGCACCCCCCTGGCGCGCGCCGCGGCTCGCTCCGGCGACGGTGCGGCTCCGTGGAACGATGATCCGCGCCCTCCCCCCCGCGCCCCCTGGCTCACCGGACCGGTCATCGGCCTCGACGGAGTGGTGGACGACGAGGACGTCGAAGACGACTACGACCTGCTCGCCCGCCGCCACGTCGAGCGCATGCTCCGCCGCGGATGATCGACGGGGTGGGGACACCAACGTAAAGGGCTCGTCAGCGTCGCTGACGAGCCCTTTACGTTGGTGTCCCCACCCCGTCCCCTACTTCGACTCCTCAGGCTTCCCGGTCATCAGCATTTTCACGCCTATCAGAAGTGTGATGATCGAAACGGCTCCGATCGGCAGCTTCAAGCTCTGCGGTGCGATCGCGACTCCGATCACCAGCGCGATGCTGATGCCGATCCACCGAACCCAGCGCCCGCCGCGCGGTACGCCGTCGTGGGGGTCGTGGTGCGGGGGAGAGGGCTCACGGTCTTCCATTTTCGGTCTCCGGTGACACCCGCGCCGCTCGCGGCGGTGGTGCATGGCACGGCACGGCGCGCGGGGCCGCAAGCCCTGCGCGCGCCGCCCGGCGAGAGCCGCGGCCGCGGGTGATTCAGATGTGATTCGGATCCGGGCAGCGCGGTGGTGCGCTCCCGGCGGAGCGAGCTATGGAAGCGTGGGGGGCGCCGTGGCGTGGTACGGAGCGCGGTTCTCCGGCCGGGTCGGAGTCGCCCGGCGCGACGGCTCGATGCGCGCCGCCATGGTACGCGAGGCGACCACGAACGGCGCCGTGGTCCAGGGCGGTCCGCCGAAGCCGAAACGCTTCGTGTCGTTGCGCGCGTCCGCGCGGCGGCCTTCGCCGAGGAGCCCGATGACCGTCGGGGTGCGCGCCGGCGCGAGATGCCGGTCGGGCGCCGCATCCATCCAGCCGGGTCCGGCCAGCGCGTCCGGGCGCACCGCGCCGCGCACGGCGGTGAACGTCCCCGTGCACGCGATGCACAGGACCGCGATCAGGTATCGCGCGATTCCGGAACGGGAGCCCGCCAGGCGACGCATGTCTAAATCTAACGACCCGGTCCAGCCAAACGATGCGCTTCGGCCTTCGTGTAGAGGGCTCGTGACCGACGCCGCGAGCCCTCTACATTGAAGATTCGACTCTTGCGGGAGAGATGCGCATGAAAGCAGCGATCGTGAACGAGGCGGGGAAGCCGCCCGTGTACGGAGACTTCCCCGATCCCGTGCCGGCCGATGGGAGGAGCGTGCTCCGCGTGACTGCGGCGCCGATCACCCATCTCACGCGCGCCCGCGCGTCGGGTGGGCACTACAGCGTGAGCGACGCGTTCCCCCTCGTCCCCGGCGCGGACGGCGCGGGGATCGCCGAAGATGGCCGGCACTTCTACTTCCTCATCCCCGAGCCGCCCTACGGCGCGATGGCCGAGTACGTGCTGGTGCGTGACGACCACCTCATCCCGATCCCCGACTCGCTCGACGACTTCACGGCTGCGGCGCTCGCCAATCCCGGGATGGCATCGTGGACCGCGCTCGTGGGGCGCGCCGGGCTGCGCCCCGGCGAGACGGTGCTCATCAACGGCGCCACCGGCGCTTCGGGCCGGCTCGCGATCCAGATCGCCAGACACCTGGGTGCCGGCAGGGTGATCGCCACCGGCCGCCGCGTCGAGGCGTTCGACGACCTCCGGCGCCTCGGCGCCGACGCGATCATCCAGCTCGAACAGGACCGCGAAGCGCTCGGGCGGGCGCTGCTGGCCGAGTTCCGCCGCGGCGTGGACATCGTGCTCGACTACCTCTGGGGACCGAGCGCCGAAGCGCTGCTTGCCGCCGCGGCCACCGGCGGGGAAGCCGCGGTGCCGATCCGCTTCGTTCAGGTGGGCTCGATGAGCGCGGCCGACATCTCGCTGCCGAGCGCGCTGCTGCGCTCCTCGGCGCTGGAGATCATAGGGAGCGGACTCGGGAGCGTGCGGTTGGACGCGCTGAAGAACGCGATAAGCGGCGTGTTCGGCGCGGCGCGGGATGCGAAGCTGGAGATCGCGACGGAGCGCGTGCCGCTCGCCGAAGTCGCGCGGGCGTGGGCGGAGCGGAGCGGCGGGGCGCGGTTGGTAGTGGTGCCGGATGACGACCGCGCTCCGCGGCGGGCCCCGATCTCGATCCGCACATGACTCACGAACGCGACTCACAGATTCGCGATAGCTGGGAGACGAACGCCGAGGCGTGGACCACCGTGGTGCGGGCCGGTGGGATCGCGAGCCGGCGCGCCGCGACGGACGCGGCGATCCTCGACGCCTGCGCCCCGTTTCTCCCCGGCCGGGTGCTCGACGTGGGGTGCGGCGAGGGGTGGCTCACTCGCGCGCTCGCGGAGCGCGGGGCCCGCGCGCTGGGCATCGATGCGAGCGTAGCGCTGGTGGAGCTGGCGCGCGCCGCCGGCGGGGCGGAGTACGCGGTCGCGAGCTACGAGTCGCTCATCGCCGACGCGGGGTTGGCCGCGGGTCCCTGGGACGTCATAGTCTGCAACTTCTCCCTGCTCGGCGACCCGCTCGCGCCAACGCTCGGCGCGCTCGCTGCGCGCCTCGCGCGCGGCGGGCGGCTGCTCATCCAGACCGTGCACCCGTGGGTGGCCGTCGGCGACGGCGCACCGTACCGCGATGAGTGGCGGCTCGAGACCTTTGCCGGATTCGGCGACCGCTTCACGGCGCCCATGCCGTGGTACTTCCGGACGCTCGGCTCGTGGGTGGCGGAGCTCGGGCGCGCGGGACTGCGAGTGGAGTCGGCGGCCGAGCCGTGTCATCCGGATACCGGCCGACCGCTGTCGCTGCTGCTTGCGGCGGCGTCGCTTCCCCAGCCTCGAGGGGATGCCGCTGGCGGCAACGCCCGCTACATGAGGAGCTGACACTGCTGTTTAGTCGGCCTGTCGTTCGCTCCACGCTTGACTCCGTCAACATGATACCAGCATTCTTGCATACCATCCGGTCCAGTTTCTGAACCGCTTCGGGCTCGATCCACTCCCACCGAGCGACTATCGTGAGAGCAGTGCAGCGGTATCGCGCCGCGGAGCCAGGCTGGGTGTGCCGGGCGACGCAGGCCAGGTAGCTCGCACCCATGGGCCAGCACGCCTTCCGCCGGCGCGAGGAAGATCGCGCGCCGCCCGATCCCGCCCGGGCGGAGAGGGAGCGGCGCCTCGTTGCCGCTGTTCGGGATGGCGATTCGGTCGCGTTCGAGCAGCTCTTCACGGAGCATTACGCGCTGCTGTGCGATTTCGTCCACGGCTATCTGCGCTCGAGGGAAACGACCGAGGATCTGGTTCAGGATCTCTTCGCGAGCATCTGGGAGAATCGTGAGCGCTGGCTCCCTGGCGGCACCGTACGACAATATCTCTTCAAGGCCGCCCGCAATCGGGCGCTGAGTCACCTCCGCCACGCGGTGGTGGTGCGCCGCTTCGAAGACCGGGCCAAGCGCGAGCTCGTGTCGTCGATCCACTCCCGGGGCGCCGAGCGGGCGGATGATTCCGTCTACCTCGCGGAGCTGACCGCCGCGTTCGAAGTGGCTGTGCGCGCACTCCCCGAAGGGCGCCGCCGTGTTCTCCTCATGCGGTGGGGGGGAGGGATGTCGCACGCCGAGATCGCGCAGGTACTCGGGATCTCGGTGAAGGGAGTGGAGACCCAGCTCGGGCGCGCCATGCGCTCGATCCGCGAGCAGCTCGCGCACTTCCGGCCGTAGAGCCGGCCCTCCGGCGGCTCGTACCGCCCCTCCCCCGAGCCACGCACCCGTGGCTCGCGCCGCCCCCTCCGGGGGCAGACGGCGCACCACCACTCCGATTACGCCGCTGTAGGGGTCGCCGGCACATGCGCGTAGTGTCGGTATGGACACGGGGATGGACAACGAAGAGTGGGAGAGGCTGGCCCGCTATGCGGCCGGTGAAGGTTCGCCGGACGAGCGCGCCGCGCTGCGGCGCTGGATAGAGGAGCGTCCCGAGCGCGGGGCCATCCTCGATGCAATGCGCAACGTCTCGCGCGTGGCCAATCCCGACGCGCCGCGGTGGGATTCGCGTGCGGCGTGGAACGCGCTCGCCACCCGGCTGGCGCTTCCGACCGGCGGCGCTCCCGACTCCGCGCCACCGGTGGTACCGCCCTCGCGGGCAGCGCGCGGGGGAGGCGTGCGTCGGCGGGTCACGCCCTTCGTGCCGCAGTCCGGCACGCGCCGGGCTCCGGCGGCGATCGCGGCGGCCGCGGCGATCTTCCTGGTCGCGGCCGGTTCGTTCGCGCTCTGGCGCAGCGAGCACCCCGCTTCGTCGCTGGCCACTGCCGAGAGCGCATGGAGCGAGTACGCCACGCGCCGCGGCCAGCGGGCCACCATCGAGCTCCTCGACGGCACGCACGTCGACCTCGGCGTCGACAGCAGGCTGCGAGTGCGGATGTCGAGCTCGCTGCGCGAGCTCGCGCTCGAGGGAGAGGCGGCGTTCGACGTCGCGCACGACTCCATACGGCCGCTCACCGTTCGCGCCGGGAACGCGCTCATGAAGGACATCGGCACGCGCTTCAACGTGCGCGCCTACCCCAACGGCAGGGCCGTGCAGGTGGTGGTGGCCTCCGGAGTCGTGCAACTGAGCGACAGCGCGAAGCCGGCGGAAACGGCGCTCGTACTCGGCGCCGGCGATCTGGCATCCATCGATCCGCGCGGAGCGACCCGGCTCACCCGCGGCGTGGATACCGAGCGGTTCTTCGCCTGGACCGACGGAGAGCTCGTGTTCGATCGGACGCCGCTCAGCGAAGTGGCCGTGCGGCTCGAGCGCTGGTTCGACGTCGAGGTCCAGATCCCCGATTCGGCCGTCGCATCGCGCCGCGTCACGGCGACCATCGCCACGCAGAGCCTGGAGGCCGTTCTCGGCGCTGTAACGGTTCCCTTACACCTCCGATACGAGCGTCGGGGGGCGCTCGTGGTCATAGCGCGCCGGCCCACCGGCAAGGCGACCCCGTAGCGCGGGGGCACAACCAACCCAAGGATGGGAGATCTTGATGATGCAGAGCATTGTCGCGCGCGTGGCCGGGGCGTCGCTCCTCGCCGCCGCTCTAGCTGCCGGGACGCTCGCCACGCCTCCGAACGCCTCCGCGCAGGCAGGCGGCTATCGCCTGGCTGATTACTCCGGTTTCCAGCCGCTGGACGTGGTGGAGAGCGGCAGGGCTGTCGCACCGGCCCAGTTGGTGAGGCGTGTCTCGCTGCATCGTGATGGGATCCTCCTCCAGCAGGCGTTGATGGACATCGCTACACAGGCGGGAATGGGGCTCTCCTACGGGGAGGACCTCGCCTCGTCGCAGGTGCTCGTCGACGTGGATGTCAGGAACGTCACGGCCGCCGAGGCGTTCGCCGCGACCATCCGCGGTACGGGGTGGATGCTCTACGTGTCGCCTTCCGGCCAGGCGGTGGTTCTGCGCGACGCCGCTCGGCGGAAGGTGGAGGGCACGGTGACTGGCACGGTCGTCGACGCCGGCTCCGGGCAGGGGATCGCCACGGTGATCGTGATGGTGGAAGGGACCCAGCTCGGCGCGAGCACCGCCGAGGATGGGACTTTCCGCATCGCCAACGTTCCCGCCGGTTCGCACACGCTCACCGCGCGCAGGCTCGGCTACGTGCCCGCCAAGGTGCAGGTGACCGTGGTCGACGGCCAGGAAGCGTCGGTGACGATCCCTCTCAACATGAGCGCGCTCGAGCTGAACGAGATCGTCACCACCGGTACCGGCGGCGCGGTCGAGCGCCGCAAGATCGGCTCGTCGATCGGCGTGGTGGACGTGGACAAGATCCAGGAGCTCAAGCCGGTGGTGGACGTGACGCAGGCGTTGCAGGCGGCCGTGCCCGGCGTCCGGGTCTCCGGCGTGAATGGCGGCGTGGGTGCCGCGCAGGATCTCCGCATCCGCGGCACTTCCTCGTTCAGCCTCGGTCAGCGCCCGGTCGTGTACATAGACGGGGTGCGCGTGGACACCCGCGCCACCGACTGGTCGGCGGGACTCGGCGGCCAGGCGTGCTGCAACTTCAACGGCGGCGCCGCGGAGGATCGTCTCTCCGATATCAGCCCCGACGACATCGAGCGCATCGAAGTGCTGAAGGGCGCCGCCGCGGCCACTCTCTACGGCTCGGAAGCCACCAACGGCGTCATCCAGATCTTCACCAAGAAGGGAGCCACCGACAGCAAGCCGCGCTGGACGGTCGGTCTCATGACAGGATTCGACCGCATGCGCGAGAACTTCCCGACCAAGCTCTATCCGCGCTTCGTGGGACCCGATGGAACGCGCGCGCTGGACATGAACGAGACGCTCATCGAGAACGGGTTGTTCCAGTCGTACGACGTGAGCGTGCAGGGTGGCGGTGAACAGTCCACCTACTTCGTGTCGGCCGGCTACACCGACGAGGATGGATCCATCCAGCCGAACAGCGCCCGCCGCGGGAACCTCCGTGTGAACGTGGGTTGGAACCCCGGCGACAAGCTCTCCTTCGAGGCGCGCTCGTCCTTCGGCAAGAACTACATCAACTCGCTGCAGTCGGGCAACAACTGGACGGCGCTCACGGGCAACGCGACCAACGGCAACCCGTTGAACGCGTCGAAGGAGCGCCCGTACGGTGAGGCGTGGACGTCGGTCGAGGATATCAAGAAGATGACGACGGTGAGCGATGCCAATCGCTTCACGGGCGGCTTCACCATCAACTACCGTCCCAGCGAGAGCTTCACCCACCGGCTCACCCTGGGGCTCGACCTCACGAGCGAGAACAAGTCGCGCTTCTATCCCTACGCCGGCGACTACGGCACGTCGTACGTGACGGACGGTGAGAAGAACGATGGCTATCGCGATTACCACGTTTTCACCTTCGACTACCTCGGCCAGTACAGCTTCGACCTCCCGGCCGGGATCAGGTCCGACTTCTCGTTCGGCGGCCAGGGCTTCCTGGAGTACGAGTCGCTGAACATGGCCATCGGCAAGGTGTTCGCCGGCCCCGGCGTGAGCACGGTGAGCGCGGCGTCGCAGACCTTCGGGCAGGAGCAGTACGCGCACACGGTGAACATCGGAGCGCTGGCGCAGAACCGCTTCTCCTTCGGCGACCACTTCTTCAGCACCATCGGCATCCGCATCGATGGCAACAGCGCCTTCGGAAAGAACTACGGCTTCGAGCCCTACCCGAAGGCCGACGTGGCCTGGAGCATGACTGGCTACGACTGGCTCCCCGGCGCGATCTCGAGCCTCAAGCTGCGCGCCGCGGTCGGGACCGCGGGGAAGGCACCGGGCGCCTTCGACCAGTACCAGACCTTCCGGCCCGAGGCCGTGTTCGTGAACGCGCCGGCGGTTTACCCCTACAACCCCGGCAACACGGAGCTGGCGCCGGAGAAGACCACCGAGGTGGAGACGGGCATAGACGCGGGTTTCTTCGGCGATCGCCTGGGACTCGAAGCCTCCATGTTCTGGTCGCGTACCAACGACGCCATCGTGGCCGCGCGGCTGGCGCCGAGCGAAGGCTTCGAGAACGCGCAGCAGCAGAACATCGGCGCGATCGAGAATCGTGGCTGGGAGGTGAGTCTCAGCTACCTCACCGTCACGCGCGAGAACTTCGCCTGGCGCAACGAGCTGCGGTTCGATGGAACCAAGAACGAGGTGAAGAGTCTGGGCGGCGCCACGGGTGTGACCGATGCCTTCGGCCACCAGGTGCGTATCGGCTACGCGATCGGTTCGGTGTGGTCGCGCTACCCGGTGGGCTACGATCAGTCGACCAGTAGCTGGATCCGCAGCGACACGGCGAAGTACTTCGGGCCGCCGCTCCCGACTTTCAACTTCTCGTACGGCACCACCGTGAACTGGAAGCAGTTCCAGCTCTACGGCCTGCTCACGATGGAGCGCGGGGCGTGGTTCCTGAACTCCGACCGGCCGTATCGCTTCCGCCAGCGCACCGGCGACGAGTACCTGGCGCTCCTCGGTCCCGACGGCGCATCCACCGTGGCGTCCGACTCGGCGATCGCCTACTGGAGCCTCTTCGACGATCCCGAGCCGCGCAACAACGTACGCCTGCGCACGATCTCCCTGGGGTACGAGCTGCCGCAGAACCTGCTCGGCCGTTTCGGGATGGAGCGCACGACGCTCACGCTGTCCGCCAACAACATCATGTGGTGGGACAACTGCCACTGCATGGACCCGAACATGAACTGGGCCGGCGCCGATTCGTTCGGCACCAACAGCGGCTTCCTCTCCGACCCGGCGCCCAGAACGTTCCGGTTCGCGATTCGCACCCGCTTCTAAACAGCCATCCGCGTGAAGCTCCCTCTGGATTCGCCCGGTACGAGCCGGCGACGCCCTGGTCGCCGGCGGACGAAGCGGGATGCGCGGCAACCTCACAGATCAGGAATCGGACAGATGCGTGATGTGAATACGAGAATTGCGCGAATCGCGATCGGCGGGATCGCGCTGGCCGGCATCTTCGCCGCCAGCGCCTGTCACGACCTCCTCAAGGTCGAGGACCCCCAGTCGTTCGTCAGCGACAAGCTGGACGACCCGGTGATCCTCCCCGCCGTGGCCAACGGCGTGGAAGGCGACTTCCAGAAGTCGGTGGACAACCTCGCCATCTTCACCGGGATGCTCTCGGACGAGCTGATGAACAGCAGCACCTGGATCGAGTGGAAGGACATCTCGAACGGTGTGATCCGGAAGAACTGGCCCACGAACGGCGCGTGGAGCGGCACGCAGGACGAGCTTCTGCGCGCGCGCTACGCCGCGATCGATGCCGCGGCCCGCTTCGAGCGGGTGATGCAGGATACCGCCGGCACCAGCCCGCTCATGGTGCAGGTGAAGGTCACCCATGCGTGGATCGACCTGCTGCTCGCGCAGGACTTCTGCGAGTCGCCGCCCAGCCCCGGCGTGGCGGCGGTCTCCGATCAGGAGATGTTCCAGCAGGCGCTCGGCGAGCTCCGCGCGGCGGAGTCGCTGGTGCAGGCGGCGCACATCGCCTCGACCACCGAGCGGCAGGCGTGGCTCGACTACGTGCGCGCGGGCCTGGCGCGCGCGCACCTGATGCTCGGCGCCTACGATTCCGCGCTCGCGCAGGCCGAGCTGGTGTCGGATGGCTTCAGGAAGGACGCCATCTTCTCCAACAACAGCGACGAGCAGAACAACAACATGGCCGTGCAGGGCCACCAGAACCAGAACCGGTCGGTGACGCTCCGGTCGATCTGGTACGGCTACGTGGACACGGTCGCCGGTTTCATGCGCGATCCGTACAGCGGCGAGCTCGATCCGCGCCTCCCCTTCCTGCACGACAACAACAACTCGCGCGGGTACGACAAGGGCGCCGACGGCGTGACGCGCTTCATGAGCCTCGGCAAGTCTCCGGACAACGGCTCGCCCATCAAGCTCGCCTCGAAGGCCGAGATGAATCTCATCGAGGCCGAGGTGTACTGGAGACGCGAAGAGCTGGGAACGGCCATCGACCGGCTGAACCTCAACCGCTCGGCCGTGGGGCTTCCGCCGCTCGCCAATCCGGGTACGTCCGACAGCGTGTTCTCGCTCCTGCTGCAGGAGCGCTTTGCGGAGCTCTTCGCGGAGGGACACCGCATGCAGGACCTCAACAGGTTCGGGCTCGTGAAGGAGCGCCTCGGCGCGGGCCGCGTGCCGAAGCTCCCGTTGTCGCGCAACGAGATCGTGAACAACAAGGCCATCGGCGACGGCGGAGGCACCTGCCCGGATCCGATCGACTGACCTTCGCGCGGGCCCGCTCGCAGCTCTCTTCCATCCTTCATCCGGAGTAGAAGATGCCAACCAGGGACCGGGAGGCTCCTGTCGTATCGCGCATGCTCGTCGCGGGCCTGCTCGCACTCGCCGTCCAATCCGCGGCCGCGCAGAGCGCGGACTACGCGCGCGCCGAGCGCCTCCTCCCCTGGAACGCATCGCTGCTCGTGGCCGGCGATTCGGTGCAGCCGGAGTGGCTGCTCGATGGGAATCGCTTCTGGTACTACGACAAGACCGCGCACGGGGCGGAGTACGTGCTGGTGGATCCCGTGCGCAACACGCGCTCGCTCCTCTTCGACAACGCTCGCCTCGCGGCCGCGCTCACCGTGGCCGCCGACACGAGCTACGATGCCACCCACCTGCCGTTCCGCTCGTTCGAGTTCGCCGACGACGGCCGGAACGAGCGCGTGATCGAGTTCGACAGCGGCAAACGACATTTCAGTTGCGACATCTCGGCGTACAGTTGCACCGTGAGCGACACGACGCCCAGCAAAGTGCCGTACGCGCTCTCCCCCGACAGGAAGTGGGAGGCGTTCGTCAAGGATTACAACGTCTACGTGCGTCCGAGGAACGGGAAGGACTCGGTGCAGTTGACCACCGACGGCGTCCAGTACTGGGCGTACGGCGGCGGCGATCCGCGCCCGAGCGAGCTGCTGCGCAAGCATCCGCGGCCGCGGCGTCCGATGATTCGCTGGTCGCCCGATTCGAAGAAGATCGCCGTGGACCGCCCCGACGAGCGCGGCGTGGAGTTGATGTACTACATCTCCGCCACATCGCAGCGCCCGAAGCTCTTCTCGCAGCCGTACGCGCTCCCGGGGGATACGATCATCCCGCGCCCGGCCTTTCACATCATAGATGTGGCCAGCCGGCAGAACGTGGCGGTATCCGCGCCGCCGCAGTCCATCCGGCTCTCGTTCGCCGGTACGGCGCGCGACTCCGGATGGGCGCCCGGCTCGGACAGGATCTACGCCACCTACTTCAGCCGCGGATCGAAGGCCGTCTACCTCATCGCGGCCGATCCCGCGACCGGGGAGTGGCGCACCGTGATCGGCGACTCCGCGAAGACGTTCGTGGAGTTCGCGCAGGCCGACAGGCCGAGCTGGCACGTCACGCACGACGGCTCGGAGCTCATCTGGTGGTCGGAGCGCGACGGATGGGCGCACCTCTATCTCGTGGACGTGGCCACCGGAAGGGTGAAGAACCAGATCACCTCGGGCCCCTGGGCGGTTGGCGCGGTGCAGAGTGTGGATGAGAAGGCGCGCCAGATCTACTTCACGGCGCGCGGGCGCGAGCCGGGCCGCAACATCTACTACTCCCACCTATACCGCGTGGGCTTCGATGGCTCGGGGCTCACGCTCGTCACGCCCGAAGATGCGCACCACGCGATCAGCTTCTCGCCCAGCGGCGCGTACTTCGTGGACAGCTATTCCCGCATCGAGAAGCCGCCGGTCACGGTGCTCCGCGCCGCGCCCGACGGCCGCGTGATACGCACGCTGGAGGAGGCCGATGTTTCACGGCTCGCGGCCGCCGGATGGCACCCGGCCGAGGTGTTCAGCGTGAAGGCGCGCGATGGGATCACGGACATCTACGGCGTGCTCTACCTCCCCCCCGATCTCGATTCCACGAAGAAGTATCCGATCATCAGCCACATCTACCCCGGGCCGCAGGTGGGCTCGGTGGGACGCTGGGAGTTCAAGTCGGGTGGCGAGGACTTCTCGCTCGCCGCGCTCGGCTTCGTGGTGATCCAGCTCGACCACCTCGGCACGCCGCTCCGGTCGAAGGCCTTCCACGACAACTACTACGGAAACTTCGGCGACAACGGACTCCCCGACCACATCGCCGCCATCAAGCAACTCGCCGCGCGCTACCCGTTCATAGATCTCGACCGCGTGGGGATCTACGGCCACTCGGGCGGCGGCTTCGCATCCACCGACGCGATCCTGCGCTATCCGGACTTCTTCAAGGTGGCCGTCTCGGGCGCGGGGAATCACGACAACCGTACGTACAACATCTACTGGGCCGAGAAGTATCAGGGACTTCTCGAGCGCGACACGCTACGCAAAACCGACAACTTCGCCGCGTCGGCCAACAAGGGGATGGCGAAGAATCTGCGCGGCCACCTTCTGCTCATGCACGGCGACATGGACGACAACGTGAACCCGGCCAACACCATCCAGGTGGTGGACGCGCTGATCCGGGCGAACAAGTCGTTCGACCTGATCATCGCGCCGAACCGCAATCATGGACTCAACGAGCCTTACTTCATCCGCCGCCGCTGGGACTACTTCGTCCAGTATCTCCTGGGCGAGACGCCGCCGGTGAACTACGAGATCACGCGGCCAGTGGCGCCGGGCGCGGCGCGCGAGGAGCCCGAGCCATGAACGGGAGCCCCGAACCGGAGCCCCCGCTGCGCGGGCGCACCTTTTTTCGCGGGACTTCCCGACTTCACTCGAATCGGAGATCGTGGTGAGCACTTCAGCCCTACATTCCCAGTGGCGGGGATGCATTCCCGGAGCGGCGCTCGCGGTGCTGCTGGCCGGCGTGCCGGCAGCGGCGGCACAGAGCGTCGACTATTCGCGCGCGGAGCAGATGCTCACGTGGAACACGCTCCCGCTCATCTACCACGTTCCGCCGCGCCCCAACTGGATCCGCGGCGCCGAGCGCGGCTCGCGCTTCTGGTATCGCGTGGACGTGCCGGGCGGCGCGGAGTACAACGTGGTGGATCCGGCGACGGGGAGCAGTTCGTCGCTTTTCGACGTGCCGCGCCTCGCCACCGCCATGTCGCTGGCCGCCGACACGAGCTTCGCCGCGACCGCGCTCACGCTGCGTGATCTCGAGTTCGGAAACGGCGGCCGCGACCTGCGCACCGCGATTTTCGTGGAGGGGAGCCGCCGCTTCACCTGCAACGTGGGCGCGTACACCTGCACGGTGGGCGACACGCTCCCCGAACAGCGGCGCTTCGCGCGCTCGCCGGATGGCAGGTGGCTCGCGTTCGTGGCGGGGCACAACCTCTGGGTGAAGCCCGCATCGGGCGGCGATTCGGTGCAGCTCACCACCGACGGTGAGAAGCTGTACGGCTACGGCTACTCGGCGCCGCGGCCGGGCCAGCTCCGACACAAGCGCGTGCCGCGCCCCACCCTCCAGTGGTCGCCCGACTCGCGCCGGATCGCCGTGCAGCGCTCCGACGAACGCAACGTGCGCAACCTCGATCTCATTTCGTCCACGTCGCAGCGGCCGCAGCACTACAGCTACCCCTACGCGCTCCCGGGCGACTCGATCATACCGATGATCGACATCTACATCGCCGACCTCGACGCGCGGAAGACCGTGAAAGTGGATGCGCCGCCGCAGTCGATGTCGGTGAACGGCTTCAACGGGATGTCCGATTCCACCTGGATAACCGTGAAGTGGGCGGCCGGTGGCGACAAGCTGTACTTCACGCACGTGGATCGCGGGCCCAGGCACGTCATCCTCTACGAGGCCGACGCGGCGAGCGGCAGCGCGCGTCCCGTGCTGCGCGACAGCAGCAAGACCTATCTCGAGCTCAACCTCGAGAGCGGCGGGCGTCCCAACTGGTACGTCACCAGAGGCGGCGACGTGATCTGGTTCTCGGAGCGCGACGGCTGGGCGCACCTGTATCGCTACACGCTCGACGGCCGCCAGGTGAACCGCATCACCGAGGGCACGTGGACGGTGGGCGAGATAAAGTACGTCGACGACGCGGCCGGCTACGTCTACTTCACCGCGCGCGGGCGCGAGCCCGGACTCGATCCGTATTACGCGAAGCTGTACCGGGCGTCGCTGAGCGGCGGCGGCCTCGCGCTGCTCACGCCCGAGGATGCAGACCACACCATCTGGTTCGCGCCCGACGGCTCCGGCTTCGTGGACCAGTACTCGCGCGTGGACGTGGCGCCCGTCACCGTGCTGCGCTCCGTGGCGGGGCGCGTGGTGAAGGAGCTCGAGAAGGGAGACATCTCCGCGCTCCTCGCCACCGGCTGGCGCTACCCCGAGCCCTTCCGCGTGCTGGCGCGCGACGGAGTGACGGAGCTGTACGGCGTGATGTACAAGCCGCGCGACTTCGACTCCACGAAGAGCTACCCCGTGCTCGACCACATCTACCCCGGCCCGCAGATCATCGCGGCGCCCAAGAGCTTCTTCCCGAGCAAGGGCGACGGGCTGGTGTACGCCACCATGGGGCAGGTGCAGGCGGTGGCGGAGCTCGGCTTCATAGTGGTGCACATAGATGCCATGGGCACCAACCTCCGCTCCAAGGCCTTCCACGACACATGGTATGCCAACATGGGCGACAACGGCATCCCCGATCACATCACGGCGATCAAGCAGCTCGGCGCGAGCCGGCCGTACATGGATCTCACCCGGGTGGGCATCTACGGCCATTCCGGCGGCGGCTTCGCGTCCACCGATGCGCTGCTACGCTATCCGGACTTCTTCAGCGCCGCCGTCTCCACGAGCGGCAACCACGACAACCGCACCTACTACTACGGCTGGGCGGAGAGGTACCAGGGACTCCTCGAGCGCGACACGCTGCGCAAGAGCGACAACTACGAGAACCAGGTCAACGCGCTCCTCGCGAAGAACCTGCGCGGGAAGCTCTTCCTCATCACCGGCGACATGGATGACAACGTCCATCCGGCGATGACCATCAACGTGGCCAACGCGCTGATCAAGGCGAACAAGAGCTTCGACTTTCTGATAATGCCCGACCGCGACCACGGTCTCACGCAGGAGCCGTACGTGATACGCCGGAGCTGGGACTTCTGGGTGGAGAACCTGCTCGGCGAGGAACCGCCGGAGGACTATCGAGTCGCGCCGCCGCCGGCACCCGGGGGCGGGCCGCGGTAGCGGCCCCGCCGCTCTCCGGCGCCCGAATCGCCGGCTCATCGCAAAGCACGACGTGGCAACCTCACTTCTTTCCGACCAACGCCATGCGGCTACTCTTCTGGATACTGCTCATCACGATCGTGCCGGGCGTCCCGTACTCGGCGTTCGCCCAGGCCGGGACCGCCCGCCGCTCCTTCCTGTTCAAGGATAATCGCGGCGACCTCGCGTCCGCGCGCGCGCGCGGCGAGAGCGAGGTCACGGTGATCGTGGCCGCCATGCCGGGCGCCAACGCGCGGCTCGTTCGCGCGATCGAGAAGATGGGCGGCACCATCCGCTTCCGCGCCGACAACGTCGACTACCTCCGCGCGCGCGTACCCGTGGACAGCGTCGACAGGCTCGTACGCGACCCGCTCGTCCACAGCCTCGACATCAACATGAAAGGCTCGGATCGCGGATTCGCCGCGGACCCGTCCGCGCCACAGCCGCTGACGCCCGACGATGCGCGGCCGCTCGACTCGCGTACGGGAGGCCCGCCGCTGGCCGCGGTCGATACCGGCGCGAGGGTCTGGCCGCCGGTGCAGTCCGACTATCCGCTGGCGAACCGGTACGAGCCGCTGGAGGACATGGGCGGGATGGAGTTCCGACGGGAGCATCCGCAGTGGGATGGCCGCGGCGTCACGCTCGCGCTCATCGACATGAATCCCGATCCGTTCGAGCCGGAGCTGCAGGTCGCGCGTACGCTCGACGGCGCGCCGGTGAGCAAGATCGCGTTCTATCAGACCGCGGTGGACCAGTTGGAGGAGGAGGATGGAACCTGGCTCGAGATGAAGGACAGCGTCACCGCCAGCCAGGGTGCATTCACGTACGACGGCCGGACGTACCGCGCGCCGCGCGATGGCACGTTCGGCATCGCGCTGCTCGACGAGGAGAAGTTCGACTCCCTCTCCTCGGCCGGCCTGAAAAAGGACCTGAACCGCGATGGGAACCCGCCCGGTACCAGCCGCCTTTTCGCCGTGCTCTGGGACCGGAAGGCGAACGACGTGTGGGTGGACACGAACCAGGACCGGAGCTTCGCGGATGAGAAGGCGCTCACCAACTACGCCGAGCGCCCCGACTTCGCGGCGTTCGGCAGGGACGACCCGGCGACTCCGGTGCGCGAGAGCGTGGGCTTCGCCGTGCAGATCGACACCGCCGCGCGGAAAGTCGGCATCCTCGCGGGCGTACCGTACCACGCGTCGCTCGTGGTGGGCGCCGCGCTGGGCAGCCGCGGCACGCAGGGGCGTTTCGAGGGCGTGGCGCCGGGCGCGCGTCTGGCGAGCGTGGCCGAAGGGTGTCAGGCGTACGGCCAGACCGAGGCGGTGATCCTCGCCCTGGAGAATCCGGAGATCGACGGTGCATGGCTGGAGCAGTGCTCCAACATCACCCGGCCGTACCTGCTGCGCGATGGCCGTCTGGTGCCCACGGTGATCTACAGCCGGTTGATCGCCAAGTACCGGAAGCCGCTGATGATCCCGACGCACAACTACCCGGTGCTCGGCGCCGCCGACGACTTCGTGCTCGCCGAGTGCGGCATCGGGGTGGGTGGCCACGAGAGCAAGGCGAACTTCCTGACGAACTACGGCTTCCGCACGGAGCACGACGACAATCTGCTCATCACCGGCGGCTACGGTCCCATGGGCACCGGTGCCTTCGGCCCCACGATCATCTCGCCATCCAACATCATGAGCGGCAATCGCGGCTGGGAGCTCCCCGCCGCCGCGCACATGGGCTCCGTGTTCCAGATGCCTCCCGGCTATCTCATCGCGGGCGGCACATCCACCGCTACGCCGACGGCGTCGGGGGCGGTGGCGCTGTTGATCAGCGCCGCGAAGCAGACTGGCGTGAAGTACGATGCCTGCGCATTGAAACACGCCATCGCTTCGTCCGCGCGCTACGTGCCGCACATCCCGGCGTACAAGCAGGGGAACGGCGTGATCGACATCGCCGGCGCGTGGGAGGTGCTGAAGGCGATGGGCCACTCGGGCTCGCGCGTCACGATCACGAGCAGCGCGCCGGTGAAGCACGTGTACGGAAAGCTGCTGCCCACGCCCAACGAGGGTGTGGGGCTGTACGAACGCGAAGGGTGGCACGCCGGTGACAGCGGGCGGCGTACGGTGACCTTCACCCGCACTACCGGGCCGAAGTCGCCGATGAAATTCACCATCGCTTTCACCGGTGACTCGGGAACGTTCTCCGCACCGGGCACCGTGGAGCTTCCGCTCGGTGAGCCCGTGCCGGTGGCCATCGACATCTCCCCGAAGACGCCGGGTGTCCACAGCGCGCTGCTCACGCTCGACAATCCGGACGTGCCGGGGCACGCGTACCGGATGCTGACTACCGTGGTGGCGGCCGAGCCGCTGAACGCAGCGAACGAGTACACGGTGACCACGAGCGCGCCGGTGCCGCGCCCGGGGATGCGCAGCCTCTTCTACGAAGTGCCCGAGGGGACCATGGCGCTGAAGGTGGTGCTCGAGGCGCCGAAGCGCGAGGTGCAGCTCGCCATCGTCGGCCCCGACACGCGCACGGCGGATGTCGCCCACGTCGTCGTGGAACGCAGGCGCGGGGCGGGCGGGAGCCGTGCCGATGCGCCACGCCCGAAGGAGACGTTCGTCGCCGGGAATCCGATGCCGGGCGTGTGGGAGATCCGACTCACCGACATCGCGGACGTTCGCGAGTTCGACTGGCGTGCGTCGCTGGATGGCGGTCCGGTTCCGCCCACGGAGGCGACCATCACCATCTCGGCGCTCGCGGTGGAGGCGAAGCCGGCGAGCCTGGTAGCGTCGCTCGACGGCGCGCCGGGGCCGAGCGGGAGCGCCGGGCGAGTGGAGAGCGCGCCGGCAGCCGGCGATGGGGCGACGCTGTCCTTCTCGAGCCGGATGGCGAAGTTCGAGGGCGTCGTTTCCAGCTATCCGCTGGGTAGCGCGCACCGCGAGCGCCTCACCATCGCCGATCGAGCGCAGGTAGTGCACGAGCTGGACGTGCCCGCCGGTACCGAAAGCCTGATGGCGCGAGTGTCGAGTCCGTCGGATACGAGCGCCGATCTGGACGTGTACGTGTACGACTGCACCGGCGAGGAGTGCCGGATATCTTCGGTCGGCGGCGATCCTGCTGGTGACGAGAGGGTAGTGGTGCGGCGGCCGAAGGCGGGGAAGTGGCGGATCGTGGTGGATGCTGCATCGGTGCCGGGTGGAAGCACATCGTACGACTATCTGGACGTGGTCTTCAACCAGGCGTACGGCCGAGTCGCCGCCACGGACATCCCGTCGGAGCGCGGCGATGACGCCGATCCGTGGACAGTGAGGACCAACGTCTGGGCGGCATCGCTGCCGGAGGGGCGCGAGTCGTTTGCCGCCGTCCCGGTAGTTGGAGTCCTCGGTACGACTCAGCAGTATCCGATCGGCATGTTCGAGGTGCCGAGATAGAACGACCAGAGTGGCGGGGTCGGGAATCCGACTCCGCTGCCACCCTGCCTACTGCATGTACACGTCGGTGTGGCCCCGATGTACTATCAGGGAGTCGCCGTTCATGGCAAAATTCCAGGTCTGGGTCATCGGTCCCGAGTCGAGGAACAATCTCGTCTCCTGAGGTTCGAGGAAGTCCAGCAACTCGAACTTGCCGGTGAGCGTGTCGTGGCCCACGTAGCCATCCGACATGTGCGAGTCGATGATGTACATCGCACGATCGCCCGGTCCCACGATGATCCGGGCCGAATCCACAGTCGATGCGAGATCGCCGACTTGAATCGTGAAGGGCACGGCTTTGCCGTCCCACTGGATCGCGAACCAGCGCCCCGAAGCCGGCATCCATCCTTCGACGTAGCTCGAGGTAGCTTCGCGTGGGGAGCAGGCAGCGAGTGCTGCGATGAGAAGGAAGGCGAGGGAAGTGCGAGAGCGCATTGCCGGTGGAGTCGAACGTGAGCGAGAGAGAACCGCGCAAGGGAGAGACGACGGAGCTGCTCCCTCCGCAATTGGGGGAAAGTGCCACGTGTGCGGCGGAGCAGCGAGCAGCGCCGCGGACGACCACTCTACATTTGACGATGCTCGAGAGAGCGCCAGAGCATTCGACCGATCCCCACGTGGAGAATCACAGATGACTGCAGTCACGCTGCCCGGCCGCACACCGCGCGGCCACTATTCCTTCGCCACGAAGCATGCCGGCTTCGTGTTCACCGCCGGCCACCTTCCCGCGCCCGCCGACGGCACGCACGCGGCCGACGCGCCGTTCGACGAACAGGTGCACTTCGTCTTCCACAAGCTCTTCGAGACGCTCGAGGCAGCGGGCGCGCGTCCGGAAGACGTGCTGCAGGTGACCGTGTATCTCGTGGGGATGGATCGCTGGAAGCGGTTCAACGAACTGTTCGCGGAGATCTTCGGAGAGCATCGCCCGGCGCGGACCGTCGTGCCAGTGCCCGAGCTGCACTACGGATATCTGCTCGAGGTGGAGGCGGTCGCCAAGGCGCCGGGTTCCTGAGGGGCTAGCCGAGCAGCGACCGGTGCGCCGCCACTCCCGCCGTGACTCCATCGGCCACGGCGAAGCTGACGTTCTGCCATTGCCGCGCGGCATCGCCCGCGCAATACACGCCCTTCACGCTCGTCTCCCTGAACGAGTCGGTGCGCACGGTGATGCTCTGCGGTCCTTCCTCGAGCTCGCATCCCAGCCGTTCGGCGATCGGGCTCGCCACGCGCGTGCGCGATGGTGCGAAGAGCGCGTCTAGCGGGATCGCGTCGGCGTCGCTGAGCTCGACGATCACCGGCGCGTTCGCGTCTTCCTTCACCGCCGCCACGGGGTTCGTCACGACGCGGACGCCGCGCTTCTCCAGCGTGTCTCGCTCGCCGGCGCCGGCGGGGAAGGGACCATTCGTGAAGAGCGTGACCTCCGAGCTCCAGTCGAGGAGCATCGGCGCCAGATGCAGAGAGGCATCTCCTCGAGTGAGAACGCCGAGCCGTCCGTCGGCCACTTCGTAGCCGTGGCAGTACGGACAGTGCAGCACCGTTCGCCCCCACCGCTCGGCGAGTCCCGGGATCTCCTGCAGCTCGTCGACCACGCCGGTGGCGAGGATCAGTCTGCGCGCCTGCGCAGTCGCGCCGGACGATAGTTCGACATCGAAGGAGTCATCGCCGCGCGCGGTGGCCTCGGTCGCGCGGTCGCGCAGGAACGTGACGGTTGGATAGCGCTCGAGCTGTGCGCGTGCCTCGGCGAGGATCTCGTGCGGCGGGCGACCGTCCTGTCCGAGAAAGCCGTGCGCGGCGGCAGCGAAGCGGTTGCGCGGATTGCCATCATCCACCACCAGCACCCGACGGCGCGCGCGGGCGAGTTGCAGAGCCGCGGCGATTCCAGCGAAGGCGCCGCCGATCACGATCGCGTCGTGCGAGTCGGTCTTCGTGTGATGGCTGTCGTCCATGGGATCCTCTTACTCGGGAATGACGTGTGTGCAAGTCCGCTTCCCTCGCACCTGCGCCGCGAGATCGGCGAGCGAGGTGCGCGAGAGCTGCTTCTGCAGGAGAGCTTCTGCATCATCCAGAAAGCCATCGAGAACGTGTGAAACGGATTTCTGGATACTGCACCCGGGTCCGCCCGCGAGGTCCACGGCCAGGAGAATCCGCTCGCCGAGCGCCGCCGAGACATCGGCGACTGAAATGCGCTCGGCGGATCGGGCGAGTGTCCAGCCACCGCCAGGTCCGGGAGTGGATGCGACCATGCCCGCGTCGCGAAGCCCGGCGAGAGTGCGCCGGATGACCACGGGATTGGTCCGTACGCAGCGAGCGAGATCGCCGGAGGTGAGCGGCGAGTCGGGCTGCTCGGCGAGGTGGGCGAGGGCGTGGAGCGCGACGGATAGTCGGGAGCTGGATTTCATGTAACTAATACTGTTACAAATTACGGCGGGTGTCAAGGAGGCGAGCGCCAAGCTCTCTGACGCGCCGTTGACGCCGATCGCGACTGTGGCGGCCGGGCCCTTCCCGATTCACGTTGACATTCTGTGTACGCGTTACCATATTGGTAACACGCCCCCGAGCGAAAAGCCATGCGAATCATTTCCCGGAAGAAGCTCCGGGATTTTGCGACGAAGCATGCCGATGCGGCCGGGCCGCTGGACGACTGGTACAGAATCGTCCGGACGGTGGATTGGCGCACACCGGCGGACGTGAAGCGTACATTCGGCACCACCAGCTTCGTCGGGGAAGTGGTGGTCTTCAATATTGGCGGCAACAAGTATCGACTTTCGGCCAACATCCGGTACCGGTTCCACGTGCTGTACATACGGAAGGTCATGACCCATACCAGCTATGACGATGGCGATCTCTAGCCGCAGAGCGCCTCGCCTGCGTGGCCCGGGTAGCGCCCATTCGACACCGGTTCGAGCCAACGGAATGCTCATGCCAACTCCGATCCTGGACTTCACGAGGCCGCACGTCCTCCGCAATGCACGCGAGTATGATGCGGCGGTCAGCGAGATCGATGCACTCCTCGATCGCGGCCGGCTGTCACGAGAGAAGGAAGACCGTCTCGAGTTCCTGACGCTGCTCGTCGAAGCGTATGATGACGCCCACTACCCGATGGGCGAGCGCAGCACGCCGCAGTCGGTCGTGGACTTCCTACTGGAGCAGAACGACATGACGCGCGCCGAACTGGCGCCGCTCATGGGTGGGCGAAGCAGAGTATCGGACTTCTTCAACGGCCGGCGGCAACTCTCGCTGGGGCAGATCCAGAAGCTTCGTGAGCGCTTCGGCGTTTCGGCCGACGCATTGATTCCCTGACTCGATATTGGGGTCTGACCCCACATCGGTGAGGTCGGGCCCCCGCGTCGATGCCTGGCCCGCTGCATTAGTGCCGCACCCGGCCCTCGACCTGCGGTTATCATTCCACTGGCCATGCACAGATCCCGCCTCTCTCGCGCTCTCGCGGCGTTGCTCGCCGCGCTGCTCGTGTTTCTCACGGCGGAGCCGCTGGCGGGCATGCATCGCTGCCCGATGCACGACGGCGTGCTGGCGCTCGCGCTCTCGCGCGATACCGGGCATGATGTTGCGGATGGCGGCGCGTCGCATTCGCAGGACGCGACACACCAGCACGACTCGGGTCTCCCCGGCCACGACGGCGGTCACTCTTCGCATCACTGCAACTGCGTCGGTAGCTGTACCGGCGCCGCGTCCATCGGGCTCCCGGGTTCGGCGACGACGCCCGCGCTCGACTCCCGCATCGCCTTCACACGCGACGGCGGGCTGCCTGACTATCGCTACGTGCCCGTCTGGCGGCAGCATGTGCTCCCCTTCCAGAACGGCCCGCCCCTCGCCTGATCGGTAGAGCGCCGGCGCACCGGAGATCGCCTCCGGAGCGCGGCGGCTCCCAGGGTACGCTCACCACACTACGCAACACCACGCAACCGGTCCGGCGGTCGCGGCGCTCCGCCGGCACGCCGGCACGCACGCGTGCGTCGCGCGAGACGACCCGTCTCGCGGCGGCGCGGCGTACGTGCCCGCGGCAGCAGCGCCATCGGGAGAGCATCCATGCACCAGCTCGGAGACCGTCGACGGCCGCCGGTCGTCGCGGCAATCCTCATCGCCGCAGTGGGCTTCGCGACTGCGTCCGCCTGTGCCGGCTCGCCGTCGCGCGCGGAGCGGCTCGAGGTCTCGCGCGTGTACCTGGCCGGCGGGATCGCCGGCGCGCCGGCCGCGCTGTACGCCACCGTCGACAACCACACCGGCGCCGCCGACACGCTCGTCGCGCTCGCCGTGTCCGTCGCCGACCGGGCGGAGCTGCACACGCAGATGCGGCACGGCGAAGGGATGGGCGCGACGGTCATGATGGAGCCGGTGGCCGCGATTCCCGTTCCCGCGGGCGGCGTCGTGAGGCTCGCACCGGGAGGGTATCACGGGATGGTGACCGGTCTGCACCGGCCCATCGCTCCGGGCGATACGGTGGACGCGACTTTCCGATTCAGCAGGGCCGGAGTGGTGGCCGTGCGTGCCGCAGTGGCGCGCTACGGCGACCTCGAGCGGCTGCTAGACGACGGGGCGGAGCGGGACGACGCCCGGTAGCGTGCACGCCGCGTGGCAACCTCACAGGAAAACGGAGACCATAGTGCATTGCATATCACTATCGCGCGGCGCGCTGGTCGCCGCGCTCGCGCTCGCCGCGGCGGCCGTGCCGGCCATCGCGCAGAGCACAGGCAGTATTGAAGGAACCGTAATCACCGCCCGCGACGGCGCGCCGGTCGGCGACGCCACCGTGTATCTCGAAGGGCAGATGCACGGCGCCGTGACCGACGCGCGCGGACGCTTCAGGCTCACGGGCGTGCCGGCCGGCACGCACTCGCTGGTGGTGCAGCGCATCGGCTATCGCCGGTGGTCCGGCGACGTGTCCGTCGCCGCCGGCGTCACGCGTCGGCTCGACATCGCGCTGAGCGAAGAGGCCGCGCTCATCGAGGGCACCACAGTCACGGCCAGCCGCGGCAGGGAAGAGAAGCTGAAAGACCTCCCCGCCACGGTGAGCGTGCTCTCCGGCGAGGAGATCGAGGAGATGCGGCCGACGCACATCGCCGAGTCGCTGAACCGGCTGGCCGGGGTGCACGTGGTGGCTTTCGATGGCGCCGACTCGCACAACGCCGTGCGCTACCCGCTCGGCTACAAAGCCACCTTCCTGTTGATGGAAGACGGGATCCCCTTCGCGCCGCCGTCGTTCTACGTGCCCGCGCTGATCGGCGCTGTGGACTTCGCCAACACCGGCAGAGTGGAAGCGATGAAGGGGCCGGGCACCGCGGCGTACGGGATGGACGCCGTGACCGGCGTGCTCAACTTCGTGACGGCGGCGCCACCGCTCACGCCGGAGGCCGACATCACGCTCGAGGGCGGCCCGCACGAATATCGCCGCGCCATGCTCTCGGCCGGCGGCACGTTCGGCCGTCACGGGCTGCGAGTGACGGGCGGCTTCGCCGACACCGACGGCCGCAACAGCGACCCGAGCCGGCGCATCAGCGGGAGCGTGCGCTGGGACACCGACCCGGGCAACGGCGCGCTGCTCAGAACGATCGTGAGCTACAACCGCCGCGATGCGCGCATGGCCGGCGGCCAGGATCCCGACCAGTTCGCGAACCGCGTCTTCTTCAATCCGTATCCGGTGGCGTACGATCGCTGGCGCAACTTCCGCGCGTCGACATCGTACCAGCAGAGCATCGGGCGCAACGCGTTCAGCGTCACGCCGTACTTCCGCTACCAGAACAGCGACCGCGTGCCGTCGTGGATGCTGAGCTACGATCCGGTGATCTGGGACGTGGACTTCAAGTCCGTCGGGCTGCTCGCCCAGTTCCGCCGCGAGCTCGGCGTTCTGAACGGAGAGCTCACCGCGGGACTGGACGGAGACTACTCCCCGCTCGACCGCCGCGTGCCGGTGGTGACGCCGGTGGAGGAGAACGGCCAGTGGGTCGCCATGTCCACAGAGGGCGAGCCGCACTACGACTACCGTGCGACGTACCGCGGCGCCGCCGCGTACGGGCAGCTCGAGTTCGATCCGGTGCCCAGGCTCAGAGTGTCGGCCGGCGTGAGATTCGACATCGCGGGCTACGACTATCACACGCGGCTCCCGGCCGTGCAGACCGGCGACTTCCGGCGTCCGGCCGACACCACGCTGCAATATCGCAAGCTCACGCCGAAGCTGGGGATCACCTACTCGATCAGCGACGAGAGCAAAGTGTACGCGAGTTACCGTCGAGGCTACCGCGTTCCCACGGAGGACCAGCTATTCTCGCAGGGAAGCTCGGCGAGCACCGTCACCATACAACCGGTGGAAGTCGAAGCGACGGAAGTGGGCGTGCGCACCGGCAACAGCCGCGCGCGCATCGAGATCGCGGCGTACTACATGGAGCTGCACAACGACATCCTCAGCTACCGCGCCACGAGCGGCGTGAGCGCGCTGACCAACAACGGCGAGTCGTCGCATCGCGGCATCGAGATCTCGGGTGGCCTGGCGATAACGAGCGAGCTCCGCGCCGATGTAGCGCTGACCTTCGCGCGGCACCAGTACGAGAAGTGGCGGCCATCGTCGGAGCTCGACTTCTCCGGCAAGGAGATGAACGCGGCACCGCGGCGGATGGTGAACGGCACGCTCACCTGGGAGCCGCGCGTGATGAACGGCGGCCGCGTGCAGCTCGAGTGGATGGGAATGGGCAGCTATCTGCTCGATCCCACCGCGAGCTTCCGCTTCGATGGCTACGAGGTGCTCAACCTGCGGGCGAGCTACGTGGTAGCCGATCACGCGGAACTGTTCGTTCGCGTGATGAACGTGACCGATGAGACGTACGCGGTGGAGGCGTTCACCGGGTACGGCCCGATTCCGTGGACCGCGAATCCTGGCGAGTATCGCAGTCTGTATGCTGGAGTGAAGGCGGGTCTGTGGTAGTTTGAAGGGATCCTGCGTCGGCCTCCCCCCTCCTCCGGGAGGTCGACGCACCGCTTCCCCCAGTCACGGAGCAGCCACCATGAAGTGGGAATACATGACCATCGCCCTCCCTGCCGGCGGCTTCCTCGGCGGGAAGATCGATCCCGATGAGCTCACCGCGCGGCTCGACGAAGCCGGCTCGGCGGGGTGGGAGCTGGTAAACGTGTTCACCACGACGCAGGGCTACGGCAAGACGCGCGATGTGATAGCTGTGTTCAAGCGGGGGCGGTGAGGGGGCGCTACTCGTGGGAGAGGAAGTGGCAAAGAGTAGCGGATCGCGCAGGAGGGTGCCATCGTGGCGGCCCCGTGCGGGTCCCCGTTACTTCGCCCGCGATTCCCCGCGTTTCGGCGCCGGCATGTCGGCCCGCGTGATGGGCCGTTTGCGCAGCGCTGGCTGTTTGTCGAGCTCGCGGCCCAGAGTCTCCCAGTTTATATCGAGCCCGGCGACGATCGCCCAGATCACCTCGAACGTCGGGTTGGCCTCGCCGCGCTCGATGCTCGCGTAGTGCGTGCGATCCACGCCGCTGTCCGCCGCCAGTTTGTTCTGACTGGGTGCCCCGGTATGCTTGCTCCGCAGCGTCCGCAACGCCTGGCCGAGTGCGCGACGTCCTTTCGGGTTTCTGTTCATACGCGGCGATCCCGGTCTGCCGTCGCCTTGCACACGGGGTATTTACATAGTATCATGGGGCCAGTCTCGTGGGTGTGCCGGGCGGAGCAGCGTGATGAGGCGCGCCGTCGTACCGCGCTCCGGAGGCGAGTACGGGTGTAGCACGCTGGCGGGCAGCGCGCGCCAAAGCTCGCGGGGCTAGCGTCGCGGCGGTGGAGGTTTGCACAGGGTCTTGTCCTCGTCCAGCGTGCGGCCGAACTCCTGCCACGAGATACCGAGTGTGGACACGATAGTCCACAGCATCTCGAAGGTTGGATTGCCCTCGCCCCGTTCGATGCCGGCGTAGTAGGTCCGGTCGATCTCCGCGATCTCGGCGAAGCGCTCCTGGGAGAGCGATCTTCGGTCACGCTCGCGGAAATCCCGGATGATCTTTCCGAGCGCTCGTCGTCCCGGCAGCTTCCGAGTCACGCACGAAACAATATGGTACCAGTGTCGATAAAGCGACGGGGTATATACATAGTTCTTTCGTGACCGCCGGCGGCCACCGCCGCTCGCGATCACCCGGCGCACAAACAGACATCGAGCGCCAATCATGCAGCACACTTCCCGGGAGAGCGAGTCCCCCACTCCGTTCGCCGACGCGACCGCGGCCGAGCTGCGGAGTGGAGACGGTCGTGCGTTCGAGGCTCTCTTCCGACATCTCGCGCCGCGGCTGACGCGATATGCAGCCAGGATAGTCGCATCCGAGAGCGTGGCGCAGGACATCGTCATGGATGTGTTCATGCGGCTCTGGCGCGACCGACTCGAGCTGCCCGCCGAAACGCGGCTCGTGCCCTACCTTCAGACGTCCATCCGGAATGCGAGCATCAGCCATCTTCGTCACGGTCGAGTGGAGGATTCCGTGCGCGTGATGGGGAGCGCAACGGGGTGGACGCCCGGCATGGCGGCGGGTCCGCGTCCACCCGATGAGAACCTGGAACGGCGCGAGGCGAAGGAGCTCCTTCGCGGCGCCATCGAAGAGCTCCCGCCGCGTATGCGACACGTGCTGGAGCTTCGCTGGTTCCATGGTATGAGTTACAGGGAGATCGGCCGCGAGCTGGGCATCCAGGTGAAGTCGGTGGAGAACGCGCTCGCGCGCGCGATGTGGCATCTCCGGTCGCGGCTCCCGCGCGATCTCGGGGCCGACTGAGCGGCTGGTGACGACGGACCTCCAACGCGGAGGGGGGGGGGGCCAATGGGGCGGCCCCGCCCCGGTGGTGGGGCGGGCCCGG